>NZ_OY782870.1:733318-1466637 GCF_963678545.1 uncultured Methanomethylovorans sp.
TTAAGGAAATTTGCAACATCTTTTTCTGATAATTTCATAAAGTCTACTGATTTGGATTTCCCGCTTCCTTTACAATCCGGGCATTTCTTTGAGGAGGTAACAATGTATCCCTTTCCCTCGCACTCTGGACATCTTTCGCTCATTTTATCATGCTTTAAATGTAATATGTGGGATTTATGTCTTTGGTCTCCACCTGTGTAATGTATGTACAAAATCAGCATCAAGATACACTCGATACAATTTGTATTAGTTTGCAATTTCACACAACAAAATCAATCAGATTAATAAACCATAAAACCATCTTATTACTTGTTGGGTCTGAAATACAAGGAAAATGTTTGCTTTCATGCTTTCGTATACATCCCCTCGAAAAACGGTTCGGACCCAAACTCCTTTCTACTATTTTATCTACAAGCAGCATTAACTTTTTAATATGTAGCAACCCTTTCTTTATATGCAATCAGTAATTTCACTGTTTGAAAGGGAGGTACTATGGCTTTATTAGATTTTCTTTTTCCATTACTTATCGTAGCAATTTTTATTTTATCAAAAGCGATCAAGATCGTTAATGAATATGAACGTGTAGTCATTTTTCGTTTAGGCCGACTAAGCGGTATCAAAGGTCCGGGCATGTTTTTCATAATACCTATCATAGATACGGTGGTGAAAATTGATCTGCGTGTGGTAACTATTGATGTACCCAAGCAGAACGTGATAACCAAGGATAATGTAACAGTGGATGTGGATGCTATTGTCTACTATAAGGTAGTGGACCCCTCTTCTGCTGTCAATGAAGTGGAAAATTACAGGTACGCTACTTCAACTTTGTCCCAAACAACATTGCGTGATGTGATTGGTCAGATAGAACTTGATGAACTCCTTTCCAACAGGGAGGAGATTAATAGGGATATCCAGGAACTGCTCGATGTTGCTACTGATCCATGGGGTATCAAGGTTACAGGAGTTACTCTCAGAGATGTGAAAATAGATGATACTATGCTGCGTGCCATTGCAAAGCAGGCCGAAGCAGAGCGTGAGAAGCGCGCACGTATTATTCTTTCAGAAGGTGAGTACATAGCTGCCGAGAAGATGAAACAAGCTGCACAGTTATACCAGGATATGCCCGCGGGACTTAAACTACGTGAATTGCAGACCATAGCCGAGGTGGCAAGAGAGAAGAACCTTATCGTAATTTCCAGTTCTATGGAAATTGGGGGTATAGCGGCTATGTCGAAGGCGTTCAGCGAGAAGAACAAGAGCTGATGGAAAGGTCATAATGGTTTCCAGAGTTGTGGTTTCTTTATTCCTTTTTACTTTTATTTTTTGCTGTACACCCTGTGCTGCTGCTACAGAAAAGGTATTGGTATTACAGATAGAGGATTCCATAACACCGGCTTCTGATGATATTTTGGCAGACGCCATAGCTTTCGCTGAAGAAGGCGATTACCAGGTTCTGGTCATTACACTTAACACGCCAGGCGGTGTGGTGGATGCGACCCTTAATATGATGGAACAAATAGCCAATACGAATGTACCTGTCATTGGCTACGTGTATCCTGAAGGTACGAAGTCTTGGTCTGCGGGTACTCTTCTCCTTATAAGTACGGATGTGGCGGCTATGGCTCCTTTCACTGTCATAGGCTCAGCCCAGCCTGTCACCATGACTCCATCAGGTTCAGAACCCATAAATGATTCCAAGATTGTGAATGCTCTGGTTGCTATGGCACAGGAAAATGCTCGCAAATACGGGCGTAATGAAACTGCTGCAGGTCAATTTATTACGGAAAACCTCAATTTAAATCCTGAAAAGGCCCTGGAATACGGAGTAATCGAGTACATAGCGTCAGATCTTAATGACCTGTTGGACCAGGTTGACGGGCAGGAGGTTAAGGGTAGGGAACTTAAGACCAGCGGGGCAGATATAGTGTTCTATAAACCATCCCTTAGACTTTCTTTCCTGAATACTATCTCAGATCCGGTCCTATCCTCCTTGTTATTGTTGCTTGGGGTGTACGCCCTAATATTAGGTCTGTCCCACCCCGGAATTGGCGGAGAGATATTTGGTCTTATATCTATATCATTGGGGCTTGTAGGTACAGGCTTCGATGTTAATATTGCATCAATATTCCTCATATTGGTAGGTGTGGCATTGATTATAATAGAGTTCCAATCCCCGGGTTTAGGAATTTTCGGTATTGTAGGGCTTGTGTGCATAGTTGCAGGAAGTATGTTGCTTGCACCAACAGATTTTCCACGAAATTATACGCCAGCTGGATTCCAGCAGACTATCCTACTTTCGGTTGTAGCTCCCACCATAGCTATTGGTGTTTTCCTGTTGTTCGTTCTTTATAAGGTCGCAATTGTGCGTCACTCCAAGCCAAAATTCGGTGAGCTTTTAGGTGATATTGCTGTTGCCCAGGATTCTTTTGGACCAGGCGAGTTTGGATATGTAAGGCATAAAAGTGAAAACTGGAAAGCGCGTTCTGAGGATTATATAGAAAAAGGAAATAAGGTGGAGATCCTGGAAAAAGATGGGACGGTTCTAATTGTAAAAAAGATAGATGAAAAATATCGTCTTTCAGAATAATGATCTGCTTTCTTACTTAAGCAGATCCTTTCTTTATCATTTCCACTACTCTGCGCTTTTTCTCAATTGAATTCTCCGCTGCCTTGTCAATTGCATTTTTCATTTCAATAAAATCCCGGGGCTCTTCTTCTCCTATCATTTTCTTGACAGGGGTGTATGCAGATTCCCTGAAGCGGGGGATGAAATCTTTTATCTCTCCGTTTATTCTGATTTCGGAGCCAACTCCTTTCTCCACGCGCCCTATGATGTCAATGGCAACACTTGCTTCTTTCACAACGCGCATGATTTCTTGAGCATACTCCTGCGGGGCTATGACAAGCAAGGCATCAAGTGAGACTCCCAGATAATCTATCTTTAGGGATTCGAGCATTTCAAGCACTACTGGATTGACCAGTGCTCTCATTTTCTCTTCTTCAAAGACCAGTTTTACACCAGCAGTCTTTGATATCTCTTTGGCGTCACCACGGATACCACCATTAGTGACATCCGTCATGGCATGTATATATGGAAGCAGGCCAGAACCAATGAGTGCTTCACATGCTTCCAGGAACTTTACGTTCATGGTTTCGCTCACAACATGGTGCATGTTGTAATAAAGAGCTGTAGTGGAAACAGTGCCTCCTCCGGCACCCTCGGTCATGAGGATTACATCGCCTTCTCTTGTTTGATTGCGGGCTGTAAGGTCCGATGTTGTTCCCACGGCACCCACTCCGCCTGTCAAGCGTTCCCCTATGACCATATCTCCTCCTATACGGAGTGTGCTGCCAGTGATAAGGGGGATACCAGTAAGCTCAGATACTGTGGTTATGCCTGCGATGTGGTCAAATATCTTCGCTACATCTCCGTCATCTGCTACATGAATATCTGAAAGCAGAGCAACAGGTCGTGCTCCCATTACATACACGTCTCTAAGTGAGGCTCTTGCTACATGGAAACCGGCGAGAAATGGAAAATCGCTAAGTCTGGAGTGTATTCCATCTATGGTGACTATTATGTATTTATCTATGCCATTGCCCAAGACCACGCCTGAATCATCAAGCTGCGCGCTGTCAACTATAGCACTGGTTTTTCCAATTACCTCTGCTATCTTCTCATGCGTATAAAAGTCACCTGTGCCCCTTGAACCTACGCCGAATTCACCCATTGTGACGCCAGATATGGTCGGTTCCAGGATATCACCTTTCACATTCAATGTGTTTTTTGCTTCCACGATTGTTGCCTGCGCAAGCTTGCGTGCATGCTGAGGTGTGGTCTTTTTTATTTCCAGTATCCTTGCTGTCAGTTTATCTTCGAGTTCAAGATCATTGGCACGTAGGCCTCTTTTTGCATATCCTTCGATATCCATATTTTTACCTCAGCACATTTCTACAAAGTTGCGAAGCATCTTCAGGCCGATATCCCCACTTTTTTCAGGGTGGAACTGTGTGCCCATCACATTCCCGGAATCGTTGACTATGGCAGCTGCAAAAGTTTTTCCATATTCACACGATGCAAGTGTGTTTTTTTGTGCAGTATCCACATAGTAGGAATGTACAAAATAAACATAAGACCCATTGGGAATACCTTCGAACAGAGGATGTTCTTGTGTGATATGTATGGAGTTCCATCCCATGTGGGGGACTTTGAGTTCAGAGTGAGGGAATCTTACAACATTTCCCTTTACAAGTCCCAATCCATCAGTTAACCTTCCTTCTTCGGACCAATCCATAAGTATCTGCTCTCCCAGACAAATGCCAAGCATAGGCTTGCCGGAAGTCACATATTCTGTAATAGTACCCTTGAGACCTTCTATGTTTTTCATGGCATCCATGAAAGCGCCCACTCCGGGTAGGATAACCCCATCTGCTGCAAGCATCTTTTCAGGGTCACTGGAGATGGAAACAGAGGCACCTGCGTGTTCAAGTCCTTTGTATACACTGCGCAGGTTACCAAGCCCATAGTCTATGATCACGATATTTTTCATCGGGAATTAGAGCTTGTTCCTTATACATCAATTTAACGAATCTGCAGATCTCCCTTTTAACTTTTGAGTAATATAGTATAACTTATATACTTTGTATTCTTTTTAACTATTAAACCAATCTGGTGATATGTATGAAAAACAGAAAGAATGCTACAATTTTGTTCCACAGCGATGATGCTATGGAACTGCCAATTAATATTGTCGTTATGCTGGTTGTTGGTATGGTGGCACTTGCAGCCCTTGTCGCCATTATTCCACCACCTACTAAGAACATGTCTGTTTACATTGATAGTTCAGGTGCTTCTGTCACTCCTACTATGACTATGATTGATGGTAATGCGGTCATAGTGGATTCAGCTACGGCGCAGAATCCGTTTTATGTGAGGGTGACTCTTTCTGCTACGGACACGGATGGCAACCCTGTAAGGGATGCCAGTGTAGTGCTCAGGGGTCTGGGCGGGGTTGCAACCAACACCACGGGCAGTGATGGCAAGACGCTGCTTATCACCAATCCGGCAATGGTCGCACTGGGACCTAACCAGAACGAGGGCACAATGGACCTTACCATTTCAGCTAATGGGTTCTATGACTATGAGAAAGAAGACGCTGTGATGATAGTCAGGACTGCCTGACCATTTTCTATTTTTGTAATATCATGAATTACAGAGGTTTTTCCAAAGATGAAACAGCTGCACTAGGTCTGCCTATCAGAATGGTGGTATTAACCATAGTGGGTCTTGCAGGTGTGACCGTGATGCTGGCTGCGCTCGCTGGTATTCAGACCACGCCTGGTATGCTGTACGTAATGTCCAATAGCACCTCCTTTTCCATGAACGGTACGACCGGTGCTTCTCCGCATATACTGCTCAAGGTGGTCAATTCCGAGGATGAACCTGTACCGGGGGCAAGTGTGGTTGTCTGGGGTCCTGATCACAGGACAGCTAAAGCAGGCACCACTGATGCTTTTGGAGAATTTACTTTCCGGCTGGAGAACATGTCTCTGCCCACTGGAAAAAATGAGGGTTATATAGCTGTTAAAGTGATGCAGGAAGGGTATCTGGATCTGGATGAGCAGTATCTCATAAAGGTCAGATCCATCTGATCATTCTTTTTTATACTTTTATGCTCTTTCGGTGTCTCTTTTTGCCATGTAGAACCTTAATATGGCAGCAGCTGCCAGTACCAATGCAATAGTGAATGAGAAATAAGGGGACCTTATTATGTCCCATCTATTACCCATGATGAGCACGCCTGTAAAGAATATGAGGGCTGATGCCACCACTCCTGAGAGCTCCATCGGCACTTTCACAGAACCGATGGTGATCCTGTTCCTCTCTTCTGATCTTTTAAGCCGTTTTTCCATGTCCCCAATCTGATCCTTCATGTTTTGGGTGAGCATAAGCATCTGATCGTCAGTCCTGTTATTGAACAACTCGTCCTTTGTCTGCTGATATCCTTCATTTAGTGTGCGAAGCTGCCGTTGCAGTTCGGCCAGCTCCTGCTTCAGGCCGTTGCTATCACTTTCACATGCGGTGTCTGAGCCTTTTTTGTCAAGAGCACCTATCTGTTCCCTCAGCTCTACAATTTCCATGCGTGTCTGTTTTAGGAGGTCGGCTTCTATATGTGCAGGATCGTCCATAAGATCTTGAGAAGGAACCTCCATGGAAAGCCTGCGCTCTACTGCCCTGAGCCTGCGTTCCAGACTTCTCAGGTTCTGATCGAAGGAATTGATCCTGCCATGCAGGTCATCTCTTGTTTTTTCATCAGTTGTCATTATCAGTTCACCAACAGAGCCCTTCGTACTCTATCTTCACGGACAGTTCCTTTGGGTCTATGAGGCGTCTGCCGTCTATGACCAATGGCATGCAACTCCAAAGACATGTTCTCATAGCTGCGAATTCCTTGTCCAGCCTGCGGAACTGGTTCCATTCTGTCATGAGTAGGCAGGCATCGGCATCTGTAAGGGCTTCAGCTGCGCTGTCGCAATAGTTGATATTGGGGAAGATCTTCTTCATGTGTTCCATTGCCATGGGGTCATAAGCAAATACCTGGGCTTCCTGGCGCAGGAGTTCCGCAATGACAGGTATAGAGCGGGATTCACGGATGTCATCGGTGTCGTTCTTGAAAGCCAGTCCGAGCACTGTGATGCGTTTGTCCTTCAGTTCGCCCATCTTTTCATTAAGCAACCTGATCATTCCCATAGGTTGCTCTTCATTTACATCGATAACCGAACGTAGCAGTTTAGGTGTATAATCAAGTTCTTCTGCCTTGCCTATAATTGCCCGCACATCCTTGGGGAAGCAGGAGCCTCCGAAACCTGCCCCCGAGTTGAGAAAATGGGGTGATATCCTGAAGTCCTTACCCACTTCTTCCATTACCTTGTATGTATCGATGCCCATTTTCTTACAGATATTCCCGATCTCGTTGGCGAAGGAGATCTTGGTTGCCAGCAGGGCGTTATTAGTATACTTGATCATTTCTGCAGTGGTAGGTTTGGTGTGCGTGACCTCGCAGTTAAGGCCCCGGTAGAGCTCCGCAACCATGAAATATGATCTCTCATCGATGGCTCCTACTATTATCTTATCCGGGTGCATGAAATCATATACTGCTTTGCCTTCTCTCAGGAACTCGGGATTCATGGCAACACCGAAGTCTTTACCAGCTTTCTTCTCAGAATAACTTTCCAGGATAGGCATGACGAACTTCTCCGTAGTCTCTGGCACTACCGTGCTCTTCACTACGACCACATGGTAATGTTCCTTCTTTGCCATGGCTTCTCCCAGGCTCACAGCAGCGGATTCCACTATGGACAAGTCGATGTTGCCCTTTTCATCTGAAGGCGTACCCACGCAGATAAAAGATACATCCGACTTTTGGATCGCATAATCATAGTCCGATGTAGCTATAATGCGTTTTTCGGCATGCTTTGTCAGCAGCTCTTCAAGGCCATCTTCCCAGATAGGGGCTTTACCGGCATTTATCATACTAACTTTCTTCTCATCTACATCAACACAGATCACTTCATGGCCGAGTTCCGCAAAACACGCAGCAGTAACTGAGCCAACATATCCAGTACCGATAACCGAAATTCTCATAATGAACTCTCCTACAGTAATAAATTGTTGTAAATTATATATTAGTATGGCGAGATGAGATACAATTATTTAGATCAATTGATAATCAATGAGTGTAATGTCAGCTTGGAATTTTATTTATAATTTATTAATATTATATAGGTGTTAATAATCAAGTATATTACTTGTCATATGAGGCGTAGATGTTTCCCAAGAATAAATCCGAATTAAAAGCAATAGATTTTTTTTGTGGTGCTGGTGGTATGACTCATGGAATGAGTCAGGCTGGCATTAACGTACTTGCGGGAATCGACATAGCCTCGGATTGTAAAGAAACTTATGAAAAGAACAACAGTGCCAAATTCATCGAGGCAGATATTAATGAATACTCTCCTGAAAAATTGGCTGAAGATACAGGCATTATTCCAAATGATGATTCTTTAATATTTATCGGATGCAGTCCATGCCAATATTGGACAAAAATCAGAACTGATAAAACCAAAAGCAAGATGACAAGAAACCTATTAGGCCGCTTTAAGGTATTTGTTGATTATTTCAGGCCAGGATATATTGTAATTGAAAATGTTCCGGGATTATGGAGAAATAAGGAAAGCAATGTATTAGCTGAATTCAAAGAATTTCTATCGCAGAAACATTACGTCTTCGATGACAATGTAATTAATGCAAATAAATACGGCGTTCCCCAACATAGGGAAAGATACTTGCTTATTGCGACTCGCCTTTCAAAAGAAATTGCTCTACCTGTGCAGGAAAGTGGTGAGAACCTGACAGTAAGGAATTTCATAGGCGAACACAACGGATTCAAAAAAATACCTGATAATCACAAAGATGAATCGGATTTCCGTCATACATCGGCCGGTCTTTCCGAGAAAAATCGTCGGAGGATCATTTTGACAACCCTTGACGGCGGTACACGTTATTGCTGGAAAGATAACTCCGATTTGCAGATAGATGCTTACAAAAATAAAGATCATGTTTTCAGGGATGTGTATGCTAGAATGTGGTGGGACAAACCAGCGCCTACTATCACTACTAGATTTAATAGTCTCTCTAATGGAAGGTTCGGGCATCCGGAAGAACACCGAGCAATTTCGTTGAGAGAAGGTGCAACCTTGCAGACGTTCCCAAAAGAATATATTTTTAAAAGTAGTAATCAAGCATCAATTGCGAGACAGATTGGAAATGCGGTTCCTCCTAAACTTGCAAAAAGAGTTGGTAAGGTAGTAATTGAACACTGGAATAAGCTGTTTTTAAGCAATGGATGATTTTTATGGAAGGCGATCTTGAAAACCTTGTACAACTCCTTCAACAGATGAAAGAAAAAGGAATATTCACTAAATTTATAGATTACATTCGCTTTCCCTTTTACAGAAATCTAGAGAAGGATACAAAAATTACATTTGATTTTCCATTAACTGTTTTTGTTGGTCAAAACGGGTGTGGTAAAAGTTCAGCAGTTCAGGCATTATTTGGTTGCCCTGAAGGAAAAAGTGTTGGTAATTTTTGGTTTTCAACAAAAGTAGACCCAATAGAAGATGGTGAAGAACGACCAGCATTTATATATTCCTATGCGGATGAAAATGGTACAATAGGTGAAGTACTTAAAACAAGGATTTTGAGAGGTTCCAATCCAGATTATTGGGAACCCAGCAGACCACTAATAAAATATAATATGAATTCCATGGGAGGTAGCAGATTTCCTGCTTTAAAGATGGAAGTCTTGTACCTTGATTTTCGTTCTATATTAAGTGCTTTTGATAAATATTTCTATTATGGAGACCCAATTAACTTAAAATCTAATACTAAACAAGATTATTTACGCAATCGTTCAATTTTGCTTAAAAAGGTAATAGATGAAAATTCTATTAAAACAACGCGCTCAAAACCTCAAAACAGAAAACCCATTGATTTTTCTCCAGAAGAATTAAAAATAATGTCTTTCATATTGGGTAAGAAATATGAATATGGAATGCTGATAGAGCACAAATTTTTTACATACTGGGGCAGTTCCATTATCTTTCAAACACCTAATCTCGCTTACTCTGAAGCCTTTGCAGGTAGTGGGGAATCTGCAGTTGCTATTTTGGTTCATGAATTGTTAAATGTTGAATCAAATTCTCTTATTCTTTTTGATGAACCTGAGACTTCATTGCATCCAGGTGCTCAAAAAAGGCTTAAAATATTCATTCTGGAGCAAATAAAGAAAAAACATTTGCAAGTAGTGATCTCTACTCATTCTTCAAGTTTGATAGAAGGTATTCCTTCAAATGCTATTAAGGTCTTTGTACAATTACCAAACGGTAAATTTAGGGTTGAAAATGAAAGGTCACCAGAAGAAGCTTTCTACTATATAGGGCAAACACTTCCAACAAAAAAGAAAATAATTGTAGAAGATAAATTGGCTAAATATTTAATTGAAAGTGTTATTAAATCGATTGGTGATGATTGTGCATCATTATTTGATGTGGAATTTTATCCAGGTGGTCATACAATAATAAAATCTGATTTTATAAAAGTATATAGCCAAAATTCCGATAATAATATTTTTATTATATTTGATGGGGATCAAAGTTTAGCAGCAATTCATCTTGATGTTGGTACAATTCCATCCTCTTATTTTGAAGTTTCAAAGCAAGATGAACTTGTAAAATATTTGCAACAAAATATAGACAATCAAACTGGCTGTAAAATACCTTTTCGTCCAGACGGAGGTTCAAGTGGTGGAAATAGAGAACAATTAATTGAACTAATGAAGAAGTATCTTGTGTACTATTCGAGTAATGTTTTCTACTTGCCACAATCAACTCCTGAAGCAATTATTTGGAATGATAATTTTGCAATAGAGTACATGAAACTGATATCGTTAAATGACTCCTCAGTTATTGACGATATTAATGCTACCTCTGATTTCAAGTTAAAGTTCAAGAAGTATTCAAAACATTGCTTTGGTTCGGAAGATCTTCAAAGTGCATATCGACAATTCTTAACTATCTGGCGTAACAATAAAGACGAAAATTTTGAAAAAATAAAACAAATAGTCATTCAAATAAGGGATGCTTGACCACCTTCCGATTGAACGTATGTAGCACAATACGGAGGTTTCATAATTACCGACATTTACTCTAAACAAAAACGCAGTAACATAATGTCTAAAATTCGGGGACAAAAAACAAAACCGGAGTTAGCAGTCAGAAAGTTTCTTTTTTCAAAAGGATTCAGATATCGTATCAATGATGAAAGGTATGCCGGAAAACCGGATATTGTCTTACCTAAATATCATACCGCTATTTTTGTTCACGGATGCTTTTGGCATGGTCATGAAGGCTGTAAGGCTGCTGCACTTCCTAAAACAAACACTGATTTTTGGAAAGAGAAAATAGGAAACAATATTGTAAGAGATCGAAAAGATGTGGAATTGCTTAAAAACGCAGGTTGGAATGTTATTATTGTTTGGAATTGTGAGATTAATACACAAAGGAAAAGGGAAGAAAGATTTGCATCACTTGTTGAAGAGATAAAACAAATCAGGAGGTAATTTCTTTTATGCGCCTATGCAATTACGTTTTATCTCTTTAGTTCACGTCCTTCACCTCTCTTATACAATGTCTTTTTATACTCCAATTACCTTCATGTGACAAGATCGAAAAGAGCAAATTCAGCAAAAGTATAATTATATTGTGTTATTATTATAATGGCAGGTCCAGATGAGTATACAAGAGGAGATTTCCGAGGTCGAGGAAGAATTAAAGAATACGACCTACAACAAGGCCACATCCCATCACATAGGCAAGCTGAAGGCCAAGCTTGCACGCCTGAGGGACGAGGTGGCAAAGAGAGCTGCAAGCAAATCCTCGGGGGAAGGCTATTCCGTAAAGAAATCGGGCGATGCCACCGTTACTCTGGTGGGATTCCCTTCGGTGGGCAAGTCCACGCTGCTCAACAAGCTCACAGATGCCAATTCCGAGGTAGGGGCCTATGAGTTCACCACGCTGGACGTCATTCCTGGTGCCATGGAATATAAGAATGCCACTATCCAGATCCTGGACGTACCCGGACTTGTGAAAGGTGCAGCAAGCGGCAGAGGCAGGGGAAAAGAGGTCATAGCTGTGGTAAGGAACACCAACCTGGTCCTGTTCATGCTGGATGTTTTCCAGCTTCAGCACTATGATGTCCTTAAGGAAGAGCTGTACCAGTCAGGCATAAGGCTCGACCAGAAAGCTCCTGATGTGGTTATCAAGAGGCAGGATCGTGGAGGTGTCATAGTCAGCTCTACAATGGAGCTGGAACTGGACGAGGACCTTATCAAGGCCATAGTTAATGATTACAAGATCCACAATGCTCACGTGCTAATTAGGGAAAACATAAACGTTGACCAGCTCATCGATGTAGTCATGGGGAACAGAGTGTACATCCCGTCCATCATTGCAGTGAACAAGGTAGATCTGGCCGACCCTGCTTCCTTGGAAGCGGCAAAACGAAAATTCCCGGATGCAGCTTTCATCTCTGCCGACCGGGATGTTGATCTCCATGTTGTGCAAGACAACATTTACGATGCCCTTGATTTCATCAGGATCTATCTTAAACCGCAGGGTGGCCCTGCAGATCTCGAAGAGCCCATGATCGTGCAGAATGGTACGACCGTAGGGGATGTATGTGACAAGCTGCACAGGGATTTCCGTAGGAAGTTCAGGTATTCTCAGATATGGGGAAGGTCTGCCAAGCACCCCGGGCAGAGAGCAGGTCTTGACCATGTGCTCAAAGATGAAGACTTGGTAACGCTTATTATCAATATGTGACAATCGATACCCATAAGAACCAGCAGGTCTATATCAGGACCTGCGTCAATTCGACCGTAATCTAACAATCAGCATAGTCCTGTAGGGTAGTGGTCAATCCTTTCGGCCTTTGGAGCCGAAGACGGTGGTTCGAATCCGCCCAGGACTATCAAAATATTTTCAGTAGTCCTAAGCTGTTACTGCTTCTTACACTATTCTTTTGTAATACTTTGTATATATGTGATTTATAGTCATTTCCTTTGTTAGGAGAGGTAATTTTCTCTTAAACATGTAAAATTGGCAGTCATGAGCATTATGTCTAAACCCATTTAGTTGTAAACAAAATATATATAATACAAATGATAATAATAAAATATGGGAAAATCAAAAGGATTTGTATTTATAGGTTTAGCACTCGGTGGCATAACAGGGTTTTTATTAAGACCGAGTGTTCCATTAGTAGGACAGCTCCCTCTTGAAACAGTACTTACAAGAGGATCAGAACTAAAAGGATTTAATGCGATGCTAATACCATACGCAGAGACATCTTTCAATTATGTCCTGGCCGGAGCTATAATAGGAGCTGGTTTTTTTTGGTTTTTTAGTAAAAGATAAAGACTGACATTACCAAAGGACAAAGCCTAAAATGTTTTGACTCCCGACCGGATCACTATAAACTTTTTATACTCCTAATAACGATCGTGCTTATTGTCTTCTCTTGAAGAATAGATTACTTTCTAAGATGTTACTGCTTTTTCTAGTAATCCACACACAGTATTTTAGTATCTGATACTATAACTCGATAGACGTTAATAGCATGTACTCTTCTCTTTTTAGATCAGGTTCAGGTTCTTATATCAATTAATCTACCCCTGAACTGGGTACCTTTCGATTTCTCTTTGTCATTCCTCAATAAATTTTACGATTTTATTCTGCTTTAATACAATTTTAAGGACTAAATAGGATGTACTTTTGCGAGGGGAGGTATTAACTACCTATGATGTTCTAAAAAAAGATAATTATTCCTGTAATAGATATACAAGATCAAAGGACCCTAATTACTATTGAGGCAAGAAACGAATATTTCTGCGGTCAACAATACGGAATAGTAAAAGTGAAAATGCTTCCCTTTCCTACCTCGCTCTCAACCCATATGTTGCCACCGTGCATCTCAACATATTTCTTGACAAGAATGAGACCAAGTCCTGTTCCTTCGTGTTCGCGTGTCATGTATGAGTTCAGCTGTTGAAATGGCTGGAACAGCTTATGCAAGTCCTTTGTTGCAATCCCTATGCCGTTATCTATCACACTGATCTCAAGCATGTTACCAATGCGATGTGCAGTGATATCTACATATCCTTTTTCGGGTGTGAATTTGATGGCATTGCTCGCAAGGTTATAGAGGATCTGTTTGAATTTGGTATTATCTGCATTGATGCTCCCAAGCTCTGAATCAATCTTGAAATCAATCTCAATCTTCTTTTTGAGTGCTAGAGGAACTACCAACATCTTTACCTCATCAATTGCTTCAGAAACGGGGAAGGATTCGTAGTGAAGTTCCATTTTGCCTGCATCTATTTTTGACAGGTCGAGGATATCGTTGATTAGTTCCAGCAGATGTTTTCCGCCTGTTGAAATGTTATTGGTATACCTTGTTTGTTTTTCATTCAGGTTCCCAGCAGCTCCATCGAGCAACATATCAGAAAAACCTATGATCGAATTAAGCGGAGTTCTCAACTCATGGCTCATGGTTGATAGGAACTCTCCCTTACTCTTATTTGCATCTTCGGCAGCTAGTTTAGCATGCAGCAACATATCTTCGGCCTGCTTTCTTTCGGTAATATTTCTACACACACAAAATACCAGTTTCTGCTCCCCGAACATAGTTCCGTTTGAACTTATTTCAACGTCAATGAAAGTGCCGTCCTTACAACGGTGACGTGTCTCAAAATGATCACCAAATTCGTTTACATGCTCAATTATTTCAAGCAATTCTTCACGTGTCCATTGGGTATCCCAGTCCCAAAGATGTAACTGGAGTGCTTCCTCAAGAGAATAGCCAAGCATATCCGCAAATTTCTGGTTCACCTCGTAAACTTTGCCATTCTGGTCAAGGACAACTATCCCATCGCTGGACTGTTCGATAAGTATACGCCTTTTCGTTGCTTCTTCAGCGATTTTGAGCTCAGTCTGCTTACGTTCCGTTATATCTTGCAGAGTGCCGTATAACTTTACGACTTTATCATCGTTTATTAGAGGATGCCCAATCGCTCTGACCCATTTATGTGTGCCTTTTGCCGAGATAAATTCAAGTTCAATGTCATATGGTTTTCTTTTTTCAATAGCATCATTGATAGCTTGTATGATGATCTCCCTTGATCCTGGAGGGTAACGGTCAAATCCACCATGCAGGTCTCGAACCTCATCCGTTTCATTTATCTTTTTAACCTCGGGAGTCAATGTAGCTTTTCCAGATGCTATATCTAATTCCCAACCACCGATTTTGGCAATTCTACCAACTTCATTTAGAAGAGCCTCATTTCCTCGCAGTTTATTCTCTATCTGTTTTAGTTCGGTAATATCATGAATAGTTCCCATAATGATATTTTGTTCAACGAAGTATTCCGCCACTGAGTGTATGTCGCAGATTTCTCCATCGTTTTGCCTCATTATCTTGAACTGCACATCATAAGGTGACTTTCCTTCCACAAGATGCTTGAGGGCTGTATCTAGCATAGAACGATATTCAGGCAATGGTACCTTTTGAACATCTTCAATGGTATAGTGTCCAGTCTTTAATCCATATATGCGGAATGTCTCCTCTGAAATATCTATCATTCTGGAATTCAGATCAAATTCCCAGCTTCCAAAGCCTCCAACTTTCTGTGCAGTACGAAGCTGCATTTCTCTCCTTTGCAACTCTTCTTTATCCAGCTTGCGCCGAGTAATATCCCGGCCAACCCCGAGTACACCTATCAGATGTCCATTTGAGTCGTACATAGGACTTTTGATCGTCTCAAGATATTCTCTATGCCCATCATCAGTATAAGTGATCCACTCTTCATTTATTGTGGGTTTACCAGCTGCAATGGCTCTTCTATCATTTTGGGTGAAAAAGTCTGCCAGTTCTTTATCTACAAAATCATAATCTGTTTTGCCAACAATTTGTGCTTCCTTTGCAGCATAAAAGCGTTCAAACTTTGAATTGCACATAAGGAAAATACCATTTTGATCTTTTAGCCAGACTAGATCCGGGATGGTATCCACCAATGTACGCAACTGTCCCTTGCTATTCAATAGTGAATTTTCTGCAAATCTACGATAAGTTCTATCTTCTCCAATACTGGTAATACTTGAAATATTGCCATTTCTGTCCTTCAAGACAGTATTGTTCCAGGCAATCATTCTCTTATGACCATCTTTTGTGACAATCTCGTTTTCATAATATGATGGGAAATCTGCAGTTTCAATTGTCTTGAGGAAGAAGGTCTTGATCTTAGATGTTATGTCTGCTGGCAGAAAGATGTCAAACCAACTCTTGCCAAGAACATCTTCTCTTTTCCTTCCTGTCAGATCAAGCAAAAAATCATTGCAAAAGATAATATTTCCATTAAGATCCAGCATAACTCCGACAAGTTGCAGGTTATTGAGGATACTATGGAGATGTTTTTCAGATTCAATCTTATCAATTTCTATTTTTTCTCTTTCAGTGATATCTACATATTGTAAGATCACACCTGTTGGATAGTTTTGGGAAAGTGGCTGAACTTTAATTAAAAAGCAGTTTGTATTATCAGCATCTTGAGAGGGAAATTCCAATTTGAATCTCTTCAATCTACCATTAATAACATCCCTTATACCCTTCGCCAAAGCAGCAGCTTCGTCTGATCTGTTACCAGTCGCTTTATCACAAACTTTCAGATAATTAGTTCTTTCACTATATATTTTGGGGTTCAGAATATTATTTGTAACCATTTCCTTCCAATTTTCGTAGGCACAAATAATTGTCCCTTCTGAAGATAGGACTATAATACTATCTTCCAAATAATCACCAGGATCCGCTTCAAATACGGAGTTTGAAAAGTTATTATTTTTTTTGGGCATAATATGGTGTTGTTGATTTATATTGATTTTTATATATCATCACTATATATAAGTTGCCTACAAAGTTACATGGTAATCTTTGTAATTACAAATAAAACCTCAAATATCAGAGGGTATTTGTCGGGCTGCCCTCTGTCCAATATTGCTAATCACAGGGATAGGGTGCGAGAAAAGGGATATTTGCTTGCATAAATTCCAGTGCCTGTATCCCTATGCCCCGTTTTTATTTCATAGTGTCTTGATGTATTGCAATGTGTCATTAAGGTCTTTATCAGACATTTGCCATCTTGGCATTGTTGGTGACAGAGACTCTCCGGAGGGATCAAGGCCATCCCTGATAGCTGTCATAATGGCTTCATCGGTATATGGTGGATTTTCTATAGTTGTCAATGAAGCGTATGTGATATCAGCAGGTATAGTATATCCCATCATCACAGGTACTCCTCCATTTCCGTCCACACCGTGACAGTTGACACAGCCACCCCCGTGTGTGTAGAGCCATTGTGGACCATAAGATGTAGTAATTCTCTTGCCCGTTTCATTGAATCCGGTGTAATAGATGGTTTCACCGTTTGAATCGAACTTTGTCTTGATGCCTTCTACATTATATGGATAAGCACCTGAGCCCATCATACTTCCCTGCTGGCCATAACCCGCTCCCATCATTCCACCTTGTTGGTTATAGCCTGACCCCATCATGCCTCTTCCATAACCATAGCCCATTATTCCACTGTAACCCGAATTCTGTATGCTCATCATATACAGTATCATTACTAGAATTGCAACTATGGCAACTCCAATAATACCCAAGAAGTAGTGTTCCATTTTAGCCATTATTAACCTCCCACATTTATATGTAAATTTATGATTGAGTTAAATATAAGGTTATGTGGGAGATTTGTTGGAAAAGGAGAAAACGAGATGGGAGCGATTAAGCCTTAACTTGTTGGGTGTGAAAAGGATTGAATAACTATATTCCCGTCTTTGCACTGGAAATGTAGGTTAAAATATAATTTTTATCAGCACCTTGTTTACAAAACAAGTTTTGCTATGAAACATCGACAAAGTTCAGAAGAACTTACAGCAAAATTGGAACAATGCTTCGAAGCTTTAATAAGTTGCTGAATCGGCTCTGTAGAAATGCTACTTTTGCTTTTATTTTGACCTAATAATTTAAAAAGAATAAATCCCCTGAGTATTACTTTCCACTGAAACACAAAGGGGATGATTGTGTTTTGTCAAATAAGTACTTAAAGTTTGTTGATACAGCTTTAGCTGTATCAGGAAAATCACACCTGCCGATCTATAGTTGCAAATATTCGAAAAGGAAATATACACAACACCAGCTATTGACCTTGATTTTGTTAAAAGAATATCTTAATGTAGATTACAGAAGTATTGTTGAACTTGTTGAATTAATGGAGAGTTTGAAGTTAAGAATTGGTTTAAAAGAGGTTCCACATTATACCACACTTCACAAGTTTATAACTAGACTTAGGTCAATTCTTTTCAGATCGTTGTTACAGCAAACACTAAAACTGTTCTATTCATATGGCGAAAAAATAGAGATAATTGCCATTGATTCGAGTGGATTTACGAGTGGTCACTGTAGCTACTATTACTCTTTTAGGACTGGAAAGAAACGTAGATCATTCCTAAAAGTGAGTATTTCCATTGATACAAAGAAGTTTATTATCACTGGTTTTAAGATATCTGGTAAGCCTATCCATGATCCAAAGCATGCGATGACATTGCTACGGCAATGTCATAAAAATCGCCAATCAAAGTTTTACCTTATGGACAAAGGTTACGATTCTGAAGCTATACATTCTCTAGTAAGGGAAGAACTAGACGCAGTAGCTATGATTCCTTTGAGAGAAAGGAAAAGGAAGAAGATCAAGGGTAAGTATCGTAGAAAAATGATCGATGAGTTTGAGGAAATATTGTACCATTGCAGAAATCTTGTAGAAACGATGTTCTCTGTTCTGAAAAGGAAATACGGGGAAGAAGTGAAGGCAAAAAAGTATTGGAATCAAGCAAAAGAGGTTAAATTGAAACTATTAGTGCATAACCTTGACAGGTATGTCAAGGTTACATATATTGTTCAAATGAGCATTTCTACAAAGCCGCTGAATCATACTTAATTAAAGGGTGTTTGTATGGAGAATGAAGAGAGTCCAAAGAAACGAATTTTTCCAACGATTCCAGTAATACTATTAGTTACTGGTATATTGTGGTTGTTTGGCGAATTGCTAAAAATCGATATTCCGTGGTTTCCAGTTGTATTAATAATAGTTGGAATTGCCGGATTAATAGAGTTTTATAAAGGAAAGTAAAGTTCCTCTATATTTTGTTGATGAGGTTGATGAAGGGATTTGTTACATTCCGTTAACAGAATTCTAAGGTAGATAAGTCATTTACCCTCAGCAAGCATGCAAGCGAGAGGTTGAAAATGTGGTAAAGGCTGTGATTCAAAATAGGTTACCAAGCCATTCTAAAGTTTCGTTGGCAAAGGGGTATGAATCATCGATTTGCATAACATTTAGTTAGACTCAATTCCACCCTCTATCTAAATGCGGCAATAATTTAAGGAAGAGATAAATATCATAGAAAATATGAAAAAATACAATTTGATAGGTTGTTGTGGAATATCTTGTGGCTTATGCCCCAGATTTCAATCTAAAGCAAAGTCTCGATGTTCAGGTTGTGGACAGGATGCCCATTGTTCATACTGCTCTATTTTTAGATGTTGTGTAATGAAACGAAACTATGAAACCTGTGCGAATTGTTCTGAATTCCCCTGCGAAAAATTTGACAAATGGTTTAATGCAGATAGTTTTGTCACACACCAAAAATGCCTTCAGAATATTCAAAAAATAAAAAAAGAAGGAATAGAGGAAGTCTTAAAAGAACAAGAAGAGAGAAAGAGCTTTCTTGAGATAATGCTGCAGAAATATAACCCTGGGAGATGTACAAGTCTTTATTGTTTGGCTTCAGCTCTTATGAGCATCGAATCATTAAAGATGGCAGTAAAGCAAATTGAAAGTGTCAATGAAGACAAAGCAAAATCATTCAAGAAATTAATTCAAGAATTAGCAGACAATGAACAAATTACTTTTAAACTGAGGAAATGATAATTTTAAATAGTCTTGCCTGTGCTTTCAATGCAACTATAACTGACGGAGTTAAAATATTATATCTTCTTTTCCTCAAACCCAACACTACATTAGTAATTAAACGTGAGAGTTATGTTTCTCCTCTTTGCAGGAGGGTGAATGCCTGCCAAGTCTATAATGCGTAAACAATTATAATGGCTAGAGTAATTAATACTATCAATATGCTCCAGAACAAAGGAGTGTCATATTTGAACAGTTTTTTAGTTTTATTTTTTGCAGAAAGAGAAGTTACAAAACCAACATAGATTATAATGTAAACGATAATATCTCTTGATATAATCTCAGGCGAAATAAACAACACGTTTTTAAGAACTATAACTAAACCAATTAAACAAATTCCCGCAACAATAGATATAATTGTTTGACCATTAAGTTTCATTAGTGGTATGAAGTTTTTTTAAGTTTAAATAATTTTTGAATTAATGTTGTTAAATACAATTTCAATACTAATTAAGAGTTCGGCTTTCTCGCTATTCAATTGACAATACATTTTAAATTAGCAGGTTAAAATAGAATTAGGGTCCTTGTAGTATCCTTACTCAGAGAAGGCTTGTAAAGCCTTATTTTCCTTAATACCAAGGTTTACAGTCATCCCCACAAAAAGTACAGCTAAAGAACAGTATTTTTGAATAGATCTCCTTGTATCTCGGTGTAAATTCTCCATGGAATATGCTTTCTTCGCCAATTTGAATATGTCTTCTATGATAGACCTTGCTTTTCGGAAGTTTTTCCAGTCACTTATCAGTTGCTTGAACTTGGCAATGATCCTCTTGTAGATTGCTATTTCGGCCTCTGTATCTCTCTTTGAATCAAATATTTTCAGCGGGTATGCCATCATGTTGAAGAGCTTACTGAAATTGCAGTTTTTGCGTGGGAAGATCAATGGAACTAATTTGAACTCTTTAATTGATATTGTGTAATTTTCATAGGAGTAATAACCCCTATCAGCAAACAATATATCTCCTGTCTTCGTTATCCTTCTTTTTTTAAGCTCTGAAAGAATCATCGGATATATCTTAGCTTCCGGCACATTTGCTTCATTTAATAAAAACATCAAAGGTTTCAGTGTTGAATATTCAAGAGCAAGAGTGAGTTTCATTCCTATAAAGAATCCTCTATGTGTTGAATATCCCCATTTGTATTCTTTGTCTTCCAGACTATTCTTGCTTATCTTTTTTGCATGCCAGTTCAGGTTGAGGTTTATGTCTGTACTATAAATTATGATGCCTCTAGAACCACTTTTTCTATGTGGACACAGTTCATTTAATATGTCAAGAACAAAATAACTGAAGTTATCAGGATCATATTGACTAAAGGTCGTATACATTTCACTTTCTGATGGCACTGTGCTTATTTTAAGGAATTTCCTAAGACTTTCTCTTTCTTCTGTTTCTTTGACAGCGTATGACACATTGCTTGAAAAGAACATGCTCAAGAGAACTATTTTTAGAGCAGATACTGATTTCTGGAGGGGCAAAATGCCCCTCCTTGAAAGAATTTGCCTGGAATTTCTCGAGTCGAAAACATTTAGTATTTCAGACAGCAATTTCCATTTGTGATCTTCGTTTAGTGGTATAAGCGGAGGTTGCATAATTAATCGCCAGAGGAGGATAATACATCCTCCTCAATAAATTTTACGATTCTATTCTGCTTTAATACAATTTTAAGGACTAAATAGGGTGTACTTTTGCGAGGGGAGGTATTAACTACCTATGATGTTCTAAAAAAAAGATAATTATTCCTGTAATAGATATACAAGATCAAAGGACCCTAAATAGAATTGATAGTAGGTTTTCTATAGAGCCGATAAACTCTTTTTTTATAGAATAAAGTTAAACCCTGTTATATGACTCTGATCACTCTAACCACCGATTTTGGTTCGGTTTACCCCGCTGCAATGAAAGGAGTGATATTGAACATTAGTCCCCGGACCACTATAGTGGATATAACTCACAATGTCCCCCATGCTGACATACGGGCCGGAGCCTTTGCGCTTTACTTTGTAACTCCTTATTTTCCGAAAGGAAGCGTTCATATAGCGGTGGTAGATCCAAGGGTGGGTACAGCACGGAATTCAATAGTTATCTCTGCTGGAGGCCATTTTTTTGTGGGTCCAGATAATGGTCTGCTGGTTCCTGCAGCTTCCAGGCTGGGGTATATGCAGATTCGCAGGATAACAAACTTCTGTCTATTGGGTGATGTATCTGCCACTTTCCATGGAAGAGATGTGTTTGCACGTATTGGTGCCTATCTCTCACAAGGTATGTCTCTGGAAGATGTAGGTGAAATGACATTAGATTATGTTCACCTTGATTTTGGAACAGTTGAAGTTGGGCATAACTTCATTTCAGGCCATATTATTTATATCGATGATTTTGGCAATGTCATTACCAATATACAGGCTTCTGATGTGTTCAATAAGTTTCATATTGAAGAACATGTAAGAGTATTCGGCAATTCGATACCTTTTCTTGAAACATATGGGTATGCAGGGAAAGGAGAACTACTAGCTCTAATTGGTAGTCATGGTTTTCTCGAAATAGCTGTAAATGAGAGCAGCGCTGCAAAATTATTGGAAATTAAATGTGGGGATGAGGTGAAAATCGAAAAAAAGTGATCCTTTAATTATTTTACATCCACTTGTAATGTCTCATCACTTCAAGGTTGAGGTCATAAAGGAGGCTGTTCTCCACATATCCAAAGAAGAGGCATTTATGACAATTCACAGGAATCTGTTTCCTTTTTTCCAGGCTGTTCTTCCACACTTTCTCCAGTCCATCTTTTACATTTCCTAGTGGTTCCCTCTCCACTCTGCAGTGTTCTATGGTGCCATCAGCTGTCACATTAAGTATCAGTTCACTGGCATGGCATTTGAAATGAGTATTCATGTCCTTTACCATATTCAGATACGTGTATGAATTGATAATAGGATAACCTTCTTTTTTCATTTCAATTATCCTGTTAACTGTCTTGCGATATTTTTCAGTATCTCTTACCCTTATGTTATTCCATATGTCATCTTGTATTCCGAAGAATTCGTACATCGGTTCGAAAGCTATGGTTACTTCCAATTCGGCGGCCAGCTGGATAAGCTCTTCAATGTCATCGAGGTTCCGGCCACTAATCACACAGTTCATGAGCAATGGATTTCTCACCAACCCCTTTGCTTTGACTATACCTGGAAGTATTTTTGTTTTAAAGTCCACTCCTCTTATCTCTTTATAACTGTTTATACCATCAACAGATACGGAAAGGTAATCCAGGTCTTCAAGGTCCTCCGCTCTTTTTTCTAGCAGCAAGCCATTGGTTATAAGGAAAGTTGTTATTCTCAGTTCTCTGGCATGTTTGAGTATCTGTGGCAGATCCTCTCTTAGCAAGGGCTCAGCGGTCCATGCGTTATATATCATTATCCCGAAGTCCTTTGACTCATCTAGCAGTCTAATTATCTCCTGCAATGTCATTTCAGGTCCATTCTGTTTCCAGTATTCACAGAAGTTGCATTTCATATTGCAGCGGGAGTTGATCGCATGGGAAAGTACAAGAGGGCGTTTTTTTATTCTGGTTTGCCAGAATGCTTTTACTGCCATTAGGGGTGATCTGGACATAATTTACTATCTACATTGATTGCCAGTTTAAATATTCTGTTATAGGTCACAGCAAAAGCTGTACTATAAAATGTTGTTTAAAAAAGAAAATGTACCCGTATAGCACGGGCATATAGATGTGTGTAAGTTGTTGAAGTGTTTATCCAAAGAGTGCACCGAGACCGGCCATTCCGCTTTCTTCTGCTTCTTCCTTGGATTCTTCTTCCTTTGCTGCCTCAGCGGCTGGAGCTGCTGCTGCTGCTGCTGGAGCTGCTGCAACAGGGGCTGCTGCAACTGCTGCAGTTGCCATTGCTTCTTCGATGTCCACGTCTTCAAGGGCTGCAATGAGTGCCTTTACACGTGATTCGTTGACTGCGGTACCAGCTGCCTGAAGAACGGCAGTTATTGCATCTTCTGTAATCTCTTTACCAGCTTTGTGCAGTAAAAGTGCTGCGTATATGTATTCCATGTGAAATCACCTTTTATTAATGTAAGTTCTATATGTTTGTCTTATCCAAAGAGTGCTCCAAGACCGGCCATTCCGTCCTCTTCTGAACTCTCTTCTTCCTTCTCTTCCTTTGCCTCAACGGCTTCATTGCCCTGTGCTTCGGTGGTTGTGCTTACTGCTGCTGCAGCTGCGGCACCAAGGGCCTGCTTAAGCTCATCATCTACTGCTTCCTCATTTTTAGTTGAGGCTGCAGCAGCTACGGCCAGCATCTGTGACTGAGCCTTGCCCATCAATGCGCCCATCAGTTCCGGTTCGAACACAGCGGCGTTGATACCGAGGTTCTTGGATTCTGTTGAAGCTTTTGCGATAAGCGTGGTTATGTTGTCTGCAGTTGGATATGCTGCGTATACTGACAGGTTGAATGCCTGCTTTGCGGCCAGAGCTATATCGTTGAAGTATTGTGTATCATCCACAGCTAGTACATCTGGACGGAAAATGGATCCTTCTTCCAGAACTGCTCTCAAGTCCAAGCCTACTACTATTGGGTATATCTCAAGCCTGTTAAGCATGGCTGCAAGCAATTGTGAGACTTTTTCTCCCTCTTTCAGTACGGTCTTTGTTTCTTTTACAACGACCTTACCTCCATCAATTGCTGCTGGTATACCTGCACGCTGCAGGTCACCCAGAATAGGTCCAGGTGGAAAACTTGTTGGCCTTGCTTCTACTACTATATCCTTGGGGGCTATAGCACCTGATCTGATTGGTGAAGGCGTCTTGCTCTTTTCGAGGAGTTTATATAACCTAAATGGATTCTGATTAGAAAATACTAATGCCGTTTGGACATCAATATATTCTCCCATATCCTTTACATCCTGGCCTAAATCCTCAAGTGCCCTTCTTATAAGTGTATTCCTGGCCACTTTGATGTATGCAGTCCCCTGCAGCTCTCTCCTCATTGTCTGGAGTTGCTTTGCAGGAATGCCTTCAATGCCTGCTATACCAAATAGGTGGTAGGACTTGATGAGCTCTTTAATCTCCTCAACTTCCTTGGCCTTCCATTTTGGTATGTGTGATGAGTGATGGTCTATCTCCATTATTACATCACCTTCACTGACTTGCCCATTGTGGTCGTCAAATGGATCGACCTAATGTTCTGGCTACCTTTTTCAAGGGACTGTTCAAGTCTGGAGATCACCGTTTCGATATTATCGGCAAGCTTATCAACTTCCATATCCCTGCGCCCCACTGCTACGTGGAAGGTCAGTTTATCCTTTGATCTGATACGCACGGAATTCTTTGAGGAGTTGATTACATCGGCTACGTTCTTGCCAGGTTGAAGTGGTATTGGCATCTTTCCCCTGGGACCTAAAACTACACCGAGGCTCTTACCAATGAGTGGCATGTACTGCACTTCGGCTATGAAAAAGTCACATTCGTTGGCAATAGCTCTTGCACGGGCCTTGTCCTCTTTCATTCCGTTGATATCTTCCTCAGTGAAGATGTATGTAGCACCGGCCTCTTTTGCCTGGAGACCAACCTCACCTTTTGCAAAAACAGCAACTTTCAAGTCCTTGCCGAGACCATGTGGAAGTATTATCTCTTCGTCAACACGGTTTTTAGGCTGACTCATATCGAGGTGTTTTAGGTTGATTGCCAGATCAACGCTTTCCATGAATTTGCGTTGCGGCGATTCCTCTAATAATTTATTAACAGCTTCTACTGTTGCTTTATTTACCATTCTGTTCCTCCCGTAGTGCTGAACTGCCGTCCTTCGGCCACTTCGACCTACTACGGTTGATTAAAGGACCAAGAATAACCTCAGTCCATTACTATAACATTGCCCCATCGTGGAGCATAGTTCTTATATTTATCGGTTCTATCGCTTGGATCAAGCTTCTACGGCAAGCACATCATCGTACTTTCCGTCGTCGATGGCTTTCTGGCATTCTCTTGGATCCATTCCTTCTGCTGTAACGCCCAGAGTTACGCATACTCCTAGCACTTCCTTTACTGCAGCTTTCATGGAATATGCCAGCATTACGTCCCTCTTCATGCGTGCTATTTTCATAGCCTGGTCGATCTTCAGGTCTCCAACCTTTGTAGTCTTTGGTTCGCCGGATCCTTTTTCGATTCCCAGTTCTTTCTTGATCAACGCAGCAGTTGGTGGTGTACCAACTTCAATCTCAAAGCTCTTGTCATCGGCAACTATCACTTTGACAGGTACCTGCATGCCGTTATAATCTTTCGTCTTCTCGTTGATCTTGTCTATAACTGCCTTTATATTGATCCCGAGAGGTCCAAGGGCCGGGCCAAGAGGCGGTCCGGGATTTGCTTTTCCTCCAGAGACCAGTGCTTCTACAACATTTGCCATGTGAGTATCACCAGTTACATCTATTCTGTTTATAAATTTAATATGTTCAGGACTCTTCCTCTTTCCTGAGGACCCTTACAGTGTCACCACGTATAGTTATAGGTATCGGTACTACAGCATCGAACAGTTCAACTGTGATCTCCTCGTGCCCTTCATCAACCCGCTTGACACGTGCTCTTTCTCCTTTGAAGGGCCCGGATGTGATCTCTATTATTGCGCCTTCTGTTATGCCAGTTACTGTGGGTTTTGGTGTAAGGAAATGAGATATCTCTTCTATGCTAGATTGTCCCTTAATCACCGCACGTGCATGCGGAACTGTTTGGATTGTCTGTTCTACTATGCCGGATGATGTGCTTTCCACTAGTACATATCCCTTCAGCTCATCTGGGGCTAGGATGGCACGAATGTCCAAGTGCTCTTTCCTTGCTACCATTGCTATCATGTTTGCTACAGAACGTTCCTGGTTAGCAGTTGTTTTCACCACGAATACAACAGAAGCTTCAGCCATTAATTCACACCCACTTTGGTATATCTACCATTGCTACATAAATCAGGAATCCCATCATGCCAATGGCAAGGATTCCAAGACCTGCTACTTTAGCAATAGTTATGAACTCTTCTCTTGAGGGCTTCTTTGTCAGTTTAAGAACCCTTAGGTGCGCTCTTAAAATAGAACCCACAGAGTCCACCGTGGCATTTAACTTGCTTGAATCTATATTATTCCCTGCCAATATCTTCACAACCGATTAAGCCTTATGTTCTCTTATCCAATGTCTGGACGCATTTATCAACTAATAAGTAGTCAGATTTTAATTATGCTATAAAATAGTACCGACTATCTATCACTTCTTCTCTAAAATACTTTTCGATTATTTTGGCAGGCAGATTCTAGCTGCCTGCTAAATTGTATTCATTTTACAAAATCAATTCCATACTTGCGTGTAACATTTCTGGCGCCGCCATGGCCGTAAATCTGAGGCGATTTTACACCAGTGACCACAAGCATTACTCTCACAGTGTTTTCTAACTCTTCGTCTACCTGAGCACCCCAAATGATCCTTGCATCGGGGTCTATGCGGCTATATACTTCTTGAACCACGCTTTCAGCTTCTGCAATGGTCATGTCAGGCCCGCCCACAACGTTCACGAGAGCTGATGTAGCGCCGGATATGTCGACGTCTAGCAATGGGCTTCTCAATGCTTTTTGAACCGCTTCGACAGCTTTCATTTCTCCTTCTGCCTCGCCAAGGCCGATCATTGCAACGCCACCATTCTGCATAACGGTTCTTACATCGGCAAAGTCAAGGTTAACAAGTCCTGGTTTTGTGATCAGTTCGGTAATTCCCTTTACTGCTCTCATCAAAACTTCGTCAGATACTTTAAATGCGGCCTGCAGTGGAAGTCTGGGCACGACCTCCAGAAGTTTGTCATTTGGTACTACTATCACTGTGTCAGCAACTTCTCTAAGTCTTTCAAGGCCGGCTTCGGCGTTCATCCGCCTTACATGCCCTTCAACTCCAAAAGGAAGCGTAACTACTGCAATTGTAAGTGCTCCTGCGTCCCTGGCAGCTTCTGCAACTACTGGAGCAGAACCAGTGCCAGTACCGCCTCCAAGACCTGCTGTGATGAACACCATGTCGCTGCCATCTACAAAAGCCCTTATCTCATCAACACTTTCCATGGCTGCCTCTTCTCCAACCTGGGGGAGGCTACCAGCACCAAGACCTCTTGTCTTTTTCTTTCCTATCAATATCTTCTTATCTGCATTGACTCTAAGAAGGTGCTGAGCATCAGTGTTTATAGCAACTAATTCCGCTCCTTTTATTCCCTCATTGGCCATTCTCTGGGTACTGTTTGACCCTCCTCCGCCACAGCCTACTACCTTAATCACAGTTCTCAGATCTCGAAGCATCTCCTCAAGCTCTGCATTGATATCATTCGGTTCTGGCACACGTGTATGGAGGCGTCCTTCCTCTTCGGCCCTTGCAAGCGCCTCTTCTACTATGGATCTCATTCTTCTTCTCCCTTGAGTGAAAATCGTGGTATTTACTTAAGAGTAATGGTATTTCCCAATGTAATTCTTCTCGTAGTTTTTGTATAAACCATTAATGGTTCTACAATCCTGCCATTGGCAGTTACAGGGTTCCCATTTTTCAGCTCTGCGAACATAGGACCAGGAGGTACTCCCAGCTCCCGGGCAAGTTCTGGGTTGAACCTCTCCTCTGTAATATATAGCGTCATCTCTTCCGGGATGTATTTTATTTCATAATGCTCTTTTAGTATTTTAATGCATTCATCTATAAGCATATCAGCTGAAGCTTTTTCTTTGCCTCGTTTGCACATCATTATGCCAGGCAATGTCCCATTATCCCTTTCAAGGTACACCACATCCAACATTCCAAGTAAGTCAATCACTTTTTTCTTATCAACAGACGCTGCTTCACTGAAGATACCCTCATCCATCTCAAAGATCAGAATATCCTCTGTCTTTACATCTGTTGTATCGTTTATCATCTGTCTGAATGCACTCGTTATCCTCAGGCGGCTCCCAGGACAAAACCTGTCTGCCAGCCTAAACATATGAGAATATATGTGCCAGGGCAATCCCTGCATGTCTGTTATGTCACTTTCCCTAAGCAATTGAAGTCCAAGATCTTTGATTATACTAGTGATCTTTTCTTTATGTGCTGAAGACATTGCCCTGCGGTCGAAATATACAAAATCAGCATTTGATTTATCAATAGCTTGTCTAACAAGTTCCAGGTCTAGGTTATCAAGCTGATGATTAGGAAAATTGTGTCCAAATGTTATACTATTCTCCAGCAATAATTTGGACTGACGTTTTGCATAGTGGCCACCACCAAAGCCAACAGCTATTGGCAAGTTTTCCTCTTTAACATTCAATATTGCCCGGGCAGCGATCTCTCCTGCCACCGGGTCCTTCCATTGTTCCTCTGCACTGCCTATCTCGGCATAGACCATCGGTAGAGACACATCCGTAGGGCCATGGTGTGTGGATTCCATTGTAACCTCATAGCCAGTATCTTTCACCATATTTTGCATACTTCTCAAAATGGACTTCAAGGCAGAAGGTGCAGGATGGGACAATTCTCTTGCGTGTCCTCCAAATTCTGCATTTCCGCTGTTACCTGTATAATGAGCGGTAAGAACCCTATTTCCATCCTTGCTTTTATGTTTTGAGGCTACTATAATAAGCCGTGTCTTTAATCCACACGCTTCAAGTTTACGGTCTATACCATCCTGATAGATGTGATGTGCATCTATTTCTACAAGCCAGAAGCCTTCGGATGAATAAACACATACCAGTTCTTTCCAGTTATAGCCAGTTACGTTCAAAGGAACCCATTCTCTCATTTTCAGTATCTGTTCCTTGATGTTCTGGCTCGCACTGTCAACTGTAGAGTAGAGAATAGTTATTCTTGCTTCTTTTTCATTGCTTTTCATCTGCCTTCATCCTCAGTTTGAACCTTCTTTTATCATAGAGCCTATTTCAAAACTTCACTCACACCTTTTTCCAACACAACAGGAAACATGCAATATCTAACAATCCTTTGAAAACCACATTAAGACGTTCATATCTACTTGCTAATTTTCTAAATCCCATCTTCAACCATGCAAAGAATCGTTCTATAGTTCCTCTGTAATGATATGTTTCTTCATCAAATCGAGTAGGTCTTCCTCTTTTCTTTCTTTTACTGTTCCTTGTATTGATCGGTATGTTGCTTTTGATAGCTCTGGACCTTAAGTACTGCCTGATTTCTGTATCGTCGTACGCAGCGTCTGCCAGAACTTCAAGAGGTCTTGTCCTTGGTCTTCCATCGGTCTTAACCTTAATATCCTCCATAACTTCAATGAAGTGCTGTCTATCGTGCTCTTTTCCAGAAGATATTTGGATTATAAGTGGAAAACCTTCACAACTTACACATGCATGAATCTTTATACCTTTCCTTTTTTTGTGACCGTTGTACGAGGAGTCCTCTCCCCTTTTTTAGTTTCGATGAAACTGCTGTCGATACACACTGTATCCAATGAGAACTTACTTTTCTGGTAAGCGGAATCCCGAAGGGATTCCATTATCTCGTTCCATATACCTTCCTCTGACCACCTTTTCAGCCTTCTCCAGGCAGTTGCCTGGGAACCATAAATAGCTGGCATATCTCCCCATCTGCAACCTGTTATCAGAACAAAGAGAATACCATTGATGACCTTACGGTCATCAGCTCTCTTTCTTCCGGTAATTGGTTGTGGTGGCAAGTGTGGCTTTATAAACTTCCATTGATCATCAGAGAGTTCTCTGAATTCCATTCATATCCCCACAATAACATTCAGAGAAATAGTATTTATAGTTTTGATACAGGCTCATATCGAAAACCCATCTGCTCACACCAGGTGCCACGTTACCACACCTGCGGCAGTTGAGAACCTTTAATCCCTTGCTTTCATGATCTGCAGTAATATCCTCTATTTGATGTTTTTTCTTAAAAGTATAGAAATGTATCATTCCTTCTGGCATGACCACATGTGGTACTATGTAAAGGAAATGATCCATGTCACAAGGTGTGGAAATTATAGCCCTGTGAAAATAATATTTTAGCATCAAAGGAATGTCTGTGGCATCGGCACGTATCACTGAAAGGTCTTGTGTAACTTCCTTCCTTAAAGCATTCTTTTGAAGCACATGACAAGCTGCAATATTCCATAACCCTTATTAATCTTGATGTTTCACTTTTATACAGTGATCTAAATGTCATCGTCAATTGCTGTAGAAATTGTACATTTCAAAGTCAAGGCGGGAACCAATGAGCAAGAATTTCTCAAGGCATCTGCTAATATGATGCAGGAACTGAGCAAATTATCAGGTTTTATTGACAGGGAACTGCTCAAAGGTGAAAACAGACTATGGACAGATATAGTTCACTGGGAAAGTATGGACCGTGCTTTAAAAGCCACAGCTGATATAATGAAACTTCCTTTGTGTCTTGCATATTTTAGCTTCATTGATGATACTTCGCTTCAAATGATGCATTTCACACAGAGTCAAAAGTATCTTTAAATTTTATTTAAATACCAAATACCCACTCGTATGGTAATTCGGACTGGACATCTCATTGTCCTGCTAAACGCTATCAAACAAGCCTATTATGAAAATGTCTTTAGTTTCACCAATCAACCATTTACAGTATTCTATAAAGTGTATAGCAAACAGTATCATTATGGGGATTCCAATAATTTCATGAATATACTTCCATTCATATCCGCCAATTCCCATATGTAGAGTCATTTGATCTTATCAGCAGCACTATCTCTGAAATTCCCTGTAATAGCATCAGTGCCATTAATGGCACATCTATAAGAAAGTGGGTTTTTGTCATCTTCATTGCAAACTCCTCCTCTTTTCTGTTTTTAAATCCCTTTACATTTGAGTGTGAGTATTTTATTGGCTCAATACTCCCCTTATTCGTCCCAATGGGTTACATTATAATAAAAAGAAACCTGGGCTCTGTAGAATACCTATTAAAATCAATATCTACAGCCAGAAAGAGTTGTTCTCTAACGATACCTAGAGAAACTATTTGAGAGAAATCTCAATTCTGTTTTTGCTTGAATATCGAGGATTTCTACAGAGCTGAAACTTGCATTCTTTTGTATGTTGAAGTTTTACATGATATCATTTGAAGGTTGATTAAAGGATAAAAATGTAAATTATGCTTGATATCTCCTTAGAAGTAGGTATGAAGCAATTGTATTTTAAGTTTATATATTTTTACAAACATTTTATTTAATACATCTCTACAAAAATAGAGTGTGAAAATTACATTTCTATGTTATTCTGAGACTTCCTCATTTATTTACGGTATATTTAATTCTCTCGTCTATGAATTTGGGAGATGCTCCAAATGAAATATCCTCTTTTTATGTACTATTCTGCATAACTAATATATTTGATATTGTCCACTGTAAAAATGATATATTTAATAAAATTTCATCGGGAAATGTAGACTACGGGATATGGCTATCCCGCATGGTACAGCTAGATCACTCTACAGAGCATGTTTGTGCTGCATTATTCTTATTAAGTCCAAAGTTTTTCTTTGTTACACAGACTACCCATCTCCAATGTAATGCAAGATGAATGATGAATAATACCACCATCGGCAGTCCAGCTACTAAGTGGATATGCTTCCAGCTAAACATACTCATACCCAAGTAGGAGGCATTTCTTGATCCAAACTGGAGAATGATGCCCGAAAGTCCTTCAAGGACTGTTAGGACCATTAATGGTACATCTACAATATAATTAATCAATGTTCTGTTCATTATAAACTTAAACTCCTTCGTGTCTTCTTTTGTTTTTGGGACTACAGCTTAGATCTGCTGTCAATTTCCTATCAGCACAATCTTGCTCTTCACATGGCATAATGAACGAAATTAAAATAAAAAGACACTTACACTGTCCAGAAATCAGTAATAAAAATTAAAAGTTTAATAAGACTTAGAAGTATTAATCAAGCTTCAATGCTCCTCTAAATTACTTATCTCCTCTCAGTATGTCTCAAATATCTCAGATCACACAGAAGTTGTTGCGCAGCTTCTTCGTGAGCCTCATATTTTCAGAATAATCAACTTTAACATCCATAAGCCACACTCCGCCTGTATTTATCGCATATTCAAGTTGTGGCTTGAAGTCTTCTGCTTTTTCTATTCTTATTCCTCTAGCGCCAAAGCTCTCAGCGAGTTTGACAAAGTCGGGGTTAAAGAAGTCTATTCCAAAGCTGGAATTGAATTTTTTCTTTTCATGCCATTCTATGAGTCCGAACTTGGAATCATCGAATATAACTATCACTATATCGCATCCAACACGTACTGCGGTTTCAAGTTCTTGTACGTTCATAAGGAACCCCCCATCCCCTGCTACAGCCACTACTTTCCTTTCTGGTTTCAGGACTTTTGCTGCAATAGCTCCGGGAAGTGCAAACCCCATGGATGCTAGACCGTTGGATATTTGCACTGTATTGGGTTCATAAGCTGGATAAAGACGCCCTATCCACAGTTTATGAGCACCCACATCGCTGATGAGAATGTCTTCCCTATCCAGGGTCTGTCTGATATCATATATAATCTTCTGGGGTTTCATGGGAAACGCCATGTCATCCTTAAATTCAAGGAGGTCCTTCTCCATGTTCTCCCTCACTTTAGAGAAGTATTCAGGTATTTCTCTTTTCTTACAGAAACGTATCAGGTGTTTCAGAGAAGTGCGGATATTTCCCAAGAGTGATAGGTCAGGGATGAATTTTTCATCTATATCGTGATGTACAGAGTGGATCTGGATTATTTTCTTGGAGCCATCTGGATTCCAGAACCTTGGGCTGTATTCTATTTGGTCGAATCCTATGCAGATGACAAGATCAGCTCTTTCAAAACCACACATGATATGGTCATGGTCTTTAATACCCATAGATCCCAGATAATGTTCATCATCTGCAGGGAAAGAGCCTTTGCCCATAAAAGTTGTAACTATCGGGATCCCGGTGCTTTTTACGAAATTGCGCAATTCTTCAGATGCATCTTCTCTTATAACGCCATTTCCTGCTAAAATCACAGGCATTGTAGCAGATTCAATGAGCATAGCTGAACGCTTCAGCTCATCTTCATCAGGCATACATATGTGAGAATATGGTTTTTTTACAAGTGGTACTTTGTTTGTTTGCTCTGCAGCAATGTCTTCAGGAAGTTCGATATGTGTTGCACCTGGTCTATCCCTAGCTATATCAAAAGCTTTACTAACAATTTCTGGTATGAAATCTGCTCTTGTTACGCTGGAGTTCCATTTGGTGAACTCTCGGAAAGCTTCCACTATGTTCAGGTACTGATGGGCTTCTTTGTGGGTCTTTTCAAGTCCGGCCTGTCCGGTAATAGCTACCAAGGGTGCCCTGTCAAGGTGTGCGTCAGCGACACCAGTTATGAGATTTGTTGCACCAGGACCCAGGGTTGCAAGGCACACACCCGGTTTGTGTGTGAGCCTGCCATAGACATCAGCCATAAAGGCTGCGGATTGCTCATGTCGTGTCACTATGAACTTTATTTTTGATCTGGAAAGAGAATCGGTCAAGTCCAGGGTCTCCTCACCCGGAATGCCAAAAATATATTCTACTCCCTCTTTTTCAAGACATTTTACCAGAAGGTCACTACCTTTCATTTCAGAACACCTTCATTGATTTTGCTCCTAAGAACTCATACATTCCAATCCTGTGCAACTCCCTGCCAAATCCGCTTTTTTTGAAACCTCCAAGCGGCAAACGGGAGTCAGAACACACACCATTGTTTATAGCTATGAGTCCGGCTTCGATCTCCTTTGAAAATCTTATTGCTCGTTCACGGTCCTTACTCCATATACTTGCGCCCAGACCGAATTCCGTGCTATTGGCTAGTTTTATAGCATCATCTTCGTTCCTGAATGTTACTATAGGTGCAACTGGTCCGAATGTCTCCTCGGTAAGTACGGGTGCACCTTCAGTTATGTTTCCAAGTACCACCGGATAAAAGAAACTGCCTTTACCTTCTTGTTTTCCACCCTCTAGCAGCACATCTGCCCCGGCTTTAAGTGTCCTATCCACCTGATTCTGCACAAAATCCGCTTGTTCTGTGTTTACCAGAGGTCCCATATCGTTGTTTGGGTTAAGAGGATCGCCTATTTTCAGGTCGTGGACATGTTCCAGGAACCTTGAAGTAAATTCTTCGGCAATAGTTGCATCCACAATGAACCTCTTGGCTGCTGTACATCTCTGCCCTGCATTCTGGAATCTGCTTTTTGCTCCTTCTTTTGCAGCTATTTTTACATCTGCATCATCCAGCACAATGAATGGATCGCTGCCACCCAGTTCCAGTATACACTTCTTTATACTGCCACCAGCAGCAGCAGCCACTTTCTCCCCCACCTGCCTACCCCCTGTAAAAGATACGGCATTGATCTCATTTCTGGGTATTAGGGAATATGCAGTGGCTCCATCTATCAACAGGGTCTGGTATACACCTTCGGGAAACTCTGCCTCTTTAAATATACTTTCAATTGCCAGTGCACACTTTGGCACATAACTTGCATGCTTGAGCAATATTACATTACCACCGGCCAGTACAGGAGCAGCAAAACGTAACGCCTGCCAGAAAGGAGCATTCCAGGGCATAATACTGAGAATTGTTCCCAGAGGTTCAAGCACGATTCCAGAGGCTTTTGCTTCGGTTTCCACAAATTCCGGAGATAGGAGCATCTCGGTCTGCTCTGAAAAGTAATCAAATACCTTTGCACATTTTTCTATTTCATCCAGGGATTCTCTGATGGGTTTACCCATTTCCATCGTGATTGTCTGTGCGAGTTCCTGTGCCCTTTCCCGGAGCACTCCTGCTGCATTGTCAAGGTAGTATTCACGGTTAAAAACCTCAGTTTCCTTCCATCCTTTAAAGGCCATCCTTGATCTTTTTATGGCATCTTCGACCCTTTCTGTTGAATATAATTCATATTCCCCATTCGTTTCTCCTGTAGCAGGATTAACAGACCTCATCACTTTCAATATTATCCCTCTCCTTCGTTTATATTCATCCGTTTTTAAACTTGGGTCAATTAAATATAAACCAATACTGGTTCAGGTGCATGTTGGGACTAATATGCTCTTGGATATTCCTTTCCCACATTCAGTATATTTTTATGGATTTGAGATGCATAAACTCATAAAAACCGTGTTTTGCCATTTCTCTACCCATGCCGCTTCCCTTTATGCCTCCGAACGGCATGCAGGCTTCTGGACGGAAGAAAGCATTAACAGCTACCATTCCAGTCTCAAGCTGTCTGGCAAGCAAAGCTCCTTTCTCCCTATCTTCTGTCCAGATGCTTGCCCCCAGGCCGAACTGTGTACTGTTGGCTACACGGATGGCTTCCTGCTCGCCCTCAACTACAATTATCGGCGCTATTGGTCCAAATGTCTCTTCTGTCATCACTTTCATTTCGGAATTCACTTTTGCAAGCACAGTGGGCGCGTAGAAAAATCCTTCCCGGTTTACCCTTCCTCCAGGTACAAGGACTTTTGCTCCTTTTGCGATAGCATCTTTCACCTGCTGTTCAAGCATGGATATTTGTTCATCACGTACTAATGGTCCTATATCTGTATTCTTGTCCAAAGGATCTCCAAGTTTGAGTTTTTCTGTGAGTTCCACAAACTTCATTGTGAACTCCTCTGCCACTTCCTGTGCTACTATGAACCTCTTGGCTGCAATACATGTCTGCCCTGTGTTGATACACCTGCTGGGTACAGCCACAGTTGCTGCTTTTTCCACATCTGCATCTGCCAGCACTATGAACGGATCACTGCCACCAAGTTCCAGCACGAACTTCTTCATATTTCGGGCTGCCAGTTCTGCTACTTTTTTTCCGGCAACATCGCCACCTGTAAAGGAAACTGCTTTTATTTCGTTCCTCTCTATGAGAGATGATGCCGTAGAGCCATCGATGAGCAATGTCTGGAAGACTCCTTCAGGAAATCCTGCTTCTATAATTAATTCTTCCATCTTCAGGGCACACATGGGCACATAACTGGAATGTTTGAGCAGCATTACGTTGCCTGCTTCCAGGATATGAGATGCTGCACTGAGCACCTGCCAGAAGGGGAAGTTCCAGGGCTTTATAGCCAATACCGGACCCATAGGCTCGTATGATACAAGAGACTCAGAAGCATCTGTTTCTATCTGCTCCGAATGCATAAGTTCCTCTGCATGTGCAGCAAAATAGTCGATGGTATCGGCGCATTTAACAATCTCTCCAACTGATTGTTTTATGACCTTTCCCATCTCCAATGTGATGAGTTCTCCAAGTTCCTGTTTTCTGTTCCGCAACAGTTGTGAGAAATCACTTAAAAGTTTGCTACGTTCTGATACATCAAGCTCTTTCCATTCGCAGAAAGCGGTATCAGCCTTCTTGAGAGTGGCATTTATTTGTTCTTCAGAATAGGGTTGAAATTGTTTGATAGTTTTTCCAGTTGCTGGGTTGATGGATGAGATAAGATTCATGGTGAAACTTCCAATAGATGATTGGTTCTCTGGATAGAAAAGAGGAAGGTATGGGGTATAAAGTTAGCTGGGGAAGCTAAAGCTGGTAGGTAGATGATGTAGGGAAACTTGCTCTCATCCCATCACTATCTGGACACCCGTTGGATACTTTTTCATAATTAAGTAGGCTATTGATCTGCCAACCCATAGCCTGCCCTGCTGCATAGTACGCAGGCGGCTGATCTCTCCCAAAGCCTGTAAAGCTTCCAAAGCATATGCATCGTTAAGGTAAAAGCTGTCTGGGACTTCATTCTCAAAGAAGAATAGAATGGGAAGTTTGAGTTTCTCTTGCAGGTTTTTAGGTAGCTTCTCGCCGAGGTTCTTGAGTGTTGAGGTTTCGAAAAAGTGATCCTTGCCAGCTTTTGTTTTAGCAGAGGGCTTTTCTTCCTGCCTGAGCTGAACAAGGCTTTTTCTTTCGAATACTATGCTTCCGTTCATCTTATTGATTTCTGTTCTCATCCACCTCATGAGAACCGAATCATCACTCAGAGGGCGTCTGTCCTGCATTTTAGATACTTCCTCTTCAATGATTGTTTACAATCATTTGTTTAGTAGTTTGTAGTATTATTGTTTCTGCATGGGGCAATAGTTTAAGCAATGTGGGATATTTCTTACTAATAAGTTGATCTCATGCCGACACCATCTTTTCTTTATGAAGAGCAACTTCAACAGATAAAGGCCATCTTGCTGGAAACATTTGTCGGGGAGGATGTCAAGATAATACTTATTAATCTTGATAAGCCAAGATATTCCCGCAATTCAATGGAGATAGCTATAGGTGTGCTTCCCCGCTCTCCATATAATCGAAAAAAGTTGATTTATTCGATGGAAAAAATAGAGGAAATAAATTTCCCATACACTGTGGATCTTATAAATCTTTCCAGGGTTTCGGAAAGTCTCAGAATTCACTTGCTGGAAGGCAGTGATCTATGGAAGGATTGGGAATGAGGTGCATTTAAACAAAGTCATTTCATTTGATTTTCTTCTTTGCAATAATCCTCCTAAGATTAAATTTCTCCTCGCACAAAGAAATTATATTAACTTGCAACTCATCCTCAAAATCATGAAATTCCAGAATGAAGAGTATGAAGGGGAAACATTCAAGGATATTGATCTGACATCTGCATCTTTCAAAAGATCAAAGTTCATAGATTGCAATTTTGAGAATTGCAACTTATCAAACATCGATCTCAATAGCACTAAGCTTAAGGATGTCCGATTCAGGAAATGTAAAATTCTGGGATTGGATTTTTCAAAATGTAATGACTTCATGCTCAGTATTGGATTTGAAGACTCTTTTCTTTCCTATTCTGTTTTTTCCGATATGAATTTAGAAAATACGGATTTCATTAACTGTCAGATATATGACTGCGATTTTCTCAATACTAACCTCAAGAATGCAAATTTTGAAGGGTCTGATCTTAAAAACAGCCAATTTAGTCACACAAACCTTAACTTCACATCATTCAGGAATGCAAAGAACTACAATATAGATCCAAACAACAATTTCCTGAAAAAGACGAAATTCTCTATTCCTGAGGTAATATCTCTTTTAAACATTTATGATATTCAGTTGGAATGAGCAGTTGGTAAATCAAAAAGAACTGCATTTGCCAACACTTATAAATTCCTTCCTTACAACCTCTTTATCATGTACGACCTGATGGATACCGCAGAAAAGATCCGTACCATGGAGATCCGTGGAGCCGGCAGGATAGCAGTTGCAGCTTCGGCAGCTCTGAGAGATCATGCACAGACCCTTAGTTCACTGTCCTCTGAGGAGTTCGAGAAAAGCATTAATGAAGCTGCAAGAATACTTGTGGAGACCAGGCCCACAGCTGTTTCCCTGCCTAATGCGGTGGCCCTTACAAAAAAGCATTCATTTCGTGATGTAAACGAAGCTATTGCTGAGATCGTTGCCAATTCCGAGAAATTCATAAAAAATGCAAATGAAGCACTGGAAAAGATTGGTACGGTCGGTGCCAGGCGTATCCGGGATGGGGATGTTATAATGACTCACTGCAATTCCCACGCAGCAATTGCCATTATTAAGACTGCATTTAATCAGGGAAAGAAGATCTCAGTGATCGCCACAGAATCCCGGCCACGCAGACAGGGTTTCATCACTATCAGGGAACTTAACGATGCAGGTATTCCCACAACTCTTATTGTGGACTCTGCTGTGAGGCTAGTCATGAAAGATGTGGACCTTGTGGTAGTAGGTGCAGATTCCATTGCCGTTAATGGTGCATTGGTTAATAAGATTGGTACTTCACAGCTTGCACTGGCAGCAAGGGAAGCCCGTAAGAACGTCTTAGTTGCAGCTGAGACTTACAAGTTCAGCCCCAACACTATTCTAGGACAGATGGTAGAGATTGAGGATCGTTCAAGTGATGAGGTCATAGATCCCAGTATACTCAAAGAAATGCCCAATGTAAAGGTAAGAAATCCTGCATTTGATATCACTCCTCCGGAATATCTCGACCTCATAATCACAGATGCAGGTGCTTTTCCACCTGCAATGGCATACATGGTTATCAAAGAGTACTTGGGATTGGATCTGGTGGATTTGAAATAATAAAAATGTGTCCACATTTTCCATATTTTTAATGGTGGTTATTTATTATCCTTCCAATTCCACCATTTCAGCAGTTGAGGGTCATGCTCCTTGTTCGATGCATAATACACTGCACACCTGAAGACATAGAGCATGCACCTGTCTATCTTCATTCCGGCATTATCACAGAGTCTCATGTAGAGTTCTTCAGGGTCTTTCCCCTTTAGATCTTTGACGGAACGAATACCCAATTCCCATAGATCCTCTGCAGTTTTTTCACCTACGCCCGGAATAACCTGCAATTCCCTGAGAACTCTTGTATTGTTCCCATCTTTCATTTCTTTCCTACTGTGGCAATATAGATCACGAACTCATGCTCGCCGTCAATATCCAGAAGTTCGTTCATGTCATCATCCAGGAATGCTCCTATGGAGCAAACCCCGCAATCAATAGCTTCTGCACTAAGGTATAGGTTCTGGCACACATGACCTGCATCTAGGTGCAGGTAACGGTATCCCCTTTCACCATATCTCCATTTCATCCTGTATGCAACAGCTGTCCATATGAAAGTCACAGCGCTTTTCTTTACAAAATCCTGCCCCAGGCAGGCTTCTGTAATCTCTTCTGCCATGTCGGTCTCAATATCTAATTGGAGCAGTTTATGCCCTATGGCAAGGAATCTATACAATCCGGGTTCAAGGCCCTCCACATTGTTGATCAATAAGTATGTTTCCAGTGCATGCCTTGCTCCTGCCGAGGGCACAGTCCTGAAAGTGACAACGTTTTCTATAGTTTCTTTCACTCCTTGTGTACACCACAGGAGGTATGAGAGTTCGTTCAGTGTAAGGGGCTTATCGGAATAGCTGCGCACGCTTGTACGATGTTCGATGGCACGCCTTAATGGCATCTCTCTCACATGAACAGTATAAGGGTCCGGTAGTTCTATAATCCCAAGAGCATCATCTGGGTCCTTTTGCAGAGGAGGCTGTGGATATCCTTCTGTTTGTGGTGCTTTTGCAAGGTACTGGAACCTTGTCAATTTCATGAAATCTTTACCTATCTCTTGCATTTCATACTCCCTTTATTGCATATTTGCTGCTACATTCAAATCATTTATGATATATTGATCTTTGAGTACTTATGAACTGTCATTTTCTCCTTTTTTTCACCGAGCACTACAAATCCTCCTTCGCCATATCCACATCTGACAGGTTCAACATCTTCTATCATTTCCAGTGATCTAAAAAGTGTCTGAACTGTAGCTAGATCCCCGAAATTAGCTTCATGGATGTATTCAGATATTTCATCAACTGAATGGAATTTTGCATATCTGTAAAACCGATTATCCTGTTGTTTTTTCTCATATGCTTTTCCAAGTTCACTGTCCCTGTCTATCTTTGCGAGAATAAATCTGCCATCCGGTTTTAGTGTCCTGTCAATCTCAGCGAATGCTTGTTGCAGGTTAGTCAAAAAACAATCTACAGTGGCCATCATAATAATATCAAAGCTTTTATCCTTGAAAGGCAAGTTTTCGGCTACAGCCTGTATACAAATTATTTTTCGTTCCCTGGTTTTTTTAAGCATTTCTATGGAAGGATCTAAACCATAGATGATATGCAGGCCCTCAGTAAATCTACCTGTACCCACTCCAATCTCAATGCATCGATGTTTTGGATGGACTTGTCCCAGCATTTTCTTTATAGCTTCCAGCTCGGTATTGAACACTTTAATGTGCTGCTCGTATCAAGAATCGTATTCCAGTGCATGCAGATCGAACGGTGTTTTCATTCCAGCCTCTTAATAAAACATCATATAAATCCTCTATGGATTTTTTTTCATCTGCATATTTATATACTAATTGCCAAAAAACATCAGTAAAATATAATATTCTATAGCACAAATTCACCTCTTATGCCAGTAAGATGTGAATGGGCTTCTTTCAGTGACCTTGCCCTCAAATACCATGATGAAGAGTGGGGTGTGCCAGTACATGATGATAGGCTGCTTTTCGAATTCCTTGTGCTAGAAGGTGCACAGGCGGGCTTAAGCTGGGAAACGATTCTCAAAAAAAGGGATAATTACAGAAAGGCTTTTGATAATTTTGATTATGAAAAGGTTGCAACATACGATGATGCAAAAGTGGGTGAATTGCTTAAAGATGCAGGTATTATCCGCAACAAGCTCAAGGTACGGTCTGCCATTAATAATGCACAGGCTTTCAAAAAAGTGAGAGATGAATTCGGCTCGTTTGACACTTATATCTGGGGCTTTGTGAATCATGCACCTGTTCAGAATTCATGGACATTATTGGCAGAAATCCCTGCAAAGACCGAAATTGCAGAAAAGATAAGTAAGGATCTGAAAAAAAGAGGGTTCAATTTTGTAGGTCCTACAATCCTCTATGCTTTCATGCAGGCAATTGGCATGGTCAATGATCATGTGGTGGGTTGCTTCAGGCATGAGCAGTGCAGGGAGCTTGGAGGGAAATAACATCTGTTGGGATGAACACAAATGAAAAAAGTGACTGGACATCTGTCCATGTTCTTTCAGGACAAATGACCATATGGTGTTTCTTGATACTGCTTTAATACAGTTTCAATGGATGTGTTCGAAGTTTGAGATTCAGAACCGAATAGCAGACTTGACAGGGAAGGCTTGTTCATGTAGACAATTGTAGGTTCCCCTTCTATGCCAGCCAGTTTCGTGGCAATATCAATGGCATCATAGAAATTGCCCAATTCATCCACAAGCCCCAGTTCCTTCGCCTTTTTACCGGTATATATTCTGCCATCTGCAAGATTCTTTACTTCGCTTACCGACATGTTACGGCCTTCTGCAACATCTGTAACGAAAGTATCGTAAACTTCCATAATCACACTGTCAGCATATTCCTTTTCTTCATCTGTGAGACCTCTCCAAGAGCCTCCCATATCTTTAAACTCCCCAGACTTGGCTATGTAGTATTGTATTCCTTCTTTGTCATTATACTCAGACATATTCTCAAAGGTCCAGATTACTCCTATGCTGCCAGTCATTGTAGATGGGTTTGCTACTATCACATCAGCAGGTACGGATATATGATATGCTGCACTGGCAGCGACATTACCCATAGATACTACTATAGGCATACCTTGATCGTGAGCCTTTTTTACTTCTTCATATATTTCTTCTCCAGCAGTTGAAGAACCACCGGGGCTATCTACTCTCAGTACGATGGCTTTTACACTATCATCTTCAAGAGCCTGACGGATGTTCTCATTTATCCCGTCAGGTGTAGCATATCCCAATCCATCATATATACTGCCGGAAACAATTGAGCCTTCTACATATATAACTGCGATTTTATCGCCTGTTGAATACAGATTACTATTAAATGTACCCATAATAGCTACAAGGCTTACGCCAATGAGGAGCACAAGGAATCCAGCTACTAGTAAGTACATTTTCCATCTACTTTTGCGGGGTGCCATAGGAGGAGGTGTATTTCGGGTATAGGTTGTAGGTCCGCTTGCCGAAATATCTCTTTCCGTTTTTTCTGCGGAATAGGGATTACTCTCCATGGCCGGTGTTTCCTCCCCATAATTTGTATTGGAACTATTTGCCATATCTTCAGGATTCATAAGGATTATACCTTCTTGGCAAGAGAATGTACATGAACATTGAAATACTTATCTTGAATAATGCAAGCGTAATATATTTTATAAAAGCACTCTATCCTCCTTAAGTAAATCTATTGCATAATATAAATCTAACATACTACTCATATTATTCCGGAGATCATACATGTCAAAACTACCTGAAGATAAACCTGTACTTGTTACGTGCGGTCTTCCTTACGCCAACGGCAAAGCTCATATCGGCCACTTGAGAACATATATTCCAGCGGATGTTTATGTGAGATCCCTGAAAAAACGTGGGAAAGAAGTAACTTTCATCTGTGGCTCGGATACTCATGGAACACCCATAGTTGTCAACGCAGAAGAATTGAAGATCACTCCTAAAGAACTGGTAGAAAAGTATCATCAGCATTTCTATGAGGTATTCAGGTCCATGGGTGTAGTATTCAATGCCTTTGGAACAACGGATGATCCGGAAAATCACAATCGTACATTGGATATTGTAAACAAACTTATCGAAAAGGGTTATGTTTATCCAAAGGTCATTGAGATAGCATATTGTCCCGCATGTGACCGTTTCCTACCGGACAGGTATGTTGCAGGCGTGTGTCCTCACTGTGGTCAAAATGCGAGAGGCGATGAATGTGATCAGGGATGCGGTAAACACCTGGAGCCAGGGGAGCTTAAGGAACCTGCATGTACCATTTGCCGGGGTCCTGCACACTATAAGGAACAGGAACACTTTTTCTTCAAACTTTCTGAATTCAAGGAATTCCTTCTTGAACACCTAGAGCATCTGGAAGGTACGTCCAATGCCAAAAACTATGCTCTTGGCTGGGTGAAACAGGAGCTTACAGACTGGTGCATCACAAGGACACTGGAATGGGGAGTGAAATTCCCTGGCCATGATGATCTTGTTGTGTATGTCTGGGTGGATGCACCCATCGGCTATATTGCCTTTACAGAACAGTGGGCCCAGGCTAATAATGAAAGCTGGGAGAAGTTCTGGAAAGGTGATTGTCCCATTGTCCATTTTATTGGTGGAGATATAATCTACCACCACTGTATATTCTGGCCTGCCATGCTCAAAGGTGCTGATTACAGCCAGCCTTGGGCAGTTGTATCCTCAGGTATGGTGAAGATAGAGGACAAAAAATTCTCCAAAAGCCGTGGATATGTGGTATGGGTACAAGAGGATTACCTGGACCACGGTTTCCATGCTGACCTTCTTAGATATTATCTCCTGAGTTACACATCACATACAAAGGAAGTCAATTTCTCATGGAAGGTATTCCAGGAAAGGATCAACACTGAACTTGTGGCTGTGCTGGGCAATTTCCTTTATCGTAGTCTTCTGTTCGACTTCAAGAACTTCGGTGAGATTCCGGCAGGCAAGATATCACCTGAGGTCATGGAAAAGATAAAATCCACTATTGATGAGGTCACAGTTGCAATGGAAGAATTCGAGTTCAAAAAGGCCATTGATACTGCTATGGCACTGGCTTCTTTTGGGAATTCGTACTTCCAGTCCAATGAACCATGGAAACTAATTAAAGAGAATAAGGAAGCATGTGCTGAAGTGCTGGCAAACTGCGTACAGATAGCAAAAGGCCTAATTCTCCTATTTGAACCCACTATTCCTGAAAAGATGGAGATCGCCTGGAAGCAGATAGGTATGGATTCCGATGTGCATACAGCAGGATATGAAGAAGCTCTGATACCAGTCATAGCAGGTACAAAACTTTCTAATCCCAGCATTCTCTTTGATAAGATAGAAGATGCCAAGATCGATGAGATGACCGCAATTTCCAATGAGAGGGTACGCAAGGCTCTTGCAAAGGAAGCAGGGATTAAGGAAGAAGAACCAGTAGTAGTGCCTCTGAAAGACCAAATTACTTACGAGGACTTTGCAAAGGTGGATATCCGTGTTGGTAAGGTCCTCACCGCAGAGAAAATAAGGAAATCAAAAAAATTGCTCAAACTGATGGTCGATGTCGGTGAACCCAAACCTAGACAGATAGTTGCAGGTCTTGCGGATTATTATCAGCCAGAAGAACTTGTGGGAAAGATCGTCAACGTTCTTGTAAATCTCCAGCCTGCAAAACTTTGTGGCGTGGAGTCCCAAGGTATGCTATTGGCAGCTGATGCAGGAGAACGTGTATCTTTGCTGACCCCTGATAAAGATATGAATCCTGGATCAATTGTAAGATAAAATACTAAAAATATAGTAAGTTCTGATTAAGAACCGTTAGTCAGTGTACAGGTGCAGATGTAATTGCACCTGTTATTGATCTTTTATTCCTTTTTTTCAAGCACCATCTCAAGGTAAGATGTCCTAATGGAATCTTCTTTTCGGATACCTAATGATTCGAGAAATTCGAATATTTGATTGCGATGCTCTTCTATATTAGTTTCAGCCTGTTTCTCAACTTCGATGAATTCTTCAAGCCCTTCCACAGAATCAAGGGCAATTGTCATGCCTTGGCAACTGAAGATTTCTCTTTTCTTACGGACTATCCCCGATTCAAAAAAACCAAGAGCTATAAGAATACTTCTTGTGCTGTCTCCATCTACTTCGGTCTCGAATTCCTGCCGGGTCTTGGAAACTGAGTCAAGCTTCTTTCCTTTATATGTGAGCACCGATTTTCCGTTCACGGAGCGTATCCTCAATGCTTCGTCAGTTTCAGAGAAATCTCTCACAGGAGAATTATAATAGGTATCCAGATGTTGCTGGATACCTCCCGGCTTTGCACCCATAGCGGCAAGCTTCTCACGAAGTGAGTTATGGCTTGCCCGTGCTTTTACTTCTATTTCTATCATTTCACTCAGGCACGAACTTGGTGCCGTAATATATCATGCCCTTCTCACCGCTTTGGCCAAGCTTCCTGAACACAGGTCTTACTTTCATGCCTATCTTCATGGATGCCGGATCACCTATGATCTGGCTGGTGAGGCTTGGTCCTTCTTCCAGCTTCACAATAGCAAGTACATAAGGTGTCTGCTTCTCAAACCCTTCGGCAGCTGTGTGAATAACTGTATATGTAAGAATTTCTCCTTTTCCACTAAACTTGAAGTTTTCCAGCTTACCGTCACGTCGGCAAGTGGGGCACATGTTGCGGGGTGGATAGTAGTATGCCCCACAGTTAGTACAGTGTGTACCTATTAGGTTATACCTGGCAACCTGTTTTCTCCAGAATCTCGGTACTGACATCGTGATCACCTGTCCCTCGAAAATATGTGTACTACAGCAGTGGCACCTGACCCTCCCACATTGTGGGTCATACCTATCTCAGCTCCGTCCACCTGGCGTTTTCCAGCATCTCCACGTAGTTGCTCGACGATTTCCGCAGCTTGCTTGATGCCAGTGGCACCCACAGGGTGGCCACATGCTTTAAGTCCGCCGGAGGTGTTCACAGGTATCTTTCCTCCGATAGCTGTGTTTCCTTCTTCGGTAAACTTGCCCCCTTCTCCTTTCTTGACAAAGCCAAGGTCTTCGATAGCGCATATCTCTGCAATGGTAAAGCAGTCATGCACTTCTACCAAGTCTATGTCATTAGGTGTTAGCTTTGCCATCTTGAAGGCCCTTTTACTTGCTTCTACTGTAGCATCCAGGGTTGTGATGTCCCTGCGATCGTGAAGAGCAATGGTATCGCTGGCCTGGCTTGTGGCTTTTACGTAAATGGGTGTATCCGTATATTTATGAGCAATATCTGCAGGTGCAAGTATAACGGCTGCCGCTCCATCGGTAATGGGCGAGCAGTCAAATATATGGAGTGGATCGGCCACCATAATGGATCTGAGAACGTCTTCCACACTTATCTTGTTGCGATACTGTGCTATGGGATTATGCATACCGTTAGCGTGATTCTTCACAGCTACCTGTGCCATCTGCTCGCTGGTTGTGCCGTACTTATGCATGTGCAACTTTGCTATCATAGCATAAAGTCCCGGGAAAGTTGCTCCCATTATGCCTTCCCATTCTCTGTCTGCTGCAGCTGCAAGGGCAGTCGATGCGCTTGAAGCTGAAATATCTGTCATTTTCTCCACACCAGCAGCAACAACTATGTCCTCATATCCAGATGCTACTGCATGTATGCCTTGTCTGAGGGCTAATCCCCCGGAAGCACAGGCTGCTTCTACTCTGGTTGCTGGTACATGGAGCTCCTTTGCAAGTCCGGCATAGTCTGCTATTAAAGCGCCTATATGTTCCTGTTCTATGAATTGGCCACCGCTCATGTTACCGACTATGATCGCATCTATTTCTTCTCCGGTAACTCTGGCATCTTCCAGAGCACCGACACCGGCTTCGGTTATAATGTCCCTTAAAGAAACTTCCCAGTTTTCTCCAAATCTGGTGGTTTTTACACCAATGATCGCTACATCTCTCATTTGTTTCACCTCATGCCAGTCTTATTTTTCCCTTGTGTTTTGCATATGTTGCATAATCTACATATATTGGATTCGCTAGGAGTTCCAGTACAGTGGGGGCCTTATTGTGTATTTCTTCTATCTTGTCAGTTACTGTGAAACTAAACGCATCTGCTCCGGCACCTGATCCAAAAGCGGTGGCAAAGATCCTATCCCCGGGTTTTGCCTGGTCAAGAGTTGCAGCAATTCCCATCATACATGATCCTGAATATGTGTTACCAAGCTTTGGAACAACTAGGCCTGGTTTTATCTGTTCCTTGCTAAAACCCAGCATGGATGCTGCACGGGATGGGAATTTACCGTTTGGCTGGTGGAAAACCGCATAATCATAATCCTCTGGTTTGGTATCCATTTTTTCCATAAGTCCTTTTGCTGCATGTGTGACATGCTTGAAGTATCCAGGCTCACCGGTGAAACGTCCTCCGTGTTCAGGGTATGGCATGCCTTCCCGTCTCCAGAAGTCAGGTGTGTCAGTGGTAAAGGAGTATGTGTCTTCAATGACTGCTACAAATTCAGACTCCTTGCTGCCTATTATGAAGGCTACACCTCCGGCAGCTGCAGTATATTCAAGGGCATCTCCAGGTGCTCCCTGTGCAACATCAGCTCCTATTGCCAATCCCAAGTCTATCATTTTTGACTGCACAAGTCCCATGCATGTTTGTATGGCAGCAGTTCCGGCCTTGCAAGCAAATTCATAATCTGCAGCTGTAAGGACGGGGGTGGCTTCTACAGCTTCTGCGACTATGGTACTGGTAGGTTTTACAGCATAAGGGTGGCTTTCAGATCCAGTGTATACTGCTCCTATTCTTTGGGCATTGATCCCTGATCTCTTTACTGCATATCTTGCAGCTTCTACTGCAATAGTGGCTGTGTCCTCATCAAAATCAGGTAATGATTTTTCGTATACCATAAGACCTGATTTCAGGCTGTTAGCGTCATCGCCCCAAACCCGGGCGATCTCGTCCACTTTGATCCTATATCTTGGAATATAGGCTCCGTATGAGACTATCCCTGCACTCATTTCTTTCACCGATATTATGTAAGTGTTATTCCATTATGTGGTACTGGCTGTATTTTTTAAGATTTTCGATCAATTGATCAATATCCATTGTGGTGGCTAAAAGAGGCAACCTGTCAATCTCTGCCATCTTCTTTGCCATGGGATCTAGTTCGTTACCTCTAAGTCCGTGTATCACTACAGCACCTGGCTTTAGATTTGTGACCCTTATGGCTACAAGCGGCGATTTCCCGGTTGTCACCTTTGTGAATATCATGGCTCTTTCGGTACTCCATCCATAAAGTTTCTGAAATTCATGGGATGAAAGTTCGAGAATGGCTTTTTGGCTGTCAACCACTGTAAACCCATAAAGGGGTTTTTCTATGCCCCTATTTACAAAATCAGCTTCTATAAGGCTTGCCAATTTGGCAAGTTGCATAGGAAAAGTGTACTCGTAGGTTGCATAGACAGCTCTTGAAGTGTTGTCTGAGAAAAGTATGCTTTCATAGGAATGTATCTTCTGTCCGCCTCTCAGTGAGTCTATTTCCAGTAATGCCTCAACGATCCTGCTTACTATTAGCGTACCAGGGGATTTTCTCCTTCCACTTTCATAATCACTTATAACGGAAGGGGATACTCCAAGATAGCCTGACAGGTCCGTTTGGGGTATCTCGAAGTTAAGCCTCCATTTTTTCAGAGCTTCACCTGGTTTCTCTGAAAGTGTTATTTCACCGGCCATCTTTTCTGCGAGACGTTGGCGTATATTCTCACGAGATGCATTGTCAGCCATTTCATATTCTAAACGAGACATACTTATATATATTTAACGAATGTCGAATCGTTGATTGACGAACAAAGGCAATTAATCAGCTTTAGTTGTATTTACTTATTTATATTATAACCAATCTATATTATAAATACATGTCTCCCAATAATGCTGAACAAAACATAAACGTCTCAGACATAGTATTGTATCTCAAATGTCCAAGAAAAGTATACTATACAAAACGTTCCCCTCTAACTAGGTCAAAAGATGATGTTTCCTATGTTAAGCATCTTCTCCTTAAGGAACTTGGGTTGAGATATCCCCAGCTCTTGGAGCATTTTTCGTCAAAAGCCGATAATAAGAAAGACAAAATCCAAAGTGTATTTAATGAGGCGTCTGCTGAATTAAGCATCATATATGCTTCTGAATTTGAGGGTGTTTCAGAAACAACAGTATCAGAAGCCATTGAGGATGTGAATGCCTGTCTTGGAGATATTGCCTGTAATATGGCAGAGATGCTTGAGGATGCTGGCAACCTTTCTTTGGCAAAGGCGTTGTGCGGCATGGAAGTGCAACCTGTGTTATATGGATCTAAATTAAAAGTTTCAGGAATGCCTGCGGGTATGGTTGAGCTTGAAGGCTCACATATTCCGGTGATCGTCAAGACTGGCAAGTGCCCAGAATATGGAGTGTGGGCAGATGACCGGCTTCATCTGGCCGCATTTTCAATGCTTGTGCAGGAGATCCATGGTCGACCTAATGATGATGGAATCGTCATTTATTCAAGATCTGGTTGTATAAGACCTGTAAAGATAAGGGCAAATGATAGAAGGCAGGTTCTTGGTGTGTGTAGCAACATCAAAAAGATCAAAGAAGGTTTTCTGCCTGAAAGAAAAGAGATACCTCTATGCTATGACTGTGAATATCTCGAAAGCTGTGATGTAAAGTCATCCCTTGCATCTAAGTTCTTCTGATCTTCGATCAGATTCCTTATTTTTTAAGTTGCCATCTTGCTTATATCCAATCAATGCCATCCATAGGCTGTTAAACAGAATTCGCGTTTTTTGGTAAGAACATGAAATTCATTGACAAACTTTTCGGAAAGAAGAAGGCAGAAAATCCTTCTCTCAAGTTAAAGATCGATGAGATTCCTCAGTTCATCTCAGAAGAATCTGAAAAAGAGTTCAATGAACTGAAACCCTTTATCCTCAACAAGTATAAAGAGATTAATTCCTCAATTGGTGCGATCCCTGAGGTTATAGACAGTCTCCTTACTGCCGAAGTCGTTGAAAGTGCTAACAAAAGAGTGGAAAAAGTAGGGGATGCCAACAAGGATAATCTAGTTAATAACCTGCGATCAATAATTGAAAAAGTAGTAACTCCTGAGGATACTTCTCTTCAGAGTGCTTTTGAATTCTGTATAATTACCAAATCCACTCTTAAAACTGTTCTTGAAAACACGCATAAAAGCCAGCTTTATATCAAAGCCATCTATCCTGAGGAATCACAGAAGATCATATCTGCATTATCAAGCCTTGAAGATCGGGTAGATGAATTGTTAGTGCCTCTTAGGAATAAAAAGGCTAGAATGGATTCCTTTGATAAATTTTCTGAGGAAATCTCAAACTACAATAAAATGAAAAAGCATATTCATGAGAGCCAGACTAAGGTAGGGCAATTTGAATCCAGAATCGCATCAATGAAAAAAGATATTCTTGATGCTAAGAACAGGCTTAATGAACTCGAAAACAGCCGGGAATTTGAAAGGGCAAAGCAACTTGAGGATGAGGTTAGTAATCTCAAAGAGCAGTTATCAGATGTCGATCACAATATTCAGAGGTTATTCTCTCCTATGTCTAAGGTCTTTTCCAGAATGGAAAAGCAGGATAAAAGTGAGATATGTGTGCTTTCTCCAGAGCACAGGCAGATTCTTGAAAAGATCACTCATGATCCGGCTTCTGCTCTTGAGCATGATCTTGATTCTTTTTTTGCCGAGGTCAAACCCAGAATAGAGAACGGAAGTCTTGGCCTTAAAGATCAGATGTGTGAAAAAGCCCTGCAGCAGGTAGAGAAACTGCACAATTCCAAAGACCTTGCATCTCTAAGAGAAAAACGAAAGGAATACTCATTGCAGCTTGAAAGTGCAATGAATGAGTTGAACAGTCTGAGCGTTTACAGGGACAAGGAACAGCTTGTAAAACAGATATCCCGCGATGAGCACATGCTAAAAACCCTCGAAGAGGATCTGGATATGGAAAAGAAGCACCTCGATTCTCTTACGGCAGAATGTCAGCTTTTGAGATCAGGTCTGAGTAAGGAAATTAAAGGGCTTTTCGAAAAGGATATTGAGATAGAATATTGAGATGTGAGAAAATCCATCCCCAATGATCTTTATGTCCCATTATACAATTTTTAAACGACACTATACACAATGTTAATAGTTAAAATCACTATGGAAGATGTGGCATTTCCCAGATGCCTAATGCCACTTCTCCAATTATTTATTTACGTTGCCTCCCTCATTTTCTTTTTCATAATTGACTGCAATCCAGATGAGGGATAAACCAAAAAATAAAAGACCCAATACATTGGAAAACCACAAATAAGCAGCATAATTTTGGTATTGCTTAACTATTAACTGAATAATTGTAGCAATAGTGATACAAGCAACTGTAAACGCAGATATTCTAATTGGAACATACATCTTTCTTTTCGTATCCTTCGGCACTGAAAGTGCAAATGATAATGAGGACAGAGCAAAGAATATTTCTATAGACCTTACAACAGAATTTTGGTCTAAAAGATGGGAAGTGTCATATTGTCTAATTAAAGAAAAAGGGATTTCACCATATAATATAGCACCATCTCTTAAAAAACTGATTAATATCATTCCAATGAACAATGGCAATCCTAGGTACCAAGTAGAAGAACGTGTTCTGATATAATTGAGATATAATATCAGACCAATTGTAGGAATGATTAATGAAAACAGGTATTTAGAGATTAGATATAAAATATCCGATGAGTAAAAGAAGGATATGATATTCGAAATCCACATCGCTAAGAATGTAAACGATATAAGAATTAAGTAAAACTCAGGACTTTTTATAAATTTTATATTCATCTATTCCTCCATTAGATATCTAAAAGGAGGTAAGCTAGTATGAAGAGATTTAATCATAATAACTTACACCCCTTACATACTTATGTTTTTATATAGGCTGCCAATCCCCTGTTATATTTTGCTGTTTGGCGTATGACCTTACTTGTTATATACCACACATCACTATTTTTATTGAGTGCAGCTTGCGATGGGTCTTTAGTCACTTGTGTCCATAAAGTGTTATAATACTGATTACTATAACTGGCTAGATTTTTCGCTGCGGTTGAGGGGTCAGTAACGCTAATGGTGACAGTATTAGAAGAAACAATATCTCTAAATTTAAATCCAGAAGCCCAATTATTCATAACATAAGTCTCATATGCAGAATGTGCCGCTGAATTGAAAGCTTGAGGTATTTCCCCATCGGTATGCATTGGATTACCCACATCTGAGAGATAATGGCTTGAAATTCCAAGATTCAAAAATGCAGTATTTTTGTCACTTGCATAACTATTTTTTGCAGATGTTGCATAGAGAAGGCATTTTCCTGGTGCACTGCCTAGATATGGAATATGTGGTCGATAATAATGGTTGTAATATCTTGCCGGTATCGTGTCAGTGGAGTCGGGATCATTAGCATGATTCTTGGCTGTAGTTGCCCAATTTGTGTTGCTATATACTCCCTTTACACCATAATATATGAGATCTCCATGTACATTTGTATCTGTACCAGTTCCAGCCCAGTTAACAATAATTCCTCTATTAATTCCTTCATCAACATAGGCTTCTACAAGATATTCATCCAATGCAGTTCCTATTTTAGTGAGAGTAGGATAATCATCTGTAGTAATTTTATCAGGAAATCTGCTCCAAATATCTTTCATTGACTCTTCCATTTCCTGTTTTTCAGCATCTGTGCATGAAAAATTACCAATGTGCCTAAGTATGGCCTGCTGTGTTTCAGCATCTGCAGAAACCATTGGACTGTATGGTGCTTGTTTGATCACTTCAGGCAAACTTTGCAGGTATCTTACCCTAGACTCAACCTTTAATATCTTTTCAGCATCAAAACCCTTTTTGGAATAATAGTTAATATCATCTTGAGTAATATTGTATTTTGCCAATTGAACTTTAGCATTTTCCATTTTTGCATCTTTACTCGTATCTTGTACATTTGCATCTTGCGCGCTCACAGCTGGCACAAATAACGTAGCCAACATCACCATCGCCATTAAAAGCGAAGTTATTCTAATTCTTTTAAACAATTTCATTTTCTTACCTCATTTCCGTTACTTAAGAGGCAAGGCGACGTAAGTTTTAAGCAACATCAAAACAAACTATAACCTTGCCTTTGGGCAGTAGGGGTTCAAGTGTTCCGTCAAGATCTCTGAACCCCTTACACAAAGCACAATATTTGTTAAAGGTTATATAGTTAATGTGTTTGCAAATCATTTTTGCACCTAGGAAAAAAAATCACTTATTCTTTTTCATTAAGAATCAGATCGTGCAATAATATCTAAAACTATACTTATTGTATTCTTTGTGTAACTATTTATTCAGTGTCTAATGCATGCTAATTTTCTTGAGAATATTTAAGTTCCTATCTCTTTCCTCTGTGCATTAGCTCCATTATCTATTGACTATAGCACTTTTCATATATTCACGAATAAATGTGGCAATAACTTTTCTCCTCTCCATGAAAGCACTAAAATAGTACCACACAGATAAACCACAGCACCATGAGCAAGATGACCCCCGCCATGCACCAGTACTATACGGCAAAGAAAGAGTATAGTGATGCCCTGATCTTTTTCAGGATGGGGGATTTTTACGAGTCTTTCGGGGAGGATGCGAAAACCATTGCCAAGGAGCTGGAGATCACTCTCACTACCCGGGGCAAAGGAGAGGATGGCAAGAACATGCCCCTTGCAGGTATACCGTACCATGCCATTGATACATATCTGCCCCGCCTCATCAAGAAAGGCTACAAGGTTGCTATCTGTGAGCAGCTCGAAGATCCCAAATTAGCCAAAGGCGTTGTGAAACGGGGTGTTGTGCGTGTTGTCACACCCGGCACAGCCATAGACCCATCCATGTTCAGCGATGCCACTAACAATTATCTCATGGCACTATCAGGGAAGAATGACGATTTCGGCGTGTCTTTCCTGGATGTATCTACAGGCGAATTCATGGCAACCCAGTTCTTCGATGAGCCACCTTATGACAGGATAGCCAGTGAAGTAGCTCGCATGCTGCCTGCTGAATGCATAGTTCCGCTGCATCTGTACGGGAACGAACATCTAATGCAGCGTCTTGAAGAATTGAGGGTAATTGTGCATGAATTCGATGAAATTGCCTTCGATACCACCAACGCACGGGAACATCTCAAGCAGCATTTCGGTGTTTCTACTCTGGAAGGCATGGGTTGTGATTCTCTTCCCCAGGCAATAGCCGCTGCAGGTGCTGCACTTAACTATGCCATTACCACCCAGATGAGGGAATTGGGGCATGTGCAATCCCTTTCCACATATTCCGAATCCGAGTTCATGATCCTGGATTCCATCACCCTGCGCAATCTTGAGATTGTGCATAATGTTCGGGGCGAATGTAATGATACATCCCTCCTTAAGATACTGGACCAGACCAGTACACCCATGGGCGGCAGGATGCTGAAGAAATGGATACTAAAGCCTCTGATCTCAGTGAGTGAGATAAATGAACGCCTGGATGCTGTGGAAGAACTCTCTGGTAAGACTTTGGTCCGTTTTGATGTACGCTCTCATCTTGCCTACGTGAAGGATATCGAGAGGCTTGTAGGCAGGGTAATGTATGGCAATTCCAATGCAAGGGATCTGGTTGCATTGAAATTGTCTATGGAGGCAGTACCTTTGCTCATACAGTGTGTGGGAGATGATGTTTCTTCCAGTTTTATCAGATACATAATTGAGGAACTGCAGGGTTTTGAAGAACTCAGCTCCCTCGTGGAACTCATAGGCAAGGCAATTGCTGAGGAGCCGCCATTAAGTGTACGGGAAGGGGGCATGATCAGACCCGGCTACAATACAGAACTTGACAAGCTCAAAGACATGTCCCACAATGGCAAGAAGTGGGTGGCAGATTTCCAGCAGAAAGAGCGTGAACGGACAGGTATCAAATCCCTGAAAGTCGGGTACAATAGAGTATTCGGTTACTACCTGGAGGTCACCAGTTCCAACAGCTCGCAGGTGCCGGATGATTACATCCGCAAACAGACCATGGTCAATGCCGAACGTTTCTACACGCCGGAACTTAAGGAAATGGAGACTTCCATCCTCACTGCAGATGAGAAGGCACATGCTCTGGAACATGAACTGCTGAGCGAGATCAATGCGACTGTTGCTTCCTATTCAAAACAGTTGCAAAGGGCTGCTTTTCTTATAGGGCAATTCGATGTACTGGTGAATCTGGCAGAGGTGGCTGTGCATAATAATTTTGTCAGGCCGGCAGTTACAAGCGATTGCAGGATACTCATCAGGGATGGGAGGCATCCAGTAGTGGAAAGTACTGTTCCCGGTGGCTTCGTGCCTAATGATACTGAGATCGATTGCGAGGACAACCAGTTTCTGCTCATCACAGGTCCCAACATGGCAGGAAAATCCACATACATGCGCCAGACAGCGCTCATCGTTATCATGGCCCAGGTAGGCTCTTTTGTGCCTGCTTCACATGCTTCCATAGGTATAGTGGACAGGGTTTTTACAAGGGTCGGAGCCTTTGATGACCTTGCCAGCGGGCAAAGCACTTTCATGGTGGAGATGGTGGAGCTTGCCAATATCCTTAACAATTCCACTCCAAAAAGCCTGGTACTGCTAGATGAGATTGGCAGGGGTACGAGCACTTACGACGGGTACAGTATTGCAAAGGCTGTTGTAGAATACATTCATAATAAGAGTAAGGTGGGCGTGAGGTCTATGTTTGCCACTCACTACCATCAGCTCACTGAAATGGAAGGTGCTCTCAAGCGTGTGAAAAACCTGCATATAGCGGTAAAAGAGGAAGGGGATGACCTGGTGTTCCTACGTAAGATTGTGCCAGGGGCCACTGACAGGAGCTACGGTATTCATGTGGCAAGGCTTGCAGGTGTGCCACATGCTGTCACTTCCCGGGCAAAGGAAGTGCTCAGGGAGATAGAAAGTGAGAGTGCTATCAACCGTGAAGGCAGGCCAAAGAAAGGCAAGGGCAAGAGTACTGCCAGATATACTCAGCTCATGCTGTTCGATGGCGGGAGTTCACCAAAAGCTGATGTAAAGCACCCCGTACTGGAGGAGCTGAAATCGCTTGATGTTAATACTCTTACTCCTATGGATGCCCTGAACAGGCTTAATAGCCTTAAGAAATTACTGGATGAAAGTGGGGATTGATATGGTCGATGATGCATGTGATATGGACAGCAACAGGATACACCTGCTGGATGAGGCCACTATCAGCAAGATAGCTGCCGGTGAGGTCATAGAAAGACCTGCCTCTGCAGTGAAAGAGTTGCTTGACAATTCCATAGATGCAGGTGCCACTGAGATAAAAGTGGAAATAGAAGGTTCGGGTGTCAAGAAGATATCCGTCAGGGACAATGGTTGCGGCATGAGTCATGTGGATGCCTCTATGGCTTTCAAAAAACATGCCACAAGCAAGCTTTCAAGTATCGATGATCTGGAAACTGTCCATACACTGGGATTCAGGGGCGAGGCTCTTTCCTCAATTTCTGCAGTTGCAAAAATCACACTTATCACTCGCAGGAGCAGGGATGTAGCAGGCACAAAGGTGACAGTAGGCAGTGATGGTGTGGAGTCCATATCTGAGGTAGGTGCTCCGGTAGGTACCACGGTGGAAGTGGCTGACCTGTTTCATAGCACACCTGCACGGAGGAAGTATCTCAAAAGCAGTCGCACTGAACTAGCCCATATCACTGAAGTCCTTACTAACTATGCCATAGCCAATCCAAATATCTCTTTCACCCTTATAAATGAAGGTAAGATCGTTTTACGTTCTCCTGCTACTGCTAATATGTTTGACAACATCGTACATATTCACGGTGCAGAGGTTGCCAGGTCGCTGGTGCCTATAGTATGGGAAAATGACCTTGTGAAAATATTAGGCTACGTCTCCAAGCCTGAGCTTAGCCGTAGCGGTTCTGATCTACAGTCTTTCTATATCAACGGGCGCAGCATTTCCTCAAAGGCTATAAGCAATGCCATTAGGCTTGGTTACTATACTCTTCTTCCTAAAGGCAGGTATCCGGCAGCTTTCCTAATCCTTAAGATCGACCCTAGTATAGTGGATGTGAACGTGCATCCTCGTAAAACTGAAGTGAGGTTAAGCCATGAAAAGGAGATCATGGAAAATGTTACCGCTTCTGTGGAGAAAGCTCTAAGTTCTACTCATCTTGTTCCAGAGATAAAGGTAAAGGATAAGTCATCTCCTGCTCAGACAGTGCTGTACGAAAAAGAAGATGAGGACAAGTTACAAAATAAAGTACAGGTTACAACTCGTGTTCTTGAAGGGCCGGCTCCTTATCATCCTCCCACAAAGGATACTGAAAGACGGCTCAAAGCTAGCTCACGCCTTCAGTCAAGGCTGGACTCTTCTCCTCGTGAAGAAGAAAGTGCTTTCGTAGCAGATGATGTGAAGGTAATGGGGCAGTTTGAAGACCTATACATCGTTGCAGAGGTGGAGAAAAAACTGCTGCTTATAGACCAGCATGCAGCACATGAGCGTGTCATGTATGAACGTGTGTTGGACTCCAGGGATATGGGATGGCAAGAGCTTCTGAATCCTGTGACACTTGAGCTTAATCCTAAGGAGAAGATCATTCTGGAAGAGTTCATTCCCTTTTTGGAAGAAGTAGGGTTCAGTATCTCTGAATTTGGTTCGAACGCTTATGTGGTTACCACTGTGCCTACTATATTTGGCAGAATGGAAAGTCCAGATGTTGTGCATGACATCGTATCTGATCTGCTCTCTGTTGGCAGGATCAAGGATGATACGGAGATATATGATCATGTTTTCAGCACCATGGCATGCAGGGCTGCTATAAAGGCCGGTGCAGTGTGTAATAAGGAACAGATGGCTGATCTGATAAGGCAACTGAAGAACTGTAAGAATCCATATACATGTCCTCATGGCCGTCCGACTATGATCTCTTTTGCAAGAGAGGAACTGGACCGCATGTTCAAAAGAACGAAATGAATTCGCTACTTTTATAACTTTGTACCACAATTGAGTTTTCAATGATAGACCCGGTGAACAAATCCAAGATCCCAGATGAATGGGTTGCGCGTTCCAATGTACCTAAGGAAGAGCTCATAAAAGGTATTGAAAATGGAAGACTTGTCCTCTTAAGCGATGGTTCTGTGCTCAAGAGGGGTTATACCACCGGAACAACAGCAACAGCTGCAGCCAAAGCAGCAGTACTCTCGCTGCGTAAACCTGTTTCCCATGTATCTGTGCCCACGCCTGTGGGACTGAGGGCGGAAATGGATGTGCATGCTGTCAATGGCCATGCTATTGCTGTAAAGGTATATAACGATCATGAATCCGATATCACTCGTGGTCTTGAGTTCGTGGCGGATGCCAGAGAAGTTGATGGCATCGTTATTAGGGCAGGAGAGGGCATTGGTATCGTTACAAGGGAAGGTCTGGAGTCAAAAAAAGGTTATCCAGCCATCAATCCAAAACCCATGGGACAGATTAAGGCAGCTATTTCCGAAGCTGTGGAAGAACTTGGATTACAGGGCGCAGAGGTTACATTATCACTTCCTCAGGGAGCTGAAGTTGCCAAACAGACCCTCAACAGCCGTATTGGTGTAGAAGGTGGCATATCCATCCTGGGAACCACAGGATTTGTGGAACCCTGGAACGACCATCTGGGTGAGATGAAAGAGGATCTTATACGCAGTGCTGATAAGGTGGTGCTTACCACCGGAAGGATTGGCATACGCTATTCCACCATGCTATTCCCCGGATACACTGTTGTACTTGCAGGCAGCCGTATATCAGAAGCTGTAGCTGCAGCTAAGGGCGATGTTATTATTTGTGGGCTTCCTGGTCTTGTCCTCAAGTGGGGAAACCCGGATATGCTCGAAGGCAGCGGTTATGCCACTGTGGTGGAAATGCTGGAATTGGACCCAGGCAACGAGAGGTTTAAGAAGGCTTTTGATATGGCAGTGGAAAAAGCCAATGGTGCAAGGGTCGTGGTTGTAGATAGAGATGGCACTGTACTCATGGACAGTGGGGAAAAGGCATGATTATTGTAGGCGTGGGCGTTGGTCCAAATATGCTTACTCAGGAGGCCATTAAAGCCATCCGTAATGCTCCTGTGATTTATGGTTCAGGCAGGTCCATCGAGCTTGTAAAGGATTTTATCAATTGTGAAACTCATATCATCAAGAACTACAGGGAGCTTCATCTGCTGCCAGCAGATGCTGTAGTGCTCTCCACAGGCGATCCTATGTTCTCTGGACTTGGGAAGTTCGCTGGTGAAAACGACAGGGTGATCACAGGTGTCTCCTCAATTCAGGTGTCATGCGCCCGTTTTCATGTAGAGATGTCTAATCTTGCAATGATAACAGCACATGGGCGTGACCCATCACCTGCCAGGGAGGTTCTCATAAGAGAGGTCGAACTCGGAAAGGACATATTCCTGTTGCCCGCAGAGAACTTTGGCTCACAGGAAGTAGCGGCCTTGCTACATGAAATGGGTATTGAGGCAAAGATCTGCCTTTATGAGAATATCGGCTATCCAGAAGAAAGGGCAGTAGCTGGTTCTGTACAAAATCCTCCGCTTGCAGAGTCTGATATGTATTGTCTTCTGATCGTGCAGCACTGAGTTCCATCTGATCTTGAATTTTTTTTTTATATTTTATTATATGTGCAGCTCCTTTCTATAATATTGATTAAGTTATTGTGTATATCTATCTCTTTTACTACTAAACCTTTAATCGTTTGAAACAAGAATCGTTACCTTTATGTATAATAAAACGTTAGTCACATTTACCTAACTCAAATTAACTTGATTATCTAGTTGGAAAACGATAGGACGGTGATAATTATGCATATATTCGAAGGTTTCTTGCCATCACCTTGGTGGCAGTTATGGTTCGTTTTTTCCATACCCATTATTTTATTCGGTATGTATCGCTTGAATAAACTCGTGGGCGAACGTAGGGATGTAGTGCCTCTGCTGGCTGTTGCCGGTGCATTCATCTTTGTACTATCTTCATTAAAACTTCCATCAGTGACCGGAAGTTGCTCCCATCCCACAGGTACAGGCATGGCAGCAGTCCTTTTCGGACCTGCAATCACTTCTGTGCTTGGTTTGATCGTCCTTATCTATCAGGCCTTGTTCTTGGCCCACGGCGGTATCAGCACACTTGGTGCAAATGTGGCATCTATGGGCATAGTAGGTCCGTTTGTGGCTTATGCCTTCTATAAGGCAGCTGCAAAAATGAATATGAACTTTTATCTTAACATATTCCTTGCAACAGCAATAGCTGATTGGATGACCTATGTGACAACATCTGTTCAGCTTGCCTTGGCTTTCCCTACAGGCGGATCCCTTACATTATCGGGTTTCCTTTATTCGTTCGCTGCATTCGCGGCAGTTTTTGCCACTACTCAGGTTCCACTTGCCATAATGGAAGGTGCTCTTACAGCTCTTATTATGAAGTATGTGGTGCAGGTTAAGGGTGATATGCTTGTGAACCTGCAGGTTCTTACTTCAGAGGCAGTGAGTAAGCTTAAGGGGGCTATGTCATGAAATTGGAATATATTGTTGGTATTATTGCCCTTCTCTTCGTAGCCCAATTCTTCTATGGAATTGCATCCCATCCTGATGCTGAATTTGCGGGGGCAGATGGCGAAGCGGAGAATGTGATATCTTCAATAGCTCCGAACTATCAGCCATGGAATCCAGGTATCCCTGTTTTTGAGCCTCCAAGTGGAGAGATCGAAAGCTTGCTCTTCGCACTTCAGGCAGCTGCCGGTGCCTTAGTGATAGGCTATTTCTTTGGCTACTATAGAGGGAAGAACAAAGCAGGTCAGTAATGGGCTTCATGTGAAGCCCTTTTTTAAATATCTGTTATGGAATCGTAGCCTAATTTCTTATGTTTTAAACCGGTTACGATAAAACGGAACTCTTATCTAATATGACTTTTAATCCTCCTTAGAATGGAGCTGTTTTATAAAAACAAATTTGCTTGATTTAATAATAGGTAGAAGCAGGAAACATTATGACTCAAATACTGGATGATTATGCCCTTAACAGCCCCCTGCGTGAAAAGAACCATTGGCTTAAAATCGCCATAACAGCTTTCGGGATAATTATAGGTGTTTCTTCCAATTCTCCTATCACACCTTTTATAATAGCTCTCTGCATGAGTATTGCAACTATTCATTTCAGCAAAGTGCCTGCAAAGTTCTACTTTAAAATTCTTGCTACACCTGCAGGATTTGTTATGGTAAGCGCTGCTACCATTGCTTTCTTTTCAGGAGCTGGTAATGAAGTTTTTGGTTTTGATCTATTCAGCCACAGATTCGCTGTTACTGTTGGTGGTCTTAACATGGCTTTCGTGGTGCTCTCCAGGACTATCAGTGGTATGTCTTGCCTTTTTTTCCTCTCGCTTTCAACTCCCATGATTGAACTTTTCTCCGTGCTGAAAGCGACCCATTTCCCGGATTCTTTCATAGAGATAGCCATGATGATGTATCGCTACATTTTTGTCTTTATGGAAGTGGCTATGGGTATCAAGTACGCTCAGACGGTCAGGTTGGGCTACAAGGATTTCAGGACTTCCTTCAGGTCTATGGGAATGCTATGTACATCTCTTTTCATAAGAGCATGGGAACAGGGAGAAAAACTCTATATTTCTATGAACTCAAGGTGCTATGATGGCAAGCTTATATTGCTGGAGGAGGATCGTCCGATAAAGAGGTCCGAAGTGGCACTTACGTCCGCATATTTTATTATAGTGCTTGTAGTTTTCTATTCCACGAGGAATATCCTTCTTATCTGAGGTAGATCATGACAATCCTGGAAACCAGAGATCTTGTATACAGTTATCCGGATGGCACAATTGCTCTGGATAATGTGAGTGTCAGGATAGATTTGGGTAAAAAAATAGCCTTTGTGGGCCGCAATGGTTCTGGAAAATCTACGCTCTTCCTTACTCTTAACGGTACCCTGGTCCCGAAAAAAGGAGAGGTGCTTTTCCATGGTAAGCCTGTAAAGTATGATGCAAAGTCCTTGCGCGAACTTCGCAAGAACGTGGGCATTGTATTCCAGAACTCTGATGACCAGCTTTTTGCACCCAGCATTTATCAGGATGTGGCTTTTGGTCCCACGAATCTGGGTTACTCCAAGGAAAAAATCAATTCTGTAGTACAGAGCACTCTTGATTATGTGGGGCTTAATCCTCTTAAGAAAAAGCCACCACACCACTTAAGCGGTGGTCAGAAAAAAAGGGTTGCCATTGCGGGCATTGTTGCCATGGAGCCGGAAGTTATCATTCTTGATGAGCCGCTATCCAATCTTGATCCTGTGGGTGCGGACGAAGTAATGGACCTTCTGAATGAACTGAACTACTTCGGTAAAACAATCATCATCTCAACTCATGATGTAGATCTAGCTTACAGGTGGGCAGATTACGTATTCATCATGACCAATCACCAGATGATTGGTGAAGGAATACCTGAGGATATTTTCAGAAATGAAGAACTTCTCCAGAAGGCGTACCTTAGAAAGCCCCAGATCCTTGAGGTGCATGAGGAACTGCGCAGACGTAGTCTTGTCAAGGCCAATGGCTGTCCAAAGGATATACCTGGCCTTGTCAGGATACTGAAAGAGCCGGAACTTATGTGGGTAAAAGTGTCTCCGGATGTTAAGGTAGGAGATAGCGTGAACTTGGGTCTGTTGCATGGTGAGTTCGCCCTGACCTATCCTATGGAGGCTGTCAACGGCAGGGTGTTGCATATACATGAGGATTGCATGGCAATAGTGGAACTGAGCAGGCATTATGTACGTGCAGGTTCCATCATGATCTATGATACTGACCATCATGATGCTGGTTTCTTAGAACTTTTCATCGCTCACGGGGATGTGGATACTGTGGGTGCCATGGGCAAAAGGAGCAAACTCATAGCCGAGAGGGACAACATACACCTGGACATTACATCAGGAGTCATCGACAGGTCAATACTCAATGCCCTGTGCGGACAGAGATGTCTTATAATCACACATGGGGGAATGATCTACCATGCCTTTGAACGCATCACCCAATATATTGAAGAAAGCGGTATCAACATCCATGTTGATATCATAAATGAGAATGGGGATATCTCCACTCTTGCGACGGCCTGCACCGGGCAGGTATCATGTGTTCAATCTTCAGAGGAGCACTCGGTATAATTGGGCTACAGACCCTGATAAGTCCTTTTGAGAAGCAAAGCATCTCCTTCATTGTCCGGGCTTTCAGATATAATTAGACCCGTTATCCGGAAGTCCTTGAAAGCCTGTAACAGTTCAACGTACTTAAGATCGGACTCTTCAAGACGCAGATGATTCTTTTCTCCCTTTGGTCCATATTCTATCCCTGAAATATGCACATGCATGTTTTCAAGAGCTTCCCTTCCCAGCACGTTTTCTACTTTTTCAAGTACAGCAGTGAACTCTTCATAGGAATTCTCTTTTCCGTTGCTTCTTGCGTGCAGATGGGCAAAATCGATGCATGGTAAGACTTTCTCCAGCTGGCTGCACATGTTGAGAGTTTCATCGAGGCTGCCGAATTGTGTAGGTTTGCCGGTGGTCTCGGGTCTTAGCACTGTATTGATTCCTTCTTCGTCCATTCTGACTGTAAGTTCCTGCAGTTTTCGCAGAACCCGGGAGAACACTTCTTCAGGCTTATCTTTTTGGTAATATGCAGGATGAAATACAATGGAGTGAGCTCCGCAGATGGAACCTATGAGTGCAGAGTCATATATCCTCTTGATGCTGGCATCTATCTTTTCAGGTTCTGATGAGTTCAAATTGATGTAATAAGGTGCATGCACGCTAAGGGACACATTCTTCGATGTGGCTATTTTCTGCACTTCCTTTGCAGAACTGGCTCCCATCTTCACTCCTCGCACAAACTCTATTTCCATGCATCCAAGTTCAAGCTCCTTCACTCTGCGAATACCTTCTATTGTGGTGCCTTTTTTTGAGGAATAAGGTGCACCAGCTGTACCAAAGAGCAATTCTGTGTGGTTCATCAGACTATGCCCAGGTGCTGCTTGAGATCTTTCATGCGCTGTGCAGATATTTTCTGTTCAACCAGTTCCATAATAGTATCGATATCTTCAGGCTCAAGAGAGTGTATTTCTTCTTTGTCTTCCAGTGCAAGTTTCACCAGATAGTCCAGTTCTTCTACATTCAGGCGTTCCATCCTTTCCCTGAAATCCTCCGCAGACTCTGCTATCTTGTGAGATATTGGTCTTAGGATGAAAGGATAATTATGTCCAGAGGATGATATTGTATTTCCGCTAAGTTCAGGTGCAAGCTTGTCGAATATTTGCTTATCCATGTCGCTGAATACTCTGCTCATGGGTTTTAGTTGTAAAAAGTAGTTTATAAAATTATGTCTCAGTTCAATTCTTCAGATGCCCGTGAATATCTATCTCACCGAGCACTATCCTTGTGGACGAGATTCGCATTTGGTCCTCAGCGAGGACGTAATCTATCTTCACTATCTCTATATCCTTCATATTCTTCTCAGCTCTGAGCTTATTTATTTTCAGGGCAACGGAATATGTTTCAGGGGAGACTACAATGTAGTCGTAATTCTTTGTAAGGGTCTTTCCATAAGGTTCATTCAGCTCTACTATAGTGTATTTCTGGCCTTCTGCTATCTGCTGTATGTATTGGATGACTTTTTCCTTTCGGATACTGTAATCAGGTATCTTGCGTGGTCGCTTGTTTGCCATTTCATTGGATGTAAGTCCTATTTCGACTTCTCCACTGTCGGCAAGCTCAAAGGCTTTTTTTAAAAGTTCCCGGTGTCCATCGTGAAGACACTCAAAAGTTCCACCGACTACTACTCTGGGCATTGGTGGTATAAAGGGTATTTTATAAAATAAATGTTTGCCTGAAAATGTCAGACTGTTGCAGATGTAAAATTAACTGGCCTACTAATTAGTACTATTACTTTCACCCCGCTCTCTTCATGTATATATAGCCTAAAGATCAATAATTCATCGAATTGTGCACCGGAAGTTAACATGTGCACCACAAAGGAGTCTTTAAAAGTGTCAGAAATACTACTTGAGGATCTGGACCATGTCGGTCCCGCAACAGCCCAAAAACTCATAGAAGCAGGCTTTTCAACGGTAGAGGCCATTGCTGTATCTTCTCCCGCAGAACTTGCGGCTACTGCTGATATAGGTGAGTCCACAGCATCTAAGATCATCCAGGCAGCTCGTAAAGCTGCTGACATAGGTGGTTTTGAGACAGGTGATGTAGTAATGGAACGCAGGAAGCTGGTAGGTAAGCTCTCAACAGGTTGCAAAGAGTTCAATGAGATCATGGGGGGAGGCATAGACTCCCAGGCCATAACTGAAGTATATGGCGAATTTGGGTCAGGCAAGACTCAAGTTGCTCACCAGTTAGCTGTCAATGTACAGTTACCCCGTGAAAAAGGAGGACTGGATGGCTCTGTGGTAATGATAGATACCGAGAACACTTTCAGGCCTGAGAGGATAAAGCAGATGGTAGATGGTCTTTCAGAGTTATACGGTGAAGACTATGATGTAGAAGAATTCCTCAAGCACATACATGTGGCAAGGGCATACAACTCAAACCATCAGATCCTGCTCGTGGATGCAGCATCGGAACTTGCCAACCAGCTCAAAGATTCTGACAAACCGGTGAAACTACTCGTAGTTGACTCCTTGACAGCACATTTCAGGGCTGAGTACATAGGGCGTGGGACCCTTGCTGACAGGCAGCAAAAGCTCAACAAACATCTCCACGACATCCAGAGATTCGGTGACCTCAACAACGCCGTAGTCTTGGTGACAAATCAGGTAATGGCAAAACCGGATGCCTTCTTTGGCGATCCAACAAAGCCCATAGGAGGGCACATACTTGGCCATACTTCTACATTTAGGTTATATATGCGTAAATCCAAAGGTGACAAAAGGATAGTCAAGCTTGTGGATGCACCTAACCTCCCTGATGCTGAGGCAGTGATCTCAGTTACTACAGCCGGCCTGCGTGATCCTTGAACAGCAGGTTTTTAAACTTTTTTTCTGATTAACTTGTATGAAATTCAAAGCCATTGCAGTTGATATTGACGGTACAATTACTTCCATGGACAGAAGACTTGATATGGTGGCAATTGAAAGTCTCCGTTCTCTTAATGTGCCTGTGGTGCTGTCCACAGGCAATATCCTTTGTTACGCACATGCTGCTGCAAAGCTCATAGGCGTGGGTGGGATTGTGATAGCTGAAAATGGTGGTATCGTGTCTCCTGGTTTTGATACAGTCCCTCTCATGTCTGAATATGTTGAAGAATGTCAAAGGGCTTTTGATTTGCTATCAGAAAAGTTTGAGTTAATTAAACTGGATTCTGAGCACCGTAAGACCGAGATAGTACTTAGAAGGAACTTTGATGTACAACTTGCCAAGCAAATGCTTTACAATTATGGTTTTAACCTGGAGATTATTGACACGCATTTTGCTATTCATATAAAGAGTCGAGAAGTTAACAAAGGCACTGGCCTCATCAAAGTTGCAGAGTTGATGGGTATTGAGCCAAAAGATTTTGTCGCCATAGGTGATTCTGTAAATGATATCGAAATGCTTGAAGTGGCAGGTTTCAGTATAGCTGTAGGGAACGCTGATATGGAATTGAAGCAACTTGCCGATTTTACCGCTTCTTCATCTTATGGAGCCGGCACTGCTGAAGGTATAAACTACCTTCAAGAACATCACTTGATCTAAAAAAACAAAATAGGCAAAAGCTGTTTATTCAACAGGCTTGCCTAATGCAACATTTTTATCTACTACTATGTAGTCTTTAATGGCTCTTACAGAAGTAAATGGAAGGAGAATGTACTGGTCATCTGTCTTGTACTTTGAAGTGTCAAGGCTCATGTCTGGCTTGACTATAAGATCTATAAGGTCTCCTGTTTTCCCATCCATGACTATGTTGAAGAGCACACCCAGTTCAGTGCCATCCGTAGCCATTACCTGTTTGCTGGAGAGGTTCTTAGCAAATACCTTCGTCATGTAATTCACCCTAAATCTAAACTTTTCATCTATTTATCTGTATCCTATATAAGAGCTTGTTTCTTCTTTCGGCATCCCGCCCTTGAAATGCTCCTGTATCTTCTTATAGTATCCCATAAGGTTCTCAGAAAGCGTAGGTCTAACCTTGTTCATTGCTTCCCTGAAATACTTGATATCGATTTTCTCTACACCAAAGTTCTCTCTAAGAGCAAGCATCACAGCCTCCCTGCATACTGCTTCGATATCAGCGCCGACGTATCCTTCAGTAATGTCCGCAAGTTCATCAATAGATACGTTGCTTGCAAGAGGTATATTTCTTGTGTGTATCTGGAAAATATTTCTCCTTCCTTCTCTTGTAGACTGGCCGACAAGCACCAGCCTGTCAAACCTTCCTGCGCGCAGTAAAGCAGGATCTATCATGTCAGGTCTATTGGTGGCAGCAATGACAACTATTTCTTTCAGGGCTTCTAGGCCATCAAGTTCAGTAAGCAATTGATTTACCACCCTTTCAGAGGATTTCGAATCCTCTGACATGGAACTTCTTGCAGATGCAATTGAATCTATTTCGTCAAAGAATACCACACAGGGGGATACTTGTCTTGCTTTCTTGAAGATCTCTCTTATAGCACGTTCTGATTCTCCTACCCATTTGGAGAGCATCTCAGGTCCTTTAATGCTTATAAAATTAGCATTGGATTCATTAGCAACAGCCTGGGCCACAAGGGTTTTACCGGTACCCGGAGGTCCGAACAGTAAGATTCCTTTGGGAGGCTTTATACCCATCTGCACGAACTTCTCCGGTTTTGTGATAGGCCATTCTACAGCCTCTATGATCTCCTGTTTGACGTTGTCCAATCCTCCAACATCATCCCATTTCACAGATGGTATCTCCACAAGCACTTCACGCATTGCAGAAGGCCCTATTTCTCTTGAGGCGTTCTCAAAATCAGATCTGGTCAACACTATTTGTTCAAGTTTCTCCTGCGGGATCATCTCGTCATCAAGGTTTATATCCGGCAACACTCTTCTTAAGGCCCTCATGGCAGCTTCCTGTACAAGGGCCAGTAGGTCAGCACCTACAAATGCCTGTGTATTCTTGGCTATCTCTTCTAGGTATTTCTCATCCACATCGCTGCCAAGTGGCACACCGCGTGTATGGATCTGCAGGATCTCCAACCGCCCTTTAGCATCAGGAACACCTATTTCTATTTCTCTGTCAAATCTTCCTGGCCTGCGCAGTGCAGGATCAATAGCATCCAATCGGTTGGTGGCCCCTATCACCACTACCTGTCCACGTTCTTCCAGGCCATCCATCATGGTGAGTAATTGGGCTACTACACGGCGTTCTACTTCTCCTGTAACGTTCTGTCTTTTTGGGGCAATGGAGTCTATCTCATCAATGAATACTATGGATGGTGCATCCTCTTCAGCCTCTTCGAATATCTTACGGATGCGCTCTTCGCTTTCACCATAGTATTTCCCCATGATCTCGGGGCCTGCAATGTAGAGGAAATTTGCTCTGGATTCGTTTGCTACTGCCTTGGCTATAAGGGTCTTTCCGGTTCCCGGGGGCCCGTATAATATAATTCCCTTTGGAGGTTCTATATTTAACCGCTGGAAGAGCTCAGGATGTTTGAGAGGCAGTTCTATCATTTCTCTCACTCTCTGTATCTCATCCCCGAGTCCACCTATATCCTCATAGGTAATTCCCCTTGCTGCGCTTTCATATCCTCTTACCGGTTTCTGACGCAGTTCTATTTCGGTGGTGTCATTGACAATGAGTACAGAATCGTGAGGTTCAGCTTCAACAGCTATAAGAGGTATTGCTTGTCCTCCAGAGGACTGACTTGTCATGGGCTGTGTCATGGAACTAATGATGGGTATTACGTCGCCCACCACAAAAGGCCTCTTTAATATGTTCCGTTTTATGATCTCTTTAATATGATCTCCATACTCCATCACCACTCCTTCCGGAGGCGCCAGTACTAAACTTGTAGCAGGTTCGAATTCCGCTCTTTTGATCGTCACCCTTTCTCCGATGCCCACTCCTGCATTTTGGCGGATGAAGCCATCTATCCTGACAATGCCCTGTCCCCAGTCCTGACGGTCTGCTCTCCACACTTTGGCGCATGTCCTCCTCTTGCCGGTTATTTCTACAATATCTCCGGGAGAGAGTTGTAAGCTCAGGAGAGTGCTGGGATCCAGACGAATGATGCCGCGTCCGAAATCGTTCGGATGGGCTTTTTCAACCTTGATTTGTACTTCGTCCATAATGTCATCCTGTAATTGAATCTCATATATAGTCCGATTATAGGTATTTATTTTTATCTAATGCATAAAAATAAATGCACCGGTATCTGGGCTATAAACTGAAGCTTATTCATCGCAGTTTGGATCCACTACCTTAATTTAACGTAAGCCTATCATAAAAATCATTTTCTGCCATCTGGTTTATTTAGATAGTCGTGTTGCTTATATATTTCGGTATACATATTCATCTTAACCAAAACCATGGGGGTGAGTTTTTGGCAGAGAAAAGTACGTTAGACTGGATAGCATTAGTGCTAGTTATCATCGGTGGCCTCAACTGGGGACTCTTCGGGATATCTCAGGATTTGAACCTAGTGGCACTCATATTCGGCTACAGCATCATAGCAAGGATAGTTTACATCCTTGTAGGTCTGTCTGCACTGTATATGGTTTATTATGCAACCAAGAAATAAAAGTTGTCAGATCTGTAAGATCTGACATGTTCTTTTTTTATTCCATCATTTGTTTGGTGAGGCTGCTCCTTGCCATATCAATCTCGGAAAGTGAGAGTTCAATGAATGTGTCAGCGAATTTTATCTTTAACTTATCGCCGCCCACCGTACCTATTATGGTATATGGAACTCCCCGCAGTGCTTCCTCTATCAGTTTTGGTTCAGAAGTGGCAAGAATGGCTCTTACATAGGATTCTGAAAATAGCGCATCGTCTGCTCTAAGGCCGTCACATGCTTTGCTGAAGTCCACATTTGCTCCTATGCAGGGGCACATCTCAGATAGTGCAACTCCTAATCCGCCGAGTGAAACATCATGGGAGGCCGTGACCTTTCCTGTACTAACTGCCTTTAGCACAGAGTCCACTATTTGTGTAGCATTCTCAGGTACCTTAGGGACATTGCCATCCATCTTCTTATCTATCAGGCTATAATATTCAGAGCCACCAAGCTCATCCCGTGTCTCTCCTACAAGGATTATGGTGTCTCCCTCATTTGCAAAGGAAGACAGGGGTGTGCCTGCAACATTATTTGTTGTTCCCACAACACCTATGGATGGAGTGGGGAGAATTGCTGTATCAAATTCATCACTTTCATTATACAGGGATACATTTCCGCCTACCACAGGTATTTGAAGTTCCCTTGAACCGTCACCTAATCCAAGTATGGCATTTTTTAAGTACCAGTATATATCTGGCCTTTGAGGGTTGCCGAAATTGAGACAGTCCACAAGAGCCAGTCCTTTGCCCCCTTTTACTGCAATGTTCATGGCATTTTCATAAACAGTACCCTTTCCACCCTGATAAGGGTCCAGCATGGTATGCCTGGGGTTACAGCCACAGGAGAGTATTATTCCTTTGTCTCCGTCTATGCGTAATACCGAAGCATCATCACCGGGTTTTACTGTGGTCCTTATCTGCACTTCATGATCATATTGCCTGTATATCCATTCCTTTGATGCCACATTGTGGGAGGAAAGTACTTCAAGAAGTGTCTGCTTCAGATCAGCTGGCATCTTTGTTTTTTCTCCTTCAGTTCTCTCAGCTGGTGCACTGGCAGGCATTTCGCAGGTAGGGGCACCTTCGGCAAGCAATTTGATTGGAATGTCGACAACAATCTCGCCCTTGAACTCTACGGTATAGTATAATCTTTCAGTGAGCTTTCCTATCATACTGGCGTTGAGGTCATATTTCTTGGCGATGGCCAGTACAGCATCTACGTTCTGTGGTTCTACTTCGAACAGCATACGTTCCTGAGATTCTGCAATAAGGATCTCATATGGTACCATGCCTTTCTCTCTGAGTATAACATTATCAGCGATTATATGCATTCCAAGATTTCCTTTGGATGCCATCTCGGAGCTGGCTCCGGCAAGGCCTGCTGCACCGAGGTCTCTGCAAGATTTCGCATATCCACTTTCCACTACTTCCAAAGTAGCTTCAATAAGCAGTTTTTCAGTGAACGGGTCTCCAATCTGGATGCTTGGTCTGTCTTCTGCTTCGGAGCTCTCGGATAGGTCTCTGGAAGCAAAAGATGCACCGCCTAGGCCGTCTCTTCCAGTTGTAGATCCCATGAGGACCATTTTATTGCCAGCGCACTGAGATATTGCTGTTACTATGTTTTCTTTCTTTGCAAGGCCTATGCATGCAACATTCACAAGAGGGTTACCACTATAGGTTTCATCAAAGAAAGCTTCTCCTCTTACTACAGGCACACCGATACAGTTTCCATAGCTTGCAATGCCTTCAATGATGTGTTCAAAAAGATAAAGGTTCTTAGGAGTGTTAAGGGGTCCGAAATACAGGGGGTCCATAAGAGCTATGGGTCTTGCACCCATGGATATAATATCCCTTACAATGCCTCCCACGCCTGTTGCAGCACCATTATGAGGATCCACGTATGATGGATGGTTATGGCTCTCCATGCCTATTGCGAGCACCCAACCGTCTTCAAAATCTACAATAGCTGCATCGTCTCCTGGTCCTATAATCACCTTCTCTCCGGTGGTAGTAAAAGTCTTTAATAAAGGTCCACTTGAGCGATATGAACAATGCTCGCTCCATAAATTGAGGAAACATCCCTGTTCCACGATATTGGGTTCTCTTCCCATTTTTTCAGTGATAAGCTTCAAGTCATTCTCTGGTAACATTGTGCGCCTCAGACTACTATTTATTTCTGTGTTTCTGTAGGCTTAAAAGCACTCAAGTTTAAAAAAGATTCCTTCAATTTAGTGGCACAAAAACATCTCTCTTTGTCTCTTCAGGAAATATCTATTTTTACCCTCTCCCCAGGAAGAAGTCTGTGATGCTCGATGGAGCCAGCAGACATTTCAATAATATATTTTGTTTTTATAGGAGATCGTGCTAATCCAGTCCAGGATTTTAGTCTTGTAGTTGCAAGTATTTTCTTATTTGCATCCAGAAACAGTACATCTATTGAAAAAAATACAAAAAGCATATGTACGGAAACAGACTTGGGGGTGGGTAGTATGAAAACAAGGGCGTATCTTTCTGCAATGCCTTTTCGGAACATAAGCCCCCTTGACTGGCTTATTATACCCTCTGCAAATTCAACGTCAGATGCGATTACTTTACCATTAGGTTTTAATATCATTGCTGTTTACTTTATACGGCTATTTAAGTATAGTTTATGGTCAAAGAGTTTAATAAATTTGGAGGAAATATCACTAGATGAGTTCAGAGATGTGCCCTGTATGCGGATTGCCAATGGAATTGTGCATCTGCGAAGAAGTAGCAAAAGAGCAACAAAGAATTACTGTGAAGGTCAACAGAAGAAGGTACGGAAAAGAAGTAACCGTTGTAGAAGGGTTTGATGCACATGAGATCGACCTTCATGAATTATCTACCTATCTTAAATCCAAGTTCGCTTGTGGCGGAACTGTAAGGGATAATGCTGTTGAGTTGCAGGGCAACCATCTGTCTCGTATGAAAGATGTTCTTGTTGAAAGAGGCTTTTCTCCGGAACAGATTAAAGATTAATATCTTCAATATCATTACTGTCTCTCCATCACTATAACTTAAATATTCAAGCAATAACTTTCATATTTTAAGGAACGGCGTGCACATCATCTGCATGTTTGTAAGGTGAAGCATGAAACGCATATATCTGGATCACAGTGCGACAACACATGTGGATACCAGAGTATTAGAAGCCATGCTTCCATATTTTACTGAGAACTTTGGAAATGCTTCAAGTTTACATTCCTTTGGCCAGGAGGCTGCAGAAGCACTTGCTAAGTCTCGTGAACAGGTAGCTGTAGCGTTGGGAGCTGCACCACAGGAAATATTTTTCACATCAGGTGGTACGGAATCCGACAACATGGCAATAAAAGGTGCTGCATACATGCATTCTCTCCGGGGAAGGCATATTATTACTTCTGTCATAGAGCATCCAGCAGTATTACGTACCTGCGAGGAACTCGAAAGAGAGGGTTTTGAGATAACCTATGTGCCGGTTGATGGAGAAGGCATACTGGATATACATTTCCTTGAGGATTCTATAAGGGACGATACTATTCTCATAAGCATAATGCATGCGAATAATGAAATTGGAACTATCCAGCCTATAAAAGAAATAAATGAGCTTATTTCAGGGCGGAAAATCATCCTACACACTGATGCCGTTCAGTCTGTAGGCAAGATACCTACCGATGTCAATGAATTGGGTGTGGACATGTTGTCCGTTTCTTCCCACAAACTACATGGTCCTAAAGGTGTGGGTGCTCTGTACGTGCGCAGTGGTGTTAATATCCGGCCTCTTGTGCAGGGCGGAGGGCATGAACGTGGGCTTCGCCCGGGTACTGAGAATATTCCGGGTATTGTGGGTTTTGCAAAGGCCATGTCCATTGCTAGGGAGCAACTTGAAGAGGATTCTATGCACATGCAACATCTGCGTGATTCGATGATAGAAAATGTACTCAGCAAGATTGCGCATGTAAGGCTAAATGGTCACGATAAAAAGCGTCTTCCAAACAATGTGAATATGAGTTTCAGGCATGTGGAAGGTGAATCTTTGCTTATGCTTCTGGATATGAATGGTGTTGCTGTTTCCACCGGTTCGGCTTGTTCCTCAACATCCCAAAAAGCATCTCATGTCCTTACAGCTATTGATTTAGGCGTTGATTACATTCATGGTTCTTTGAGATTCACCTTGGGACGGGAGAACACCATGGAAGAAATTGATCATGTAGTTGATCTTCTGGAAGAAGCAGTCATGAAGTTGCGCCAGATATCTCCTTTTGAGGAGGGTGTATGATGTACAGCAGAAAACTTCTCGAAGAATTTACAAATCCTAAGAACGTAGGTGTTATTGAGGGTGCAGATGGTGTAGGTCAACTGGGAAACCCGGCTCATGGTGATGTTATAACTATCTATATCAAGGTCAAGGATGGTGTGCTGGATGATGTGAAGTTCAAAACATTTGGTTGTGCAGCAGCTATCGCTACTTCAAGTATGGTAACTCAAATGGCAAAAGGCAGGACTATAAAAGAGGCTATGTGTCTCACAAAAGAAGAGGTCGCTGATGCGCTAGGTGGTCTTCCCCCAGGCAAGATGGATTGCTCCAATTTTGCTCCGGATACTTTAAAAGTGGCTATTGAAGATTATCAAAAAAAACATAAGGTTTGATTCTGGAGATTGATTTTTTGAAAACAACATGCGAAATAATGGTACAGAAAGTTCTTCCGGCGATACGTGCGGAAATAGCACGTGTGATGTTCTCTGAACATAGGTGTACCCAGCAGGAGATCGCTGAGACTCTCTGCCTTTCCAGAGCTGCTGTTTCCCAATACATGAGTGAGAAAAGAGGAGCTGAAGTTGATTTTCCAGAAGAGGTCCGTGTGGAGGTACGGAAGTTCTCTGCCAGGCTTCTCAAAGGCATGGATCAAAAAGACCAAGTCCAGGGCATGTGCAATATCTGCAAGTTTGTGCAGCATTCGGGCTGGTTTTATAAGAACATACCAGAAGCAGGATCATGTATTCTATGTGGGGATAAAGAGCAGATTTGAGTCCTAATCAGTGTGTACAATGCAAGGGCAGAGGATTTTGTGGGCGTCCGGCATGTCCGATCCTCGAAAAGTTCCGGTCTATAGAGTCATCTGTCAAGGTCAGTAAAGGAGCAACTTCCATTTTTGGTGCTTCTCCTCCAGCAATTTTCATAGGCAGGCATGATTATCCATCTGTGATGTCGGGTCCCATGGTACCTCCTGATATGGGGGGTGATGAATCTTCCTTGCTAGAGGATCCAAAGAAGCTGCTTAGCATGGATATTGGTCAGATCATTTCAGCACGTTCCAGGCTTGTGAGAGCAGGTGCCCGTATGAACGTAAAGGATGCTGCAGATCCAAGGGACCCTTTACTGCTTAAATCTCAGGAATTGGCTCTTTCCATGACTCCTGTGGATACTGAAGCCTGGTTCAATAAGCCTCTCAGCAATAAATTGAAATTCGATAGTGTGCTCACTCCCATGGGGCCATCGGGCGATCTAAGGGATCTTGATATAACTGAGAATCCAAATGTCCCAAAAAAGGTCGATTATCTGGTCTATGACGACGATGCTCTGGCAAAAGATGCGGTTTCAGAGCTCATTTCATCAAAAATCTCTCAGGAACATATTACTCGTCTTCTTTCCATAGGCCTACTTGGAAAAGAGCGCAAGCTAGTGCCCACTCGTTGGTCTATAACTGCAGTAGATGACATGTTAGGTAAGGAAGTATTGCAGAAAGTGCGTGATTTTCCTCAGATCAGTGATATAATGCTCTTTAGTGGAGGGGCTTTTGGCAACCATTTTGAAATACTCCTCATACCACGTGCATTTTCCTATGAACTTATTGAGATATGGATGCCTCGGGCTGTATGGTCAGGTGATTCCACATGGGTAGATGCCGACAGAGAAGGTACAAATGGCAAAAAAAGATATTCCAACCTTGCAGGCGGTTATTATGCAGCACGTCTTGGAGCTTTGGAATATCTGAATGGTATTAGGAGGCAGGCAACTGTATTTATGGTGAGGGAAATAAGGCCTGATTACTGGGCTCCCTTAGGTGTATGGGTTGTAAGGGAAGCTGCCCGTAAGGCTTTAAAGAATCCTCCACAGAAGTTTGAGAGTATTGATTCAGCTCTATTGGATATGTCTTCAAGGCTCAATACTCCTATTGGATCATGGAAGCCAAAAGCAAGTCTGGTCACTGAGTTGAAATGCCAGCTAACCCTTGATTCCTTCCTCTAAATCTATATGACTATATATTGATATATAGAATATTGTACCTACATTTATCTACATCTTACTAAATTGTCCACCTAGTTAATAGGAGGATAATGGTAAATGGATATTTTTAATCCTTTTGTGATTGCCTTGCTAGCTGCGGCATTATATATGGCCTGGAACATAGGGGCCAATGATCTTGCCAATGCTATGGGAACTTCAGTGGGTAGCGGTGCTCTTTCCCTTAAGCAGGTAATTCTGGTTGCAGCAGTATTCGAATTCTGTGGTGCTATATTTTTCGGCAAACGAGTTGTTTCAACTATTGCAAATGGTATAGTTCCATTAGATAACATTACAATGATTGATTCTCATCTTGTTATTGTCGGTATGCTTGCGGCAATTCTTGCTGCAGGTTTCTGGGTTACATTGACCACATTCTACAATCTACCTGTCTCTACCACACATTCTATAGTGGGGGCTGTTCTTGGTTTCGGTTTAGTTTCAGCATATCGTGGAATTATTCCTTACAGTGAGATACACTGGTCAGTTCTGATCAAGATCGTGGCAAGCTGGTTAGTTTCTCCTTTGCTTGGTGCTCTTTTTGCATATATCCTCTTCATGTTGGTGTCCCATTTTATTCTCCACCGTACTAACGATACTTTTGCTATTGAAAAGAAGTTCGTAGTCTTCCAGACCATGACAGCATGCTATATGGCATTCGCTCATGGTTCTAATGATGTTGCAAATGCTATAGGTCCTTTATACGCAGGACTTAATGTGCTGGGGCTGGATAGCGGCCAAATACCCACGTGGGTCATGGTCATTGGTGGTTTTGGAATGGTATTGGGACTTGCGACATGGGGTTATAAAGTAATACAGACAATTGGTACTAAGATCACTGAACTTACTCCAACAAGGGGCTTCTGCGCAGAATTTGCTACTGCTTCGGTGGTTGTGCTGCATAGTTATAGTTCTCTGCCTATTTCAACTACTCATACACTTGTTGGATCTGTAATTGGTGTAGGTCTTGCAGGCGGTCTTGCAGCGGTTGATTTAAGTGTGATCGGAAAGATAGCATTATCCTGGATAATTACGGTGCCTGTGGCAGCGTTGACATCAGCTTTAATATTTACAGGACTTATGGGGATAGGTATTTGACAAAGAGGGAATATATACGCTCAGTGCTAAGTATTTTTGCAAAGTCTCCTTTCAGGCCACTGCATGTGCATGCCACCAAAGGAGGAGACGCTGTTCGGAAGTTGAATGAGGAGCTATCTGCTTATTTTGCCTGTGATATGCCCACAGTGCTGAGGCTCAACAATGATGTAGATACCCTTGAGCATGAAGCGGATATCATTAAACAGACTATAAGGGCTGAGCTATCTTCTTCTATAATGCTGCCTGTCCATGCGGATGACCTGCTTAATTTTCTCAAACCACAGGACTCTATTTGTGACGAATGCCAGGACGCTGCTTACTGGCTTACTCTGCGGGATTGCCATGTACCCAAAGAGCTTGAGGATGGGTTCCGTGAACTTATGTCCAGGACTTTGGCAACAGTTGAAATGTATGAGCTTCTTGTGGACACTTTGAGTGAGCTTCTTGAATCCTCTTTTGGAAAGAAGGATGTGGAAGAAACCCTGGAGCTTGTCACCAAGGTTGAGGAAATGGAACATCAGGTAGACCTCATGGAAAAGCAATTGATGAAAACTATATTTGAAAAAGAAGAATTACTGGATGGTGGAGGCGTTTATTTCTTTGTGGAACTTACTAAGAACATAGGACGGATCGCCGACCGCACCGAGAGTGCTGCTGATAGGTTGCGGACCATGGTATTAAGGAGATGAGTTTTTTCCTCCTCTCCTATGCAGGTTACCATCTGTGTTCAATACGCGCAGCATTTCTATTACAGAATAAGAAGCTCTTGTGATGCCCATGCTGCGCCGATCAGTATCTGTTCCTGCCACGTATAGATTCTTTATCGGTGTTCTGATATCTGCAAAATTCCCGTCAATGGTAACTGCAGCTTTTTCAGGAATGATGATCTGTTCATGCTTCATCTCAGCATGTTCTTCAACGCCAGGGACTGCATTATATATTGTTTCATAGGCCTTTTTGATCTCTGAGCTATTGTCCTTTTCAGAGTCCATTATAAAACTGAACCCGACCAACTGTTTTCCCTCAGGTGCAAGGGATGAATCGTAGTTGCTAATGGGCATTGCCCAGTAGGCTTTTTCCTTAAACCAGATCTCTGAGCCGATGTAATTGAAAGCTTCCATTATATTGTCCAGCCCAATCCAGATTGTAAGACTTTTTGTCTGCTCTATTCCATCAAGTTCCTTTACATAAAAAGATGGTAATTCTTCCACAAGTCGTGGCAAATCCTTTGCAAAACCCGTGTGGACCACAATGTCGGCAAGATATGTGTCGTCTGCTACTACTCCTTTTACCACTCCTTCCTCTACAAGGATTTTATGCACGGGGTTTTCTACCATAATCTCAACTGTCTTTGGCAGAGAGTATAGTATAGCATTGAGGAGTGATTTTAGGCCCTTACGTGGGTATCCCTGTGAATAGTTGACCTTGTTAGTAGCAAGCCTGCCTAGGGTTGTAAGGGGGCTTGATACTCTGTTCAGGCGGGTTTGCAGTGATGTATGTAGGTTCAAGGGAATAAGATTCTGCAGTACTTTTTCCTCATGACCATTCTTTTCATCTGTTTTCAGTATTTCCTCTAACTGCTCAGGTGTTACACTATCCCGTACGAATGCACTTCCTTCAAGTACTCTCTTTGCTGATGTATGTTTCATATCCTTGCCGGAAAGGAAATAAGAGATGGTATCAGCAAAATCATATGTGTCCTTTGAGAGGTTCTTAGGAAGGAATTCATATACTGATTGCTTGGAGAGGTCCATTCCAAAGGTTGTATATGTAAGGGCTTTGGTAACAGCCTGGCTAAGTGCCAGCCTATCCATCCTGGGCAGTACATCAAATGTCACAAACTCCTTGATATTGGAAGGCACTTTCACAAGCCGTTTGTCCGTTCGGACGAAATAGTTTCCATAGTCCTCGAACACAGGTATGTAGTCAAAGTAGCTATCCATTATCCTTTTCAACGGACCTTCGAGAAGATGTGTGATGGCATGAGGTCCAGTGTCTACCTGGAAACCGTCAACCACATAGCTATTGCAGTTACCGCCGATATGTTTGCTTTTTTCCAGTATCAGTACTTTTTTCCCGTGCTTTGCAAGGACCAAAGCTGACAGTAGCCCTGTAACACCCGCGCCAACAACTATAACATCATATTTTTTCATGATGCTAACTCCTTTACAGGCTCATTGGAATATCTCAGGAGCTATACGTTTTGCTACTTCTTCGTATGCTTTTGTCAGATCTCCTTTGTCAAAACGGAAGATATCTTTGTCCATTGATTTTCCAGTTTCCTTGTCCCAGAAGCGGCAAGTATCACAGGATATTTCATCGGCTACCAAAATTTGTCCATCTTTTCTTCCAAACTCCAATTTGAAGTCAGGCAGAACTATGCCGCGTTCATCAAGATACTTTACGAGGATATCGTTGACCTTAAGAGCAAGCTGCCGGATTGCATCTGTTTCTTCGTATGTAGCTACGCCCAAGGCCACTGCAATATCTTCGTTAAGCATTGGATCTCCGTACTCATCGCTCTTGTAGTCCATGACAACAACAGGCTTTTTGAAAACTGTACCCTCTTTGATGGGATATTTACGTGTGATGGATCCTGCAGCGATATTACGGGGTATGACTTCAATTTTTATAATATCTACAGCTTCTACAAGCATCTCGGTGTCTGAAAGCATCTTCACATAATGGGTCTTGATGCCCTTGCTTTCCAGCATCTCAAAGAGCTTTTTTGAGATCTGTGCATTGTAATACCCTTTCTTTGAAGCTTCACTTTTTTTCTTTCCGTCAAAAGCAGTAAGACTGTCCCTGAATTCTGATATGAATTTTGAAGGGTCTTCTGTCCTGTAGATTGTTTTTGCTTTTCCGGAGTATAATTGTTCGCCTTTCATCGTGTCCCTCTATGGAAATGTTCTTTTATTGTATTTTCCCATATAAGTACTATTTATCTTAATAAACCTATCATTGAGGCATACAAAATGTTATTAGCCTTTACTTTCATTGATAGGTTCATATCTTTTACTTACAGGGTGATCTTATGGAACAAGAATTAATGAGAATTGGTGTTTCACTGCCAGAGAATCTTCTTACGAAATTCGACGGTATAATCGAGCAAAGAGGATATTCTTCCCGTTCTGAGGGTATACGGGATGCCATCAGAAGCTACATTACACATTACGAATGGATGAGCGATGTTAAGGGTAGGCGTGTTGCTACTATCACTTTGATCTACGATCACACGAAGCGTGGATTGGCAAACTCTCTTACTGAGATACAACATGACCATTCTTCTCTGATCAAGACCTCGATACATATCCATCTGGACCATGATAACTGCCTTGAAGTTATAATCCTGGATGGCGAAGGTCAAGAGGTCAAGACAATAGCTGAGAAGCTGATGTCCCTTAAAGGTGTGAAGTATGTAAAGCTTAATACTGCGCAGCCTACAGAAGGTCATTGATTAAAAGTTCTTTCAATGGCTTTAAGCAGGTTTTTTCCCAGATCTGTGAGATAATAGATCTGGAAGTTTTTGTTTCTCGTGGAATCCACGAGTCCGGCTTCTTTCAGAAGTTTTAGATGATATGACAATGCAGAGTGTTTATAATCTGTGATTTCCACAAGCACGCATACGCAGAGCTGTTGCACTTCAAGTGCTTTGAGAATATGTATACGCACAGGATCTGATAGCACTTTGAATAGTTCCACCAGGCTGGTTACGTTTTCCTGCATGGTCGCATGGACTTTCTGCATGATCATGTCAGGAAGGATGTAAGGTTCAGGCTCTAGCAGTTTTTCTTTTCCATTCATTGTCTTTGGATGATGTCGTGATATATTAATAATCTTTTTACGCCATTTTGTTTTAAGGATGCAGCCAGTCGTATATCTTCTGGAATAATTTAGAAAGATTCAAATATGTTGGGCCATTTCTTTAAAGCAAGGAGTTGGGTGTGAAGCTACCAACAACACCCTGCTGCGAAGACATCCTATAAATGTGCATAACCAACCATAAAAGATGTCCTGGATTATACAGGGATCTAAGTGCTTCACATGCTCCTTAAAAACTGAAAAACGGATTTTTCTATCTCTGTTTTCAGGTATCTAGCTTTTTTATTATATTTTTTAATATTTTATTTGAAAACTCTTTGTTTATTTATTGTTTCTCACATCTACTCTCTTTTTTTCCTTCCTTACGACAAACTTGATGCCCTCTACAATAAGCAGGGTGAGGAAAGCAGCACCTAAAGGCAGTACCCAATCAATGGCTGTTAAAGGTGTCAGTTCAAATACTACCTGGAACAGGGGGATGTACACCACACACAGGATCAGCAGGAAAGTGATTAGCATCCCTTTCAACATCAACTTGTTGGAGTACAATCCCATTTTAATGACAGACTCATCAAGGGACCTGAAGGCGTTGGGTACGAATAAAGCCATGCAGACTATGGTTACGAAAGTTAGAGTTCTTGCCTTCTGCACGTCAGTAAAGGGGTCAGCCAGCATAAATACCAGGAAGGACACAATGCTCATAGTGAGTGCTGTGCTGATTACCAGGGTCAGATTCCTCCTTCCAAGTATCTCTTCCTTTGGGTTACGGGGTTTTATACGCATAATACCTTCCCTTACTGGGTCCATACCCAGGGAGATAGCCGGTACAATTTCGCTGAACATATTAATGAAAAGGATCTGCAGCGCCAGCAAGGGTATGTACTCGAAACCCAGAATCGCTATTGTAATGAGAATCAGTATCATTTCTGTGAAGTTTCGGGATACCAGGTATGTAGTGAATTTCTCTATGTTAGCGTAAATGCCTCTTCCCATTTTCACAGCTTCCACGATGGTTGCAAAATTGTCATCCTGCAGCACCATCACACTGGCCTCTCGTGACACATCCGTGCCTTTGATGCCCATTGAGATGCCTATATCAGCTTTTCTAAGGGCAGGTGCATCATTAACACCATCTCCTGTCATCGCTACAACATGCCCTCTATCCTGCAAGGCTTTGACTATCCGAAGCTTCTGTTCAGGGCGAGCTCTTGCATATATATTTGCTTTTTCCACTACGCTACTGAATTCTTCATCGTTAAGTCCATCCAGTTCACTGCCCGTGATAGCTCCATCATCTAAAATACTTCTTACCTTTTCATCAGTGATTCCGTCAAGAGATACGATTCCATCCGAAAGACCAATATCCATAGCAATGGCTTTTGCAGTCTCCTGGTTATCTCCTGTTATCATGACAACCTTGATCCCTGCTTTATGGCAGGTTTCAATAGCTTTTTTTGCTTCCTCTCGCGGTGGGTCCAGCATAGCTACAAGTCCCAGGAATATCATGTCTTTCTCAAGTTCATCACCCTTTTCACTCAGGGGCCTGTACGCCAAAGCGAGCACACGATACGTTTTCTGTGCAAGCTCATGGTTCTTGTCAAGCATTTCCTCTCTGTCATGTTCTGTGAGAGCCCGCACACCTGAAGGGTCATATATGCGTGTGCACCTTTCAAGCACGATTTCGGGAGCACCTTTTGTAAAAGTCATCTCCTGTTCTTGTATATTGTGCAAGGTGCTCATCATCTTCCTTTCGGATGTGAAGATCACTTCCTGCAATCTTGGCAGCTCATCATCCAGTTTTCTTTTCCATATCCCGGCTTTAGCTGCAGCCACTACCAAAGCTATTTCCGTAGGGTCCCCGATACCCTTCCATTCGTTATTCGATTCTTCCAGCGCAGCATTGTTGCATAAGGCCCCAGCTCTCAGCAACATTTCCAGACCTTTCTCATTTTCAATATCAGCAGGAGTGTTACCGTTGAGCAGTTCCCCTATCGGTTCATATCCCATCCCGGTAACATCCAGTTCTGAACCGGGCAGCACGATCTTCCTTACGGTCATCTCGTTGCGGGTAAGGGTACCTGTCTTATCAGTACAGATCACAGTGGTAGAACCCAACGTTTCCACACCCAGCATTTTTCTTACAATAGCATTATGCTGAGCCATGTGACGCATCCCATTGGCAAGAGTAATGGTCATAGTGAGGGGTAAACCTTCAGGCACTGCTGCCACGGCAAGAGCGATGGCGATCAAAAGCATATCTGTCATAGGCGCTCCTTTAAATAGGCCAGTAGCCAGAGTGACTAGGGATGCAATAAGTGCTATAGCAGCAAGGGTACGTGCAAGTTTTGTGATCTTCTCCTGCAGAGGAGTTGTTTCCTCTTCCTGCTGTACCAGCCCGGCTATTTCTCCGAGTTTTGTCTTCATACCAGTGGAGACCACAAGGGCGCTGCATTTGCCGTGTACTATCTGTGTGCCTGCAAAGATCATCTCGTCCTTTTCTTTGTTCACAGGTACGCTTTCTCCGGTCAGTGCGGCCTCTTCTACCCGCAGCCCGATCATTTCGATCACAAGAGCATCTGCAGGTATCATATCTCCGCTTTCCAGTACAAGTATGTCTCCCGGAACGACATCCTTTGAGGGTATTTCCTTTAGTGTTCCTTCCCTGCGCACTCTTATGATGGGCTGCACGAACTTCTTAAGGGCTTCCATAGCCTTTTCTGCTCTGTATTCCTGCAGGAATCCCATCAGTATTACAAAAAGAATGATGCCGATTATCGCCCAGAAATTGATAACTTCGTCAGCCACCAGAGCTATGATCGCAGCGGCAGCCAGTACCCATACTATTACATTCGCAAACTGTCTGATAAAAACCTTAAAAGGAGTTACTCTGTTCTTTTCTTCAAGCTGGTTAGGTCCATACATCTCAATCCTTTTCTTAGCTTCTTCGTTTGCTAACCCTCTTGGGGAGCTTTCCAGTTTCAAAAAGGCTTCATCGGTCCTCATACCATTCTCCTATTTCAATAAAGATGCAAAATCCTTTGAGATATAATTCTCAGTATGTGTACATACATGCGTAGCGAAGCTTATTGCAGTCGTAATTACATATTCCCAACTAGATTGATTATTCCATTCGGGAAAAAAGTTTTCATCCTCTAGAGAATGCATACGGTATATCAGGCCAGCATTAAAGCTATCTCCAGCCCCTATCGTACTCACAACTTCTACAGATGGTACGGGGTGATATTTTTGGCATTTGTCTGTTTTCAGCCAGACTCCCCTGTCATTTTTCGTATATATCAAGCAGTTGCAACCACATTCTTTTACATGCTCATACACTTGTTCGGCATCTTCTTTGCCAAAAGCTATCTCAAAATCCCTATGTGAACCCTGGACTACATGTGCCAGTGATATGTTTTCCTTTACCATGCTCCTTACACCTTTAATACGATTTAGAAGCGATTCCCGCAGGTTTGGATCATATATCAGGATAGCACCTGCATCTTTTGCGGCTTTTATTATGTCCAAAAGTTTTTCTCTTGCTTGCTCCGATACCGCCATCAGCGAACCAAAAAGTACTATATCTTCTTTTCTAAAAGCAGGAGTTGCTATCTGTAATCTTTCAGGAGGATAAGTTTCGTAAAAAACATATTTTGCATCATTCATCTCGTCCAGAAAGGCAAGTGCAAGGGGCGTTTCTCCGCCCTCGTATCTATATATGTTTTCAGTATTCACACCATTGAATTTGAGGAATTCATTTACCATATCACCTAAATGATCAGTAGAGAATTCGGTAATCAGGGTTACATCTATTCCGCATCTTGCAAGAGAAACAGCAGTATTGAGCATTGCACCGCCAGGGTTTGCAGAGATCGGCCTTTTTTCCCGAAATGTTATGTCATAAAATGTTTCACCTATGGCAAATGCTCTTTTCATTTCATTGCCTGCCTTATATTGTGAACATGTCAGACATTACCTTTTGTATGTATTTCGAATATAATGCTTTGCAGGTACATGGGATTTCCTTGAGGGCCACGCTGTATGAATATCCTCTCCTCAACGGGCCTTTCCTCCCCTTTTTTTGTCATGATCCTGTATTTCAATGTGATATATTTGCTACCCTCCCTGCAGTTTTCCATTAGTTCCAGCTTCACATATTCACGTTCACCCGATTGTATGATATCCTCGTATGATCTCGCAGACATGAAATCTTCTGCTTTGTAGCCGAATTGTGAGATGTTTTCAGAAATGAACACAACTGAAAAATCCCTTGAAGCATTCCTGGAAAGAGCAATGAATGGACTGCTATTGATTATGGATTCGAGAACTTTAAGCTTTTCAAATGCATCCTTCTCTTTTTCCATAACGTGTAGTGATTCTTCCTTGCTCAACTCTTTCTCTATAGTGCCTATATCTTTTTCAGCATTTGTTTTCATTCCCAGTGCCCCCATTGATACTACAATAAAGATTTAACTAAGTACTATTTATGCATTTGTGGAAACTTGTTGGCCAGTAACCATGAAACTGATCCCAGAAAGTTTACTCTTTGCAATAGTGTATATTCGAAAAAAATGCTTATAAAAAAAGATAAATATATCCTCGTCAAAGGATATTATTATTTAATATACAATCCACATCTGCAGGATCCACGAGTCTCTACGTCTTTGATCCTCGCTACGCATGGGCAGATGATCTTCTTGTCAGCTTCTTTATCCCCGGTCCTCTTCTGACAGAAACAATACCATTCTCCATATTGTTTTTTATTATTGGCTATACCTTTTACGGCTGTAGTTATCACATCATAATCTGGATTCAGCCTGTATCCGGTTTCCATAGCATTTTTCTTAGATCTATTATATAATTCTTCTTCTAGGTCGTTGCTAAATTGCATGTTAACTCTCCTGATTCCTTTGACTATTCATCTCTATTCTAATTTATTTCTTTGCCATGGAAGCAAGTCTACCGCCTATTTCTCTGCATTTCGCACGGTCTTCTTCAAATGGCTTGAAGTTTACCTGAAATCCAGGCTCTATTATCTCAAAACCTGATTCAGTTAATTCCTTTTCAATTCCCTTCACAGCACCGCCGCCCCAACCATAAGAACCGAAAACAAAGAACTTCTTGCCTTTTGGTCGGAGTCCTTTCATATAGCTAAGGAATCCTGCAATAGTGAAGAACATTCCATTGTTCTGTGTAGGTGAACCTATAGCAACTACTGATGCATCCATGAGTTCTTTTATTGTTTTACTCCAGTCATTCTTACGTAGGTTACGGAGTTTCACTTCAATTCCTGCCGATTCAACTCCATAAAGGATTTCCTTTGCCATTATTTCAGTGCTGTTCCACATGGTATCATAGACAATCAGTACCATTGGCTTTGCTTCGGCATTAGCCCATTTTACATAAGCTTCGATTATCCTTTCAGGTTCCTTTCTCCAGATTACGCCATGCGCAGGAGCTATAATGTCGAACTTAAGTCCCATTTGCTTGACCTTTTCAGCATAAACGAGTACCTGCTTACCAAAAGGCATGAGGATGTTGGCATAGTATATTTCTGCGTCTTCCATCACGCCTTCTACCTGGTCCTCGAACCTTTCTGAGGTAGCTATGTGTTGACCGAACGCATCATTGGAGAAGAGTATCCTGTCTTCTTTCAGATACGTATGCATGCTGTCTGGCCAGTGCAGCATCACTACTTCTATAAATTGCAGAGTCCTTTTACCGATTCTGATCTCATCTCCGGTCTGTACAACCTGTAGATCCCAGTTTTCAAATCCCATTTCACGATAATGTTCGAACAGGCCCTTTTTACCTTTAGCTGAACTAAATATTTTAGCCTTGGAAGCCACCTCCATCATAGCTGGCAGGGAACTGGAATGATCCATCTCCACATGGTTAGATACAATATAGTCTATTTTAGCAGGGTCAACTATCTGTGAAATTCTTCCGATCATCTCTTCAAAGAAAGGCGCTTTGACAGTGTCGATAAGAGTGATCTTTTCATCTATTATCAGATATGAGTTGTATGTTCCACCCTTTGGTGTTTCGTATCCATGGAAGTCTCTGAGATTCCAGTCAATAACGCCTACCCAGTAAACACCTTCGGATATCTTTACAGGTTGTATTTCATTCCCCACTTTATATCTCTCCTTTATGTTTGCATCCTGAACTCTGTAGCAGTCTGCAGCATTTCATCTATAAGCCTGTAATGTCCCCTTTCGGCTGCAGCTATCTTGTCAAAGAACTCTTTTTGTTCAGGTTCTGTTGCTCTTCTTCCAAGCTCCATATAAAAATATTCACTCTTGTATTCAAATCGCAGGGCAGCAAGCAGGATACCTATCTCTTCAAGTTTTTTGTCAGAAAATTCTTGTGTTAAAGAAGGGGTAAAGTCTGGAAAATGGTGTTCAACATGCGCAGCGGTCTTGTCTCCATTTTTGAATTTCTTCAACATCTCAGCATGCTTTTTCTCTTCCCCTGCAAGAAATGTATAAAGCTCGCGAGCAGCCTGATTTTGCATTGATTCTGATTTTTTAAGGTAGTATGCCCGACCATCTTCTTCAAGCTTGATAGCCACATCAATAGCCTCTTCCAATGTATCTAATTTGTCAAGTTCCTCTGATATCTCCTGTAATACATCTTTCATTGTAAGTCATCTCCATCTACTATAATCCCATACGCATCATGGCCAAAACCAATGTGCAAAAATCTTCCCACTTTGAAAGTAGAGTCTATAAAATTATATAACTTTCGAATATATGTGCACCACTTAATATAAGCCTGCTTAATATTGATAAAAGGGCAATCAGTGAAGATTTTGTTTAGAAAACTTTTTATTGACCTGCCTCCATTATGAAGTTTAAATTTACGTGCGACTTCATTATTCTTCAGTTATTTTGATCATGAGGTATTCTAATGGGCAAAATAAAGATAGCTATTGCCGGGATTGGTAACTGTGCCAGTTCACTCATTCAAGGTATTGATTATTATAAAGATAAATCTTCAAAGGATGCCATAGGGCTTATGCACTGGGATCTGGGTGGTTACAGACCATTTGATGTCGAAGTGGTAGCTGCCTTTGATATAGATGTCCGAAAAGTCGGAAAGGACATATCAGAAGCTATCTTTGCACTACCCAATTGTACAGCAGTGTTCTGCAGTGATGTTCCTAGGAAGGGTGTCACTGTAAAGATGGGAAAGGTACTTGACGGTGTTTCAGAACACATGGCAGCTTATGCTGATTCCCGCAAGTTCATAGTCTCGACAGAACCTGAATATGAAAAGGAAGATGTAGTAAAGGAACTGAAGGATTCAGGTGCTGAGATCCTTTTGAATTACATGCCTGTTGGTTCTGAACTGGCCACGCAGTTCTATGCTGAATGTGCCCTGGAAGCAGGTGTGGCTTTCATAAACAACATGCCAGTCTTCATTGCGAGCAGACCAGAGTGGGCAGCGAAATTCGCTGAAAAAGGTATTCCAATCATTGGGGATGACATCAAAGCACAGCTTGGTGCTACTATTACTCATCGCATGCTTGTTGACCTTTTCCGTAAAAGAGGTGTCAAACTTGAGCGGACGTATCAGTTGAATACTGGCGGCAACACTGATTTCCTTAACATGCTTAACCGTAGCAGACTTGCTTCCAAGAAAGAATCTAAGACCGAAGCCGTGCAGTCAGTTGTGGGTGAGCGTCTAGATGATGATAATATCCATGTAGGTCCAAGCGATTATGTGCCATGGCAGAACGATAATAAAGTCTGTTTCCTCAGGATGGAGGGGAAACTTTTCGGCGATGTGCCTATGAACATTGAGTTGCGCCTGTCCGTGGAGGATTCTCCGAACTCTGCAGGTGTTGTCATCGATGCTGTAAGGTGTTGCAAACTTGCGCTAGACAGAGGTATTGGCGGTATACTTTATTCTCCATCCGCATATTTCATGAAGCATCCCCCAAAGCAATTCACTGATGATGAAGCCTACAACATGACCCTTGAGTTCATTGCGGGTACGAGGGAAAACTAAAAATATGGCCTTGGCGGCATCTGGTCACCGCGAGATCTTTGGTGTAGATTTCAGCGGTGCAAAGATCGCTTGTAATAAAATATGGGTCAGCCACGCAGAAGTGTCTGGCACAAGATTGTGTATGGTGGAGTGTTATCCTCTCAGTGAAGTAACTTCATATAATATGAGCAGGGCAGATTGCCTTCATGCCCTGCTTGATCTCATACTTTCCACTAAAAATTCTATCTTTGGTATGGATTTTCCATTTGGAATTCCGGTTCAGCTGATGAAAGGTATCAGTTGGGATGAGTTTATTCGGGATTTCCCACAACTCTATGCCAATGAATATGAATTCAGGGATATCAACCGTAAACTTTCCGGAAACGTAGAGTTCAAAAGATTAACCGACAAAGAAGTAAAGGCTCCTTTCTGTGTGTATAATCTAAGATTGTACAGGCAGACCTATTTTGGTATAAGGGATATCATAAGACCTCTTCTGATCTCAGATGCTGCGAGTATATTGCCGCTGCAACCTTTGAAGGCAGATGTTCCATGGCTTATGGAGATATGCCCCGCCTCTACTCTGAAAAAAGAAGGGTTATACACTCCATATAAAGGAAAAGGTGTAAAGGAAAAAGCAAATAGGGGGCATATTCTTGCTCACCTTGGAAAAAAGGCACTGGATATGCCCAGAGACATAATTGACAAGGCTTTGCAGAACGCTGATGGTGATGCCTTAGACAGTATTATCGCAGCATATTCTGTTTTCAGAGCCCTAAATATGCTGGGACATAAGAATACGCTGCAAGAGCCTTATTTAAGGGAAGGCTTCACTTTTACATGAAGCCTTGCTCTTATTCTTTGGAAATTCCTATTATTTTGTAGAGATCGTCAGGGCTTTCAAGCACCGTTATGTTCTCCATTGTGGATAATTTCTGTGTGTTTTCAACGTCAATATCTCGCATTTTTAGTTTCATTTCCTTTCCCTTTGGAGAATATGTTATCACAGTACCTTTTTTTCTGTCTACGGGCAGGATGTAAATAGGCGTATCACCTTTTGCTGTCTGAGCAACTGCATTCGTTACAAGATTATCTGCAATACCATGTACTATCTTGGCTACGGTATTGGCTGTAGCAGGAGCAATTATGAGCATATCATAATGTCCAAGCTGTAGAGGTCCGGCAATGAAAGGTGAATTTGGTCCGGCATCGGTTTTGAAGTTAGGAAAATCATGCTGAATATCATCCCACATCCTGTACCATTTCATAACCGTTTCTCCTTCTTTGGAAAGGAATACCATAAAATCCACATTAGTCTTTTTCTTGATATCTACCATTGTATCATATGTTTCTTTTATCAGATCTCCGGAACCTGTTATTCCCCATGCTATCCTTTTCATATAATCCCTCAAGTTGTCAGTAACCTACCAAAGACTCTTTTTTGACCATTTCTTTTGGAATATTCATTGAGGCCAGCGTTTCTTCCATGGAATTTACCATATCAGGTGGGCCGCATATGTAAAAGCGCCTTTCCATGTAATCAGGAACTTCATTTATTATTAGTTTGTTAGAAATACGTTCTCTTAGGCCAGTCCAGCTTTCTGATGCACGGGTTAGGGTATACACTATTTTTAAATTGCTATTGCTGTGCATCATCTCTTCAAATTCTGTCTTAAAGGCCAGGTCATTTTCTGTCTTGTTGCTGTATATAAGCACAATATTAGAATCAATATGCATATCAGTACAGTATTTGCATATGCTCATCATGGGTGTGATGCCTATTCCGCCGCTTAACAATACTACTTTTTTATACTCGCCTTCAAATGTCATCTTTCCGGAAGGTCCGCTGATCACAGCACTATCTCCAATTTTCATATTATCAAGCACATTTGAGAAAGGATGACCCGTGAGTTTTTTGGTAAATTCTATATAGTTTTTGTCAGTGGGACTGCTGGAAATGCTTAGTGGTTTTGTAACCATGCTACCTTCTACAGTGAGGCTAACAAGTATGTACTGACCAGGTTTGTAATCAAAGCTTTCAGGTCGTGGAAATCTGAAGCTTTTTGCATCATGTGTCCTTTTTATGATTTCTAGGACCTTCACTTCAAACTTCAAGATTCAATCCTTCCTGTTGAGCCTTTTTTATCAATTGGGCAGCCTTAATTAGTTTATTTACTGTACGGTGAAGGCTTCTTATGCCCTCTGAATCCTCCGCTGCACCTTCCGCGCCTTTATCATGGGACCAGAAAGTTCCTCCTAAATTGGAACCAAAAGATCCGCCTGCAACAGGTATCATCTCGCTGATTACATAGAAATTCAGTATGCTCTGGATGGCAGGTTCCTGTCCTCCTATCCTGTCTCCGCCTACAGCAGTGGCAGCTCCTATCTTATTTAGGAAGGCCTTTGGATCTCGTGCCACAACTGCCCTGCATCTGTCCATAATCGTTTTAGTTTGTGCACTTAACGTACCCTGATACACAGGAGTGCCTATTATCCAGGCATCAGCCCACAACATTTTATCATAAAGTTCTACTATATCGTCTTTGTGTATGCATCCCTGTTGCTTGCGGACACAATAGTCACAGTGGATACAGAACTTCATGTCTTTTCCACTTGCAGAGAAATACTCTATTTCCACACCGAATTTCTCCTGCGCGTATCTAAGTGCCTCATTTACGATATAATCAGTGGCCTTCTTTCTGGGGCTTCCAGAGATGCCAAGTAATTTTATGGTGCTATCACCGGTCATCAAGACACTCCGTGTATGTTTTAGTTCATTATATTTTTATTCGATTGTTATAGCTTCCATTGGGCATGAGTCTACACACAATCCACATTCTATGCAGTCATCTGGACGGGCAACTACTGATCTCAAATTTCCTTTTCCATCATCCTGCAACTCAAAAACTTCTGTTGGGCATGATTCTTTGCATGCTCCGATTCCTTCACATTTACTCGGGTCAACTTTTGCTGGCATTTTTGTAATCTCCTATTAATTCAATATGGTTTTTCATTGTATAGGATAAACTCATATCATATTTTTCTTCTGCTAATGCAGTATGCTGAACATAGGGAAACAACTATTGATTCCAAGGCTGTTATTCCAAGGGTCATATGGAAGTTCTGACATACCACCCCTTCTTCGGCATAAGCTCCTTCCTTACATGTTGTGTAGGTATCATCAATCGCAAGGCCATTAAGTGGATGGATATTGAAGCACATGACGCAGTACTCAGAACGAGTGTACACTTCAAGATACTCTTATTCCTTATATGCAGACTTTGAATCATTAAAAGGTCCCCACTTTGTTTTTCCAGGGCCGACAATAAAAGGTGCATTACCTACACCGTTACTATCAGATATCACATGACAGAAGGCCATCTATGTGATGACCTTCCATGGAAAAATCATTTCAGCAATTTCAGTGCATCCCTGCATGCTGCAACGGCAGGTGCTCCGGAAGTAATGGAAATAACATCCAATGTTTCCATTATCTCTTCCTTTGTAGCGCCATTTTCCAAAGCGCTCTTCATCTGGGAAACAACACATCTTTCACACTGCTTAGAGGCCACTACGGCAAGTGCCATGAGTATCTTTACTTTTGCAGGCAGTGCCCCATCCTGTAACAACCGGTGGTTACACCTGTTGTATTTCATCAGAAACTCTGGTTCAAGTTCGCCAAGAACTTCAAGTATCTGCGGTGTGAATCCCAGTTTCTCTGACATCGATCTGATAAGTTCTTTGTCTTCCAGCATCTCTTTATGTCGAGCCATATCTCATCCTCCTGTTATTTTAAGTTTAATCAAATCCATCTTCTATTGTCTGGTTTAAACAATAGTTACATACAAGGTGTGGCAGGCTATTTGGCAGCCTTTTCAGGTCAGGTGGTGTTCCCACGGTTACAGGGAGTTCAAGTTCCTTTGAATGGCCCATACACAGCCCCTTGCCGCAAGAGATACAAACGCAGATAGCACCTGTATCTTTTCCTTCTTCCATACAGTCATAACATTTCATCATTCATATCACCTAATAATTCTCCTTTAGGGCTTTATGGCAGGGTATACAGAATACCTTTTTCCAGCGGTTAACGTCATCCAATTTACATTCTACTCCCATACCACATCTGAGCTTTATGCTGTATTCTCCTTCCCACACAGGGGTCTCTTCTCGAACAAGATGTTCCTTGCAAACCCCTCTTCCACATATTATACAAACAGCTACTGTATCTGTTTCTTTCCCGGTTTTAGCACATTCGTAACATTTCATGAGTACCACTCTGCTCTTCTATTTGGTGCACGATCAAAATATAATGATGCATCCAGTTTTCCGGATATCCGTATTGTTCCCCCAGAATAGTGATTTGCCCCATCTCACCTCCCGGCCACTTAAATAACATTCTTTATTTCAATTGATATATCTGTATTGGTTCACGTTTATGTGATGCTTTTTAGTATTCTTCTATTTTTAAGGTTGAATTTTGTGTATATTCAACATAATCAGGTATGGGCTTAATTGTTAATTAATAATGGCTAACGATACTTATATTCAATTAATCCCTAATCGTTAGTTGCCATACCAACAAATATATAAATGTGTATAGTTACCAAACTAACAACACTCTATCACGGAGGATAAAAATGACATTCGGAATAGAATTTGTACCCAACGACCCCGTCCTCAAGATTGCATACTATGCCAAGCTCGCTGAAGATCAGGGATTTGACAATGTATGGATTACAGACCATTACAACAACCGTGACGTATACTCTACCCTTGCTGTATTAGCGATGAATACCAACCGAATAAAGCTCGGTACTGGTGTCACCAACCCCTACACCAGAAATATAGCAGTAACTGCATCAAGCATTGCCTCCATCAACGAGATATCAGGTGGACGTGCTATTCTTGGCCTTGGCCCAGGCGATAAAGCAACATTTGATGCAATGGGCATCTCATGGGATAAACCTCTTACCACCACAAAAGAAAGCATTCAGGCCCTGCGTACTTTCTTTGAAGGCAAGAAGGTTAGCATGAGCGGTGAAGCTATTAAGTTCAGCGGCGCAAAGATGGCATTTAAGGCAGGCAATGTACCTGTCTATATGGGTGCACAGGGCCCTAAGATGCTGGAACTTGCCGGAGAGGTAGCAGATGGAGTATTGATCAATGCTTCTCACCCCAGAGACTTCGAAGAAGCCGTGAAGCAAATTGCTTCTGGTGCACAGAAGGCTGGCCGCAACCCCAAGGATGTAGATGTTGCAGCTTATGCATGTTTCTCTATTGATAAGGATGCAGCAAAGGCAGTAAACGCTGCAAAAGTAGTTGTTGCATTCATAGTTGCCGGTTCCCCAGACCTGGTTCTTCAGCGCCACGGTATTGATGTAGCCTCAAAGGCAGCTATCGGAGGGGCTATTGCAAAAGGCGATTTCGGTGCCCTAATGGGCGGTATGGTTACCCCTCAGATGATAGATGCGTTCTCTATATGTGGTACACCTGACGACTGCAAGACAAGGATCAATGAACTCCTGGACATAGGCGTTACACAGATCGTTGCTGGCTCTCCGATAGGTCCGGACAAAGAGAAAGCAATAAAGCTCATCGGTAAGGAAATAATCGGATAATTAGGAGGATCTGGATGGTTCATCCAAAGATCTTAGAGGTCATTGAACATGACGTCTGTACTGCTTGTGGGGCATGCGCATCAGCATGCCCTGCCGGTGCTATAATTGTTGACACGAGAGCAGAAGTGCGAGACCCTGACAATCTCGAGTTGTATGAGAAAGGTGCAGCACCTAATGTGTGTGAAGGCTGTTTCACATGTGGAAGGGTTTGCCCTGTAATTGATGGGTATCACGAAGATGAATTTGCCAACGTGAAGGCCTTCTTTGGTGCAAAGAGTCCCATTGCAGGTCAGGATGGAGGTGTAACTTCTCTTATCATCAAAGAGCTGCTCAGAAAAGGTGAGATTGACTGTGTGGTTGGTATCTCCCGAAATGAGAAATGGGAAACAGAACTTGTTCTCATGACAAAGCCCGAGGATGTAGATCAGACACCCGGTACCAAGTATACTTACGATTCAGTATTGCAGGCATTAAAAGAGCCCTTTGCAAAATATGATAAGATAGCCGTTGTGGGTGTTCCCTGCCAGGCTCATGGAGCTCGTCTGATTTCAGAGAATGTCAATGATAAGATAGTTGTTATACTGGGTTTGTTCTGTATGGAAAGTTTCTATCATGATGTAATGCTCAATAAGATAATTCCTGACATAATGAATCTTAAGATCGAAGATGTTGTGAAAATGAATTTCACAAAAGGCAAGTTTTGGTGTCATACAAAGGATGGCCAAGAGCACAGTGTTAAAATCCCCGATGTTGCACCGCATGCAAGGCACCCATGCCACCACTGCTGCGACTACACATCTGTGTCTGCAGATATATCCTTAGGTTCTGTAGGTACTCCGGACGGCTGGAACTCTTTGCTTATACGCACCGATGTGGGTCAGAAATACTTCGATATTGTTAAGGATACGCTGGAGATAATGGAAACCCCTGCTCCTCCTGGACTTGATCTTGTAAAGAAACTGACAAAAATGAAACATGATGCCAACTCAGGCCATTATCTTGAAGTCTGTGAGAAATTCTCATTTGACGATTGTGGCATACGTTGAACAGTTGTGATATATGCACATGAAAAGAGCTTTCTATATAGGGCGTTTTCAACCGTTCCATCTTGGGCACTATTCCACCATTTGCACTATTGCAGAGGAGGTGGATGAGCTGGTAATAGGTATCGGCAGTGCCCAGAAGAGTCATGACCCTGAAAATCCGTTTACTGCGGGTGAAAGGGTTATGATGATAAAACATGCTTTGGAAGATTCGGATGTGAAACATTATGCAATACCTATTGAAGATCTGCAGCGTAATGCTGTATGGGTATCGCACATTGTTTCCATGTCTCCTCCCTTTGATGTAGTGTATTCTAATAATCCTCTTGTGATCCAGCTTTTCAGGGAATCTAATATGAATGTGATGCAGCCTCCCATGTTCAACAGAAAAGGCTACTCTGGAACAGAGATCCGCAAAAAGATGCTTGAAGGCGATGAGTGGCGGCAACTTGTGCCAACTGCTGTAGCTGATGTCATAGACGAGATCGATGGCGTCACAAGGCTTCGCAATGTTTCCACAAAAGACATGGAATAAGTTTAATCTCTATATTTTTCATTACACTTAATAATTGTTTGAAACAAATGCCATATTCACAGCCGCATCTTTTATGAACTGCTGTCTCTATTTATATACAGGTTTATTTTTATCTATAGGAGGTAACGATATGGCAGAGAAGGGAAAACCGCCAGTATTCTGTGAAAAGTATTGCATCATATGTAAAGGAGCAAGAGCAGGTAATGGCATATGCAAGGCTCTACAGAACCTGGAATTGAAGATTTTTGGTAAAACAGGCTGTATTTGGGGTAAAGCGAGGACCAAATTCTATGGGGTCACGCCGGACCGGAAAATACCGGAAAAATCTAAGAAAAAATGAGATTCTAATATCACATTTTTTTGATTATATGCGGCTGCCGGGATTCGAACCCGGGTTCTAGGCTTGGGAAGCCCAGGTCATAGCCACTAAACCACAGCCGCATAATGAAAATAGCAAAAAATATAAGACTTCTTTGATTATAGAGTTTGTGGTGTTAGCCGATTACCTTATTTCAGGCTGTCAGGTTCAATTCCTGCAACATCATGGATAAAAGACGATCTCTAAGAATATCTCTATCTTCATAAGTTGTTTTGAACTCTACACTAATCTTAATTCCATCGCTATCACTGTTGAGATTGAATGTAGGGTCTGTACCCTTCACTCCTTTTCCTTTCTCTCTTATTATTTCAAGTCTGTCAATGATATCAGATGAAATGTTTTCCAAATATAGTTCAAATTCAGCAAAGAACTTGTCACTACCATAGTTTCTAATGGGTTTTTCAATGAAAACCCTGTTAGGTATTTTTGTGTAGTCTGCATATGTATGAGGGGATGCATCAACTACTACGTAGAACATACCTATATGCTTGACCTGTCCTTCCTGCCCAGCTACATTTATATAGTCTCCGATCTTGAATGGCTTCTTGGTTAACAGCATGAACCATATTATATAGGATAGTACAACTTCTCTTATAGCAAATGCAAAACCAGTGGCACTGAGACCTAAAAACAGGGCTACGTTCTGTATCCCTATGCCCATCTCGAGAAAAACGATTACTGTGGCCAATACGTATATTAAAAATATGTATAACTTGCTCAGCAGGATCCTCTCTTCCTGTTGTCCAATGCCTTCAAATTTTTCCATAATGAAGTTAATTGTCAGCCTTATGAACAGTGTAGCTCCCCCAAAGGAGAGCAGGACCACAATTATACCTTCCAATATTTTTAGCAATACCTCAGATACGGGAATCATGTCCTGCCGTCCGGCCATATCGACCGCTATTATTGGAAATATCACTATCAAAAAGAACAGTATCGCCTTATTGAGTTGTTCGTGGGCGAATTTCATCTTTACTTGATTTAATTTTTCTCTGGATGGCCGGAGAATTGAGTCTTTATCCATTGTTGTACCCCTGATATGGTCTATATTATTCACTGATATTTATAATATCTTTAGCAAGGGGACAAACTTAATGCACGTATTTTATGACTGAGCCATATCCTCTGCTTCATACTTGTTAATTATACTCTGGAAGGAGTCAACTACATATTGCAGGTTCTCCCTGCCCACCTGGAAACTGCTCAGTTTGAAGTATTTGGTGAGGCCTGACTTGATCCCATGTATGTTCCGTTCCTTTAGTTCCCTGTACAGGAAGTACCTTCCTTTCTTTGCCTTTTGGGATATTTCATAGAAAACCGGTGCTTCAAAGAACATCAGATCATGGTTATGTGGGTTCTGTCCTTTTTGGATTATTCCCATCTCTTCCAGTTTAGCCGAGAACCAGCGAGCATTCTGTACTTCCTGATCCCAGTTGTTCACTCGTCGTACTACATGAGGGAAAGAGGCTATCATGGTCATAATGGTCGCACCTCTGGCAGTGCATCCCAATAGTTCTATTTCCTTGTTCTTGTTGGTAGGCGACTTCCTAAATACAATGTCGGAATATTCCGCACTGACGCCCAGCAAGCCAATAGGTCCCGATGAAGCCATAGATTTATGGCCGCTGCCTGCAACAAAGTCAGCCCCTAGCTTTTTTGCATCCACAGGCATCCTGCCTACCGCGTATGCACCATTTAGAAGCAGTGGTACATCGTAGTCATGGCAGATCTTAGAAATACGTTGCACGCCAGTGATATTCCCATAATTTCCGTCAGGATAGGTTACCAGAGCCAAAGCCGGTGATTTACCTGTTTCCTTTATTACTTCTTCAATAGCTGTGGCATATCCTTCTACATCTGTCATATATTCCGGACTGCCACTATGAGGTACTTTCTTTATGTTAAGCCGGGCACGCTGAGCGGCAACTACGGATGAATAGTGTGCAACTTCGTCCATCACCACATAATCTCCTTCCTGTGCAATGGAGTGCATTACCGCAAACTTTGCTTCCCTTGCTCCATGTGTGATCCTCACAGCATCTACATTCAAGAATTCTGGCAGTGCACTATGTACGAATTCTTCTATTGGTGGCTTTTTTATAAGGTCCAGCACACCACCACAGAAGTCGCAGACTGAATATCCATCTCCCCACTCAAGCAAGGCTTGCCTGGCATCCTCAGTTAACTTGCCTGCTGTCTGCAAGGGGTCTATGTTGATCGCATCTTTAGGTTCACGCGGAATAAATCCGAACTTCTTTAGTGCTGCTTCATCAAGTACCATTGTATGCCCTCTGTTTTCAAAGAAGTTTTTAACTCAATATGTATAGTATCAATATTCCCTATGGGGGATTTCGAAAAACCCCGGTATTTGAACTTATCTTATCTCATTTATAAACAATGGCCGGAAGCAATAGGTTTATCAAAATCCTCTATGATTTAACTGTAAATTTTTTTCATCAACCATGCCATATTTTGTCCCAGGGTTCGCATTGTACGGATGCCTTCTTCATCTTTTTGTACATCTCCCGGAACACCTCCAACACCTATGTTCCAGTAGCTTGAACCTGGTATGATCATTTGACTGATGGTAAAGAAATTGTTCATGGTGGTGAAAGCATGGAGCGAACCTGCCCTGCGTACTGCTACTACAGATGCACCTACTTTACGTTTGAGCAGATCACCATTGGCTTTTGATACAAAGCCAGCTCTGTCTATAAGAGCTTTCATTTCTGTAGTTATGTCGGTAAAGTATGTGGGAGAAGCTAGGATAATGCCATCTGCATCTACCATTTTCCTGATGCATTCATTGACGAAATCATCATCAAAAATGCATTTCATATCCTTATTCTGGTAGCATTTCATGCATGCAGTACATCCTATGGTCCTTTTTCCTCCAATATACACAAGTTCGGTTTCAATTCCTTCTTTTTCCAGTTCTTCAAAGACATATTTTATGAGCGTTGCAGTGTTGCCTTCTTTTCTTGGACTACCGTTAAATGCCACCACTTTCATGATATTTCATCTCCTAATTCGTTTGACTACTTGCTTACAGATCACCAAGCAATTCAAATTGATAAATAGCGAATATCAATGCTAAATATTAGAAAAGAACAAATGTCGTGGAAATTATTATACTTCCACGGCTTTGCCAAAAACGCTAAGGAACTCTTCACATCGTGAAGCAAGTACTTCTGCAGCTTCTTTTATAATTATTATCGGATCTGTGCCATCTGTTTTTATATATAGTATTGGTTCACTTATAGACACATGTTTCATGTCATAAGAAGCAGTATGTATTCTTGCGTCTTCCAGTAACACAGATTTCAGCATATTAAGAAGAGTATGCGTCTCGCCTTTTATTTCAAGGTGCATCTCATCTTCTGTCTTGTCTATGATTTTTAGTTCCATGGACTTCACCCATATAACCTACATTTCTATTTTATACAATTCCAGTTCCGTAATCAGATGAAAGTTTACGTCTTTCCACTCTTCCACATTCTGGGCATTTAAGTTTGTTATCGTCCTTAACCATAACAGTACGGCAGTTGGAGCACTGAGCTTTCATTACGCCAAGTTCCTTCTCTGCGGTACTAAGCCGCATGTTCTCAGTGTTCAGAACCTTTGCTTTAATTATATCTCCTACCGCAAATTCCTCGTCTAGTCTCTTGCAGTAGGAATCTTTAACATTTGATACATGCACGGCAGCAGTTCCTACTTTCTTGAATTCACGCTCTCCTTCACCTTTTATGGCAGCGATCTCAACAAGAGCGACACTTTCTCTAAGTCCTATTATGGCACCAATTACAATATTACCAATGGCAATAGACGGTGGATACTTGGTGCTTGGTACGACAGATATAATGCGTGATTTCTTATTTACTTTCAAAACACCCGTAGAGGCGGCATGGATATCTGCAACATGCAGGAACGTCCCTACACCTGGACTAAACTCTTCAGTCGTACCAATAATCTCTCCAGGCATAACAAAAACCATTTCCCCTTCATCCATGTTCTCTTCCTCTTTCTCTTTCTTCGAAGGCTTTACACTGCTGCGTCTAGGCGCTTTGACAACTCTAGTTGCCTCCACTCTCTTTTCCTCGGTCACCTTTTGATCCATTTTTTCTGGCAACCGTATACTTTCTGATTCCTCGCCTGAGCCTTTAATCATCCTGCGTGAAACCTTTTTTCTATTCCTTATCCGAATAAGAATCCCTCATGATGAAATTAGATTGATATAATTGAACGCCAGTTTGCAAGACATATGTTTCCCGCTATATAAAGCAGTTGCAAACTTGGGCAGATTATATGCTGCCATCACACCGGACTATCCGGTAGATCTCAACCTTAACCAATTCTACATCTTTTTTATGAAATTTAAATGTTCGTTTTATAGGAAAACCGGTTTCATACCAATCACTAATAGTTGCAGGTTCTATGAAACTCTTAATGAATCTGTAACTTCCGCAATTGTGTACAGAATATGTCACATCTGCAACTCTCAGGGCTGTCGAAAGGAAAGGCCTATCATTACCCTTGGACTGTGCTCCAAAAGGCGGATTCATTATAACAGTATCTGCATGTTCCGGTACACCCGAGATATCACATTGCACAAACTCCACATCAATTTCCATCATGGATGCGTTCTGTCTTGCTATCTCCAGAGCACTGGGGTCAAGATCAAAACCAACAACTTTCTCTGCACCTAAAAGCTTTGCACCAATGGCAAGGATACCGGTGCCACATCCTAGGTCATATACCGTACCTTGCAGATCGCCATGCATGAATGCAAAATGCAATACTTCTGCAGCTATGGGGGCGGGTGTAGCATATTGCTCAAGGTTGACATCGGGTTTTTCAAATCCCTTTACCTTTTCCAGCATAATTTCAAGTTTTCTCTGCTTCATTTTATGACCTGCAATTTTCAGGTTGTGATCTCATCAAATACCAAATCTTCCCATTCTTTCTCGCCAAGCACTATCTCAAGTTCCGGGGGAGTAAGCATTGGAGCATTGAAGCGGCCAACTTCATCAATAGCAAGCCTTGGACATGCAGTGTTTACAAAAGCATCCACTTTGAACTGTAGTAACTGGTCAGGGGTCACAAGATCCATCATTATAATATGGGCATCTTTACCATGCTTACGTGCCATTTCCTGCAACTTCAGGGCAAGTGTCATACGTTTCTGTCCGGGTTTAGAACATACGATTATTCCAAAAAGATTAGCATCCAGGGATTTTCCAATGACGGCACTGCGTTGTTTAAGGACCTTTGAAATGTCCAGTTCTCTTATCTCATTTACAAAGGGGTCAGCTATTAGAACTCTTCTTCCTGTAGATAATGCCACACCCATGGGGTGGAAATAACCACTGCCTATATACAGATATTCATCACACAGCTCAGTCCTTGCTGAGGAAAAATTACATCCTAGTACCTGTCCAGGGTATGCTATTTTTGCATCTCCCTTTCCGATTACGCACACTTTGCCATGGGATTGCAAAATTTCACATGCTTTCAGAAGCTTATGCACATGCTGAACCGTGGTAATGAGGCCGATCCTCTGACCCTTAAGCATTTCTAGAGACTTATTCACCACTTCCTCTACTCCAGCATTGGACCTGACCTCAATGAAATACACATTTCTTACATAACTGCTGTCATCAAGCACAGCATGTCCAAAATGGAACAGTATATCCACCTGACGTACAAGATCAACATCCACATCACATGCCCCAAAACATGGATTACCGGATATCAATATCTGCGCATTTGTTTCTTCTTCGATCTCGCGAGCTATTCCTGTAGCTCTGCGCTTAAAGCCCTCAGGGAACTGTAAGCCCACTATCTTTGCATTTGTATCTCTTATTATGCTAATTATCCTTGCTATCTGGAAATCAAATGCCTCAGTGTCTGCCAACCTAGTCCTCCAGTATATGCACACCATGCTCATCTACATCTATGCGCACAAGTGTTGTCACTTCTATGCCTTCTTTTCGAAGAGTTTCAATCCCTTCTCCGCGTTCAATGACAACAAAGATACCTGCAATTATGGCTCCAATATTCTTCAGTGCCTTTACCAGCGCCAACAAAGTACCGCCTGTACTGATCACGTCATCAATAATGAGTACTCTGTCACCTTTTTTTATTCCATTAATGTACAGTTCACCTTTAGAATAACCAGTATTCTGAGAAAGGAGCACCTCTCCATCCAATTCGTACTTCCTTTTACGGACAATAGCAAAAGGTATATCGGTCATCAAAGAGACGGTGGTAGCCAGCGGAATGCCCATAGCTTCAATGGTTAGTATTCTGTCCACATCCAGATCCGCTCTTTCCATAATGAACTCAGCTATCTCTTCTAGAAGTTCCGGTTCAAGTGCAGGAACTCCATCAGAGATAGGATGGATAAAATAACTATAATCTCCCCTTTTCACTATGGGAATGCCTTTGAATGAATTTTGTAATATCTCTAGCATCTGAAATACCCCTTAATTAGATTGCCACATATATGTATACACCTATAAAAGAGTCTACACAGGAAAATGAGGCATTGTTTGAAATGTTATTATTCAAGTGGAAATCTTATCTAACAACCTCAATAGTCTAAAGTATCTATCACAAATCTGGCAAGAGCCGTACCTTTCTCCACATTTTTCATCAGCGTATCTGCAATAAGTATTTTGCATGCAGCATCCTTGAGAGCAGATATGCCGTAAGTATCCCTTTCATCCAATATCATTATGTCGAGGATATCTCCGTAACAATCGACAACACCGGCAGAGGATACCTCTAAACCTCTTGCAGCCATCAACTTTCCTGCAGGGCCGCTTACTGGTTCCTTTCCAATAATAGGGCTTACTGCGATAACAGTTTTCTTTCTCAATATTTCTCTCATCCGTTTCAGGGCAAGTATAGGTCCGATGCTTGTGATGGGGTTACTGGGTCCTATAAGCACATATTCTTCCTTTTCCAGTGCTTCAAGGACAGCAGGTGAAATGGTAGCTTTTTCTATGTCTTCCTGAACCACTTCTATAACTTCAGGTTTACCATGCTCCTTTATCCAGAATTCCTGGAAATGCATTTTCCCAGCAGGTGTTGTCACCATCGTCTTCACAGGGTCATCTGACATGGGTAGTATCTTTGAGCGTATGCCAAAAGCTCTTGCAAGTTCCAGTGTTGCTTCTGTGAGAGAATAACCTGCTCTTAAAAGGTCAGAACGCATGATATTTGTAGCACGGTCCTGGTCGCCAAGCATCATGGTTTCGTTATATCCTAGGGATCTGAGGGCCCCATAGGTCATGAAAGTATCATTTTTAATACCCCACCACTTAGCAATATCAAGTTTTCCGGAAAATAGGTATAGAACTGTATCTATGTCCGGTGTTACGAGGTTTCCTGATATCCACATGTCCTCTGCAGTATTCACAACAACAGTGATTTCCTCTTCAGGTAATATGCTCCTCAGTCCTTCAAGGAGCTTGGGAGTTCCGGTCCCACCGGAAAGTATGAGCATGTATGTCCTCGGATAGTCCTTATATAAATTAGTTATGATAGAGGAACAGCATTATAGGATGAGGGGATATTTAAACAATATGAATGTTGTTCGTGATCCTATTCACGGTTACATCGAACTCGATGAGCTTACGCTTTCTCTTATAGATACCCCTCCTATGCAGCGCCTGCGCAGAATAAGACAACTTGGGCTTTCAAACCTTGTGTATCCAGGTGCCAACCATACGCGTTTTGAGCATTCTCTGGGTGTAATGCATCTTGCGACCACTCTGACAAGGCAGATAGACTCAGTCTCCCAACAGGAGAAGGATGAACTAAGAGCTGCAGCCCTGCTACATGACATAGGGCATGGTCCCCTCTCTCATGTATCTGAGAGCTTTATAACGCAGTATACGCGCCAGAAACATGAAGATATACTTCACTTGCTGCGCAAGGGCGAGATTGCTGAAATATTGGAAAAACATGATCTAAATCCTACTATCATCCAGAATCATATCAAAGGCGAGACAGATTTGGGAAAGATCCTGAGCAGTGAGATCGATGTTGATCGTATGGATTATCTGGTAAGGGATTCATATTATACCGGGGTTGCATTCGGGTTGGTGGATCATGTGAGGCTGATTCATGAGATGCATTTCTATGAAGATAAGCTGGTAGTAGGTTCAGGCGGCGTAAAAGCTGCGGAATCTTTGCTTGTTTCCAGATTTCTCATGCATCCATCTGTTTACTATCATCATGTTTCACGTATAGCGGAAACAATGTGCATTCGGGCTATTGAGGAACTTATTCATAATAATGCGATCAATCCTACGGAACTGCGGCAGATGGATGATGCGCATCTATTACATATAATGCGTTCAAGTGATGGATATGCTCGTGACCTTACGCAACGCCTTGATGAACGCAGACTTTACAAGAGAGCTTTATATGTAGGTTTCGAGGAGGTTACAGAAGGCGTTTTGAAACACAGGGGCAACATACGCAGGATAGAGGCTGAAATAGCATCTATGGCTGGTATTGAACCCACAGATGTGCTCATAGATATACCTCGTTCTCCGGAGATCCCTGAACTTAAGGCACTTGTGAAGCTCAACGGCAAGATGGTAAGACTGGACGAGGCTTCTTATATAGTGGCTACTCTTGAGCAGGCTCACTGGGATAACTGGAAGATGGGTGTTTACACGCCAAAGGAGTTCCGTGAGAAAGTGGGGAAAGCTGCAAAGGAGTTCTTTGAGGTTAAGAAGACCACAAAGCAGTTCAGGCTCACGGAGCTGTGATCATGATCGAGATCAAAAAAGAAGTTGGAAGAGTGCAGCTTCTTCTAAAAGGCGAGTCTGTAGGCAAGGATTTGTTTTTTGTACTATCAGGGGGCAGAGAACACATAGGTGCGGTTGCGATGGGTATTTATGACAAGGAAAGTTGCCGTGCTTCATCTTCGGTGATCAGCGTACCTGGGCACAGGGAAGATGAAATTGCCCTGCAAGGAGCAAGAAAGGTTAGCGCTGTTACGCAGAGCACAACGGTATTTATGGTCGGTATTCACGTAGATACCATAACTGTTGATGAGATCCAAACCATTGTAAAGGCTTCCGATAAAATGATAGACGAGCTTATTGAGGTCATAAGATGAGCAAAATGGAAATAGTAGTTGGCATAAGTGGGGCATCAGGGTCTATTTACGGCATAAGGCTGCTTGAGATACTTTCCAGCATGGACATAGTCACGCACCTTGTTATAACCAGATCAGCAAGGCAGATCATAGAAATAGAAACTGACTATTCGGTTGTGGAGGTAGAGGATATGGCAAGCCATGTTTATGAAGAAAGGGAGTTCACCGCACCCATTGCCAGTGGTTCACATCGATTCCATGGTATGATTGTTGCTCCATGTAGTATGAAGACTGTTGGCTCCATTGCAAATGGCATGTCTGACAATCTGTTAGAACGAACTGCTGATGTATGCCTTAAAGAAAGACGCAGGCTTGTTATTGTGCCGCGAGAGACACCTTTGAACGAAATACATCTTGAGAACATGCTCAAGCTCACAAGAGCAGGGGCTATTATATTACCTGCATGTCCTGGCTTCTATTCCAGGCCAAAGAACATTGATGATCTTGTGAATTCTATTTCCGGGCGCGCTTTAGACCTCGCGGGAATAGATAATGACGTATATAACAGATGGAAATAGGTTATGTAATCTTAGCCTCAATTTTTTCATATTTTGACCATTTTTCCAGTTTTTACATTTTTTGACTGATTTCTGACGGAAGGTTTTTAACCTATAACGTCTATTGCAGTGCTTACCCCCTTGGGATAGTAGGGTAGCCTGGTCCATCCTCGAGCGTTTGGGACGCTTGGACTGCGGTTCAAATCCGCGCTATCCCACCAAACTTCTTTGAAGACTTTTTTTTATTGTTCATTCTTTTCAAGTTTACTTTCTCAATAGTTTAAATTTCAATTTTCCACATGTCCTCTTTCTCCATTATTTCATACATAACTTAGCTAGATGGCAACAGTACAAAAATAGAGTTATTTTTATATAATTAGTGTATATCTATTTGTATGGCGTTATTCATACACACTAAAATCTCAGTATCGTTGTTGACAGCTTTTTTCTTCTTTTCGATCTTATTTGCCGGAATCGGTAGTGCAGCGACAATTTCTGTTGAAAATGTATCAGATAGTGTCACTGCCGCTGATCTGGTGAACATACTGCTTGGAGAAAATAGTACTGTTACTGTTTCCAATATCTCAATTACAGGCAGTAATGCGGCGATCGGTCACTTCACTAATGGTGGCTCGCTGGGATTTGATACTGGTGTTGTAATGAGTACCGGTTTGATTTCTAACATATCCAATGATATGTCTAACTTCGCTAACACTAATAATAGTCAGCCAGGGGACAGTGATCTGAGCACGCTTGTCAATGATACTACTTTCGATGCCATTATTCTTGAATTTGATTTTGTCCCTGAAAAAAGCGGTATCAATTTTAATTATCGATTTAGTTCTGAAGAAAGTTTTACAGATGTGTATGATGATGCTTTTGGACTTTTCGTAAATGGAGCTAATATTGCCCTGCTGCCGAATGGAAATCCAGTCAGTGTAATTAATATTGGAAATGGTACTTACTATGAGCCAGGTCCTCTCAATAATTGTTTTAATGGGTCCAGTATAATACTGACAGCTGCAGTGGAAGTAGTACCAGGAACTTTAAACCACATGAAATTTGCCATTGCGGATGCAAGAGATGGTGTTTATGATTCGGGTGTTTTCATAGAGGGCGGTTCTTTCGTATCCAATACAATTCCTAACGCACCAGTATCCCCTATGTGTGAAGCTGAGACGAATCCAACAGATCTAACAGATCTAACCCCTGAATTTAGTTGGACTTTCTCTGATCCAGATGTTGGTGATACACAGGGAGCTTACCAGATCCAGGTAGGAACAACCGAAGGTGGAAGTGATATGTGGGACAGTGGCCAGGTCACAAGCTCTTCATCAACTGATATATCTTATGCGGGTTCTGATTTAGATTATAATACTGTATATTACTGGAGAGTAAAGACATGGGACAATAACAATGCAGTAAGTTCCTACTGTGCCGCTCAAACCTTCAGTACTTCGGAAGAAATTCTATCTCCTGTTGCTAATTTGACAGCCAATGTCACTTCCGGTACAGCTCCACTTACAGTGAACTTCACTGATCTCTCAACCAACACACCCACTTCCTGGTTATGGGACTTTGGTGATGGAAATATTTCAAACGATCAAAACCCTACCCATACCTATACAAGTGGAGGCACTTATACCGTCAGCCTCAATGCAACAAGTGCTGCTGGAAGCAACACAAGCATCCAGGCGAATTACATCACTGTAGTGGTAGCGACTAGAGTGGATGCTTCCTACGCGTCAGTCACTTATTATGAAAACGATAATATGACCGTAGATCCCGGGATCAATGTAACCGGCAGTTCAACTTTTACATCAGCTAGGGTCTATATCGGTGATGGCTACGTAGCGGGTGAAGACTTCCTCCGTTTCACGGACTCAAGCAACATAACTGGAAGTTTCAGTGGATCAACCGGAGTTCTTACTCTTACGGGAAATGGAAGTGCTGCTGCATACCAGGCAGCCTTCAGAAATATAAAATATGAAAACACTAACGAAGATCCCAATACAGCTGATAGAAATATTACATTCGTTCTGGGAGAAAACGCTCTTTATTCCCAGGATACAGGTCATTATTATGAATATGTAGCAAATGCTCGTATCTCCTGGAATGATGCGAAAACAGCGGCAGAGGCAAGAAGCCTGTCGGGAATGCAGGGTTATCTCGCTACGATTACATCCGCAACGGAGAATAGCTTCATCAGTTCTAAAATACAAGGTGAAGCATGGATAGGGGCAAGCGATTCAGCACAAGAGGGTCAATGGAAATGGGTAACAGGTCCTGAAAGTGGGACAATTTACTCTTTATTCTGGAGTGGCAATTATAACGGTGCTGCTGTAAATGGTTCGTATGAGAATTGGAATGACAACGAGCCAAATGATGCAGGTGATGAAGACTGTGCACACCTTCTCTCAAATGGAATGTGGAATGATTACAATGCAAATAATATTGATCCTATAATGGGTTATTTTGTAGAATACGGTGGAATGCCGAATGAACCCTCTCCACAGCTCACTACAACTATTGTTGTGAGTATTAACTCCATCAATGATGCCCCCTCCACCCCCGGAGCTTTCACCTCTCCCACAAGTGGCCAGATCAAGCAGGGCGGTCAGTCACTAACTGCCAGCTGGGGTGCATCTACAGATCTGGATGACGCTGTCAAGTATGATCTATGGTTCTTCAATGGCAGCTGGACAATAATTGGGGATCTTCTGAACACTAACAGTAAGACATTCACTCTGCCTGCTGACAATACGAACAGTGCAATGCTCCGTGTATATGCAAACGATACTCAGGATAATTCATCTGCAAGAGATGTTACATTTACTATTGATTCACTGGGACCAGTGATATCTTACGGCACAAATGGAAATGTCACGTACTCCAAAAGCCACAGTACAACAGCAACAGGAACAGATGCTGTTGCAGGCCTTGCAAATATTGCCTATGCCTGGACCAATGACTCTGATGTAAGTTCCGTATCCTCATGGACCAATTTTGTAAATGGTGCTGCATTAACTAAGGATACTGTCAGTGGTGAGTGGTATCTGCACATCAATGCAACAGACAATGTTGGTAATGTAAATCTTTCCGTATCCAGTGCGTTCAATCTGGACAATGGTCTGCCTGTGATCAATTTTGGAACCAATGGTAATGCTACTTATGCCCAGAACCATAGTACTGATGTCACTGTTGTTGATCCACTTTCAGGTATCGAGTCTTTGGCTTATTCCTGGACCAATGATTCCGATGTGAGTTCGGTTTCTGAATGGACCTCTTTTGCCAACGGAGATGCCCTTTCCAAGGATTCAGTACAAGGAGACTGGTATCTGCACATAAGAGCTACCGATAATGCAAGCAATACCAACTACTCCGTATCCAATGCATTCGCTATGGATAGTGTGCTTCCGATACTAAGTATCACAGGTAATCCTTCAAGCTGGCAGAACACCAGCGCTACCATCAACGTAACCATCTATGACCTTTCCGGTGCATCTCTGGTAAAATGGGACAGCGGCATATTTGATACCACATATTTCAGCTCGAGCGGTACAACTATAGCTTCTCCTTACTCTATCGAAGTCTCTGAGAACGGTAATTACACTGTGTATGCCATGGATGCAGCTGGTAATGAGAATGTCACGACTTTTACAGTATCATATATTGATACTGTGCTTCCATCTATCGACATTGCACCAGATGGCAACAGCACCTACGCTCAGAACCACAGTTCCACAATAACATCTTTGGATAGTCTTTCTGGTGTACAGTCCCTTACATATTCCTGGAGCCAGAGTTCCAATGTGGGTTCAGTATCCTCCTGGACTGCGTGCAACAGTGGTGATACGGTAACAAAAGGTTCTGCGAACGGCAACTGGTACTTGCATGTAAGGTCCATTGACAATGCTGACAACGTTTATTATTCCGTATCCAGCGTGTTCAGGCTTGACAATGGGCTGCCTGTGATACATTACGGTACCGATGGGGACGATACATATGCCCAGAGCCACAGTACTGTTGTTACTGTCACAGATGCACTTTCAGGTATCAACCAGCTTGGTTATGCCTGGACCCAGGACATTGATGTGGACTCAGTATCCCAGTGGACATCTTTTACCAATGGAGCTACCCTTACGAAGAATTCAGGTGACGGTGACTGGTACTTACATATCAGGTCAATTGATAGTGCGAGCAATACCAATTACTCAGTATCCTCAAACTTCAGGCTGGACAATACTGCTCCTGCGTATATTTGGTTACAGAAGCCTCTGAATGCAGATACAGGAGATAGTGTTACCATCGAACTGAACGTCACTGACGTGGATTCCGTTTCAGAGTGCACCATAACTGTTGACGGTGAAGAGCATCAGATGGACACCGATTCAGGCAACTACCTATGGACCGTTGACCTCCCTGCCAGTGATTCAGGATCACTCGTAAGTCAGGTGATCTATAGCTGCACTTTCAGTGATCTTGCAGGTAATGTGGGAAGCACAGGTGAGATCCTGCTAAACGTATCCATTTTGCCCATCGCTGATTTCACGGCAAGCGCAACCAGAGGCAATTCTCCTCTTACAGTAAGTTTTGAGGATGATTCATCTGGTCGGGTAGAAGACTGGCACTGGGACTTCGGAGACGGCAGTACTTCTACCGAGCAGAATCCTGTCCATACTTTCGGATCAGGTAATTTCAGTGTCAACCTGACAGTGACCAATAACAATGGCACTTCCAGTCAGCTGCTCAACATAAAGGCTGCTGAACCGCTTAACTGTACCACGTCTCCGGAAGACTCGGACCCAGTTTCAATATATGGTGAAGAGAAGAACTTTAGCGTATCAACCAACATCCTCTCAAGCTTCAGCTGGTACATCGATGGTGAGCCGATAAGTGGAGATGGTGTCACCATGTCCTCGAATCATGATGATTCCTCTACTGTTTCATTCTGTGCTATAAATACAAGTGAGTACATTGATCAGGATAATTTCTTTGTGGATGATTACAACATATCTGTTGTAGTAAGCAATGAAAGCACAGGAATGTCAGATACTTTCTCCTGGGACTGGACAGTAACGAATTCTTCTGTAGAGGACAGTGAGGATATCGAGTTTGTGATATCAACGACTCCAGATATCACTTCATCAGGGAACATGTCATACGTAGGGTTCAATACCACCAATGATGAGAGGACCGATAATAACAATCTTACTGGCAGTATCACCTTTGTTTCGTTCAATACTCCGGGTAATGCTTCCGACCTCCGTATTAAGGTTGAAGTTCTGGACAAGTCATCATTGAATGAATCAGAAGCAGGATTCTCTCAGGACTCCGTGTACCAGTACCTTGACATTAGTTTCAGTAACCAGACCCTTGTTGATACAACGGGTCTTAACAGGAGTATCGAGTTCAGAGTCCTGAACGAACGTGATGGCGGCTCCCTTGCCATAACTTCAGTGATGCTCAAGCACTGGGGCAATCCGGCATGGGAAAGCTATATTCCGGAACTGCTGAACAATGACGGTACATATTCGTATTTCATTGTGCGCAATATCTCCGGCTTCTCACCGTTTGCAATTACAGCAAACTACGAGTACTCTTCAGGCTCAGGATCGGGGTCAGGCACTGGTAAAGCCATTGCAAGTTTCTGGTCATCACAAGAAGATACTGGTAAGACGGGAGGATCAGCATCTACTGGTTCCGAAAGCTCTAAGGTGTCAACAAGTACGGAAAGTTCAACTGATACCGGAGCATCATCAGGTGAGAAAGTTCAAACCAATGATGATATTGTCACCACAGGTGATGAAGGCAGTAACAGTAGAAGCAGCAACATAATTGCAGCTGGAATTGTACTACTGGCTGCTGCATTATTGATTTTCTTCCTGTACAGGAAGAAACGAGAAGAAGATCAATAAACTGATGCGTAGTTAAATAGTTCTTCCCGTGTTGTTTAAACGGTGGGAAGAACAACTATTTTTTTACTGTTTTATCATTTTTGCAGTATTATACTCTTATGTGGTAATTCTCTTATACAGCATAGGAAGCCTCTCTGGAAGTGAACTGGCATCATCTATTATTGTGTATTCTGCATCAGAGAAAATGTTGTCAAGATATTTGCCGGGATCTGGATCCACGGTTATACAGAAAAAATGAATTCCCTTGTCACTGCCTTCCCTTATCGCTATTCTGGTATCCTCTTCAGCAATTCTCTCTTTGTATGCTCTTTCTCCCTGGGATGTATCGAAGGGTTCACCATCGGATAACAGTATTATTATCTTTGTTTTTGCCTCTGCTGTGTCAAGTTTCCTTATCGAATGGCGGATGGCAGGTCCGAGCCGTGTGTTGGATACCGGTTCCAGCAGACTTATCCTGCGTGCAACATTGTCTGATAATTCCTCATCGAACTCCTTTATGACAAAGTACTCAACATCATCTCTTGTCTGGCCAGAAAATGCGTAGATGGCATACTTGTCTCCTATGCTTTCAAGGGCCTGTATCATAAGGATAAGTGAGTCTTTTTCGACATCTACTATACTCTTTTCTTCATAGCCCACGATTTTATGGGTGGAATAACTGACATCTATAAGGAAAAGAGTTGCAACATCCCTTTCCTGCTTGTCCCATTTGAGGTAGAGCCTGTCATCGGGATTTATCCCGCATTTCTTCTGTATCAGGGCATCGATGAATGCATCGATATCGATCTCAGTTCCATCGGTCTGTCCTTTCATCCTGCGGAATGCTTCCGGCTTCATCCTGTTGAATACATACTTGATCAGGGAAATCTCATGCCTGTACTGTTCTGATGCATCTTTGTAGTAATCACTGGACACGCCAAAAGGCTCGATCTCGTTAACCGTACACCAGTCAGCTTTATAGTCATTGATCACGGCATCCCATTCATCATAAATGTAACTGCCAAGTATCTTCCAGTTCTTTGCCGTAGCATAGGTAGGCTGGCGTTTAACCTTTTCTTCCTGTGGTCTTTCCTTCTCTGCTTCTGGTTCTACTTTACTTTCGGGAATGAAATTCCTAATAATATTCTCATGCGAATTGGACGAAAAAGCGTCCTTTTTGCTATACGTTCCTATGTCAACTCCGCGATAATCGATATTTTTCAGTACCTGATACTCCTTTTGGCTCAATGGACCCATCTGTTCATCGAGCATGGTATATATCCTGAAGGTCGTATCAAGGGAATCGAGAATAGATGATTCTTCGTGGAAGATTCCATCCTTCAGCAGAGTCCTTGCGTGGTCCAGAAGATACTTTGTCCCTTTGCTAATATTGTAAACAGGTTCATGTCCTATCGAGACCCACAGAAGTGATTCCATGAACTCTTCAAGGTCACCTTTCGGGGCAGACCTTGTCAGAAGCATCTGGTATCTTATTCTCTCAAGGTCTGAGCGAACTCCTCTGTAGTGTTGCATTATCCTGTACTCTACCCTGGCATCCTCCAGGATGCCGAGTATTGTTCCTGCCAGTGCTTTGTTGGGAAACAGAGCTATGATATCAGCGATATCAATGATACCCTCAGGTTGAAGTCCTGACAGATAAGTTCTTTTCATTATGGTCGTGTACCTTCTTCTGATATCTGCCATCAGTCCTGCTACCCCTTCACGTTCTATCTTATGGGAGCTGAATTGTACATGACCAATCTCGTGCATTATGCTCAGCTTGTATATCTTGAAGTTATCTTCAATATCGCCGTATTTTTTGATCTTGGGTGCAAGGTAGATTGTCCTGCCTGCGATAATAGGATTTATGGAATTTGTTTCTTCTTCTATCTGTAACATCCTTCGGGAAAGAATGTTAAAATTAACACCTGACAATCCAAGGGCATAGTACCTGAGGACGCTTATGATCTCATTGAGTGCTGCTGACCCGGTAAGCCCTTCAATGAATTCCTTTGAGCTCTTAGACTTCAGGGAAAAATAACGTCTTCCAAGGGATGGGTCCTCTTCAAAGACAGCTATGCCGTTCAGGGCCCATTCTTCCACTTCACTTACGTCCAGATCCTTTAAGAGCGGAGCCGAAGAGGAAAAATAGTCAATTGCCAGGTCCTTGTCCTGGTCAAATATCTTTATACCGATGCCGGCCCATTTCCTTATTCCATCTTGGCCAGTGTTCTGTGCTGCCTCGGGAAGATTCTCAAAGAAAACTCCTGTAAGCATGAGGTCTTTATCAAGCAGCATACGGGCAGTTCTGAGAAGTTCGGCATGATATGTTGAGTTGCTCTTTTTCAGAACGCTGATAAAATTATTACAACAAGTACTTCCAGAGAACCTGGATCTTATAAGTTCGATCAGCTCTTCTTCGGCGGGATCTTTATGTTCCATGTCCTGATCCTTCAATATATTGATAGATTGTCTTGCTTCATGAATACAAAAAAGTTTGCATTTTCCAGCTCTGTAGAAATATCTCTACTTAAACGAACAACCAGGTTAACAATACATTCAAATGTGTTTCAAACATGTTTTATGATACTACAAAGCGATAGCAGGGTGATATGATGGGTGGATTGGGCCGGGAAAATGTATGGAAATTGATCTCAATTATTGAATTGGTTATTGCCAGTACAGTCATCATTCTGGACATGTTCATCCCGACAATCATTATTCTGTGAATAATAGCGATCTCGCTTTTGATCCGCAAAGAAAAAATGCAAACTTTAGGTTTCAGGAAAAATATTAGCTGGCTTAAGATGGTAGTCACTATTATATTATTAGTGATCGTCTGGACCCTTTTGCATCTGACCATATTCATGCCAGTACTGAATCACTTGAACGGAACAACACAAGACCTAAGTGCATTCGAAAACCTGAAAGAAAATTTCAATCAGTTGTTGTTCTTCCTGATGCTGACATGGACTTTAGCTGCATTCGGAGAAGAGATCGTGTACACGGGCTATCTCCAAAAAAGGATACTGGACCTGTTCGGAGACACAAGGTCCGAGATCATTCTTGCAGTGGGTATTTCTTCCTTATTATTCGGACTTGCACATACGGAACAGGGAACAATAGGAGTCATCCTCACTTTTCTGGATGCGATCTTTTTCAGTCTGATCAAAATTCATTATAGAAACAACCTCTAGGCTTCGGTCATTGCTCACGGGGCAAGCAACACTATCGACTTGCTAGGATTCTTCATGTTTGGTCCTGTGTATGGGTCGTGGTAGATTTCGTTTTTTTATCTCCGATTTTCATTACTAAGGGGATTAGTTATCGGTGGTCATTCTGGACGAAGAATATCGCCTCTATTGTGGTTAGTATCGTATATTCCACAGATGTTTTGGATTTTTGCTAATTATCTGAATTGCAGTTATTTATCAAAAATTGTTACTATCATTCAATATAATAACACTTATTATGATAAATGTTAGGTCCTATGCACATGTATTAATGAAAAGAGAAAAGACCTGTTTTTTTTCTTGACATCTGTGGAAAGGCAGTAGTATGATTTTCTTTTACATACCACTTGCTGTATTTTAATTTATTTTCTTTTTTTGGTGTTGTGATTAAAGAGTTTGTGAGGCTCAAGACCACAAGAAAATTCAGGTTGAAAAATGTCTATTTTTCAGAATATCTTTTCCCATATTTCTATAAGTTTCTGATACAGAAATGAATTTTAGTGCGTTACTATATTTTTCGATCTTGATTTAACCAATGCCTATAAAAATTTATTTTTTTAATCAGGATTGAGTTGCAGTCTACAACTTTTTTCAGTCATGTGATATTTTATTATTACCTTTCTTATTCAAAAACAAGATAAAAGCCCTATGGTTTGACCTAAAATACACATATCTATATAAATATATATATGAATACAGTACATTGACAAATGTCTGGCAAGAGGTAATTTTGAATGGATTATGACGAACAAAATCCAATGGATTTTAAAAGTCAGCATCAATGGCATAATAATAGCCTTTTAGAGGGAATAGTAAACTATAGTCCCTTAGTTCTCTTTTTATGGAAAGCTGAAGAGGGGTGGCCCGTTGAATATGTTTCTGAGAACGTTTCACAGTTAGGGTATTCTGCCGTTGATTTCCTATCAAAAAAAGTTCTTTTTGAAAATATCATCCACCCTGATGACCTGCAAAGAGTTATGTTAGAGGTTAAAACATATTCCGAAAAAGGAGTAACCGATTTTACTCAGGAATATCGGATTCTCACCGCAGATGGCGGAGTCAAGTGGATTGATGATCGTACAGTTGTAAAAAGGAATGATAACGGTGAGACTACTCATTACCAGGGAATAGTTCTGGACATTACAGCTAGAAAAGAAGCGGAGGAAAAGCTTCGTTTCAGAGAGGAGCGATTAAGAAGTCTTGTGTCCATTTTGCAGTACAAGTCTGATTCTGTTCAGGATTTCCTTGACTTTGCACTTCATGAAGCGATCAAACTTACTCAGAGTAAAATTGGTTACATCTGTTTTTACAATGAGGAACGGATGGAACTCACTATCAATAAATGGTCAAAAGAAGTAATGAAAGAATGTGCTGTTTTTGATCCCCAGACCATCTTTAAACTGGAAAATACAGGTCTTTGGGGAGAGGCAATAAGACAGCGCAAAGCAATAATTATAAATGATTTCCAGGTTCCAACTCCTCTCAAAAAAGGGCATCCTGAAGGACATGTCAACCTTTACAGATTCATGACAATACCAGTGCTCAGAAATGAGCGGCTGGTTGCTGTTGTGGGTGTAGCCAACAAAGAATCTGATTATAGTGAGAATGACACACTTCAACTCACCTTGCTCATGGACTCTGTATGGAACACATTAGAACAGAGAAATATTGAAAAGGCGCTGCAACGAAGTGAAGAGAAATATCGACAGGCATACAATCTTTTACAGGGAACAATTGAAAGCCCAAAAGACGTTGTGATATTTTCACTTGACATGGAATACCGGTACCTTGCCTTCAACAAGAATCATCAGTTGACTATGGAGCATATCTGGGGTATCAAGATCGAAATTGGAGTCTGTATGCTCAGTTATATCAAAGACCCCACAGACAGGGAGAAAGCAAAAGCGAATTTTGACCGAGCACTCGCAGGTGAAACATTCACTCTAATCGAAGAATATGGTGATTCGTCGCTGAACCGGCGATGGTACGAGAATGTGTACAGTCCTCTGAAAGACTCCAAAAGAAATGTAATTGGCCTAACGCTCTTTTTATCAGATATCACTGAGCGCAAAAAAGCAGAGCAGGAATTGCAGAATAACAAGGAACTGCTCCAGTCCATAATAGATATTCTCCCTGGGACCCTTAATGTGGTAGACACTGAATACAACGTAATTGCCATGAATAATATTGATTTCAGATTGAGACTGGCAAAATGTGATTCTGTCAGCGATGTTCTTGGAAAGAAATGCCATGAAGCATTCATGCAAAGTTCTTCTCCATGTCCATGGTGCAAGGTAGGGGAAGTCCTATCAACTGGAAAAACAATAATTTACGAAACCTCTCCTGATGATATACGTGAAATAATGACCGGGAAGGCATTTCAAATGTTTGTAGCTCCCATAAAAGACGATCTTGACAACATAAAGGGTGTTGTAGAATACGGGATCGACATAACAGATCTGAGAAATTCAAAATTGAATTCAGAGGCTGCAAACAAAGCAAAAAGTGAGTTCCTGGCTAACATGAGCCATGAACTCAGAACACCTCTTAACTCAATAATTGGCTTTTCAGATGCGCTTCTTGAAGTAAACCGTGATGGTTTGAGTGATAAACAAACAAAATATGTTAAGAATATATCAAAAAGCGGAAAGCATCTGTTAACTATAATAAATGATATCCTGGACATCTCTAAAGTAGAAGCTGGAAAGATGCAATTATTCAAAGAAAATGTATCCGTTGAAAGCATCATGGAAGAGATGTTAGCCAGCATGCAATTCCTTGCAGCTAAAAAAGAAATAATAATAAAGAATTCCATAGATTCTGATTCCGGCTACATACGGGTGGATAAAGGAAAGATCAAGCAAGTATTATACAATCTAGTCGGTAATGCAATCAAGTTCACTAACCATGGTGGTATTGTGACCCTCAGAGCAAAAGTGGATGGAGACAAGATACACATCTCTGTACAAGATAGTGGTATTGGGATATCAAAAAAAGATCAGGAGAAATTGTTCAAACCATTCAGTCAGATTGATTCTTCAGTAGCAAGAAGATACGATGGCACAGGTCTTGGACTTGCACTTGCTAAGGAACTCGTTGTCCTTCATGGAGGACAGATTTGGGTCGAAAGTGAACTTGGTAGGGGTAGTACGTTTACCTTCACAATCCCTGTGCATAAATATCACCTAACGTAATCTCATGAAAAGCGCGAAATTGAACAGTAAGAAATGAATCTGAGACATTTTAGATGAAGTATATCGCCTCTACTGTTTAGTACGACTCTTCTCCAGATACTGCTTGTTGTATTTTAATTTCTTTTTCTTTTCTGGTGTAGCAGAGTTTGGTGCTCTTGGGCTTCAAGGCACGTAAAAATACCATCTTTCATCTTAGTATGGGACGAAAATTGTAGGTACATTAAAAGCTATAATTTTGATTTTTATAGGGGTTTGAAATAATGTCAACTCATAAATCACACATCTCCAAATCTCCCCTCACTCATAAATTTCCACTTTGACACAAGGTTTATCTAATATCTTTATAAATAAAGGCCCATGACAGAGGTTAAGGTAAGGCTCTTTGCAAACCTTAAAGAGATAGCAGGGACGTCCGAGTTGAAGCTCGGGGGCGAAACTGTGCTTGAGGTGCTGGAAGCCCTTGTGAGGCAATTCCCAGGCCTTAAGGACAGGATCTTTGAATCAGCTGCTTCTGATCACAGATTATGCGGATATGTTAATGTTTTTCTCAACGGTGACAATATCACTCATCTTGATGGCCTTAACACAAAGGTCAGCGACTGCGATGAGCTGGGTGTATTGCCTCCTGTATCCGGCGGGTGATCTTGATGGACAGAATATTCAAGGAGCGTATGCCAGTGCATCTGGCAAAGGAACAATTCCTGAACTCCATTTCTCCTATTACAAAGACTGAAACGATCAGTATCCGGGAATGTCCCGGAAGGGTACTGGCCACACATACCATAGCTCCCAGGAATGTGCCTCATTTCAGGCGGTCTGCAATGGACGGCTATGCCATGAGGGCTGCGGACACTCTTGGTGCATCTCCTCTTAATCCTGTGATGTTACAGCTTTCCGATGTTGTCGAAGAAGGCACATGTGCAAGGGTAGGCACCGGCCAGTATATGCCCGAAGGTGCTGATGCGGTGATGATGGTAGAGGATACTGTATCCATGGGGGATATGGTCGAAATACGGGCTCAACTGCACCCTGGTAAGAATGTGGGTGACATAGGAGAGGACATCCGTAAGAATGAGATCCTTTTCAACAAAGGTCATCTACTGCGGGCATGTGATGTAGGAGTATTGGCATCTCTTGGAATTCAGGAAGTAAAAGTGTATTGTAAGCCAGTGGTTGCCATAATTCCGGTTGGCGATGATCTTGTACCTCTCTCGTACACAGAGTTGCCACCGGCCGGTAAGAGCCTGGAGAGCAATAGTCTCATGATAGGTCTTTATGTGGAAAAATGGGGTGGTGTACCTCAATATCATGATATAGTGCCGGAAGATGTTGGTCAGATTCAGCAGGCTATTAATAATGTCATAGATGCAGACCTGCTGGTGATTTCCGGCGGTACGTCAGTGGGAGAAAAAGACTTCGTGCCCGGGGTTGTGGCTTCCATGGGAGAATTGCCGGTGCATGGTGTGGGTCTGAGTCCGGGGAAACCCACTGCTCTTGGTTGGGTAAATAACAAACCGGTCGTATGTATGCCAGGTTATCCGGCTGCAGGTCTTGTGGCATTGTTTGTGTTTGGCAGGCCCGCACTCAGAAAGGTGGCAAATGCTCCGGATGTGCCGGATATCAAAACAGAGGCGCAACTGAGTTCCAAAATCACTTCTCGTGAAGGTTATCTCAGTTATGCCCGAGTGATACTCGACGGTAAGATCGCTCATCCCCTGATGACTGCAGGGGCTGGTATCCTTAGTTCGATTGCTAAATCCCAGGGATTTGTTATCATACCTGAGCATGTTGAAGGATATGAGAAAGAAAGCAAAGTAGATGTCGTGCTGATCGAATAGTAACCTGGTAGTAACAAGAATGTCCAGAGATTGGGATTTAAAAGATCTCCTGGCAATAGGCTGCGGAGGGTTTCTGGGTGCAGTAGCCAGGTTCATGTTCATGCAGAGCCTGACCTCTGTTCCAGGCACTTTGGCAGTCAATGTACTTGGAAGCTTTTGCCTTGGTTTACTGATGTATCACAATGAGTTTCTGGGTTATGTTCCTACACATACTCGCCTGTTTTTGGGTATAGGTTTCTTGGGCGCGTTCACTACCTTCTCAAGTTTTGCTGTGTCTGCTTTTCAGATGAGCTTTGCGGCTTCTGTGATATTCATTTGTGCCAATTTGATACCAGGTTTGTTTGGTGTTTTTATGGGAAGGGCCTGTATGGTCTATCTGGGAAGGAGGAGGTAGGATGTTATCTTCTGCATTATTGTTTGTAGGTATCGGAGGTACTATAGGCTCAATTTTAAGATATCTTGTCTCTGGAGCAGTACCGAGATCATCGTTAATCCCCACGGGTACTCTAACCGTGAACTTCATCGGAAGTTTAATCCTTTCATATTTGACATTCTCAGGAGCTCATGGTGGAATTGTTTATTTTGTCAATGTTGGGATATTGGGTGCATTTACCACTTTTTCGACTTTTTCATATGAGAGCTTTCGCCTTCTTGAAGAGAATGAATCTCTATATTTTATCCTCAATATCACTTTTAATCTGTTCCTGTGCCTTGCAGCTGTAAAAGCTGGCCAGCTGCTGGTAAACTTAATCTAATAAGTGCCATATCATTAATTACAATGAAGCATGTGATCCTTAGGATATATCTGAGCGAAAAAGATACGCATCGGGGAAAGGCTGCTTATCATGCAGTACTCGAATTTTTTAAAGAGGCTGGCATTGCCGGAGCTACAGTGCACCATTGCATAGAAGGTTATGGTGTGGATCATATTATACACACGGCAAACGTTCTCAGACTTGGTGCCGACCTGCCTATTATAGTGCAGGCGGTAGATACAGAGGACAGCATTCGGGCAATAGTCCCACAACTGCGCCAAATGCTACCGCGAGAACTCATGATCCTGCAGGAAGTAGAAGTGATACCTCCTTCACAGGTCAAAAATAGTTAAACTTTAACTTTACTTGTACAATACTACGTTATTACCTCTTATTTCTACTATTTGTGAGGCTGTAGCACTTGCAAGCTCATTTGCAATTGATTCTGTATCTTTTTCTTCCCTTGAGCTTTTTAGCATTTTTAGTTTTATCATACGGTTAGCTTTGAGGTGCTTCTTGATCTCTCCGACTACTGTGTCAGTGATCCCGTTCTTACCGATGTTCATAATTGGCTTCAGTTGTGAAGCTTCTGCTTTCAATTCATATAATTTGTCTTTATCCATGGTTACTTCCAACTCTTTAAATTCTCAAATCATCTGTGAATAAAAGGATATTCTATATTTCCAAAATCCAGTCGTCAAATTTTAGGACACGGTTTTTTTGGCATTCCTTCACTTACAGTCTCTTAGTTGCAGGTGGCTGCCATCTATCTCGTATTCAAACCAAGGTGTTGGTTTTGGAGTTAATCCTACCACCCTTATGCAGTGATGTTCTCCGCTTGCACGGATCTCGATCATGCCATCAAAAAGCTGCTGAAGAGTGGTTATGGTTTGTTGATCATGCATTCCTTCTTCAACAACATATATCCCCAATCCATTTGCTGCTTTCACTCTTCCGGTGAACACATGAAGGAATTTGAACACTGTCTGAAGGTTGGAATACATTAAGATCGTTGAAAGGGAATTGATACAAAGTCTATTTTGCATCCTCTTTTTCATCACGAAGTCTTCAAAGAACTGACTTATCTTCACGCCAATGCCCGTCAAGTCTACGGGACTGGAAGCACGCTTGATCCTTTCGGTCTCAGGTGCTCCCATTCCAAGCGTCTTGGTAACGCAATCAACGACACCTATGTTAGATTCTGTTAAGTTAATTCCATTGCGATCGAACCACTCAAAGAACCTTTCCCCTGGTTCCCGGGTGGATACAATTATAGATGAATTACCATTCATAAGGCCGTTGTAAACGATGAGGTTAAGAAGTTCATCTTTAGAACTCATGGGAGGGCCTATTATCATGATATTAGTTCCCTCCCTGATACTACCAAGGATCTCATCCAGCTCTTTGATGCCTAATGAATATCCTGTCATGCACAACCTTCTGAACGATTATATTTATTATTTACCCATTTTCTTGTATTTGGTAAAATGTAGCGATGTATAATATCTTTACTGGTATATAACACGTATTATAGAAAGTTATTTTTATGCTGAGGCCATCAAATTAGCTCCTTAGATTTCTATTCTAATTTGATGTACTTTTTAGAATAGCCTCCCAAACGAATTCCGGAGTTTTACTTTATTTTGCAATTCAGTAAACACCAATAGTTGATAAGAAACTAAATTCAGCAAAGAGTAGAGAGCTCTGCTCTCTACTCTTATTCTTCTGACATCGAAGTTCATCGTATCTTTCATGTGGCCATGTACTTTTTCGCATTCTCCTCTTTTCTTGTATTACTCCAAAAATAATTCATCGAGGATGTTTTGATTTCTTAGGTACATCCCAACTTGTTCTTGTCTTCCATTTTCATACAGAAACTTCAACTTATTTTCGATTTTTGCATGAACATCTCCACCAAGTTTCCACATTTTGTTCACCCAATGATCAATCCTCTCTACATCACCTTCTTTGTGCAATACTGCATCACACGAGTAGGAAATAATTGGTTTTGCATTCAGATGATACCATATATCTGCATTGTTTTGGAATGGGTCATAAGCTCCATCTGCAGCATAAAATTCAATATTAGCTTCCATTTTCTTTAATGCATGTATGTGTTTGATAAGTTCTATAGAATCAGAACTAAGGCCATTAGTATATGTCATAAATACCGGATAAGTTCCAATCATTGTAATGTGAGCTTTGTCCATTTTGCATTTATAATGTGGATTATAATCCGCATATTTGTCATATCGTGAAGCTTCAAGAGGTGTTGAATCTATCTTGGCGTCTTTAAACTTTGAAATTTTGAGAATCTTTTCTCCAACCATTATCATTAGTTCATTGACCCCATCTTCTCCAAGAGCCTATTTCAAAACTTCACTCACACCTTTTTCCAACACAACAGGAAACATGCAATATCTAACAATCCTTTGAAAACCACATTAAGACGTTCATATCTACTTGCTAATTTTCTAAATCCCATCTTCAACCATGCAAAGAATCGTTCTATAGTTCCTCTGTAATAATATGTTTCTTCATCAAATCGAGTAGGTCTTCCTCTTTTCTTTCTTTTACTGTTCCTTGTATTGATCGGTATGTTGCTTTTGATAGCTCTGGACCTTAAGTACTGCCTGATTTCTGTATCGTCGTACGCAGCGTCTGCCAGAACTTCAAGAGGTCTTGTCCTTGGTCTTCCATCGGTCTTAACCTTAATATCCTCCATAACTTCAATGAAGTGCTGTCTATCGTGCTCTTTTCCAGAAGATATTTGGATTGTAAGTGGAAAACCTTCACAACTTACACATGCATGGATCTTTATGCCTTTTCTTTTCTTGTGACCGTTGTACGAGGAGTCATCTCCCCTTTTTTAGTTTCGATGAAACTGCTATCGATACACACTGTATCCAATGAGAACTTACCTTTCTGGTAAGCGGAATCCCGAAGGGATTCCATTATCTCGTTCCATATACCTTCCTCTGACCACCTTTTCAGCCTTCTCCAGGCAGTTGCCTGGGAACCATAAATAGCTGGCATATCTCCCCATCTGCAACCTGTTATCAGAACAAAGAGAATACCATTGATGACCTTACGGTCATCAGCTCTCTTTCTTCCGGTAATTGGTTGTGGTGGCAAGTGTGGCTTTATAAACTTCCATTGATCATCAGAGAGTTCTCTGAATTCCATTCATATCCCCACAATAACATTCAGAGAAATAGTATTTATAGTTTTGATACAGGCTCAAGTCTATATTTTACAAAATGATGGAGGGTTCCAGTTGAAGGAAGTCTTATTTGCCCATTTTTATCACAGAACGATAGCATAATAGCTTCTTCTTCGGTTAAACTGGATACTGTTTTTTCATAAGATAGATTCCTGAAGCATTTTACAATAAAGAGCTTTATCATTGAGGAAACGTTATACTTAAAATGCCAACGTTTGTTGGTATACACAGTGCGTTCAACGTATTGTGAAATGTCTTCTATACAGAGAAAATGAAGAAATTGGCAAATAGAGGCAGTTTCTCTGTAAAGATAGTTTCCTATGGAGTCCTCGAAGAGGATTCCTTTATACTCCATCGATTTTTTATCCATGACGGGGCAAAACTTATTGTATTTATAGCTACCGCCCCCCCCCCAAAAAAAAGAGAATAGTAGTATCAACAAAAAAAGGAATAGGTTTTTAAATCAAAATCCTAATTTGAGATTCTCATGCTGTTCTTCCAACATGCTTCAAAATATGGCCTGCTTCTGGCAGAATTATTTCTGAAAATGCAAGCTTTACTGCATTTGGTGATCCAGGAAGGCAAAATATCACTTTGTTATTCACTATTCCGGCACAAGCTCTTGTAAGAACTACAGAACTACCTATTTGCCCGATACTAAGATACCTGAAGTATTCGCCAAAACCCTGTATTTCCTTATGGAATATAGGCGCTATAGCTTCTATAGTCACATCATCTGGACTGAGTCCAGTTCCTCCACTGGTTACTATCACATTTACATCTTCATCTAGCATGCGGGAAATTAAATCCTTTATGTCAATTTCATTGTCCGGAACCAATGAATATGATACTACTTCATGTCCACTCTCTTTCACTAAACTACACATAAGGTTCCCGGATACGTCTTCAGCTTCTTGTGGGGATCTTGCGGAACCATATTTATTGAATCGTGATGTTGAAACTGTTATGAGTGCGAATCGTATGTTTCCTTTTATATCTTGTTTGTGGGATAGTGAGGTTGAGGATTGCATAAGCAGTGTTTATATCAGAATAATCTATATGAACCACTCGATACTCAGTAAGATATAAATGGGTATTTGAGGAATAAGGCTTATAAACTCCAACGTAGTAAAGGAAGAGCCTTTACTCTAGGTAATTTACCAGAGGACTCAACAGATTCAAATACCTACATTATCTATAAGGAGCCAGATTCTATTCTGGGAACTTATTCATAACTTAAAGGAGATTTTATTCATGGTAAGAAAGCCAGCAAGTATGTACAGGAACGTCAGACAACGTTCATTCACCCGCAGGAAATATATGGGTGGTGTTCCGGGAAGCCAGGTCATCCACTACGACATGGGTAGCAAAAGTGAGGATTTCCCCGTAATACTCTCCCTTATTTCCAAAGAGAGATGTCAGATCAGGCACACTGCTCTTGAAGCTGCCCGTATCACTGCTAACAGGGCTATTATGGCTGCAGCCGGACGTACAGGCTTCCACCTGAAGCTCAGGGTATATCCTCATGAGGTTCTAAGAGAGAATAAGCAGGCAACAGGCGCAGGTGCGGACCGTGTGTCAAGCGGTATGAGAGGTGCCTACGGAAAGAATGTGGGAACTGCTGCCAGAGTATCTGCAGGACAGAAGATCTTTACAATATCTGTAAACAAAGAGAATTACCTTATTGCTAAGGATGCTCTTAGGCGTGCAGGTCATAAACTCCCCACACCTGTGAGGATAGTAATTGACCAGGGATTGGAACTTGTACAGTAACTCTATATACCGGCGTTCCTGAGGTATTATATATGGATAGCTATGAAAAGTTGCTTGACCGCGCGTTAGCCGACCTGCCAGACATGGAAACCACCGGTGAACGTTTTGTGGTTCCCGAACCCAGAGTATTGGTTGAAGGAAAAACTACCATTCTGGACAATTTTGGCAACATAGCGGATGTGTTCAACAGGGACCCGGACCACTTGATGAAATATCTGACCCGTGAACTCGGTACTGCAGGTAAGATTGAAGGAAGCAGGGCTGTATTCCAGGGTCGTTTCACCAAAGAGATGCTAAAGTCCAACATAGATGCCTATGTTGAAGAATACGTCATCTGTTCCGAATGTGGTCGTCCCGATACACAGCTTGTGAAAGTTGACCGGGTGCTCATGCTCAGATGTTCTGCATGTGGTGGCCACAGGCCAGTCAAAAAGAGACGTGTTGTAGCTCAGGCCCCGAAAGATGAGCTCGAAGAAGGAAAGGAATATGAACTGATGATCGATTCCGTTGGTTCAAAGGGTGATGGAATAGCTAAGTTATCCAAATACACTATATTTGTTCCTAACACTTCTAAAGGGCAGACTGTAAAAGCTAAGATCAAGAGGATAAGTGGTAATCTGGCTTTTGCGGAGAAGGTTTAAAAGGCACCTTAATTAAGCATATAGGATAGTAAATTATATCGCATAGAGTATAATTTACTATTCAATACTGCTTGCAGGTCCTTTTATTAGAATGCTTACAGTAATTCCTGGTTTCGATGAACTGATTGAAGGCAGTTTTATCGGAACTAATGTAATCCTGCTTACCGGCGGGGCTGGGGTCTGATAAATCTACTTTTGGTATACAGTATTTTATGGGTGTATCACCAAGTATAATAATCCAGGAGTCTATACTATTCGTGATGAATCCCCTGCCAGAATTATGCGCAACATTGGCGGCATAACTGGTATCTTGAAAGACTTATCAAGGAGAATAAGTTAAGGATCATCAGAACGGATCCACTTAGGTATAACAGGTACATAAAGAGATTAAGTGCTGATGAAAAGGTGGATACAGAGTAAAAGGCCCTTAATAGCATCTTTGCTCAGATATGTTCTGATATACAGCAGATCGGTGCAAAATGTATGTTCATTGATCCCTCGCGACACTGAAGTTTTCTCGTGATACGGTTAGTGTAAGATTCATCTTCATCTAATTTATAAAAGGTTTAGAAGGACTTTACTGCACAATCCTTATCTCGGGTAAAAATAAATCTGATTTAGATACTTCTAATGTGGAGGGGGTATCTTGCAGATGGTGTGATATCTTCAATGTATCAAGGATTTGAAGTGAAAGGGTATGCTTTGTAGAAATCCTTAAGATGCGAAGGGTCAAACGCGATGAATCTATTCATCCTTATAGAATCACAGATACTGGAATTGTTGTTGATCTTCGTGAATCCATCCTAGGTCAGCAAGCAGATGTTTTCCGCAGCAGTTCTCAAAAAAGGAGCATATAAATGAATTCCACTGAACTTTCATCAGAAGGTCCTGAAACGAATATCAATCTGGTGTCAATACCTGGACTTACCATTAAATTACATAAGAGTGATGCATTTATCAAACTCGAAGCAAAAGGTGGGCTAAAAAGGGCTTGTACTCCTTTCCTTGATATGATAAATTCCCGTCTGAAGGACGAAAAACCTGCTCTTGTTACAGAAGATTATATTGTTGCTTCTACCTGGCTTCCGCCTATTCCTAGCAAAGTTTTTAATCGGCTGTTGCTTGCTGAGGTTCAGACGGCACTTGGAAGGTATGTGCCTGAAACTGTTTCCTTTGAGATCACGCGCAAATGTAAATGCCAGTGTGCGCATTGCGTCATAAGTGGTGGTGAAGGCGAGCTTGACACTTCTACTGTAAAAAAGGTTATTGATGAAGCACTAGATATGGGGGCTTTCATAATTACTTTTACAGAAGGGGATCCCATGCTCCGTGAGGACATATTCGAACTTATTGAATATGTTAATAAGGAGCGTGCTATCGTTAATATGTACACTCCCGGCACTGAAATGACTCAAGAGGCTGCAAAAAAGCTGAAAGAAGCAGGACTATATAATCTTTTAATAAGCATCTATTCCACTGATCCTACAAAACACGATGAGGTCCGCAGGCTTGATGGTGCTTTTGATAAGGCTACTTCTGCTATTAAAATGGGACTTAAGGCAGGGTTGTTGGTTACAATGTGTACACATGTTTCTCCCAAGAACATTGATGACCTACCTACAATGTATGAAATGGCAGCTTCTTTGGGTGTGCATGAGTTCTCGTTATGGGAAAGCATTCCCAAGAAACCAGAAGACCCAATTCTTTCTGATCTACAGCGTAAATATATACTTGATTTTTATCAGCGTATCAATTCCACAAAAGGTGGACCCAGAATATTTGCAAATACGTATTTTGAAGGCCGTATGGTGGGGTGCATGGCAGGACAGCGCTGGATGCACTTGTGCGTTGAGGGTTCTGTAAAACCCTGTCCTTACATTCCATTCAGTTACGGCAACGTCCGTGAAGAATCTCTTAAGGATATCTGGAAAAAGATCCGGAAAAGTTCACATTACCGGGGAGAGCATTATAGTTGCAAGATGCATGAACCTGCATTTTTAGAACTAGTAAGGAACATTCCTCAGGGAGAGTCAGTACCATACGATTTCAGGCTGTTGGGAAAATAGCCTGTATCATCTACAATAAGAACATTTACATATAACTACGTGTTTTTACTATTGCCAAGTAGCCAGCGGCATACGTGATAATTATATCCACATACACAGGACCTAGATCCCTCATGAATGTAAAACTTGATCCATGGAGCTCAACGAACATCGTAGATTATTCCAAATTATTTGAGGAATTTGGCATAATGCCGTTTGATGGCTTATACTCCAGTATAGAAGATCCTCACAGGTTAATGCGAAGAAAAGTGATCTTCGGCCATCGCAGTTATGAGCATGTGCTTGATGCAATGCACAATAAAGAACCATTCGCTGTAATGAGTGGATTCATGCCATCGGGGAGAATCCATCTTGGGCATAAGATGGTTATGGAAGAAATAATATGGCATCAGCAGAAGGGTGCAGATGCATTTGTGGGAATCGCTGACCGTGAAGCTCACTCCGTAAGGGGAATTTCATGGGAAAAATGCAGGGATACAGGCATCAATGAGTACCTAGTGAGTCTCATAGCCCTTGGTTTTGAACCTCATGGGCACATTTATTTCCAGTCCACTTCGGATAATGTGAAAGATCTTTCTTTTGAACTCGGTTCAAAGGCTAATTTTTCAGAACTAAGTGCTATCTATGGATTTACAGGAGAAACAAGTCTCTCTCATATGGTAAGTGCAGTAACGCAGAGTGCTGACATTCTTCATCCTCAGCTTGAAGAGTATGGAGGTCCAAAACCGACTGTCATCCCGGTTGGTGCTGATCAGGACCCACACATCCGTCTGACTCGTGGACTTGGACACAAGATGAACATGTTCAAAATAGAAAGCAGGGAAGATAAAGACGGTAATCATTATTTCAGTATACGCAGTAAAGCAGCTCCAGGAGGCGCACTGGAGGAGCTACATGATCTAATTCCCGGAAACACGAAGCTCTTCGAAGGCCATCTGGATGTTCTTGGTGCTGACAACTTTGAGCAGTTATTAAAGGTTGTCAGGGAAGTTGAACTTCGTTATGGTGGATATGCATTTGTCCCTCCAGCAGCCACTTATCATCGTTTCATGTCAGGGCTTCAGGGTGGGAAGATGTCAAGTAGCATCCCTGAAAGCCACATAGCTCTTCTTGATGATCCTAAGGAAGGGGCGAAAAAGGTAAAACGTGCAAAGACAGGAGGACGTATGAGCCTTGAGGAGCAAAAGAAACTGGGCGGAGAGCCAGAAAAATGCTCTGTTTATGACCTTTTGCTTTTCCATCTCATAGAGGATGACCAGGAACTTTTGCAGATACGTGAGGAATGTATCACAGGGCAGAGGACCTGTGGCAGTTGTAAGAACCTTGCTGCTGAAAGGATGGAGAAGTTCCTGAAGGATCACCAGGAAAAAAGGGAAATTGCTAGGGGAAGACTTGATGAGTACGGCTTATAAATTTGATAATGACTTAGACCAGGTGTGACAATGAACCACCAGTATAATCTTACTACTAACGAGAAAATTGTTCTGATAAATCTGGGGAAGCAAGAGAATTCAACCCCTGCAGAACTTGCGCAGATGTCTGGGCTAAAGGTAGAGACTGTGGTCCAGTCTGCTTTTATGCTGCAGGAGAAAAGGCTTGCTGATGTGTTGGAAAAGGTTCTAGAGACCTATGGCCTTACTTCCGAAGGTGAAGAATATGCGAAGTGTGGTCTTCCTGAAAGACAAATGATCTCAGTTATTTCCGGTCCAGCTTCTCTTGAAGAACTGAAAGGAAAAGTATCGCCTAAAATAGTGGGCATTGCTACCGGATGGCTTCGCCGCAAAGGATGGGCCAATATCGAGCAGGGAAATGTGGTTCCTTCGGGGAAGGCTGATATTGGTGATGATGAAAAAGCTCTTGCTAATTTAAACATTGGCAAGGTTACACTTGAGGAGCTGGGAGTGAACAATATTACTCTCCAGGATCTCATAAAACGCAAACTTGTGAGTCGGAATGAAGAGAAGTTAAGATCGGTTGTTCTGACTCCAGCTGGCCAGGAACTTGTGCTTGAGGGTATATCTCTGGAGGAAGAGTTTGCTCAACTTACTTCCGAGATGCTCAAGAGCGGGGAATGGAAAGAAAAAAACTTCAGGCCTTATAACATTCATACTTCTCCGCGAGCTGTTTATGGAGCAAAGATCCATCCATATCAGCGTCTCATTGACCAGATGCGTCAAATATTCCTGGAAATGGGCTTCACCGAAATAAAAGGTGACATTGTTCAGAGCTCGTTCTGGAACTTCGATGCCCTTTTCCAGCCCCAGGATCATCCCGCCAGGGAGATGCAAGACACTTTTCACCTTATAGAAACTTCGGAACTTCCGGAGGACTACAAAGACAAGGTGTGTGCCATGCATGAGCATGGGGGAGACCTTGAATCAAGGGGCTGGGGCGGTAAGTGGAGCGAAGAGATCGCCTGCAAGAACGTCCTCAGGACTCATACCACTGCTGTAACCATCAAATATCTTGCTGATAATCCGGAACCTCCTATCAAGGCATTTTCTATTGACAGGGCATACCGCAGGGAAACCATCGATCCAACTCACACTCCGGAATTCGAGCAACTGGAAGGTGTGGTAATGGATAAGGATATGACATTTGCCAATCTGTTGGGTCTACTTTCAGAGTTCTATCACAGAATGGGTTTCAAGGATGTACGCTTCAGGCCAGGCTACTTCCCATACACTGAACCCAGTGTGGAACCAGAGGTTTACGTTGAGGGGCTTGGCTGGGTCGAGCTTGGAGGTGCAGGCGTGTTCAGAAAGGAAGTTACTGACCCCCTTGGTATCAAGTGCCCTGTGCTTGCCTGGGGCCTTGGAGTAAGCCGTCTGGCAATGCTTAAACTCGACCTTAAGGACCTGCGTGAACTGTATCAGTCTGACATTGATTGGTTACGCAAAACTCCTTCTCCGAGGCTCTAAGAGCCTCAGATTCTTATCTATTCTCTATCATATTTTGAATTTTGCTTCGTATGCACTATGCCCATGATATATGCAGGGATGCATCCAATGGCTGTGCAGGTTTCCAGTGATATTCCAGCTGAAGTTATATCAAGGTGGAGTGGTGCCTGCTCGAACATCTCTTTTGGAAGACCTTTTCTGCCAAGGCCAACAAGTAGAAGGTATGAGCTTTTCCTGAGTATTCCATTTGCTATATCCTCGGAAGTAATGACACGTTTCTTTTCGGGTTTCGAGGTAGTTACAACTGGTGTGCCAAACTGAGGCTGAAAGCCTTTTTTAGGCAGATCGAAAACAAAGAAATGGCCTTTTTCATACAGTAGGCGGAGGTACTTACCTGATTCACCTATGGTAGTCTTATCAGTAACATATTCCACAAGTTCTTCAGCATTCATGTTAAAAGGAAAATCATATAATGCAAGTCGAAATCCAAATGCATGGCAGATGGGGGCTGCTCTTGCAATGGCACGGTAGTGAGCATCCAATACTTTGATTTTATCATAGGTGTTGATTATCCCCATTGTTAGCATATTTTTTTCCTCAGTTCCAGGCACATAACAGCTTGCTTGCAGTTGTTAAACTTGTCGCAAGCAACGCAATCGTTCCACAGTTCTTTTTTCATCTGGTTTTCCAGGGTCACAAATCCAACTTTTTCAAAGAAGCTGGGAGTTGTTGTACGTACATATATAAGTTCATGATCTTTGCACAAGGTAGGTCTAAGTTCCTTTACCAGCAAAGCTCCTATGCCTTTTCCCCTGTAATTGGGATGCACTGCAATGGTATGCAGTTCAGGACATTCTGTTTCCTTGAAACAGGCTATGCCAATTATCTTATTTTCCACTGTTGCAACAATAAAGTCACTATAGCCTAATCCCTCAATATCAAGAAAGTATGTAGATGCAATGCATTCGATATCATGCATATCCTGTTCTCTGGCAGGTTGAATCCTAATCTCATTTGCTAGCTTCATCCAAGCTTCCGCTCCTGAAACCTTCCATGTCAAGGGCTACGTAATGAAACCCAAGCCTCTTAAATTCATTCACAATATCTTCTTTTCTTTCTATTACTGCTGGAAAATCAGAAGATTTTACTTCTATCCTGGCAACATCTCCATGGTCACGAACCCTAAATTGAATAAATCCCAAGGTAAATAGGTATTTTTCTGCAGCTTTTACTCTTGAAATCCCTTCGGGTGTAATTTTCTTTCCATAGGGGATACGTGATGCAAGACATGGTGAAGATGGCTTTCCGGCAACTGACAGTCCCATATGTTTGGCCATTTGCCTGATCTCTTCTCTGCTCACTGAAAATTGGAGGAAAGGCGATATAACTCGTTTAGTCATTTCTGCAACAGCTTGCATGCCAGGACGATTTCCCTGCATCTCTGTTATGTTCGTACCTTCTATCACCACTTCAGAACCTTCTTTTTTGGCTACCTCTAGGAGAAGTCCAAGGATTGATCGCTTACAGTAGTAGCACCTTTTAGGAGAATTTTCCACAAATTCAGGTACTGTAAACTCATCAAAATCCATAACTTTGTGCCTGATCCCAATTTCTCTGGCAATATCTTCTGCTATTTGCAGCTCTCCTTCTGGCAAAGAGTGCATGTTGATAGTAATTGCTAACGCCTTATTACCCAATGCTTCATGGGCAAGGGCAGCGAGGACAGAACTATCTACTCCTCCTGAAAAAGCCACTAATACGCAGCTCTTTAGAGAAAGCGCTTCCTTTATCTGTTGCATTTTATCAAGGAACATTTGTATTGTCTATCTTAGAAGATGTATATCTACACCTCGCAGACCACTAAAGATAAAATACAGAGATGTCATATTAATCGCAGTTACCGGTGATAAATATGAAACTTTTTGGAACAAATGGAGTAAGAGGCATAGCTAACGAATATATGAATCCTCAGATGGTAATGGATGTTGTAAGAAGCCTAGGCACTTTCATGGGCAATAAAGGCACTGTTGCCATTGGCAGAGATACTCGAATCTCCGGTGACATGCTCAAATCTGCTGCAATTGCAGGTGCTTTGTCATCCGGCCTTACGGTAATTGATGTAGGTATTGTCCCAACTCCTTCTATACAGTATTATGTACGCGATCATGCCGATGCAGGAGTAGTTATCACTGCATCTCATAATCCCCGAGAATATAATGGCATAAAATTAATAGCCGGAGATGGTACTGAGATGTCTCGTGAGGATGAGGGAAAGATCGAATCGATCTACTTCTCCCGGGAATTCACACCAGCTACCTGGGAGTACACGGGAGACTTCAGGCATGATGTCAATGCCAATGATGTTTACATAAAAGGCATTATCAACTCTATAAATGCAGATCTTGTTAGGCAGAAGAAGTTCAAAGTCGTGGCAGATACAGGTTGTGGGGCAGGTTCTGTTACTTTGCCTTTCTTGCTGCGCCGTTTGGGGTGTGAGGTAATTACTATCAATGCACAGATCGATGGAACATTCCCTTCACGTAATCCTGAGCCCACACCAGATGCTCTTACAGATCTTGCGAACCTTGTCATTAAGGAAGGGGCGCAGATGGGTGTGGCACATGATGGTGATGCTGACAGGGCTGTGTTTTTTGATGAGAATGGAAAATTCATTGATGAAGAAATTTTGCTTGCAATGATGGCAAAATACGTGCTGCAACAAAAGAAAGGAAAACTTGTGACGCCGGTAAGTTCTTCCCAGAGAATGCTGGATGTTGCAAAAGAAGCTGGTGTGGATCTTATATGGACTGCCGTAGGTTCTATCAATGTTGCACGTAAGATGATGGAGGTAGGAGCCGTATTTGGTGGCGAAGGCAATGGAGGACTTATTTTCCCGGAGCATCAGTATTGCAGAGATGGGGCTATGTCCTGTGCAAAGCTATTGGAGATCATGGCTGGCGGCAAAACACTTTCCGAAATGGCAAAGAGTGTGCCTGCATATTTCAACTCAAAAACAAAGGTCGAATGTCATGATACTAAAATTATCATGGAAAAGCTGAAGGCAGAGGTCACCACAGGAAGCATGAACGTTGATACTACGGATGGTGTGAAGATCTGGTATGAGGATGGATGGGTGTTGATCAGACCATCAGGCACCGAACCCATTATACGCATATTTGCGGAGTCCAAGACAAATGAGAGAGCTGTACAACTCATGAATAATGGAGTTCAACTAGTGGAAAAATACGCATAAGCTTGTCTTATGCTTTTCCTCTTGACTCTCCAAGCACGATTCCTGTGGCTATTAGGTGAGCCACCCTAAGGGGTTCAGGGATATTGCTCCTGGTGGCTGTGAGCTTCACTATCTTTGCAGCATGTTCTGATTCTATTCCTGCATGCTGGATATATACTGGCTGCGCTCCCGTCTTTGTTTGCACTTTTGTTATTTCGCCGGCTTTCAGTATGATGTCCATTCTTTTTTTTGGTTCAGGGAGATAGACGAGTGCATCTTCTATCTTTCTAAAATTAGGATATGCCCTCATGACTACTATTACAGGGATGCCTGTTTTTTCCCATATATAATTAATATCCACTGGATTGAAACCACCATACGTAACCCCGTCCAACATAATGATGCGTATCTGCCCACAGTGTTTACTGGACCTTGTCATTTCTGCAATGGCAGCCGTACTGTCCATGCCATCCCTTGTAACATAGGAGCGCATGACGCCATCGAGCCATTCTACGCCCCTGAAAAAGGCTCCTACTATCATTATCTGATCCCTTATCAATGCAGAATCATCTATGCCAAGTACTCTTATTTCGTTTTTTATATGGAATGATTTATACACAAGAATGAATTGTCCGCTAACAAAAAAAATTAATTGTCAACCACGAACATCAGCCGAACATTGTCTGTGGTTGATCGGTAATTACCTGAACGGAATACTTTACAGGTGACATTACTTTCTTCACGGATTTAAGGAAATGTTCCATTTCCACCTGTTCCTTGTCCTCTCTTACAGCAAGCATGCCCGCTTCCATAGCAATAGCGCTTAGATCGGCACCGCTCACTCCTTCGGCAAGAGTAGCAAGCTTCTTGAAATCAATATCTTTTGCAATTCTCATTTCTCGTGTATGGATCTTGAGAATTAGTTCTCTTGCACTGGCATCCGGCATGGGTACATTTACTATCCTGTCAAACCTGCCGGGACGCAGTATGGCGGGGTCAAGTACGTCAAGACGGTTAGTTGCAGCTATTATGCGCACTTCTCCGCGGTTATCAAAACCATCCATCTCGGCCAGAAGCTGCATAAGTGTACGCTGGACTTCACGGTCGGCGCCATTTGTATCATTAAGACGTCTTGAGGCTATGGCATCAAGCTCATCGATGAATATGATGGATGGTGCTTTTTTCCTTGCCATTGCAAAGATCTCACGCACAAGCTTCGCTCCGTCACCTATATATTTTTGTATTAGCTCTGAACCCACTACTCTAATAAAGGTAGCTTCTGTCCTGTTAGCCACCGCTTTTGCGAGTAGGGTTTTGCCTGTACCGGGTTCTCCATAAAGCAACACTCCTTTTGGAGGAGATATACCTATTTTGGCAAATGCTTCAGGTTTAGTAAGTGGCAATTCAACAGATTCCACTATCTCCTGTACCTGTTCATCAAGGCCACCTATATGGTCATAATCCACATCCTGGGGATCTACTACTTCCATAGCATTTACCATTGGTTCCTCGGTGAAAGGTATAACATCAACGACTGCGAGAGTTTGTTGATTTAAAGCCACCGTAGCGCCAGGCAGTAGAGCTTCATCGTCTATGAATTGTGATACTCCCACTAAAAATTGGGGGCCAGTACTACTCTTCACAAGTACTTTGTCATTACCAATTACATCTATCACAGTTGCCACTACAAGCGGTGCAGTCTTCAATCTATCTATTTCGGCCTGCATCCTGCGAACTTCGCGCTCGAATTTGAGTTTTTGACTTTCTACATATCTTTTTTCCGACTCCATCTGGTCGCATTGCTCTTTTAGAAGAGTGTTGCGGGACTCTAATTGTTTCATGCGGTCCAGCAGGTATTTGGAAAAATCGTCGTCACTCTCTGAACCAGCATATTCATAGTTTTTCCTGTCTGCTCCTGCAGGAGTGAACCTTTTTGTATCTGCTTCACTGGTCTCGTTCATATAGCTCCGAACATTATTTAAGCGCATACGATATATAGCCCTTTCGAAAAAACGTTATGTAGGCTTTTAAGAGTGATTTGTGTATGCAATGCGAAATATGTGGTGAAGATATTCGTGGAAGTCCTTTTAAGATTACTATCGATGGTAGCGAACTGACAGTATGCACCAAATGCTCCCAGTATGGTACCCCTGCCAACAAGCATTCGCCGGTCTCAAGGAAAGTTTCTCCGGTGCAACCGGCGTACGCCAGGCCCAAGAGGCCCCAGAGGACAGGATTTGAAAAATTGGCTGAAGAGATTGTGGACAATTATGATCAAGTCATTCGGGAAGCGAGGGAAAAGCGTGGCTGGACGCCGGAACAACTCGCAGTGCAAATAAAGGAGAAGGCTACACTTATTCGGAAATTTGAACGCCGAGAACTCGTCCCCGAAGACAGCGTAAGGGAAAAACTTGAGCGTACCCTTGAGGTAAAACTCATTGAAAAGATAAGGGAAGATGACTGGAAAGGGGATAAGCTCCATAAAGGAACAACCCTTGGGGATATAGTCAATATCAAACGTAAGTAATTATAAAGGAGTTGTAAGTTAATGAGCCTTAAGGACAAGAAGCTGGGAATAATCGGAACGGGCAAGATGGGTTCTGCCCTCATAAAAGGCATATGTGATTCAGGTATAATAGCTCCATCTAACATTTATGCAAGTGATGTGTATGAGATTGGACTTGAAAAAATGAGGGTGGAATTGGGTATCAATGTATCCACTGACAATATTGTTACAGTTTCTAATTCCGATATTCTCTTACTTGCTGTAAAACCTCAGATATTGAAGACTGTACTAAAACCGCTAAAAGAACAAATAACTTCTGAAAAACTTGTGATCTCAATAGCCGCTGGTGTCCCCCTCCAGGAGATCACAAAAGAACTGTCTCCTGGTACAAAGGTCATCCGTGTGATGCCAAATATAGCCGCAACAGTTTCAGAGGCTGCATCTGCGGTCTGCCCAGGTCCCACTGTTTCAATAGATGATGCCGAACTTGCCCTTGAAATATTCAGGTCTGTGGGCAGTGCTATTATCGTTCAGGAAAAATTGATGGATGCGGTAACAGGACTTTCAGGAAGTGGACCTGCATATATATTCCCTGTCATTGAAGCTATGGCTGATGGTGGTGTATATGAAGGCTTGGATAGAGAAAGCGCGCTGATATTGGCAGCTCAGACAGTGCTTGGTGCGGCAAAGATGGCTCTTGAATTCCATGCTCATCCGGGAGAGCTTAAGGATATGGTTACTTCTCCTGCAGGAACCACTATCAGAGGAATTCGGGTACTTGAAGAAAGAGGTGTTCGGGCTGCTTTCATGAACGCCGTTATTGCTTCTGCACAAAGGTCCCGTGAACTCGGCGAATAAAATTTAATGGAAAACTATATATTAAAATAGAATTTAGTAAATGTTGAGCATTTGAAATTTAAAATAACAAAACTCTTATATAGAGAACTGTAAATTATGTCTGAAATAAAAAAGGGGGATTGTAGTTTGACCAGAGGGATTGACATTAAGTCGTTTGCTGTTATAAGAGCGGACAATGCTGACAAGGTTAATGTAGCATTGCATGATCTTGAACATTATGGTCATCTACGTTTTCTATCAAAGCCTAAGCGCATCGAGCCCCAGTATGCAGATAACGTTCTTGTGAGTGTGGTAGGAGTACCCCTTAAGTCAAAATGCAATTCTGCAGCACTTGTCGAACTCGATAATAATGCGGGAGCAGCTATCAGTAAGCTTCGTAAGATTCATCCACCAGCACATATTGTTATTGTGAGTCCAAGGCATAAAGTCTATGAAGAACTGGTGGATAAGGCCGAACTATATCCTGAGTTTGAGCGTAAGTTTGCTTCTCAGGAAAGTACTCAGTCGGCTTATGGCTAAATGAAAACGTCATCATCAGTGTTGTTATAATCGTACTCGGGATCAGCTATTTGCCTAAGTTTTGTAATATGGGTATATAGGCTTTCTACGTCCTTTATATCCTTTTGTACAAGATATAGTATACGTTTTCGCAGTTGGTGTTCTATTCTAATGCCATACTGTTCAAGATGCTCGGCTATCTTTTTTTCAAGCATCATGCCTCTTCTGTCCCAATCTGTCAATATCACTACCTTTTTTCCAGCGGCAGCAACTTTTTCACAGACATCTGTTAACGGATGATGTGTAACAACTTCTATTTTCCCTTCTATACCGAGCTTTCCCAGTGAGAGCTTATCTCTTTTTCCTTCTACTAAAATTATATTGCCTTCTCTGGAAAAACAGAGAAGCTCTTCTACTATTTTTTCAATAAGCTCAAGGCGTTTCCTATATACGAACATGGGTGCTTTGAGCTTTTTTTCATATCCAGATATCCTATAGCTTTTCACGTTTTTTGACATTTGATTCTTATCTTTTCGATAACCATTAATCGTCTAATTGATACGTATTTTCATGCTTCTGTGGTCTGGCATGTGTCAGTTTCCCGATAATCTGCTATTTGTATAGATCTATGGAATTGTTCAAACTGCTCGTAATATCGTGCCTGTTCAAGCAAACTGTCAAATAGTGTATTCATGCTCTTCACCTCAAATATACGTAGTGCAGGAGCATATATTAATAGGTCCCAAGCTCGGTGAAAGTATTTGATGAATCTGGTCAATCCTCTGTATTTTTCCCAAGAACCGACGCTGCAATATCTATATCCACTGTCTTAATAAGTACGGATTTCTGGCTGCTTTTCGCTCCACTGATTATACTAATAGAAGAACTGGATATGTCAAATAAAACTGCCAGATGTTCTATCAGCTGTTCATTTGCCTTTCCTTTTTGTGCAGCCTTGGAAAGCTTAACTTCTATGCGTTTTCTCCATGGATTATATCCACTTGGAATACATGTATGTTTAGAACCCGGTGTGACTTCAAGATCAATTACTATTCCATCACTAACCTCTCTTAATGCATCCTTGAAAGGCATAGATGTAGTAATCTGCGATTGTATATATCGGTAACGAAAATCTGTATCTTTAATGGTGATAATGCTGTGGCCTGACGCACTAACTCCGGGAGCTCATTCTCTGGAATGTCCGCAGTCCTTCCCAGTTTCCCTCGTGACAGGCGCATTTTGCATTATCTATTGTAGCGCATTATGGTTGACTGTACACTCATCGAAAGGCTCTGCCATATTCTTGTGCAAGGACCTATAAATGCGCAATCCATGGTTCAGACTATACCTATATCAACATTGCGCACAAATATCTAATAAATCTATAATGTAATAAGAAAAGCCTGCTACATAATGAGAAATCTTATAAATGATCATAGACATTTAACGACTTAATCTCACAGTTTCTTCTGTGAATTTACTACTAATAAGGACACAGTAAAGAGTTTCAAATGTCCAGCGAACAGATAATTTCCGGGAAGATTATCCTGGGACCAGAGCCGGAAGTAATCGAAGGATATATCTGTCTGAGAGATGGGGTCATAACTGATATCGGGGAAGAGAACACGAGTAGTGAGAATATAATCTCTCCTTGTCTGGTGAACGCTCATACTCATATCGGAGATTCAGTTCTCAAAGATCCTGTACTTGGAAAGATAGTGGGCAATCGGGTAGAGCGTGATTTGGATTCTCTTGTCAAGCCACCTGATGGACTTAAGCATCGTATACTACAGGCCACTCCACAGTCCAGACTTATTGAATTAATGAAAAGGACCATTTCTGATATGCTTGGTACTGGAACATCTGCTTTTGCAGATTTCAGAGAAGGTGGAGTGCCCGGAACACTTGCATTAAAAAATGCTCTTGAAGGCAAAAATATAATCGGTAGGATTCTTGGCCGGATCAGTCGAACAGAAGGAAATGATGTTGAATACGAAGCTGAGCGCTTGTTGAAAGAATCCTACGGGCTTGGTATAAGTGGAGCCCAAGACATGGATCAAAATATATTAGAAACTCTAAGGCAGGTCGCAGCGGCATACAAGAAACCATTTTTCATTCACGCTGGAGAGAAAAATAGAAGCGATATAGATTCTGCTCTCTCGTTAGATCCTCATGTTCTAGTACATATGACACATGCAGAATCGCATGATCTTAAACAAGTTGCAGATGAGCAAAAATCAGTGGTCATATGTCCGCGCTCTAATTTCATTACAGGTGTGGGGATGTCTCCAGTAAAAAACATGCTCGATCTTGGGATTACTGTAGCTGTGGGGACTGATAATGTGATGCTTAATTCTCCTAATATGTTTGCTGAGGCGGAGGTTCTGGTAAAGATATTTGGTATTGAGGACAGACAAGTATTTATGATGTGTACACTTAACGGTGCATCAATATTGAATGCCAATGAAATAGGATATATTGCAAAGGGTCTTAGTCCAAAGATCATGGTACTAAATGGAAGCTCTGATAACCTTACAGGCATAACCGATCCTATAAGGGGTATTGTCCGCAGGGCAAGGCCTGATGATATACTTACAGTTATCAATTAATAAGTTATGGAGATAAAAAATGACAGCCGAGTTTAAGAAAATATTCATTGCAACAGATGGCTCTGAGCAGAACAGACGAGCTATCGAGTATGGGATCGAACTGGCTAAGATAGCCGGGGGGAAAATATTTGTCGGCTACGTAGTGGATACAGCTGCTTTTGCTTCTATACCTATGGATGCAGGATGGGAGATGATGTATGAGCTCATGGAAACTGAAGCAAACGAAGCTGTACAAAAGGTTGAAGTGCTTGCAAAACAGGCAGGTATAGACGTGGAAACCGTTTTACTGGAAGGTCATCCTAGTAACGAGATAATTGAATTCTCACAAAAAAACGGAATCGATGTCATAGTAATGGGTACCCTTGGCAAAAGTGGTCTTGACAGATTCCTTCTGGGAAGCGTTGCGGAGAAAGTTACCCGCAACTCCACAGTGCCTGTTCTTGTAGTAAAGGGTGTTTCCTCCAAGAAGGAGTGATGGTGGAAGAGGATTTACATGCCTAAAAACATCAAAGTTTCAGATATAATGGTAAAAGATGTTGCTTGTGCAACACTTCCTGGGTCAAGGGACGAGGTACTTGAGATCCTGAAAGCAAAAAGAGTCTCAGGTGTTCCTGTATTAAAAGACGGAAAGCTTGTTGGTATTGTCAGCAGGTCCAATCTGTTGCAGAATCCGGAAGAAGAACAGCTTGCGTTGCTTATGACAAGAGATCCTGTTAGTATAACTCCGGATGAGAATATTACAGATGCAGCCAGGTTGATCCTGCAGCATAATATTCGCAGGCTTCCTGTGGTTGAAGATGGAAAGCTGAAAGGTTTGCTTACTATAGCTGATATTGTGGGTGCTCTCGCAGATATGAATCTCACTGATCACGTAGGTCAGTACAGTAGCAATAAATCAGTACCTGTATGGAGTGAGACACCTCTTAATGTGGTAGCAAGAGTAATGGAACTTTCAAGTGTGAAGGCAGTGCCTGTTCTTAACTCTGAGTTAGAATTGGTAGGTATTATCTCAGACAGGGATGTTATAAGTTCCAGCATAATTGAAGACTCAGTAGAGATGTCAAACATGTCAAATGGTTCTGATGATGACCACTGGACCTGGGAATCCATGCGCGATACCATGAGCATTTACTATAGTGTTTCAAGGATCAGGGTACCGAATGTGCTTGCCAAAGATATTATGGTCACCAGCCTTGTAAAAGCATCATATATCTCTGGTGTAAGTGAATGCGCCCTTAAGATGAAACGCAACAGGATCGATCAGGTTCCAATAGTCAATGCAAACCAAAAATTCCTTGGACTATTAAGAGATCGTGACCTTTTGAAATCGATTGCAAATCTTTAATTCTGTTGGCCAGATGCTTTTTTGCATCCGGTCGTTTTACATAATGGTGTTTTAATATGGGTCGGCCATTCACTTTTATTAATTCTGCGATGTCTGCCGATGGAAAGATCTCTACATGGCAGAGAAAACAGGTAAGGATCTCAGGAGCAATTGACTTTGATCGTGTAGATCAGTTACGGGCCACATCCGATGCTGTTATGATTGGAATAGGTACAGTACTTGCCGATGATCCCAGTCTTACAGTAAAATCTGCTCAAAGGAAAGCAGAACGTAAGGCAAAAGGTCTTAAAGAGAATCCAGCACGTATTGTAATAGACAGTCATGCTAGGACCCCTATAGATGCAGATATTTTTAAGAAGGGTGAAGGTCAGAGAATAGTGGTGGTAAGTTCTTCTGCCCCCTCTAAGAATGTAGAGGCATTGAAGGAGAAAGCCATCGTTATAATTAGCGGCGATACAAGTGTCGATCTTCCTGATGCAATGGAACAGTTGTATGAGCTGGGTATCAAGTGTTTAATGGTTGAGGGTGGAGCAACACTTAACTGGGGAATGCTCTCAAGCGGGCTTGTGGATGAGATATACACTTTTGTGGGAAACATTATAATTGGGGGCCAAGTGGCTCCTACTCTAGTGGATGGTGAAGGATTTACGGATGCTAGTACTCTACCTCTTGAAATGATCTCAGCGGAGAAAATAGAGGCAGGTATTCTCTTAATATGGAAAGTTCTCAACTTCCACGAATGAGTCAAGATGGTTTTGTGTTGTGGTGCATTAACTCCACAAAACCTATATCCAGGTAAGATAGTATACTAATTGGTAGTTTTAGGTGAATCTATGAATAAGTATCTTTTCCTTTGTATTGTAGCCTTATTGATAGGCGTTTCAGGTTGCCTTGATACAAATTCCTCTTCAGAGAATAGTGCTGTAGTAGCTGTTCAAGATCAGCAGCAAATAGATGAGGCACTAGTTTCAGGACCCGTGCTTGTAGATATGGGCTTTGCCTCATGCCCTGCATGTCAGATTATGAAGCCCACAATTGAAGAGATATCACAGGAGTATCTTGGAAAGGCCACAATAATGTCTATCGACACTCGTGAAAATCCCCACGTTGCCATGGTCTTTGATGTCTATTCTGTACCTGACATGTTTGTCATAGTAAGCAATGATTCAGAAGGCTATCTTTATATGACATCTGACGGCAACCTTACGAGAGATAGGAATATTGCAAGATTCATCGGTGTAACAGAAAAGGATGTTCTTACCAAAACGCTGGACTTGGCTATCTTATCAAGGCAGAAAGAGTGACTGAAACTGATCTCTCTAAAAGTATGATGACAACTGACATTAGTCCTCTGGCGATATTACTTGCAGGCATAATTAGTGTACTTTCTCCATGTACTCTTCCTCTGCTGCCTGCTATCTTGGCTTTTTCAACAAAAGAAGGGAAATATGGTCCGCTTGCAGTAATAGCAGGTTTGGTGATCGCTTTTACATCTATGGGTGTAGTAACATCTGCTTTTGGAGCTTTGTTAATAAGTTATATCCCTTATTTACATCTAATCGCTTCTATTACCATTGTTCTTTTTGGTATTGTTATGCTTTTTGATCTTCAGGTATTCAATTGGCTATTTATCTTCACGAGTAAGGTTCATAATTCTAAGAAGCAAGGAATATTGGGTGGTGTTCTGCTCGGTTTATCCCTGGGCATTGTTTGGATACCATGTGTAGGCCCTTTATTGGGAAGTGTATTGGTACTGGTGGCTGTGCATGGTAATTTGGCCTATGGTGCATCATTATTGTTTATATACTCCATCGGTTTCGCATTGCCCATGCTGATTATCGCATATTCTGCAAATGTTTCCGCTATGAGATTGCGAAACATAGCTCGTTATGATTTTTTCGTTAAGAAGATAGCAGGTATTTTACTGGTAGTTGCAGGATTATGGATGGCATACACTAGCCAAATGATCTTACTATTCTAGGCTTCAAAAATAGAATAAAAAGTAGATGCGAGGATTTATTACTCGCATTCGTCTTTCAAATTGGCAATTGCCACAAGTTCATTCACACAGGCGACAGCTATCGGGGTTCCTCCCCTGGTGCCTATACAAGTGATAGAGGGTATGTCTGTATCCCTTACAACTTCCTTGGACTCAGCGGCATTCACGAATCCCACCGGTGTTGCTATTACAAGGGCTGGCCTTATACCATGTTCTACCATACGGCATACTGCAAGGGCTGCAGAAGGAGCATTTCCTATAGCTACTATGGAACCTTCCAATCTGTCTCTACATGCTAGGAAACCTGCAGCTGTTCTTGTGATTCCAAATTTCTTCGCGATAGCAGCGTCCTTATCCTCATCCATTACACAAATAACCTCGGACTTGTGTCCCATTTTAGTGATGCCGTATTTTACCATATTGATATCTACAAATATGGGGGCACCTTTCTTCAAAGCCTCAACGCCTGCCTGCACAGCATCTTTATTGAAATGCATGAGATATGCCATGGAGAGATCGCCCACTGCAACCATGCAGCGCTGCCTAATTCTATCCTCAATGGTTCTGTCTCCCACTATCTGTTTGGCAAGGTTGCGGCTAGTCATGTATATAGCCTTTGCCTCGTCGGTCTGGGCGCCGAGGTCAGTGCAGATGTCTATAAGTGCGGGATCCATTTTTGTTGTGAATTCCACAAGCTCTTCAAGAGCAGGTGAACCTGACTGCTTTTTGTTCTTAGTAGTCATACTTTCTCTGATACCCCCTTGGAGTGATTATTCTTTCCCCGTTGTTGCTCTTCCATATCCTGGATTCATTATTGGCTATCAGGATTGTGGTGCTCATATCCACCCAATCGTTATAGTTCATGACTTCATCCAGGGTTGTAACAACATAGTCTTGGTCGGTAGTCCTTAATGCATTCTTTACAAGGCCGACTGGTACTGAACCATTCTTGTATTTTTTGATTATTTCTATGGCCTGTGAGAAGTTGGATTTGCGCTGTCTGCTCTTTGGATTGTATAGTGAGATCACGAAATCCGCAGAAGCTGCTGCATTCAGCCTTTTTTCGATGACTTCCCAAGGTGTAAGCAGGTCACTTAAACTGATAACTGCAAAATCATTCACTATCGGTGCACCCAGAACGCTTGCTGCAGCAGTGATGGCTGTAACTCCCGGGAGTACTTCGATATCCACATCAAGGCCTTCATGTTCTGCTACTTCCAATACGAGTCCAGCCATACCATAAATATTGGCATCTCCACCGCTTATCATGGATACAACCTTTTCCTTGGCCAGTTGTACTGCTTTTACAGCCCTGTCCACTTCCTTGCCCATGGCGCTGCGAATGATCTCCTGTTTATCGATCAATTCTGCGATCTGGTCGAGATAAGTACCATTACCTACAATATAATCAGAGTTCATCAATACGTCTCTGGCAGCAATAGTCATTTGTGGTACTGAACCAGGTCCAATTCCGATTATGTAAAGCCTCCCTTTTCCAGCAGAGGTCTTATTCTGCGATTGCGATTGTGATCCTTCCATATACCTTCTTCCTTAAGATTAATTCCTTTTTTTTAGAAAGCGCCAAAGCAGATGGTTCTGCCACCCCAGTTAAACCAAAACGATTTGCCTGGGATCCTGATGGCGCATCATAAAGATTAATTTCATCCTCAGAAAGGAACTTTATATCCTTTCCTAGAATAGTAACAGCTTCAAGCAGGCCACTTTCATTTTCTTTCAATTTTGAGGAGGCAAGCATGTCTACGTCATCAATGTTTTTACCCACTTCTGCAAGTGCAGACTCAATGGCAGATATGACTTCTTCTTTGTTGACACCCCGCCTGGCTCCAATACCTATTATCATCTGTTTTCCGCCTTTTCCTTTTTCAGCACAGATACGTCAGCACCCACTACTACGATCTTGGGACCTTTTATCTCAAGCACTTCTACATCTTGTTCCAGCAGGGCACAATTGACCTGCCTTGTTGAGTCCTTGTTGACTATATCGCATCCCAGGGCCTTGGCAATGCCCTCTACAGAGTTGCGGTTATGCACCTCTGTTGCTGTGGTGATGACCGGGATGGCACCAATTTCCGAGATCTTTCGGACCAGTTCGTTGGCACCGTGATGTCCTCCCAGAAGGGAAATGGCGAAGTTGAGATTTGAGTCAACTACAACTACAGCTGGATCCTTCCATTTATCCTGGATTAGCGGTGCTATATCCCTCACCACTATGCCAGTTGCAAAGACCGCTACTATTGCATCGTATTTCTCAAATGCCTTTCTAAAAATCTCTTTTTCATACAGCAGAACATCAGCGTCTATATGCTTGGCTATACGCTCAGCGACTTCTAGGTTTCTTTCAAAAGTTATGACAGCGGTTCTTGTGCTACTCCGTATAGGTAAGACCTCCCATAGTTCTTTGGGTCTACTACCCCTCCGATGAGGATCATAGCTGAGCGTTTTATGCCCTCATCCTTAACCTTCTGAGCGATGTCGGCCACAGTGCCGATGACAACTTTCTGGTCAGGCCAGGAAGCATGGAATACCACAGCCACCGGAGTATCAGGACTGTACTCAACCTTTTTCATTATCTCTTCTATCTTCTGTGTGCCCAGAAAAACAGCCATTGTGGCATTATGCCGGGAAAGTTCCTTGATCTGGTCCTCTTCCAGGGTCTTGCCTGCGGGTCTTGTGATAATGAGGGTTTCTGTAACGTTGTTCAGAGTTAGCTGTGTCTTGAGTGCTGCTGCAGTTGCAAAAACTGAGGAAACACCTGGAACTATCTCTACTTCCACGTCGAACTTCTTTAACTCCTCTATCTGTTCGACTATAGAGCCATAGAGTGATGGATCGCCACTGTGCAGGCGCACTACTTTTTTACCCGCATTAAGGGCATCCACCATCAACTTATTTGTCTCATCCAGGGTTAGCCCGTAACTGTCAACTTTTTCTCCATTTGAATAATTAAGCACTTCCGGGTTCACAAGAGATCCAGCGTATATTACAAGGTCCGCATGTTCCAGAAGTTCCTTGCCCATGACGGTTATGTACTTAGCATTACCCGGGCCTGAACCCACAAAATATACCTTATGAGCCATATTTTATCCTCCATTACTTTTTTTGCCCGAACACTATGCTGAAGTAATTACCTTTCTCAGGAATCTTTTCTATTTCCTTTATAATTATCTCATCGTCCATGAAAAGGCGCTGAACAAAAGTGAATTTATTGTACCCCTCTTTTTTCATGGAGTCTATAATTTCAAGTGGTCTGGTTGCCTTTAGAACTATCTTGTAGGTCTTCTCTGACCCATCGCTGACTTCAAATGAAGCATCTACCTCGGCATCGGCTCTGGAAGCAAAGGATGTAATAGAACTGATACCTGGTATTGTGGCAGTTTCAACATCTGGGTATAGCTTGTTCATGACTCTTTTCAGATGTGTAAATGTAGAGAAGAAATTTGGATCCCCTATGAGTCCAAAGGACACAAGGTTATGTCTGGACTCCTCTGCGATGAGTTCAGCATTCTTTGTCCATACCTCATTGAGGACGTTATAATCGGTAAGCATGGGGAAATCAAGGATTTCCGCCTCAGCATACGGGGCAACAAGCTCAGCGGCCAATCTGCCGGGCACATACACCTTATGGCTTTTCTTAAGAGTCTCTACAGCCTTCAATGTAAGAAGTTCCGGGGATCCCGGTCCAAGTCCAACTCCAATCAGCATTTATATGATTCTCCTCTTAATTCGTTTTGTCTGTTCCTCCGACAATGATATACACCGGATTTTCAGGCTTGAACATTGTCTCACCAACCAGATCTACTCCACGGGATACTATCACATGTAGCACCTCACGGAATATGCCAAGTTCCTTCATCCTCTGTATAACTCTCACTACGGTCTCTATGCGCACAGCATCCACGACTATACTACGGGCATTTTTTGCTGCAAGAGCATCCAGTACCTCCAGGATGTTCTTAGATCCGCCTACGAAAGCGCAATCTACTTTTTCCGCTTGAGTGATGACCTCAGAGGATTCACCGAAAACCAGATTCACATTCGGTATCTTAAATGCTTCGAAATTTTTCTCTGCTACTTCAATAGCTTCTGTCCTTGCATCTATTGCAGTGATGTGAAGGTTCTTAACAAGTGAACTTGCTTCTATTGACACAGCACCTGTGCCACACCCTACATCAAAGAACATATCGCCGTCCCTTAGTCCTAACTTAGAGATAGCGATAGCGATTATTTCCGGTTTTGTTGGGCCACCGCTTACACGTAAAAGATCAAACATGTTCCACCTAATTTAAGTAAACTGGAGTTCTGGAGTTAAGTAGATATAAGTTGTTCCTCATAAAACTTGTGAGAAATCTTCGTTAACACAAAAGCTTTCCATGTTAAAAGGTTGTTGGATATGACTGACAAAAGTACTAAAAAATTACTGGTACTGGGGACTGCCTCGGATGTAGGCAAAAGCATAATGGTCACAGGCCTTTGCAAGATCCTTTCAGAAAAATACCGAGTGGCTCCGTTCAAGGCTCAGAATATGAGTCTCAATTCCTGGATCACTAAAGATGGTAAGGAAATAGGCATAGCACAGGCGGTGCAGGCCAAGGCAGCAGGTGTTGATCCTACTGCTGATATGAATCCTGTACTTCTGAAACCCAAAGGTGACAGGACTTCACAGGTCATCATACTGGGTGAGCCATTTGCTGATAAATCGGCAGGCAACTACTACGATTCGATCTCGGAGACCATGGAAGTGGTAAAGGGGGCTCTGGACAGGCTTGGTGAGAAATACGAGCTCATTGTCATGGAAGGAGCAGGCGGAGCTGCGGAAATTAATCTCTATGATCGGGATATCGTGAATGTAGGCACAGCAAGGCTTACGCAGGCGCCCATCATTCTGGTAGGCAACATCGAATCTGGTGGTGTCTTTGCAAGCCTCTATGGCACAGTTGCACTGTTGCCCGAGGATATACGCGGCAACATAAAGGGTTTCGTTATCAACAAGTTCAGGGGAGATCCGGCCATCTTGGAGCCAGGGTTGAGGCAACTGGAGGAGATGACTGGCATCCCTGTATTGGGTGTATTGCCCTATTACAAACTCAATATCCCATCTGAGGATTCCATGGCCATCATCTCGAAAAGCAGGAATACTTCTTCAGGCTGCCTGAACGATGTGGACATTGCAGTAATCAGGCTGCCACGTATATCCAACTTCACCGATTTTGAACCTCTGGAGCGCCTGGCAAAGGTGAGGTATGTCGAACTGCATGAAGACCTTGGAACTCCTGACTGTATTATTATCCCGGGTACCAAGAATACTATCAGTGATCTTTTGGACCTAAAGACAAGTGGAATGGATAAGCAGATCCAGAAAATGTATGGTAAGGTGCCAATTTTTGGAATATGCGGCGGTTACCAGATGCTAGGCAAGACCTTACATGATTCTGGTATAGAAAACGGCCGGGAGGCAGATTATGAGGGTCTGGGGCTTCTTGAAGTGGAAACAGCTTTCGGCGAGTACAAGAAGACTACTACACAGGTAAAAAAGAAAGTCGTTGCCGAGGGACCTATATTCCGTCATATCAAGGGTGAGGAAGTGTGGGGATACGAGATTCACATGGGTAAGACGGAGACCCCAAGGACTGTCTTTGGTGATGATGGCAGCATCGACGAGGGTGGGATTGTCATAGGTACATACCTCCATGGTCTGTTTGAGAACAGCAATGTAAGAACTGCCCTGATGATTTATCTGGCTGAAAAGAAGGGTGTGGAGTTCCATCCCGAAGTGGCGACCACCGAAGAAGAAGCATACAAGGAGCTTGCCGACATCGTACGCAGTTGTCTGGACATGGATAAGATATATGAGATGATTGGGGAAAGCTGATTAAAAGTATCAGAGGTTTGACTGTTTTTAATCAATTTTCTTATTTCTGATAAGATTGGACTCAATCCTTCTTTTTTACGATAGTTTTTTTATTTATTACTTTTTGTAACCACAATGTATTTATATCATTTACTTACTTATACGTCAATGTACAAATCAGAACATTGATGTCTATAAAGGTGTTGTCATGCAGTCATACATACAAAAAGTAAGTGCAGGTGAGAACCTAACATTGCAAGAGGCTGAGAAAGCGATCACAGAAATATTCACCCAGGCCACTGATGCCCAGATAGCTGGATTGCTCATGGCTTTGAAAATGAAAGGTGAGACTGCTGATGAGATAGCTGGGTTTGCATGCGGCATGAAAAAAGCTGCTCGAAGCATACGCCCTAATGTAAAAGGCACACTCGTGGATGTTGTAGGTACCGGAGCTGACAGGCACAAGACTATCAATGTTTCCACAGCTGCTGCAATTATTGCTTCCGCTGCAGGAGTGAACGTAGCAAAGCACGGCAACCGCGCGATCACCTCCCTTTCCGGTAGCGCAGACGTACTGGAACAGTTGGGCATAAAGATAGACAAAGACCCTGAATCAGTCAAAGAGTCCATAGAAAAGATCGGTATCGGATTCATGCTAGCTCCTGTTTTCCATCCGGCAATGAAGAGGGTAGCAGGCATAAGGAAGGAACTGGGCGTAAGAACAGTTTTCAATATCCTGGGTCCTCTTACAAATCCGGCAAGCGCTGATGCACAACTTCTAGGCGTATATGATGTGGCGCTCTGCGAGATTTTCGCCCAGGTACTTAAGAAGATGGGTGCAAAGCGGGCCATGATCGTACACGGAGATGGAATGGACGAGATCTCCAATATCTCTGAGACCCAGGTCGCGGAACTTAAAGATGGCACGATAAAGACATACACAATCTCCCCTGAAGAACTGGGCATCAAGAGAGCAAAGGCCACAGATATTGTAGGCGGCACTCCTGCAGAAAATGCGAAGGACATAATCTACATATTTAAAGGAGAAAAGGGACCGAAAAGAGATCTTATTGTGATAAACGCCGCAGCTGCACTCTATGTTGCAGGTGCAGCTGATTCTCTGAAGGAAGCTATACCTATGGTCGAAGAAGTTATCGATTCAGGCAAGGCCATGGAAAAACTCAGACAGTTCAGTGACAAGACCTTCGAAGGTTTAGAATATGAGAGCTCCTGTAAGGGCGAAGATATGCGGCATGCAGTGTGCTGAAGACATCGAATTGGCAGTGAAATTCGGAGCCGATGCGGTGGGGTTTATTACAGAAGTACCTGTGGATAGTCCCAGGAAGCTCGATGCTGCAACTGCATCATCCCTTATTTCACAAGTGCCGCTGTTCGTAGATTCTGTTCTTGTGATCATGCCAGAAAGCGGAGAGGAAGCAGTGGAACTTATTGACACATGCAGATCGGATATCGTCCAGCTGCATAACGACCCTGCCCTTTCAGAACTTGAATATATAAGGGACAATGTCCGGCAGAAGATCATCAAAACCTTCTCCATACCTGTTGGGAAACAGAACCTTGTGGAAGAGATGCTTCCGTCAATACACAGGTTGTTTGAGAATGACTTTATAGATGGCATATTGCTTGATTCAAGCAAAGCCGGGCAGGTAGGCGGCACTGGTACCGTGCATGACTGGTCTGTAAGCAGGCAGATAGTTGAGAGGCTGGAAGTCCCGGTGATACTGGCAGGTGGCCTGAAACCTGAAAACGTGTTCCAGGCAGTGGAAGAAGTACGGCCCTATGCAGTAGATGTTGCATCGGGAGTTGAGAAAAATGGAAAGAAAGACCCTGATAAAGTGAGCAGGTTCATTACACAGATAAGGTGTGCAAATGGTTGAATTCGATCTTAGTAAAGAAGATTTTATTTCTCTTGTTGAAAACTCAAAAAGACCTGCAATCGTACAACTTATGGCAAAGGTGGAAAGCGTATGCAATCCCTTGCAGCTGTACGCGACATTGCAGAATGCAAACTATTCATATCTTCTTGAATCGGTGGAAAAAGAAAAAAGGCATGCAAGGTACTCATTTGTGGGTTCGGAGCCCGAAATCGTGGTGGACATTAAGGATAAGTATCTTACCATCGATTGCCAGAAGAATTCCGAGCTTTCAAAGTTCATCTATGATAAAGTAAAGGCAATGGGAAATACTGAATCTCTTATAGGAGGTAGGTTCAGGGTAAAAACCAAGGATGGAACCGATGATCTTGCCGCATTCCGCGACATATTCCCTACAAGCAACAATGTTGAGCTCCTTAATCAGAAGCGTTTTGACAGGCAAACATTCCTCGGAGGCGCCATAGGTTACAACAGTTATGACCTGGTATATGATTCCTGGATCGGCAGAGAGAAGAAGCTGGATGCTGACACTCCTGAGATGCATTTTGCCATAATGACCAAGACCTTTGTCTTTGATCACATCACCAACGAGACATATTTGGTTATCACTCCTTTCGTTACAAAAGAGAGTGATCTTGAAGCAGTGTATGAACACGCTTTAGCCGATGCGCAGCTTATGGAGCGCTCATTGCACATGTCTTCTGTGATAGGTATTAGTTCCGATATACTGACTCGGGTAAAGTCCGATGAACCAGTGCCCAGCACCGATCAGGAAAGCTTCGAAAAGGCGGTACTGGATGCAAAGCAGCACATTATTGACGGTGATATTTTTCAGGTAGTGCTTTCGCGCAGGTACACGGTAAAAATGAGTCAGACTCCTCTGCAACTTTACATACGGCTCAGGGACATAAATCCAAGTCCCTATATGTACATTTTCAACTTCAAGGACATCGGTATCGTAGGTGCAAGTCCCGAGACTCTCATGACGGTTTACAACAGAAAGGTCATCAGCAATCCTATTGCAGGCACATGTCCCAGAGGTAAAGATGAAGAGGAGGACGCAAAACTTGCAGCCCACATGCTCCAGGATGAGAAGGAAAGAGCAGAGCATATAATGCTTGTAGATCTGGGACGCAATGATGTGAGAATGGTTTCAAAAGGCGGGACCGTGAAGGTTGATGATCTTATGAGCGTTGTCAAGTATTCGCATCTCCAACATATAGAAAGCACTGTAAGTGGAAAACTGAGGGATGAATGTGATCAGTTCGATGCTACACGTGCCATCTTCCCAGCAGGCACGTTATCCGGAGCACCCAAGATAAGGGCAATGGAAATCATAGATGATATGGAACCCGCATCAAGGGGCATATATGGTGGTGGCGTTGGTTATTATTCCTGGAACGGTGACGCCGACTTTGCCATAGTTATCAGGACTGTCCTTATCAAGAACAATACTGCCTATGTGCAGGCAGGCGCAGGTATCGTGGCAGATTCAGACCCTACATACGAATATCTGGAAACCGAACGGAAAATGGCTGCAATGATAAAGGCTATCGGAGGGAAATAATGAGGGTACTGTTCATTAATAACAAGGATTCCTTTGTCTGGAACCTTGTGGACTATGTCTCAGTATTCGAACCGGATACTATAGTCGTTCCGAATACCATCTCTCTGGAAGAAGTTAAGCAGAATCAGCCGGATGCTATCATAATATCGCCTGGTCCGGGAACACCGCATAAGGCAGAAGATGTGGGAACTTGTCTTGATATTATAAGGGATTTCGGCCCTGAGGTCCCTATGCTTGGTGTATGTTTCGGTCACCAAGCCATCAACACAGCTTTTGGAGGAACCATAGGACATGCAAAAAGTGGCCCGATACACGGCAAGACATCTGAAGTCAGCCATGCGGATTCACCTCTCTTTGATGGTGTATCACAGACCTTCAAAGGCGGAAGATATCATTCCCTTGCCATTGAAAAGCTGGCAGATGAACTTAAAGTGACAGCAAAGACAAACGATGACATTATCATGGCAGTGGAGCACATTAAGTATCCCATATACGGTGTGCAGTTCCATCCAGAATCAGTGCTCACTGAAAACGGGATGAAGATCGTTGAGAACTTCCTCAAGATAGCTGGCATGCATAAGGATTAAGCCTTTTCGGGTTTATTTAATATCATGCTTGTCGGGATCACAGGAACACCAGGAACGGGTAAAACATCGGTCACATTGCAGCTAGAAAAAAAGGCCGGATATCAGATAATCCACCTCAATGAACTCATCAAAGAAGAAAAACTCTATTCTGATGTGGACACCGAAAGGGATTGTGTTGTGGCTGATATGGACCTTGTGGAACAAAGGGTCATGGAAAAAGTAGACAGTTCCAGTCCCGTTACTATACTGGATAGCCATCTTTCCCATCATATTGCTGATATTGTGATAGTGCTACGTACATCTCCTGATAAACTGAGGACAAGGTTGCAGCAAAGGAACTATTCTGAAAATAAGATACAGGAAAACCTGGAAGCTGAGGCTTTGGATGTGATCCTGTTCGAATCTGTGGAGTGGTGTGATAAGGTCTTTGAAATAAACACCACTAACCAGACAATTGAGGAAACCATCACAGACATTAAGGAGATCCTCGATGCACTGTTCAAAGGGCAGGATGAAACTCTAATAGAAAAATACAAACCCGGCTCTGTGGACTGGAGTGAAGAATTTTTCGCATAGTTCCTTTGAGGTAACTTCAATAATACTCTTAACTATTGATTTTAAACATTTTTAGCATCTGTTGATTGCTTATTCAGTATTTTTTATTGTATCAGCTTCTTTCGGATGAACAAAAAATTGCAATCGAAACAAAAGTGGTTTATATTTCGTATATCATAATATTCGATATACGAATTATTTGGAGGAAATGAGCTTTGGATGAAAATGCTCTGCTTCACAAGATCATCGACATTATTCAGTACAAAAATGAATATCAGCTTCAGACATCCATGATCCCTCCTCAGGAAATGTATGTGCTTGAGAGGATATACTTGCACAGCAACATACTTTCAAAGGCCATCTCTCTAAAATACAATATTCCTCCCTCCACGCTCACTGGAATCCTTGACAGGCTGGAAAATAAAAAACTCATTGCGAGGTTGAATACGAACAAAGATCGAAGGTCCATAGAGCTGGTTGCCACGGAAAATGGGAAGTCTGCTGTTGAAAAGCATATAACCGAGGATCAGGTCTTCGCCAGGAATCTGTTCGATAGTCTGGGTACTCAGAAAAAAGAGCAACTTAAAGCACTTCTTGAGGAACTGCTTGAAAATGTCGATGTAGAGACCTTGTTCTCTCAAAAGCACCAATAGGAAGGAGGTATTGCAGTTGCCTTTGATCGATTTTAGGGACGTATCTTTTGCTAACGATGGTAAGAATATTCTGAGGAACGTATCCTTTGTTGCTGAGGATGGAGACTTTATTTCTTTAGTTGGTTCATCAGGCAGTGGTAAAAGCACATTGCTCAAACTTTGTAGTCATTTGATCAGTCCTACAACTGGATACATATTCTACAAAGGTGTGGACATGACAGAGTATAGTCCAACGGAATTAAGAAAAAGCATATCGTATTGCTCTCAACTTCCCTATCTCTTTGGAAGTGCCGTAAAGGATAACCTCGATTTTCCCTTCTCCATCAGGAATATGCCCTTCAACGAAAGCAGGGTAAAGGAACTATTCTCATTGTTCAATATATCCTTCACTTTTCTGAATGCGGATATTCAAAACCTTTCCGGGGGCGAGAAACAAAGGATATCGTTGGTAAGAACTTTATTGTTCCTTCCTGAAGTTCTACTGCTGGACGAGGTAACTTCTTCCCTTGATGCGGAAAATACACGCATGGTGGAGGATGCCATTTCTTCCCTGAACAGAGGTGGAATTACTGTCCTGTGGATCACACATGATCCTGAACAAAGCCAAAAGTATGCAAATAAGGTCATTACCTTGGAAGCTGGCGAAATAAGGTCCCTGGAAGTTTTAAAATGAATGGTTCAGTAGCTATCGATAGCACATCGTTGCTCTTTGCTTCTTCCCTCGTGCTGGTGTCCCTTTATCTGTCATACTCACAAAAGCTGGGGCTTGAAAAGGAAACCTTGGTTAGTGTGGCAAGGGCTGTGATCCAGCTCGTTATTGTCGGATACATCCTTGAATACATATTCGGTCTTGAAAGCCCTCTTTTTACAACTCTCTTACTTCTTTTTATGACCTTTAACGCTGCATACAATGCCTCTAAAAGAGGAAAGGGCATTAAAAAAGTAATGATGATATCGTTCGGTTCCATTGCAATAGGCACTGTGCTGACTCTTTCTATACTTGTATTCTCGAAGACAATAGCATATGAGCCATATCAGATCATTCCTGTGGGCGGTATGATTATCAGTAATTCGATGGTTGCACTGGGGCTATGTTATAGGCAGATGTTGTCTGATTTTAAAAGCAAGCGCGAAGAAGTCGAAACTAAGCTGTCGTTGGGGGCAGATATCTTGCCTGCTTCTGTCGGAATAATACGGGATGCAATAAAAACAGGTGTGATCCCAACAATAGACTCTGCAAGAACATTAGGTATAGTCTCCCTTCCGGGAATGATGACGGGATTGATACTTGCAGGGATTTCTCCCATAGAGGCAATAAAGTATCAGATCATGGTTACTTTCATGCTTCTTTCGACAACTTCTATTTCTTCTTATGTAGCTTGTTACCTGTCCTACAAGAAGTTTTTCAATAGCAGAAAACAATTAATATTCCTTAAGTAAAAGTACAACTGCAGATCGGAAATGCTTCTAAAAACTTTAAGAGTAGCAGTAGTAGAATACTCTTTCTTTCTGGGCAAACATATATATTCAACTTATTGAGTTTATCAGACGCCTTATATAGGTCACAATCATCAAATCATACATCGGTAAGATCATTTATGGATATAAGAGAAGCTGTCAAAAAGGCCATTCACTATGGTACTATACAGAGCATACTACAATATTACATATGCCCTGAGGAATGTGAAGCACATTGCTGCAAGAATGGCCAGATCCACATATTCGAGGAGGAGTACAGAAAATTCTCTCAGATTGATCCGGAAAAGGCAAAGAAGATACAAAGTGAGATGCCTGCAAGCCCTCTTTACAGGATAGTGACTCCTTGCTCGTTTTTGAAACCACATGACAGGTGCGGTGTCTATTATGAGCGTCCCATTGTGTGCGGTCTGTATCCATTCAAAGTGAATACTTCCGGCAATTCCATAGGCTTACAGCCCTGTCCTGTGGGCTTTTTGATCATCAGGGAGTTCGCATTATGGATGATGGCCAACGTATCAAAAATAGGGATGCCCGATGAAGAAAAGGCCAAAGTTATAGAAGAATGGGAAAATACTATCGAATCTTATGCTGAAGAGCTTTCCGAATTCCACATGAAGAACACTTTAAAAGAGATACAGATTCCATTCGATGAACTGGAAATGTTTGCCATGTATATGTCTTCGAAGGCCCTTCCCAGAATTAATTCCGGTGTGGATTTAGGATAGTATTTATACCCGGACTGCCCCAATAAAACGAGTATCCAAGTGAACAATTATTTTGGATCTACTGTAAGATATTGATGTGAATTACCTATTTCAACCAATTGATTTTGATTATTATAGGGTTTCTACATAGCTGTGATATGGGGATTTAATATGGGAAAAGACTGGAAATTGTTTCTAATTTTACTAATTGCATGTATATTTGGAACGATAGCTGTACTGCCTTATACTCTTACTCTTCAAGGAGAATTACTTCAAAATTTACCGGTACCTTTATACGTCCTCCTGGCTGCTCAGCTTATCCAAGCTATAGTCCTGTTTAGTGTTGCTATCTTTATTGGCCTTCGTTTCTCCAAAAAAGTTGGACTTGGCCTTCCAATCCTTGAAGGATGGCTTGAAGGCAGGGAAGTTAAAAGCTATTTAAGATCCATAATTGGAATATCAATTGGGCTTGGAATTCTGGCCGGTATCCTTATAATTGGCCTTGATTATTTGTTTTCCTTTGCCGGCGTACCAATTAATGTAACTCAAGCTTCAATAAATCCTCCGGCATGGCAGGGCTTCCTTGCATCGTTTTATGGTGGGATAAATGAAGAGGTCCTATTAAGATTATTCGTAATGACTCTCATTGCGTGGATAATCTTTAAAATCAAAAAAACAGAAGAAGGAAAGCCAACAAATGCAGGTATGTGGTTAGCTATTATTATAGCAGCTGTTATTTTTGGTATTGGACATTTACCGGCAGTAATGGCTATAACAACACTCACACCGTTGGTAATTCTCCGTACCATTATTCTAAATGCTATTGGCGGAATTATATTTGGATGGCTTTATTGGAAAAAGGGTTTAGAATCAGCCATGATCTCGCATTTCTCTGTGGATATAGTGTTGCATGTGATTTTACCCTTGATAGCAGTGATTTGAAGCATTAGATTTTACACACATCTTTTTTACACCGTCGCTGGTAAATATTCTGAATATTTAGTACATGGCGCTGAGCATTGTTTCCAAGTATAATTGCCATGCGATAACGATAAGTGTATATACCAATGTCCTCTTTTTTAATTAGGGTGTGTGTTTCGTGTACGAATTCTCCACGGGTAGAAGTAGTTATTTAAAAACTATAAATTTTGTTTCTACTGTAGCTTTTATTTTGTTATTGCTTTTGCCGGTGGCATCAGCCAGGGATTATTCTCTTGAAAGTGCGGATGTGAATGTCACAGTATCCCCTGAGGGGATAGTGCATGTGCAGGAATCCCTCACCTATCGCTTCGATGGCACATTCTCTGAGGTATACAGGCAGGTATATCCTCCACCCGGAGGTTCCATAGATAATATACAGGGCTATTGTGAGGGTGTTTCATGCGATTTTTATGTGACTGAGATTTACGGAGGCTACGAGCTTGTAGGCAGATTACCTTCTCCTACTCCCGAACAGGTGACTTTTGTTACTTCATACGATTACTATGGCGGCCTAAAAGTATACAACGATGTCTCAGAGCTGCACTACAAATTCTGGGGGGATGAATGGGAAAAGCCTCTTAATGGTCTCTCAGCCACTGTAACAATTCTCACTGCCAACAGCTCTGACATTACTTACTGGATACACCCCAATGATTATACTAAAACTGCAACTATAAACGGCAATACGATTACACTGCAGGCCGATGAGATTCCTGCTAACAGCTGGTATGAGGTACGTGCGATCTTCCCCAGACTTGCTTCACCCGATTCACGATATGTGACCATTTATGATCAGAATGCTAAATTTCAAATATTTAAGATCGAATCCCAATATGCACTAAAGCAGAAAGCTCTGTATTTGTTGTTCATTGTATTCATTCTTCTAACATTGTCTCTTCTTTTAGCTCCATTTTACCTATACTTCAAATATGGGAGGGAACCAGATATTGAATACTCGGGCATCTATGAACGTGAGCTGCCATATGATTCTAGGCCTGCGATCGTTAATGTCATGATGAAAAGTGATGTTGGCAATCCCACAATAGATGGGTTTGCTGCTACAGTAATGGATCTTATACACCGGGATTATTTGAGCATAGATGACAGCGATCCACAGGATATTGTGTTGCATATAACTGGTTCAGAAAGGGTGAAAGGAGATTCTCCAGGACTTCTGGAATTTGAGCAGGATGTTCTGGATCTAATAGTAAGTCATTCCGATGGAAGCCAGCTGCACTGGAAAGAGTTTCAATCCAAACTCAAAAAAGGTACTTCTTTCTATAATTTCATCAATTCCTGGAATACAAAGGTCAAGAATCATATAGATATTGACAAACTGTTCATTGAAAAAGGCGCAAAGAAAATGGACTATTTTGCAGGAGGGCTTTTCTTGATCGCTATTGTTAGCCTTTTTGCTGTACCGTGGCTAGGGGATTCATCTGCATATCCGGTGATTGAAAAAATGAGTATTATGCCAATCATTATTGCATTCATTTCACCTCTTGTGCTGGTCCTCAATGCAAAGTACAGAACCGTGCTGGGCAGATGGACTCCGGAAGGTAAGCTTTACATAGAGCGCTGGAAGAACTTCAAAAAGTATATCGCAGACTTCTCTGATCTTAAGGAGCATCCCCCCGGATCGGTGAAAATATGGGACCATTATATGGTATATGCTATGGCACTTGGGGTGGCGGAAGAGGCGCTCGAGAACATGTCTGTCATAGTTCCCAAAGGGGAGTTCCGTATGAGTCACTTCCATAACAGGGTCTATATTACAGGTTATTCTTCGGATTTCAGCCATGCTTATCAGGTATCAGCTCCCAAGTCCTCTTCAGGAGGAAGTCATGGAGTAGGCGGGGCCGGGGGCGGTTTCGGTGGTGGTGGAGGCGGGGCCAGATAAATTGATAACGGAGGGCAAAAGATGATATTGGATATATTGTGGATACTCGGTATAGTTCTTGTTATAGCGTTGCTCTTTGCAGTGTTTGTTTTTTCCATTTATAACAAACTTGTGACTCTACGCAACAGGGTTGAGAACGCATGGGCGCAGGTAGGTGTTCAGCTTAAGCGCAGGTTCGATCTGATACCTAATATTGTGGAAACAGTGAAAGGTTATGCAAAGCATGAACAGTCAGTCTTTGAAGATGTCACTAAAGCTAGATCTGCATGGATGTCTGCATCAACTGTCGGCGAAACCGCAAAGGCTTCCAACATGCTTTCAGGTGCATTGAAGTCCTTATTTGCTATTGCAGAAGCATATCCTGAACTTAAGGCGAATGAGAATTTCAAGCAGTTGCAGCAGGAACTCTCGCAAACTGAAGATAAAATCGCTTATAGCAGGCAGTTCTACAATGATACTGTCATGAAATACAATATTTCCATTCAGCAGATACCTAACAATATAATTGCAGGTATGTTTCACTTTGAAAAGAAGGAATTATTAGAAATCCCAGAAGAGGAAAAAACAGCTCCTAAGGTGAGTTTTTAACTAACATTTTTTTTGAGGTAAAATATAGTATTCATATAACCTGATTATTTTCATCATTTTCAATCAATTACAAAATTCTGTATTTGACGAAATCCTCAGGTAGCTTACTGAATTCAATAACTAGATATAGTTTAATTATTATTCTGAAAATTTATTCTGGACTCGATGAACAATGAGATTGAATCTGATCCAATTTCTATCCAATTCTTCTTTAATGATGTCAGGTATTTTTATACCTGTTTTTGCAGCTTCTCTGGGGGCTTCCTATCTCGAGGTTGGCCTTATAAGTGCTTTCTATGGTTCAGCTTCTTTCATTTCCTCTTTTATTTTTGGTAAAGCAGCTGACATTAATCGAATGCGTCCGATTATCCTGGCAGGTCTTGCAGTTTCTGCAGTTTCTTTTTTTATGCAGATATTTGCTTATAATGCTTCATCACTTGCTATGATTCGTGCAATGGTGGGTTTCAGTGTGGGTATATATCCCGCTGCACTTATTGTTAGTGTCTATTACAATAAAGGAAGCATAGGTAAGTTCAGTTCATTCGGTGCACTTGGATGGATGGTAGGCTACATACTTGCAGGATTTATAGGGAATATAGAGTACCTTTTCATATTGTCTTCACTTTTATTCTGTATTGCATTCCTTGTTGCATTAGGACTTATAGAAGTAGAAAAGCCTTCAATTCATATGAGTTATTTCTCCCTGGGGTTATTCAGGGAAAATCTCGATACTTATTTGTCTGTGTTCATCAGGCATGTAGGTGCAGTTTCAGTATGGACCATCATGCCTTTGTACATGTCCTCACTGGGTGCTTCTAATTTCTGGATTGGTATCATTTATGCTGTTAACCCCATGATTCAATTCCTTATCATGCGCAGATTGGACAATTTCAACAATGAATGGTTGATGAAATGGGGTTTCATAACATCAGCTCTTGCTTTTGGCAGTTATTTCTTTGCATCTAACTACTATTTTATTATTCCTGGTATGTTCCTTGTAGCCTTCGGCTGGTCCTTCATGTACGTAGGTGCAAATCAGTTATTGGTAGAGCGTACAATTGAAAAAGCTAGTTCTACAGGTATATTGAGTTCTATTATATCTGCTGCTAACATTGTAGGAGCTCTTTTAGGCGGTGTGGTTCTTGAATTCTTTGGTTTTCGGGAAACTATGGTCTTTGCAGTTATTTGTTCCATTGTAGCTATGGGAATTTTTCTCCATCTGAACAGATTTCCCAGAAGCTGCTAAATTGAAATAAGATATTTATGTGTCTGGTTGTCCATTTTTGGAGTTCCAAATATGGAATAAGCAGGTATTTGTTCTGGCAGGGACCTATTACTTAATAAACAAATCAGGAAAAGAGTTCAGATGTGAACTTAAATGAAGTTTCATCTGATACTCAGTTATTAGATTTCTCCATATGCGTTTTTTAATTCCTCTTTTGGGTTGTTATTGCATTTGAAGCTCAACTTATGTGGGTGGGCGTGAATGTTTATCGTCCATTCTGGCCTGCCAGCTGCATCATCGTCATTATTGTCCTTGTACTTAACTTCGACATAATTAATGCTGGAATTTGGGATGGAAAAATTTTCAGAATTTTCTTTCAGTATCTCTTCAGGCTCCATGCTTAAATATCTCTGTGAGTAGTTCATTCCTCTGGATATCTGGCTTTCCCATTGACCAAAAAAACCTTTGCCTTCCTTTTTAGCCTTCTGTTTTGCTTCTTCTGCCACTTTCTTCATGATCTCTGATGTTAGTTTAGCAAAAATGCTCTGGTCTTTTGTGACTACAAGTGTGAAGCTATCGTTGGCAAGGCCCATAAATTTTGGTTTATTAAGAGGTCCTATTATTGCAAGTATGTTTCCATTTTTTGACATTCTAATACACCAATATTATATTTTTACTTATTTGTAAGTTCAAGTATTTCAACTTATGGCTAGAACACAAAATAGGGTATGGGGAACACATAAAAGTCTCAAGCCGTTTCATCGGAGATGTTACCTTATTTCTCTTCCGTTGTTTGAGTTTTTATGCTCACAAGGAATGCAGCTACCAGGACCAGAATGCAGCCTATGAATACATTTATTCCAAGTTTGACTCCCAGTAATGTGACATCAAATAGAACACCGCTCACCGGCTCTATTAATGAAAGCAAGGAGCCTGTTTGTGCTTCCACGTGGGAGAATCCTATGATCGTTAGAAATGCTCCCATTCCTATTGAAACCGCTCCAAATGAGGCGAGTACACTTATATTTTCGATGAATATGCCCCAAGGAGTACCGAAAGCAAATGGGGTCATAAGCAAGCAGCTAAGTCCCATGGACCAAAAAGCAATTCCCATCTCTGGGTATTCATCTTTCATAAGTCGGATGTTCATTATCAGGGAGGCTGCAAGGATACCTGATACCATGCCTGAAAGAATGCCTGTCAAATATACTGGGTCTGTTTTAAATCCCGAAAATCCACCTTCAGGTTGTATTACAAGGATCACACCTGCAATGGCTATGACCATTGAATATATACTTTCCTTTGTAATCTTTTCTTTCAATATGAAAGGTGAGGTAATCATTACGTAGATTGGTGATGTGTACTCAAGTAATATGGCAATGGAAAAACATGTAGTTTTGACGCAATAGAAATAGAATAACATGTTTACAACTGTAAGAATACCTTGCAATGCAAGCAGTTTCTTCTTATTCCGAAGCTTGATTTGTGATAGATTTCCAGTAACAATGATTACAAGAAGTATAAGTAAAACGCCAAAAAACAGCCTGTAGAATATCATTGAAGGGATAGACATTCCATGTATGTGGGCCAGGAATATTCCGGTGGTTCCGTATAGCACACAGCCAAGAAGTATGGCTAGATGTCCTTTCTTTCCTTCTAACATAGAACAGAGAAGCTGAAGGTTCATTAAAAAGATTGCGTGACTCAGATAGCTTAGAAAAGGATTTCCAGTACACTGGATAAATCTTCTTTATAGCAATTACCTAAGAAGAAGGGCAAAATATCACACATTCAAATGTAAAATGAGAATCTTTAAATCACGTTTTTGAGTTTATGATGCTTGTTATTGGTATAGCAAGTAAAACTTTTCTTGCAACTAGTACATCTGGATGCAGATTTGTATGTTGCTCCAAAATTAGTCGGACTTCCTAGTTTCAGCGAAACACAAATGATCTGCTGTCCTAAAGGCACAGTTGCGAAAGTTTGAGTTCCACAATCTGGGCATATTACACTTTCACTTGACATATCTATCTCCCTCTATTTCTCTTCACAAATTCCTTTAAGCAATACTCTATATATAAGAAAAAACCATCCAAAAAAATTATCGGGCAGAAATATGTTAATAAATCTGCCTTTTGTAAAATTATAGAATTAGGAATCTGTTAGCTACAGATCTAATATCTAGCTGGTCTATGCTTCTGGTAGCATTCTCTGCAGTATACTGGCCTGTCACCGGATGGCACGAAAGGTACTTCAGTTTCCTGCTTACAGTCTGAGCAAGTTGCTTTATGCATTTCTCTTGGACCACTTGGTCTGAAGCCACCGCTTCCACCACTTCTACCGCTTCCGCCTCTACTATCGAATCTCATATTTAATTTCCTTTGTTTAGGTAGTTCGCCTCAGCAAAAGCTGAGATCGAGAATTTTCGCATGACAGGTTCGATCTGATTTAGATCAGATCTCCACTTTTTGATACGACCAACTCTTTGTTGTTAAATCAATTAACTAAAAGAAGAACACAAGAATGAGATAATCCTTTTATTAAATCGACAAACATTCGAACTCTACTTATATAAACACTCATATGTTATATAAACATGTTGCTATCAATATATTGCTCGCTCCTAAATATATATTTCCATGTGATGTCTACATAAAATAAAGAGAGCAGACATTTTCTATTTCAATTCATTCCTAAGTTATTCCTATTTACATAAGTTCTATCCATGTAGCAGGGCAATTTTATGAACGAACATGCTTATATGATGAAGAATTTATCTTTGCCATGAACGCAGGCAACACCAGAGGAAATATTAAGATAGGTTTGAACGTAGGAATTGTTCTGAAGCAAGATCAGGGCAGCGGAAAAATCACAAATGGTGTTGTGAAAAGGATCTTAACCAATTCCTCATTTCATCCACATGGGATAAAGGTGCAACTGCAAGACGGCCATGTCGGAAGAGTGAAGGAGATATATGCTTCAGACGCTACTTCAGGTGCAAGATGAGCCTGTGTGACCAAAAAACCTATTACTGACTCCTTTTCTCTTTCTGGATGGGTGATGATGCAAGGGGAAATCTATCAAGAACTGCCTGAAACTGACAAAATGCCAGTGCTCTTCATAGGGCATGGTTCGCTCTTAAATATAGTTTTAAATAACAGCTATACAGAAAGCCTGGTGCGTCTTGGGAAGGAGCTGCCGAAGCCTAAGGCCATAATGGTGGTTTCCGCACACTGGCTAACAAATGGGACATATGTCACATGCAATGAAAATCCAAGATTGATTTACGACTTCTATGGTTTTCCTCGTGAGTTGTATCAGGTCAAATACCCAAGTTCGGGCTCACCTGAAGTTGCAGAATTCACAAGTGAACTTGTACGTAGTGTACAGGTTAAATGTAACAATGACTGGGGTTTAGACCATGCTTCATGGGCTGTTTTAAAACACATGTACCCGCAAGCTGACATCCCTATTTTTGAGATGAGCCTCGATTACTCATTTAACGAATGGAATTCTAAAACGGTCAAGTATCATTATGATTTGGCATCAGAGCTTGGAAAATTGCGCAGAAAGGGTGTTCTGATCATTGGAAGCGGCAATATAGTGCACAATCTGGGAATGATTGATTTCAGTAATATCGATGCCAAACCTTTTGACTGGGCTGTTGAATTTGATGAAAAAGTAAAATCTAATATGCTTTCGGGAAATCACAGAAACCTTATTGATTACCGGAACATGGGACGAACAGCACCTTTTGCAGTACCTACTCTTGACCATTATCTGCCCATGATATACGCAATAGCCTTGCAGGAAACGGATGATCCTCTTGAGTTTGTGCACGAAGGTTTCCAGTATGGTTCCATCTCAATGAGAAGTTTCCGAATAGGATGATCTCATAGTAAAAAAGTACAATTAATCACTATGACTAATTTTGGAAGGAAGTGTTTTGACAGGCCTAAGCCTGTCCTATTTATGGAATCTAAAAAATAATTGCTTTTTTCAGCCTCTGTTTTTGATCAACATAACTTCAATGATGTTAGCTGCTTTGTCCTCAGGGATACCTAAAGATTCCTGTATTTTGGTTAGAATGTCTTTTTCTCCTTTGGCAAGAACGCCATCTGCCAATGTAAGGTCAGTTGCAACTGCAAATGCTGTCTCTCTCAGCTCAACTGGAAGGACTTCCTTTGAGGATGTAACTAAAGCTTCAACACCCTGATTTTTTATTATGCCAACCAGCTTTTTGAACATAGCTGACATTTGTTTGTCATTGAATTGTTCATATAATTTCATTCTAAGTAACGATGTGAAGAGTCCTCTTGCTTCATCTTCGGTTATCTCTCCGTCTGCCGCTACAGCAGCCAAAGAAACTGCAGCAAATGCTTCTTCTTTGTTCAGTTTTGTTTGCTCTGCTTCTTTAATTCCTCTTACTTTATCGAATAAGCCCATTTATATCTCTCCTCGATTTTTCCAGGTGGTGTTTACTGAGATGTTTTCCCTGTGGTATTGCCACAATTCTTTATGGGATATGCTAGTCAAGTGATGATTGTCCATTCCCTCACTTGTCATAATATGGTCCCTGGATTAAAAGGATAATTATACAATGAAAATATATATAATTACTCTTTATAATTCTGAATTCGTTTAAGATTTGGTTGAATATACAGCTTATACAGAATTATATGTCTAATTATGTCCATGCACCTGAGTCACTGTAATCCTTTTCTCATTTCATTCCAAAAAAGAAACGCATCACCTTAATTCTCCTTATCAGGAATTCATATAACAGCATTATTGTTATTAATGAAGTTGAACTCAGCACTATGTACTTTGTTGTCACTCCAATCTCCCAATACCTTATCCAGAATCCAATGATTACAATTACAGTCTGGTGAAGTATATAAAATGGAAGAACAGCTTCATTGGCATATTTGAGGATGGCATTATTAGAAGTCAAGTATTTGGTGCCAAAACCAAATATTGCCAGAAGGTAGCACCAGGAAGTAGCTGCAGTTAATATGTCTTGATATTTGCCAACCGATTCAAATTCGTACAGATTACTCACGATTCCCAGCAAGGTGATTCCAGTGGCGATAAGTAAGGCTGGTACTCTGTGTTTCTCAATTGTATCCTTGAATTTTGGATCAAGTGACAGGAAAAATCCCGTGATAAAGAAGACAAGATAGGTCAGCAGGCTCCAGCCTCCAAAATCTTGCAGCCCTATGATATTATCTCGGTATTGGCCTACAAACATCTCCACAAGGATGAGGGGTATTGCCAACAGGAAAATAGCTCCTGGTTTTGTTAAAAAGGAAAATACATGAGAAACTGTACTGGAGCTTTTTTTCTGAATTCCAATCACGAACAATGGAAGAGTCAGCATGGAAAATATGAAAAGAAACTCCAAATACCATAAATGCAATCCCATCCATGCAAAATTACCCCCGAACGCATAGGGTCCATCAAAGTAGTGAGGGTAAAAATCAATGAAAGAACCACTAAACTGGCCGTGTGATACACGTTCAATATAGACCTGTACAGGCACTATGATTACTAAAGTACCAAATATTAGGGGTATTACAAGCCTTTTAAATCTCTCCAGTATGTATTGCTGTGGAGATCTCTTGGTGAGTGAATAGTAAGATGACATTGCAGAGATCATAAAGAACAAGGGCATCATCCATATTCCTAAGACTGCCAGTATTATTGTAATAGCAGGTGAAAGAGCGTTGTTTTTCACATGCCAGTCGTCAAGATTGAAAAATCTGCCACAGTGATAAAAAAAGATAGTTGCCATTCCGAAAATGCGTATCCAATCAATATCGTAACGTCTTTCCGTCTTCTCCTTTGAGGCAGAAGTCCTATCGTCTATAATGGATTGCATTATGGATCCCCACCCATACTTTGACTCCCATTACAGATTCTCACATGTTCAGCTATTTATATGTTATTTGAGAAGTTTAAAGAATAAACTTAATTGCTAATAAGAGGCTTTTTGTTTGTTTCTTTGTTCTGTTAAAAACCGAGTTTTCATTATCTGAAATATTTCTTTTGCGCAGTATTACTTTGAATAATCTGAGTATTATTCGATGTTCACTTTGGATGTTTTACTTCGTTAAAGCCGGAACGAAATAAAAAACAATTTATATGCCTTTTGTTTTATTAAGATTACCAGTTCAGTATATCTCTATTTAAGTACCACCCTCCCTCCCCTCTTTAAATCTGAACTGGTTTTCATCTTTTCTTATTTCAGTGTCTTCTCCATTGATTTTTAAAACATTGTTCTACATTAATGTACGGTAACATGAAATGTGATTATTGTCATGGGGTAATACTTGGCATGAAGTGCTTGAGAATTCCTTATAAGTGCCACTTTTGCGGAGGATCTTTCTGTCTGAAGCACCGCTTGCCAGAAGATCATAACTGTAAAACTGCTCATCTCCATCGCCGAGATCGGCCGCATAAATAAAAGACTCACAAATAAGTTGCATGCGAATAAAAGGAAACTATCCAAAAATTCAAGGTGGAATAAAATAATAACGAATTTGTATCACATTTCAGTTTTTGGTGTGTACATTATCTTAACTAGAAGCCAATCCTCAATTCTTCTTTTTGAGCTTATTCAGAAGAGGTAATACTTTTGTTTTTGCCGGTTCGTTTTCCTGCCCATCCTTTGTAATATCAATTTCCATTACTGTCATATTTCATAACTGATGCAGGCAGTTATTTTGAATTTTCTCTCACTTTAATGGAAGGGTAAGAAACAGTCGTATTCGTTCTGTCCTGTTCAAGAGGATTCTTTTCAGTGGTCACTGCGTAGGTTAAACCATTGGTTGTGACTGTTATAGTGCCATAAAGGTCAGTTCTGTAAACTGTAGATGTGTTCTGCAGTCTTTGCAGTGTCTCTGAGTTTGGATATACATACTCGTTATCTGATCTTGCTTCGATAATACTTATATCGGGATTAACCTCTTCTATGAATTCCTTTCCTGAACTGTTTGCATGGCGCCCTACTTTAAGGATATCGGACTCCACGTAATATCCTTCGTACATGATACTTTCTTCTGCTTCAAGGCCAGCATTCCCCATGAGAAGGAATGATACGTTATTGTCAACAAGCCTAAGTATTACAGAGTTCTCATTTGTGTCTTCAAATAGTTTTTTTGGTGGGTTTAATACCTGTACCTGTATATCAGAAGCAAAGTTAAGTGCTTCTCCGCGTTTTGCTGAATGGTATTGAATGCTCTTATTTTCAATGATACTGAGCAGAGTTTCATAGGTTTTATTCGTGTACAAGTATCCTGAGTCTACGAACTCTTTCACAGGGTATTCGTTCAGTATCTCCATTATACTGTCAATGTGGTCTGCACGTGGATTGGTCCAAATCACAAAATCAAGGCTGGAAACTCCTTGTTCCCTGAGGAATGCTGATACATTGGCAGTTTTGTCACTTTTGCCAGAATCGATAAGTATTGTTTCATTAGCGTATTCAACCAGTATCGAATCTTCCTGGCCAACATCTATGAAGTGAACTGTAAGATTGCTTTTTTGAGTACTTGATGGTGATTTTTCAGGTGAAATATATTGGTTTTCAGAGGTGTTGTGATTTACAGTGTAATTTGATATATTTCCAGGGGTGACATTCTGCGGTGTAGTATTTGTTATATTTCCATAAGTTTGATTTGTAGAATTCACCGAGCGTTTGGCCGGCTCTTGAAGTAGGACACCAAGCAGCACAAACAGAATAAAAGTTATCAGTATCCATCTCAGTTCCTTTCTGATATTATCCCCTCTACACTGTAGATCAAATATGCCTTACGATACATTGCAGATAAACTTTTCTTGTGTATATTTTTAGGATTTAGTTTTGAGAAGGGTGGGGGGAGAGTTTACAAATATACTTATGGTGCCCTGGTATAATTTTAGTTCAACTAATGGAGAACTTTAATAGGAAAATTTGGGCTCAAATGTATATTGTAACCTAAAATATCATCTAAATAAGTAAAAAAATGTCTTGTTTCGCATGGAATATGAATAATTGTCATGCACTTCCCTATGAAATGAACACAACTTCTCATTTCCACGCCTACACTAACAGCAATCCTCGCTGCCAATCGTTCACGATGCGTATGCCTACCCGTGTATCGTCTATTTCGCCTTTCTTTTTCAGGCAGTTGGTTTGTCTTCCAATGAGTTCAAGCACATCGTAGGAGTCCTGGTTCTCGATGGTCACCTTGTAGAAGGCTTCCAGAGCGGATTTGTTCTCTGCACACATTTTTTCGATGACCTTTAAAGCTACTCCTATAGGGTCTTTGAGATGGGTTGCATCCTTTATGCCAAGCATACCCTGCATATATTCGTCATGCTCATCAAAAGGTATCACTCCGGGTGTATCGATGAACTTGATTCGCGAGCCTGCGTTCACAAGCTGCACACCTTTTGTGTGTCCTGAGATAGAAGAAGTGCTGGTCCTGTGGCGTCCCACCACACCATTGATAACCGACGATTTTCCAGTGTTAGGGTACCCGAGGCTGCCTACAAGTATATCCCGGTCCTTTATATTGGCAAGTTCAAGAATCTTGTGCCTGAGCATAGTTGTTCCGAATCTCTCTTTGCTGGATATGAATACTGTAGGTGCAATCTTCGACAAGCGGGATTTTGTTTTCTCAAGGTTCTCCTGTGATACAAGATCGCATTTGCTCATAACTATAATAAAAGGTTTTTTGGCATATACTATTTCAGCTTCTACTTCGCTGTTCCTGGTTTCATCTGGAAACCGGGCATCTACCACTTCAAGCAGGACGTCCGCCTTTCTAATAACATCCTTCACCATTACCTTGTAGCTTGCCATGGTACAGGTAATGCTTTGTGAGCATATAAGGATGTCAGGGCAGAAACACAGAATTATTCCGGGCCAATATATCCCACTTTGGCACTTGTTTATCTCTACAGGCACTTATTTGTGTGAGCCCTCTGTTCCAATTAGCTAGTAACTTCTATCATTATCACAATATATTAATAAAATACTGTTAATAGCAAAGTATATATCCTGTTAGTAATGTAATACTGACTGCTTAGCATGTCTGTGAAACAAATCTTTGAGAAAATTGGGGCATTTATAGAAAAGCGGCCCAAAACAATAATTTTGATCGCGATTATCTTGATGCTTGTATCGTTGCAGGGTGCTGGCCTCATAGAAAACAAGAGTGGGACAGATACCTTTGTAAAAAAAGGCTCTGAAACTTACCAGAACTATGATCATCTGTATAAACAAAATTTTGGCAGTGAAGTTATAGTTGTACTTGTGGATTCCGATGACGTGCGGCAATCCGATGTTCTGGAGGCAATAGACAAGTTTGACACGATTATCGCGGAAGACAAGGATGTTGAAAATGTTCTCAGTATGGCTTCACTCGTCAAAAGTGCAGCCTCTTCTGCAACAGGCCGTGAGGAAATACCAGATGATAACACCATTCTAACGCTCATCAACTATTTGCCTTCTTCTTATGTTGATACGTTCATGCCAGATACCACGCATACCCTCGTTATGGTCCAGATGCCTGGAAGTATTAGTGAAGATAATAAGAAAAGGCTTCTTGGAGAGGTGGAAAAGACTATAACATTAGTTGATTTTCCTGCTGGTACCACTGCGATAGCGACCGGTGATCCTGCATTCTCAATAGCTATGTCAGAGGAAATGAGTTCAAGTCTTTCAACCATGCTAGTCCTTGCTTTCATTCTGATGATTATAGGGCTGCTCATTGTCTTTAGTCATGTCAGATGGTGCTTGCTTCCAATACCTGTTATTCTTATAGGCCTGATCTTTACCTTTGGTGCAATGGGCTTCCTCAGTATTCCAATGACAATGGCATCAATGGCAGTATTTCCCATTCTTATCGGATTGGGGGCAGATTATGCCATTCAGTTCCAAAACCGTATTGAGGAGGAGCTTGCAAAAGGAGAATCTGCTGAAGATGCTATAATTGATACTATTAAGCACACAGGTCCCGCAGTCGCTACAGCTGTTGTGGCAACATGTCTGGGATTTGTTGCTCTTTTCATTTCCCCTGTTCCTATGATACAGGATTTTGGAAAGATGAGTCTTGTAGGAGTTATTCTGTGCTATCTTGTTTCGATGTTTGTGCTTGTGTCATTATTATATCGTCTCGATAGAAGATCACTGGAAAAGGAAATGAAAAAGAAGCAAAACGGAGAAATGGCTGTTTCAAAGAAAACTGAACAAAAGCCTTCTTCTCTGGGCAAGTTCCTGTCAAAAGTTTCAATGCTAACTACAAAACACTATGCAATTGTTATTACACTTGCAACTCTTCTTGCAATTGCAGGACTATATGCAGATGAGCGTGTGGGAGTACAGACAGATACAGCCGATTTTGTACCTCAGGACATGCAGGCATTACAAGACCTGAACAAACTTAACAGAGTCATGGGAGGCAGTGATGAACTAAATGTAATCATCAGAGCCGATGATATAATGGACCCGGATCTGTTGCAATGGATGTTCGATTTTGGTAAACTGGAAGAAGAAAGCCATAGCCAGATAGCAGGGTCAAGCAGCATGGGTTCATTGATCAACTCCAGCTATGGATCTATACCCTCTGACAGGGATACGATTGTTACAATTACTGACAGCATGTCTTCAGTAGTTACTGACCAATACATCGAAGGAGGAAACCTTGGTGTCCTCAATCTGAATCTTGAGAGCGACCTCAGTTCAAAACAGACCTCTAGTATCATCGATGCAGTTGAAAATGACCTAAAGTGGTATGCTCCACCCCCTGGTGTATCTGTAACAGTTACAGGCAGCACATTCATGCAGAATTCAATTATAGGTGCTCTTACTTCAGGCCGAACTGAAATGGGCTACCTAGGAATGGCAATTATCTTTGTGGGTATGTTATTGATCTACAAAGATTGGTTGAAATCCCTGGCTACAATACTGCCTATTGTAATGGTTACCGGATGGATTGGTGGTGTTATGTATGTGCTTGGCATGAAATACAATCCACTTACAGCTACACTCGGTGCTCTTGCCATAGGAATTGGAGCAGAATTTACTATACTTATGCTGGAACGTTATTTCGAGGAACGTGAAAGGGGCTTGCAACCATCTGATGCTATGGAAACAGCTGCACAAAAAATAGGACCAGCTATTCTTGCATCAGGATTTACTGTAATATTTGGTTTTTCAGCCCTTGTAATATCCTCGTTCCCAATGTTACGTGATTTCGGAATTGTTACGGTAATAGCCGTAGCTTTTTCGTTGTTCAGCACAATCGTTGTCCTTCCACCTATTATGGTTAACTTGGACAAATGGAGATTAAGACGCAAAACATCAGAACAATACATAGAAACTAATAAGGTGAGTATATGATATCCCTGAAAAATATGAACGTGCTTGCGATAGCGATCTTATTGCTTAGTTGTGTTTCGATTGCATCGGCAAGTGTAGATGAGGATGTTGTCAGTGAAATTGCAAGCGATTATTACGACGTCTATGGATCTCCTCATTTAGTGGCAAACCTTGCATGTGATGATGTATTCGAAAGAGGAGACGAAGCTACTCTTTATGTAAATATACTGAATGATGGAAAGATAACTGGATTCGAAGCCAATGAAGATAACATAGATGATGATCTTGAGGAGTATGGTGAAACACTTACCCGTACATATATGGTGAGTGAACTAGCATCTGACAGAGCCATTACGACAGCGGATTCGATGACCGCAACACTTTCACTTGTTGATCCCAATGCTCCTATAGATATCAAAGATGATACTCTTCTCTTAGGCTCATTGAGTGCTGGGAAGTCCCTTTCAACCCCTGCCAAATTCCCTATAGAAATATACGACAATGCAAAAGCTGGTACTTATGATCTTAGGCTTAATATATCCTACAGATCTCAGAGAGATTCTGCAGTGACTCCTCCCTATGGTGATACATACTATTGGTATGAGGATATGAATCAGTCAATGATACTTCACATAGTTGTTGAAGAAGAACCATATTTCAAGGTTTCAAATGTTGAGTCTGATCTTAAAGCAGGTGATGAAAAGACCATCAATGTAACATATACCAATACTGGAGAAGAGGTAGCACGTGAATGTATTGCAAGAATAAGCGTTGTTGATCCATTTACAACAACAGATGATCAGTCATATCTGGGAGATATGAATCCAGGTGAGTCAAAGACAGCAACATTTGATGTAAATGTGGCTGCTGATGCTACTATCAAGAACTATTCAATAAGCAGTGAGGTAAAGTATAAAGATATCCATGATAATAGCCAGTATTCGGATAACCTGAAAATACCTGTAAATGTTGGTGCTGCTGAAAAAATGAGTGCATCTGTTGCAGTTGGAGCAATAATTCTTGTGGGCATAATAGGTACGCCTGTATATCTTATATCAAAAAAGAAAAAGAAAAATAGCTAAATGGTACTAAAGTAGCATGATGAACAAACTGATAGAATCTCTTCAACAACTAGGTCTTACTTCCTACGAAGCCAAAGTGCTCATTGCACTTACACGGTATGGAAGCGGGAATGTGGCGGATATCCACGCATTATCGGGTATCCCCCGCTCCGCCGTGTATGGCGTGCTCATCAAACTTAGGGACAAAGGGGTGATAGAGACTCAAAATACCAAACCTATGCGTTATAAAGCACTAGCCCCTTACCAGATTATTGACAAGCTCAAAGTCAATTATGAAAATGCTGTCGAAATATCTCTGGAGCAGCTTGAGAAGATCTATCATGTACCCGATGCCTCAGTAGAAGAAGATGGGGTCTGGAATATAAGTGGTGTAAAGAACGTTACCGATAAGATTGTCCAGATGCTTGATTTGGCCAAAAAAGAGATTATACTTGCATCAACATATCCTTCTTTGGACAAGGCTACAGAATCTTATCCAATAATGGAAGTCATCACTAAAAAACTTCGGGAAAAGATAGATGAGGGTTTGAAGGTAAAAATTACTATCAGTGAGTATCAGGCAAGAATTGATCATATGAAAGGGGAAAAACCAATTCTTGGTACAGAGATAAGGGTCTATCCTGCGGAAGACAGTGCTCATCCTTTGAAGGGAGGAATTATTGTGATCGATGATCAGGAGCTCCTCGTAATTACTGTAAAGGATGAGGTAAATCCTCCAAACGTCACTGCCACATGGTATAATGGAAAGGAACAGGTTTCAGTTTTCAGGCACTTTATTGAGATCGAATGGAATGCATCCAGGCCTCTATAATACTGAAATTGACAATTTTTTTCTCATCTGGATTTTATTATGGGTAGCAGTAACAGTGATCGTTTAATCACTGAATGGGAGAGAAAGCAGCTTCTTGCTGAATTGCATACCCGACTTTTTTGGGTAGGGGAAAAGATACCCTATTTTGTGGAGATAAACGGTAAAAAGTGTAAATTGCACGAAAGAATCTGGGATTTAATCAATCAGGAAACTATATCCGAAGATGAAAAAAAGCAAATAGAAATGGGTATTGATTTACTAAGGAATATAGTACGGGCAAAAGAGCTTGAGTTGCAGACAAAAGAATTGACTGTAAAAGAGGCCACTGATCTTGCAAATGAAACAGCAGGATTATTACGTGCAATAATGGACTTGAGGGAAATTGAAGATGGAATTTCCATACAAAAACAGAAAGAGTTCCATGATATTTTTTCAACACAGAGGACTGAAGAAATACGTAGATGGTTGGATTTTTTAAAAAGTATCAAGAAAAGTTGAATCTTTTAAGTATCAAGTGCTATGCCACAATAAAATATCCCATTGGTCTTTGCCAGATCCTATATCTCTTTATTTAGATTTATAAAAATAACAATCATTTGTATTTGATTTAATTTTCTGGAATCAGTACATTTATGAGCCTTCCCAGCATCCTTCCTATCAATGAAGGATAGTGAAAAGGAAATAATTTCTACTCTAAAGTACGTCTCCCACATGAAGCCCGAGTTCATGCTGTCGGAGATAAAGAATTACATTACATATGATATGTCCGTTGAACAGATCTACAGCACGGTCAGACCATTTCTATACGAGCTAGGTATTGATGTCAGTCCCGAAGGTACTGATTTCAGGATAAGGCTTTCTCCTCCTGCAACGGTAATGGAACTTACCGAAGAAGAGGTAAAGAAAAGTGAGTTTTTCTTCAGGTCGGCAGTGGTATCGGCAAAACTGCAGACGATCATAGAACAATACATCAGCAAGAAGACCGCAAAGAAATGGGATGATCCACTTGTCCTTGACAGGATCAGAAAGGCAGTTGTGAGTCAAAAGAACGCATACTGGAATGAAGGTGGTTCTCGAAATATCTCCTATGAAAAGGGATACAATGTGCTCGGATACCTTGCTTATCAATTTCCCGTTTATTTTGTGCAGTTCCAGCACATACTCTACAGCATGGCCCAGACCGGGATACTTAAAACACGGATGAAGGTCCTTGACGTGGGAACAGGTCCGGGCACAGTGCCTCTGGCTATCGCTGACTTCTATAGAAGGCTGGAAGGTCACAAGGCTGATATCTATTGCATAGAGCTGTACGATGAGAATATCGAAGCTTTCAATTCAATCGTTCCGCAATATGCACCAGATTCCATTAATTTGCATGAGCCAATAAGATCAGATGTGAGTAAAATAAAACCAGAGAGCCTGCCTGAGGATATTGACCTTATGGTGTTCTCTAATGTGCTCAATGAGATCAAAGATATTACCACTGAGCAAAAAGCTGCTATTGTAACCACATTAGCACAAAGGCTTGCATCTGATGGAAGTATATTGGTAATAGAGCCTGCTGATAGGGTGAATTCAGTAGAGATGCGCAAGCTGAGTATTGAACTTAAAAATGCAGGTCTTGGGATATATGCTCCATGTTCCTTTATGTGGGGTGGAGGCTGCAGCCTTGAAGGGTGCTGGAGTTTTGAACAAAAGCAGGATATAACTCCCACACTGCTAATGCGAAAGCTCTCAGAGTGTGATGAACCATATCGATATATCAATACAGACATTAAGTATTCCTATTTTATTGTGAGAAAAGATGGTCTCACTAAAGAGTGCTATAAAGTCCCCCACAAGGCGAAGTTCGCCCGTTTCTCTAAAATGGGTACACACAAAGATAAACGCATTAATGTAGTGTGTTCCCTTATGTCCGCTGACCTAGGGGATGAAAAATACAGTCTCTACAAGGTGTGCGATGGCACCTCCAAGAAAGCGGTATATGCGATTCTTCCCTGGCATAATGTTACCGAGGACAATAGTCTCATTAAAAGAGCAAAGTACGGGGAAGTATTGGAGATCTACAACGTCCTTGTGAACTATAATAAGGACAAAGATGCTTATAACCTTCTGTTGAGTAAAGGAAGTACAGTTAGCCGGATTGGCGATGAAAAAGATGATTAATTGTCTTTTTCTCTAATTTTATCTCATCAAGTGCTCTATTTATTCGCCGATAACTACGGATTTCTTTGAAGTTTAAGAAGTTCTTTAATATGTGCATGTCCATATTATGTATTGTCAGTTCAAAAGGGTGAAATTTATGAACAGAACACAATTCATAATGTATGGATTACTTGCTGTGCTTCTTGTCTACATGGCCGGAACTACAGCATTTGCAGGTGATGCGGTAGCTTCCGAGCCTGCGGTGGGGATTTCAAATAAAGTCATATCTTCAACAGTAGGTGGTGTGGTCTCTAATGCTGGAACAACCACTGAAATGAATACAATAAGCGTAGATCCAAGCTACTATTACTTGATGTTGCAACCTGGAAACAGTGGTAACTTCACAGTAACTGTAACAAACAAGGAAGATGTTGCGGTCACACTTCACCCCACAATGGTTGTTACTCCATACACATATAGTTACATGGACGAAAGCTGGGTCACAATAACTCCTTCAGAGCTAACCATTGAGGCCGGGCAAAAGGCAGAGTTTGTTGTTAATGTCTCTATCCCAAAGGATGCAGAAATCGGGAACTATGCTACAACATTGGCCTTTATGGAAAATATATCTGAAGGCGATATCCTGTATCAGGGATTTCCGGGTACTGTGCAATTGAACGTAGATGTCTGGACTCCTCCACAGGTGCAGATTCTCACAACATACATATACGACAGAGTGGAAACTGGCAAGGTATACAACTATGAGATAATGCTCAAGAATACTGGTAACTCCGAAATAACTATTGATCCAAAGCTCGTGGAAAACATGTACTACCCAATGGTTGCTGAAAAAGCTTCAGTTTCAACAGACTCTGCTTCATCTATTCCATATTACGGTGGATCTGGACAGGCCTTTGGAAGTGATGCTATCACAATTACAGGTCCTTCAAGCATAAAGCCAGGAGAAACTGCTGTGGTCAAGGTCAAGTTGGAAGTACCTGCTGATGCAAAAGGAGACTTCTCAGGCAGCATAGACTTGAACATAGATGATCCGGGCATTCGTGAGTATGAAGGTATGGTGTCCCTTAACTTCCATGTGGCAGTACAGCCAGAAAAGCCCTATGAGATTCCATTCAAGGTAAATGATAATGGGACAGTTACCATTGAACTTACATCACACATGTATGACATGTATGCCTCAAGCAGCAGTGCAGATCCTTCATTTAAAGTGAAACTCATAAATCCGCAAGGAAATGAAGTTGAAGCAGTTAAGGCAGGCGTACAGTATGGTGGTTCAGTTACAGTAGGCAGTATTTCCTACCCTGTACTCATGGCATCTGGGAATACCTTGGAATATCAGAGTTACTCACAAGATTATGTTGAGACTTATACGGTGCAGGCATCTGCAGGCCAGTGGACTCTGTCAGTAATGCCACATAACATAGAGAACTTTGAGTACTCCATAAAGATTGGACCTTCCCAATGAATATGAACTGAAGTGCCAGCCCGATTGACGGGAACTAGAGGGGAAGCTGGCACTTCCTATCTTTTATATCCATGTCTATCTGGTCATCATCAATTAAAAAAGGAGTAGGAGTTCTTTTGTCGATATTGAACCCTACCAAGAAACTTCCCAGCATTTGCTTTTGATCTGCGGATATCTTTAATTGCAGATAATCGTGAGTATAGCTGGAAGGTATGCCTATAACAGCACCAGATATGCCCCAAAGGGGATCTAACTGCGGGCATGGCTGCTCTGTGACGATCATGTAGATAGGATCATCTATATCGCTTTTTCTTAGTGCTTCTTTATCATAGAAAATGATATTGCCCATGACAAATGAATTATTGCATTCATTGAACTTATGTATGATAGTTTGATCTTGTGTGTCTTCACCTATCATCTTTCCTTTGTGGAAGAGCTTTATGGTACTTTCTGGCCATTCGTATTCTTTGTTAACCATGAAGGACAACACTACATCAGAACTCAGTACTTTCTTTATTCCAACATTGTATTTCCGCCCGATCATCTTGCAACCCATTTGTTCATCCAAAGTTTCAAGTTTCTTTATCTTCTGTATGTCTCTTGAATCTAGAGATATTACTTTACAGACACCTTTGATCGATTCCAGTCCATTTTTTGCGGATTCAGTTATTTTTATTCGTTGGATTATTTTTACCATCGAATTTATCATATGTCAAAAATGCAGCTTATATTATTTAAAATACTATTATCTATTAAGTTAATATCAACTAAAGTATGTCTATGTGCAAACACACTTGAAACATAACTTCTAAAATATGTGATATTCATGAGGCATTTTTCCCCAATAAAGTAGCAAGTCTTTTTTATTCTATTAATTACATTAAATTAGGTTTGAACATTCCAGTCCATTTTCAAATGCTGAAGGTCAAGATCGATGAACAGAAATACTTTGACAGATCCTCAAAAAAAGTATGCACCAAAACCTAAAAGTCTTGGGCCAGTATCCAGCCTTGAAGAACACGTAAATCCCGATTGGTGGAAAAAGATATTCAATTCCCTTTATCTGAAAACAGATGCTGATGTAGTGGGGGATTCAGAGATCACAAAGGAAGAGGTTGATATGTTCCTCTCCGTTTTGAATCTGCCACAGGACAGCAAGGTCTTGGATCTATGCTGCGGACAGGGAAGACACTCTATGGAGATTGCAAGGAGAGGCTTCAAAAATGTCGAGGGATTGGATAGATCGCATTATCTTATCCAAAGGGCGAAGAACACTGCAAAAAAAGAGGGCTTAAGCTTGCGGTTTAAGGAAGGGGATGCCCGTAAAACTCCTTACTCCACTGATAATTTTGATGCCGTGTTCCTGCTGGGAAATAGTTTTGGTTATTTCGAGACATCCGAAGAGGACCTGAGAGTACTCAACGAGGTAAAAAGGGTGCTCAAACCCTGGGGAAGAATCCTATTGGATGTGACTGACGGATCTTATTTGAAAACAAACTATCAGCCCAGATCATGGGAATGGATAGATAAGCACAATTTTGTGTGCCGGGAACGTTCTCTGTCAATCGATAGTCAGAAATTGATCTCAAGAGAGGTCATTGTCAATGATAAACAGGGTGTCATCGCGGACCAGTTCTATGCAGAAAGGCTTTACACTCAGGACTCCCTTCAGGAACTCTTAAAAAAGGCTGGTTTCAGTGATGTTGAGGTCGTAAACTCTATTGGATCTAACAGTAAGAGGAACCAGGACCTTGGCATGATGGAGAAGCGCATAATAATTACAGCTACGCTGCGCAAGGAATGGACGGAGCACAAAAAGAAGGTCCATGCGATACAAAAGGATGTAGTAGCGATATTTGGTGATCCTTCCAAAAGGGACTCTCTAAAGCCATGTGGTGTTTTTGATGATGATGATCTTTACACCATCGATCAGCTAAAAGGTGCTCTTAAAGACAGAGAGGAATATTCCTTTAAGTTTTTGGACAACCATGATACCATTATACAGGACCTGCAACGCCTTAAAGGAAAAGTGGATTTTGTATTCAATCTTTGTGATGAAGGATTTAATAACGATCCATTGAAAGAGTTGCATGTGCCTGCTCTACTTGATATGCTGAATATACCTTATACAGGTTCAGGACCGCAATGTCTTGCTTTCTGCTATGATAAAGCTCTGGTAAGGGGTATTGCCAAGGATCTCGGAGTTCCGGTGTCTGAAGGAATTGTAATTAAGGCAGAGGATGTTTTGTTCGAAGTTCCCATGCAATTCCCGGTGATAGTGAAACCTAACTTTGGTGATTCAAGTTTCGGACTTAATCAGCATAGTGTATGTCACAGCCGTGATGAGGTTGTAAGGGCTATCTATGATATACGAGAGGGTTTGGGATATGACAAGCCTATTCTTATTGAAGAGTTTCTCACCGGTAAGGATCTGAGTATAGGCATTATAGGAAATCCTTCTGAGAACTATACGGTTTTGCCTATCATTGAGGAAGACTATTCTGCACTTCCTCCGGAGTTACCCAGAATGTGTGGCTATGAGGCAAAATGGATCCCTGAGTCCCCATACTGGAAGATCCGTTCCATTGCTGCTGACATTCCCAGGGAAACGGAGGAGTTCATTGTGGAATGCAGCCTGAAAATGATCAAGAGGCTTGAGTGCAGGGATTATACGCGTCTTGACTGGAGAATGAACTCAGCAGGCCAGCCAAAGCTGCTGGAAGTAAACCCCAATCCCGGATGGTGCTGGGACGGACATCTGGCTAAGATGTCAGCATTGGCAGATATGTCCTATTCTGAAATGATTGCCAGCATCCTCAAAAGCGCAGATGAGAGGATAACAGGGGCAGAATCGGTCAAGAGTTCGGGACCAGTTCCGGAAGTCAAATTGTAGTTCTGTTAGAAGCAATGTAGGGAATAAATTTTAGTATTGGCCCATGTCTTGATGATGTGGGCTGAGATTTTATTTTTGGTGATGCGTGGGTATATGTCCTATTCAGTAAATGAAGCTGAAGGGTGTATGTTATTGTAATTGGATAGAAAAGCATGTTATGCTATACTAACACGAACAATATTCAATAATTGAATACTCCTTGTACATAATACAATTCTGTTTCTATTAGTACATCTATCTTTTGATGATTCTTTAGAATAAGTATTTATAATATTTTACATAAGTAGCGTTGATTAATATTATCTTATAAAGGTTTGACTAAATGTATCTTTCAGATAAGGCAATTGAATCAACAGATGATGATGATTTGGACCGCTTAGATTTTTCAAAACATTTAGTTGATAAAATATTCTCGTGGAAAAACGAAGATTGCCTTGTAATATCTCTATCTGGTAAATGGGGATCTGGTAAAAGCACTATCTTGAATTTTGTTAAAGAATATATTAATAGAGAGAATAGTAAAAAATTCGATGAAATTCAATTTTGTGGATTTAAAGTAAAAAGGAGAAAGGAAGAAACAAAATTACGTAACATAATATGTTGTGGCCAGAATAGAAAAATAGAGGACAGTGAAGAATTAGATGGAGAAATAACGATTATTGAGTTTAATCCATGGTATTATTCTGGTGAAGAGAATTTAACTTATCATTTTTACAATGAATTGGCAAAAGAAATTAGAATACGTGGGGGGCACGGATTCGGATAAAGAGATATCTCAAAAGCTTATGTTGTATTCATCCGTTCTTGATGTGTTTTCATATGGTCCATCAAAATTTATTAAATATTTTTCTTTAGTTTTTGGTGCTGGTCTATTTTTAATACTTTCATCGAGTCAAAACATTAATGCCTTATATCTTATCTCTATATTTTTAATTATATTTGGTTTCTCAAAGGAGTTCTGTGATAAAGTAGCTCGTGTATTTGAAGAAAAAGCTAAACTCGAAGAAAAACCTCTCTCATCTCTGAAAAACGATTTGAAGAAAAAGCTCTCCGAAAGAAAGAATAAAATATTAATCATAATTGATGACATCGATAGGTTAAATAACCTTGAAATTAAGCAAATATTTCAACTTGTTAAGGTGAATACTGACTTTCCTAACATCATCTATTTAATGGCATTTGACAAAGAGATAATAGAGAGGAATCTCGACGAACCTGACTCTATTTTGGGGAGAGATTACCTTAAGAAAATTGTACAAGTTGATTTTGATGTACCTGCTGTAAAGAAAAGTAAAATTAAAGATTCTTTAGCTCTGTAGAAATCTTCGATATTCAAGCAAGAAACAGAATTAAGATTTTTCTCAAATGTTTCTCTAGGTATCTTTAGAAAACAACTCTTTCTGGCTGTGGATATTGATTTTAATAGGTATTCTACAGAGCCGATTCTTTATTTAAGGAACTAGAATCGATATTGTCTAAATTACCAATTGATTATGTTGAACATTTTGATAGAAAATACTGGTTAGAAGTGTGTTCCAGTGAGTTTTTAGAATGTTTTGAAAATCTAAGGGATGTCAAAAGGTTTGCAAATAGTTTAGAATTTAATATGTCTTTAATGCACAAAAAGGACTCAATTGAAGTAAATATAATTGATTTTCTATCTATTGAGTTTATTAGAGTTTGGTATCCTAAGCTTTATTATTCTATCAAAATAAACAAGAGCCTATTTACTACAGTACCAAGTAGGTATAGCCCTGATGAGTTTGATAAAGGAATCTCTGCATTTGAGAATATTATCTCTGATGTCGATACAAAAAATCGAGACAAAATAGAAAAACTGCTATTTGTATTATTTCCTCAGTGTAAGCATATTTGCTCAAAATCCAATTATACTACTGATGGTAAAGAATGGAGCCGAAAATTAAGAATTTGTTCTAAAAATCACTTTGATTCATATTTTGTTATGATTCCTGGAGGAGGTAAGGATGAAATAACCCAATATGAGGTTGAGTTATTTTTATACAATCTGAAAAACATACCTCAATTGCAAGGATGTCTTAATAAATATGTGGAGGAAAGTAGAATTGATAAAATCCTTAGGCGGTTATACGATTATACTGATGACTTTACCAGAATATCACGCGAATCTGCAATAAATCTCATAGCTGTTTTGTTTAATCTATACGGAAACATACCATATGAAGAAATAAGCTCCAAAGATAATCTATTTCTGGATGATTTTCCTTTTGTCCCAACCAATGAGGATATAATTGTCGGAATAATCATTAAATTAATAGATAGAGAGAAAGAAGAAGACAATAAATATAACGTTATATTAGAATCAATTCAAAAATCAGATAATGCAATGGGTATTGTTCATTATTTAACAAGATGTGAACTTGAAGAAGATAACAAACAGATCTTTTCTGAAGAGCATCTTGAATCTTTAAAAGCATTATGTGTTGTGAAACTTGAACAGACTATAAATGAAGATACTTTATTATCTGCTTATGATGTTATTTTGATTATTGAATGTTGGAAACGATGGAGCAAAGATTCAATACGCTTTAAGCATGTTTTATCTAAAATTATTGAAGATAATAATAAATTATTGTCACTTATAAAATTACATTTAAATTATAGAGGTAGTTCAGAAGGCTCTTATATTGATAAAAGTAAACCTTTTTATGACACTCTTGATGATTTAATCGATATAGATGCAGTTTATATAAGAGTTGAATCTATCAAAAATAGTAAAGGTAAAGAATATGAATCTCAAAAAGAAGTTATAGATTTATTTTTAGTTAATTACTCTGCATCAAAACAAGCATCATTATAATTCTTTTATTTTTTAAGTTAACTATTTTAAAGCATGTGCATTGCTTTTACGTTACAATGTTATATTTGTCCGACCTTCTGCAAATGTCCTATAATTTTGATAATTATCTAGATACAGCTATTTATTAATCAATAGTGTTATGTTTAAATTAATTTGTAACATTTAATACGAATTTGTTTGACATTAGTATGCGTAAGTCTATGTAAAGGAAAATATCCATTTTTCTCTAGACATCTGCGGAAAGACAGTTCATTATGCAAGTTCTTTTTAAGACACTTCTTTAGGTATTTCTCCGTTTTAATTCATATTTGACAAACAAGTTCTCCAATCAACCAACTTCTACACGAAAAATGTATGTATCCCTCTGATTATGTAATAACCAGATACGATGAGAGATTTTATAGAGCAGCTAAGAAGCAGTGGCAAGATCACGGAGATCAAACACACCGTTTCAAAGGAGTTCGAAGCTCCAAGGATAGCGAAAAAGACACCTGGACCTGTGTTTTTCCATGATATAGAGGGAAAGAAAGCGATCATGAACCTTTTGGGTACGAGGGATGAGCTTGCAGCGATTTTCGGAGTGCCTCGCGATATGATCATTCAGAAGCTCTCTGAGGTCCAGCCGAACGGGGAAGTCATAACCGTTGCTGCTTCACCTACAATGGAAGTTGTGGATGAGCAGGTTGACCTGTACAGCCTTCCCATAATGAAGCATTTTGCGAAGGACGGTGGCCTGTACATCACTGCCGGTATCGTGGTCAGTGAGTACGAAGGATCCATGAATGCATCCATACACCGTCTGATGGTGCTTGGAAAGGATAAGCTGGCTGCCAGACTCGTACCTCCAAGACACACCTATGTATTGCACAAAAAGGCAGCTTCAAAAGGGGACAAACTTCCGGTGGCTATTGTCATCGGTGCTGATCCTGTAATTACATTTGCTTCAACCACCCGTGTGCCTCTTGGAAAAGAATTCCATTATGCAGCAGCTCTAAGAGGTGCTCCGGTGGAATTATTCGAATGCAGCAACGGTGTAAAGGTTCCCCATGCAGAGATCGTACTGGAAGGTTACGTGGATACCACAGAACGTGTGCCAGAAGGACCATTTGTCGATATCACTGGTACTTATGATGAGATACGTCCGGAACCTGTGATCCACATTACAAGGATCATACACAGGAAAGACCCTATCTATCACGGCATCCTCCCGGCAGGACCGGAACACCTGCTCATGATGGGGGTTCCATACGAACCCAAGATATACAGGGCAGTGAGCGAAGTGACCACTGTGAAGAATGTGGTGCTCACAGAAGGCGGATGCTGTTACCTGCACGCTGTGGTTCAGATCGAAAAACAGACCGAGGGAGATGGCAAGAACGCTATCATGGCAGCCTTTGCAAGCCATACAAGCCTCAAGCATGTGGTTGTAGTGGATGAAGACATCGATATATTCGACCCGAAGGATGTGGAATTCGCAATTGCGACCCGCGTAAAGGGGGATATGGATGTTATGATCGTCACAAATGTGAGGGGAAGTTCACTGGACCCCAGGGGCGCACCTGATGGCACAACTACAAAGATAGGCGTAGATGCAACTAAAGTCATGAAACAGGCTGAAATGTTCGAAAGGGCAAAGATGCCCGAGTAGGTGGACCATGTACCTCACAAAAGAAGAACAGGCAATGCTCGATGGCGAAGAAGGGGAAACACTCCAGAAGGCCATTGAGATACTTGTTGCCCTAGGTGATATTTACGGTGCCGAGAGGCTCATACCTGTCAAAAGCGCACAGATAGCCGGAGTTTCATACAAGACCATAGGCGATGCAGGACTGGAATGGATATCCGATCTGCAAGGGAAAGTGAAAATCCCTTCTATACTCAATCCCGCGGGCATGGATCTACAGGATTGGAAAAAAATGCGGATTGATCCGGAATTTGCACATAAGCAACAGCTGATCATAGAAGCATACGAAAAGCTTGGTGTCAGTGCCAAATGCACATGTACTCCTTATTATCTGGCAGGATTCAATGCCACCTACGGAGATCATCTTGCCTGGAGCGAATCTTCGGCAGTATCTTACGCCAACTCTGTCATAGGCGCAAAGACTAATCGTGAAGGAGGACCATCGGCCCTCTCTGCAGCCCTCGTGGGTAAGACTGCCAACTATGGATATCATCTGGATGAAATGCGCAAGCCTACAGTATCGGTTACAGTGGAACCTGAATTGAAAGGTTCTGATTACGGTGCTCTTGGATATATCGTTGGGAAGATCGTAGGTAGCAGAGTACCTTTATTCATCATGAAAGGAAAGCCTGACAATGAAGAGCTGAAATCTCTGGGTGCTGCCATGGCAGCCTCAGGTGCTGTTGCTCTTTATCACGTGGAAGGCGTTACACCAGAAGCAAAGAAGAACAGATTTGCAAAGCCTGATGAAAATATAGTCATCGAGGCAGGTCAAATCAAAGAGATATATGACAGGACAAAACCCGATATTAAAGACCTTGATATCATTACTATCGGCTGTCCACATTGCTCTCCGGCTGAACTTTCCCTCATAGCAGGACTTCTTGAGGACAGAATTGTAAATAAAGAGGTGTGGATCTGCACTTCCAGGGAGGTTGCAAACAAACATCCTGAACTTGTGCGGTCCATTGAGAAAAGCGGGGCAAAAGTGGTCTGCGATACCTGCATGGTAGTATCTCCGGCAACTGAAAAATATAAGACGATGATGGTAAATTCCGGAAAAGCTTTGGCATACGTACCCGGAATGTGCGGAGTGCCCACCCTTTTCGGTGATATCTATAAATGCATCAGGGAGGCGGTGAAGGAATGAAGATCAAATGCAGAACCATTGCCCGAGGATGTGCAGAGGGGCAAGTGTTGATCACGCGCGATCCCATTTCATTTCTTGGTAATGTAAACCCTAAGACTGGTGAGATCGTCGATGTGAATCACGAACTTTTCGGGCAGTCAATAAAGGGTAAGGTCCTGGTCTTTCCTCATGGAAAAGGCTCTACAGTAGGTTCTTATGTAATATATCAGCTTTTCAAGAACGATGTTGCCCCTGCAGCCATGATTAACCTGGATTCTGAGCCAATAGTTGCTGTGGGTGCAATTATTTCTGCCATACCTCTGGTGGATAGGCTGGAGAAGGATCCATATTCTATTCTTAATAATGGTATCTCCATAAAAGTAAATAGCACTGAAGGTTATGTTGAAGTCTCTGAAAGCTAACGGATGCAATTATGCAAAAACGTAGTAGAAAAGTGGTGTACTAATGGATATTTGTTTGAGATGGAAACGGAAGAATGCTTTCAGTCTTGCTGCACTTGCACCTCTACTGCCCAGCATACGCAGAGTCAAAACACCTACTGATGGTATAATGATCTACAGTCTGGTGACAAGGCAGGCAGCAAGTGTATTCAGGGAGGTGCAGAATGCCACCACTAAATCTATTTTCATAGCAGGGGGTCCTCATCCCTCCGGCGATCCGGAAGGCACTTTGCAGTACTTTGATTATGTGGTTATCGGTGAAGGTGAAGCAACACTTCCTGAGCTTGTAAAGGTGCTGCAGGAGGGCGGGGACGTGAGCACAGTCAAAGGTGTCGCCTACAAGGATATTGAGGGAAAAATTGTCTACACTTCCAAAAGGGAACCCATAGAACTGGATGATTATCCCTGTTTTGATCCGCATCTTATCAAGGCTCCCATAGAGATCAGCCGGGGATGTCCCTGGAAGTGTAAATACTGTCAGATACCCCAGATGTTTGGCAGTAAGGTAAGGCATCGAAGCATAGACTCTATCGTTAAGTGTGCCCAGCATTATAAGGACTTGAGGTTCGTTTCATCGAATTCTTTTGCCTACGGAAGCGATGGTGTTCATCCGCGTTTTGACAAGGTGGAGAAGCTACTGGAGGCCTTGTATGCAATTGAAAACAAGGATATTTATTTTGGGACTTTTCCTTCAGAAGTGAGGCCAGAATTCGTTACAGACGAATCTCTGGAAATGGTAACTAAATACTGCACCAATGACAGGATCAGCCTTGGTGCACAGTCTGGCAGTGAAAGGATACTCAGGGATATCCATAGGGGGCACACTGTGAGAGAAGTGGAAATAGCTGTTGAACGCTGTTTTGAACATGGGATCACGCCTACTGTTGACTTTATTCTGGGTTTCCCTGATGAATCGGAAGAAGAACAGGAGATGAGCCTTGAACTCATAAAGTGGATCTGCAGCAAAGGTGGTGAAGTACGGGCACATTATCTTGAACCACTGCCAGGGACTCCTTATGCGCATGTATCTCCTAGCAGAGTGAGCGAGAAAGTTAACAGTGAACTTGGCAAATTAGCCCTTAACGGTAAGATTACAGGATCATGGGAATAAGCATCATGCAATATAAAAATTAACATTTTTCAGAGAAGATACTCTTCGAACTTCCCACCACAAAATACCATTACTCTTACTTTTTCACCTTTTTTCATATTCCGCATCATGCGGTCATATGTGCTTTGAACATGTTTTAGACCGTGTTCCTTGAAATGCTTATTTACGAATTCCAGGAAACTGATCTGATGTTTCAGATATGATACTTCGTAATCTTTGGTAAAGACTGCTATCTTGCTACATTCCTCATCGCTTATTTCGGAATGATAACATCCATGTTCATTAAGTCCACTGATCTGTCTCCAGTCAACTTTTCCGGAATCATCTGTTTCGCGGTGGAGCATGTAGGGATAGAGCCTGCATATCATGGGCCTGTCCTCGTATATTTTACATCTGTTATTCTCGAGAAACTTGCATGAACCATCTTCTTTTGTCAAGAGGGCATAACCGGAAACATAGAATGTCCCTTTGTTATCACAAAATTCAAAATATGGTGCGGGCTTCAAGGCATCAGATGTTATTCTCCTTATATGGGGAACTTCATTGTCTAGCAGGAAGACATGGTCGTTGAATTCGCTGGTGCAGCATTTTGCGCAGAGGTCACACTCAAAACCAACTTCTTTGATAATCTCGCATAACTTCTGAATTGGATATTCCATCAGGTCATTAAGCTCTCTTTTAGCGTCGATCATTTCTTCTTCTATTGATGATATTGCTATAATGACCAACTCCATTATTGATTAGCACCATTGTGACCGGCACATTATTAAGTGTATCTTAAGTCTTACCCAAAGATAGACAAAAAAAGAGTAATATTCCCGTAAAGTTTAATTATGAGCATCACCTCTAATGCTAAACTTACTTATGATTACATTATCGACATTCAAATAATACATGAGGATTCATAATGGGTAAAACAGGCAGCGTAGTATGGGCGAAGGTCAAAGGAAGAAATGGTAGGACAATTAAGGTAAAGAAATCAGAGGAAGCCAAGGCGCATCCAGGTCCTGCACAGAGATATATGGCATCTGGTGCGAAGAGGAGATTCATCAGGCGCTCTCCGAAAGCTATCGTAAAGTGAAGAGTTTCTCCTTTTTAATGCAGGGTGACACAAGTGTTTTTCGATATCACTCTGCGATTTTCTACTTTCAGTTTTAAAGTGTGTTTGGTTCAACACATGCGTAACGATTATATAGAACTACAATCATCTAAAAACGTCTGATAGATCTAATCTTTTATTACACTATTAAAGGAGGATAAAATAAATGGCAGGACAGATGGCTGGACAGCCGATTTTCATCTTAAGAGAAGGAAGTCAGAGAACAAAAGGCAGAGAAGCTCAGAGCAACAACATTATGGCCGCAAAGGCAGTTGCAGAAGCAGTAAGAACTACCCTCGGACCAAAAGGCATGGACAAAATGCTTGTGGACAGCCTAGGAGACGTCGTTATCACCAACGATGGTGCAACCATTCTTAAAGAAATGGACATTGAGCACCCCGCTGCAAAAATGATCGTCGAAGTCTCTAAGACTCAGGACGATGAAGTAGGCGACGGTACCACTACTGCAGCAGTTATTGCAGGTGAGCTGTTGAAGAAGGCAGAAGAGCTTATCGAACAGGATGTTCACCCAACCATTATCGCTTCCGGATACAGGCTTGCTTCAGAAAGGGCTGCAGAGATCCTTCAAACCCTTGCAAAGAAAGTTACCCTGAATGATGAGGACATTCTCCTGAACATCGCCGGGACAGCAATGACTGGTAAGGGTGCAGAAGCTACCAAGGATGTACTCTCCAGGATAGCAGTTTCTGCCATTAAGAGCATCGTTGACACCACTAATGGTCACAACAAGGTAGAGATGGACAACATCAATGTCGAAAAGAAAGTTGGAGCACGCATCGAGGACTCCGAGCTCATCACTGGTATGATTATCGACAAAGAGCGTGTACATAGTAACATGCCCAAGAAGGTTTCCAACGCAAAGATAGCTCTTATCAACATAGCCATCGAGCTCAAAGAGACCGAAGTTGATGCAGAAATCTCTATCACGTCCCCTGAGCAGTTACAGTCTTTCCTTGACCAGGAAGAGAAGATGATCAGGAGCATCGTCGATAAGGTCGTGGCAAGCGGCGCAAATGTTGTATTCTGTCAGAAGGGTATTGATGACATGGCCCAGCATTTCCTTGCCAAGAGCGGTATCTTCGCAGTAAGGCGTGTCAAGAAGAGCGACATGCAGAAGCTTGCAAGAGCAACAGGCGGTAGGCTTATCACAAACTTGGATGAGATCACAGCCGAGGATCTGGGTAAAGCACAGCTTGTAGAAGAGAAGAAGGTCGGCGGCGACGAAATGACCTTTGTCACTGGTTGTGAAAACCCCAAGGCAGTCTCAATTCTGCTACGCGGTGGTACCGAGCATGTTATAGACAACATCGAAAGAGCACTGCACGATGCGCTGAGAGTGGTCGGAGTTGCTATCGAGGATGAGACACTGGTAGCAGGCGGCGGTTCACCAGAAGTAGAGCTCGCACTGAGACTTTACGAGTATGCAGCAACCCTCAGCGGCAGGGAACAGCTTGCAGTTAAGGCATTCTCCGAGGCACTTGAGATCATCCCAAGGACACTTGCAGAGAACGCAGGACTTGACCCAATAGACAAGCTCATGGAGCTGCGTGCTCACCACGAGAAGGGATCAAAGACTGCAGGTCTTAATGTGTACACCGGCGAGATCATTGACATGTGGCAGGCTGGCGTTGTGGAGCCTCTCAGGGTTAAGACCCAGGCAATCAATGCAGCTTCAGAGTCTGCTGTAATGATCCTCAGGATCGATGACATCATAGCTTCAACCCGTGCACCAGCAGGTCCATCTGCAGAAGGCATGGTCCCCAATATGCCACCAGGAATGGGCGGCATGGGCATGGACTAAATTTTTTCCTTTAGAACAGAGCGCAGTATATCTGCGCCTAAATCTTTTTTTGAATCTTCATTTTAAAATAGTTTATTTGTCAAGGCAGTGAAGTATATCTGCGGAATTGTATCGTGTTTTTATGATACGTGTCCTTCCACGCATGCCTTTTCCTGAAAAATCAGCATCAATATACTGTAAACTGTTTAGTTTCTCTATTAATTCGTAGAAACGAGTGTAACCAAGTTGTGTTGTCTCATGGAATTCCTTATAGAGTTCTCCAGTCTGTGGGTCCTTACCTTGGGTTATCAGGCGTAACAACTTTTTTTCGTGGTCATTCAGAGAACTTATGCCCCTGCACAGGTGCAAAAGCCGGGAGGCTTCGTATGCTTTTTCCACATCTTCTATAGAAACACTACGACTTGCTTTCCTCTCTGCGTTTAGTCCAGCCCTCTTTAGCAGATCTATCCCTATGCGCAGATCGCCTGTAAGGTTTGTGTATTCGACTATTTTTTCCTGTACTTCGGTTGGCACAACGTGCGGGAAGAATGCATAAAATACCCTGTTGTTAATTATATCCTGTATCTCTTTGTATTCGTATCGTGGAAATGCGATCTCTTCTGGCAAAAAAACTGATCCCACTCTGGGGTCGAACCTGTACATGGTGCCGGTATCGCTAACAATGGCTATTACTCCAATACGTGCTCCAGGATATTGTTCATGTGCTCTTAATAGGGAGTACATTACTTCATCAGCATGTCCTTCGTGAAAAAGGTAGTTAATATCATCAAGGGCAACCACGAGTATTTTGTCAGAGGTTATCAGATGGTTCACAACTTTCTGGAATACCTTCCCAAAAGACACGCCGGAAGATGGGGGAGAAACTTTCAGCAGGTTTTCATAGATCTTAGCCATAACTGCAAAACGGGTGGAGTCTATCTGGCAGTTGACTTTCACAAAGACAACGTTCTTTACGTGCTCTTGTAATTCACTAAAAACTTTTTTAACGGCAGTTGTCTTTCCAGTTCCTGGGGGGCCGCTTATGAGGCAATTAAGAGGGCGCATGCCTCTAACTGTAGGTCTTAAGGCAAATTTTAGTGATTGCAGCTGGCTATCTCTGTGAGCAAAATATTCTGGGACATGGTCAAGTTCAAGTATTTCGGGATTCCTAAATACCGTTTCATCCCACATCAATATATCCTTGCTCAATCAAATGCCTCCCCTGTTCATGAAGTAAATTACATTATATTAATATAAATTCTTGTTTCAGTTAGCACTTGAACAATGGTGTAGAAAACAATTTATTGACATCAGAGGTATTTCCTCATCACAATAGCGTTTGAATTGCTTTCATCATCAAAGAATCTCTGGATCAAGTATTTTTCTTCAAAACCATTGTTCTTATATATTTTTTTTGCAGCTGTCCACTGAACTGAAACTATAAGGACCATGCTTAAGATATTGTACTTTTCAATGATTCTTTTGGACAGCTCTGAAAACAATCGTTTTCCATATCCTTTCCCACGATACTTTTTAAGAATGCCTATCGAAGATATATATAACTCTGAGCCTGTGGTGGTATGTACTTTACCGATACTGTGATTCAGGTCGAACATGTCTTCACGTATCTCCTCTGAATAATTCCATATCTCTGAGGATATGTATCCGCAAACGTTCCCATTCACTTCCAGAACTAAAAAGCCATCTGGGAAAGTTGAGATGCGATCTAAAAACACAGACCAGTCTTCATATACGGTTTCATGAAAAGATTCATGTTCAATATCCATTATATCTTCTATATCGTTTATTGTAGCATTTCTGATCGAGATATCTTCCACGGAACTACCATTAAAACTCATAACTTTATGTTCCTTGTCTCATTTCAATCAACAAGTGCAGCAATGTTTGAGACTGCTTCTGCAAGTGCTTCTACTTCTTCTATAGTATTATACAAAGCAAATGATGCACGTACTGTGCCTTTAAGGCCCATGTTCTGTAATGCTGGCATAGCACAGTGATAACCACTACGTACACATATCTTACGTGTTTGGTCTAGGATGATGGCTACATCATGGGGATTTATTCCTTCCACGTCAAATGATACAACTCCTGCCCTGTTTTCAGGACCATACACCTGAACCTGCGGTATCTCAGCAAGCAGCGAAGCAGCTTTCTTTGCCAGTGTTGTTTCATGCTTCTCTATATTCTCAATGCCTGCATCCTTCACATATTCCACAGCTCTGCCAAGGCCAATAACTCCGGGGATATTTGGTGTTCCCGCCTCGAAACGTGCTGGACTTGCTTCTATCTGGTAACTCTCTATGGATACATAATTTACCATCCCTCCACCTACATACATAGGTTTTATAGAATCTGTGTCTTTAAGACAAAGGATGCCAGTCCCCTGCGGGCCTAGTAAACCTTTATGTCCCGGGGTTACCAGAAAATCAGCTCCTACTTTTTTCATATCCAGTGGCATATGTCCTGCAGACTGGGAAGCATCTACGAGTACCTGGCAGCCATTTTCATGGCATTTCTTCGTTATTGTTTCGATATCTTGGATAGAACCAAATGTATTTGTCACATGGTTTACAGCTATCAAGCGTGTTTTATTCGTAATGGATGATTCTATTTGTTTAGGGTCCACTACTCCCTCCTTATCCGCCTGTACGGCTGTCACCTCTACTCCCTGATCTCGCAGCCTCAACCAAGGCAGCAGGTTAGAATGGTGTTCTACAATGGAAACTATTACATGGTCTTTAGGATGCCACTTTAGGCCATAAGCTACCATGTTAATACTTTCGGTGGCATTACGGGTAAAAACAGTTCCAGATACATCGGCATTAAGGAATGATGCAACTGTTTCTCTGGCATCTTCGTACTTATCAGTAGTCATCCTTGCAAGTCGATGGGCGCCTCTTCCATGGTTAGCTGCGTACTTATAAAAATATTCTTCCATTGCTTTTACTGCCGGCACAGGTGTCTGTGTGGTTGCAGCATTGTCTAGATATATAAACTCTTCAAGAAGAGGAAAATCTTTTCTTATTGCTGGTAGGTCGTACATGCGACCTAATATGCCAGCTTATAAAAAATAGTTTTGCAGGCTATTTCGCCTGAAGACCACCGACCATGAAACGGTACAGGTCCACATCTTCTGGGTCAAGCCTGCCTCTGACGACTCCGCCTACCACTGTATAGCAACTAGTGGATGCACGGCGAGAGTCTTTGTCCCTACTTTTATCTTCTATCTTTTTATTCATATTACACCTCATCTCTCTTTTTAGGCAGGGAAAGCCTCCAGACATTATTATTTACATAGTAAACATATTTATTTGGTTTTGGCTCGCTAAACTTTCTATTTAGGCTTTATTATATAAATAGCTAACGCTATAGTGCTTGTAGTATACAGGCAAGAAGATATTCTTTCATATCTTGTCATCTAATACAGTTACCGTAATCATTTTATCGTTACATTTACTATTATATTATCACTTTGGACGATTTTTCCATTGCTCGATGACACGTAGTCCCAATAAAAGTAACAGAATGAAAACTAGAAAATAAGTACCATATTTTGCATGGGTTCAGATGCACTGTAAGGAGTCTGAGGTTCTACAGACATTATATGCATCACTTATTATTGTTTTACATACTTCATATATTTGCTATTTGTAGCTACAAAAAGAACTAGTTTTCTTAAAGAGGATACCATTTTTCGAGCCTAAAATATTTTCTAGGTAATTGCTATGGGACTCGATGGCTTGTCTTTTAATCACAAGTCTTAAAAGACACTGAAGGCTTTCAACAGTTATGGATTTTTTGACGCTGTACATTATTCAGCATCAATGATTTTTAGGTACTCTGATTTTTCTTCTGTTGAAGAGTATGCTATTATCAAGTTACCTTTAAAGAAAGAGGTAATCAGTCTTGGCAGTATATGTAACATCGGATGCCATCCGGGAGTATTTCTTCGCGTGCTGATTGATATAATTAGTTCGTTAGGGGAGTCGTCTTTTGCACGCAGCATATCGGTAAGGATTTTCCATCCCTCCAGAACTTCAAAGGTGATTGGAATATCTGGACAAAGTTTTTTGAACATTTTCTTATAGTTTGTCGGGTTATCCTTTACTACTAGAACTTTTACAGGTGCTGATGTACCTTCTGAGATTCTTTTTATTATGTCGACAACATGGTATAATCCTCCATTGTGATCGATACCATATGGTATTATAATGGTGATGTTCTGTGTGTTGCAGAGGGGCTGTTTTATCATTGAGACAAGGACAAGTTTCTCAGTTCCGCGCAGTAACTGATCAGTGATCGACCCAATCACACTTTCCTTTGGAGAATGCACGCCATCCCAACCTATCAAAATAGTTGATATTCGGTTTTCAATGACTGCTTTCATTATTCCATAGGCTATATTATAATCAATCCGTACATGGGTTTTTACCGGAACCTCAGCACATGCGGCATAGTTTATGGTCTCATGAAGCATCTTTTCTGCTTCAATCACCTTTTTCTCGGAGTTGATTGCGTCGTACTTTACTACAGAAAGCACGTGCAACGGCTCATCAGACTTCCTCTCTCTTATCATAAGAGCTAGGTCCATTAAGAGCTGCTTGTATGTTGATTCTGTTGAAAATGGAATAATAATACGGAGGGATTCTTTTGCAGGATCATATGTTGATTTATCTTCAAAAGCAACTCTGCTGCCATACTTTTCGACAATCTGAGGACTTATTATTCCCACAACAAGTATCATCATAACTACGGCATTTACCATATCTTCATCAAAAAGGCCGGCTTCAAAGGCAATTAATACAATTGCAAGGGCTGCTGCAGCATGGCCTATCGACAATCCGAACATGCTTATTATCTGATTTGTTCTGTATTTGTAGGCAAGGCCCGTAACCCATGCAGCGCCAAGCTTCGTTGTGAACATAATAAATATCATCCAGAATGCCAATATGAAGTGTTTTCCACCTTCAAAGAATGAATGGATATTTGTCAGCATACCAACTGAAAGAAGGAAGAAAGGTATGAATAGAGCATTTCCCACGAATTCTATTCTATTCATAAGAGGACTGTTGTTTGGGATTAGTCTATTAAGCAAAAGGCCAGCAAGAAATGCTCCAATGATGGGTTCAAAACCTGCTATTTTTGCAAGATATGCTACAATAAAAACTACAGCTAGTACGAAAAGGAATTCAAAATAACTTTCATCCGTAAGATTACTAAAGAACCATCTGGCAATGCGGGGTACGGTAAACCATGATCCTATAAATAACACTATTAGTCCTAGTCCAAGCTTAATCCAAAAGAAGGTTCCAAGGCTCCCTTCAAGAGAAGATAGCACGACCGCAAGGACCATTAAGGCTAGTGTTTCAGCAAGCATTGTGCCACCAATGGTCGCTGTGATAGCTTCGTTGTTAACTATGCCAAGTCTCTTGATAACTGGATATGCAAGCAAAGTTTGTGAGGCGACCACTGCAGCAAAAAGCAGAGCTTCGGGGAAAGAGAGGTTTAATATATAATACCCTATGGCAGTTCCTGTAACTTGCGGTATTAGAAATGAGAGTACCCCAAAGGTCAGACTTCGATCTATCTTCTCGATGAACTTGTTAATATTGACCTCTAGGCCTGTTACGAACATCAGGTACACAATACCTATCTCTTCGAGAAGTATGATTGTTTCACTACGATCCAATATATGCAATGCATTGGGTCCTATAAGGGCACCAGTAAGGATTATTCCTATCATCCCTGGAAGCTTGAATAATTTAAAAAGAAGAGGCGCTATGAGGAACACCAACATGGCCAGTGCGAATATCAGTACTGGCTCATGTATGGGAATTCCAGGGAACATGTTCACTCTCAATATTATATGTACTTTTCAAATGCTCTATCTAAGAAACAATACCTCATACTTAATTTATAATGGCACTTTTTACTAAATATATTCATCTATTATGAGGCGAAGTTTGCTATTTTGATAGTTCTCATGCGTACAGTTACTAGAACTATATTCTGTTACTTTGTTTTGGTTCTGTGTCATTGACCTATTAAAACATCGATGTAAGTATTTTTATATTATTACTAACTCCCTCCGTTACGGTAAAGATGTACTTATTTTCTATCATTAGTTGCAGTAATGGTGCTTCTTGAGTTACTATTTTAGCTAGATTTTCTATTTTTCAGTGTCATTTATGTTTGCGTCACAACAAATTATTACTCAGTACTCCGCAAGTGTTATAATGTCAGAATACTCGGGTATGTCAGAAACTATATTTGGTTACTTGCAAAATAATCTAGTTATAATATGAGTGACTTTATGTGAGGGCCACAACATTATCGTCGTAAAGCATATAATACATGCAGGAGAGTTTCGCTATAATGCCCGAGATCATCATAGACAAATCACTTACCTATATTGAGGGAACTCAGCGTGTCTTCACGGAAGAGGAAACCCTTCAAAGAGTTCAGCCACTGCTCAAAGATATTGGGGTTACTCGTATTGCCAATATCACAGACCTTGACAGAATAGGCATACCTGTATTTTCCAGCATAAGGCCTAGTGCAGCGGAAGGTGCCATCTCCGTATACTCTGGAAAGGGGACGAATGAGACGCAAGCGCGTATATCTGCAATAATGGAAAGCTTTGAGCGATGTCTTGCAGAGCGCAGTGGCATAAACAAAGATGTTCAGGAGAATATAGCTTCTCAAGAGTTCATAGAGACTCCCGAAATCGCCAGTGTGAGTTACAATATAATCGAGCCACATTCACTTCTGCTGCCCGAAAAACTAATGCCTTCCTCTCGTATCGAATGGACTACTGGCTGGGACCTGCTGAAGAAAAAAGAGGTCTTAGTACCCACTAATTCTGTATATCATCCTTACGATGCACCCGGAATATCTGTAAAGCTTTTCCGTACCAATACTAATGGACTTGCTGCTGGTAATACTATTGAAGAAGCTATTTATCATGGGCTATTGGAGGTCTTGGAAAGGGATGCCCTTAGCAGTGCAGAGTTCAACCGTTTCCCTGGAAAAGAGATCGTACTTACAGAAGATGATGGCGAGAACTACAGGCTTGTGCAAGCATGCAAAGAGGCTGGTATTGATGTCAAGTTATGGCTGTTGTTCCATGACTCCGGTGTTCCTACAGTAGTGGCTGCAATGGATGATGTGCAGCTGAAAGACCCTGCACTGCTTGTAATGGGTGCCGGTTCACATCTTGATCCTTCTATAGCTGTGAGGAGGGCTATTACTGAAGCTGCTCAATCAAGAGTGGTGCAGATCCACGGTGCAAGAGAGGATACAGAACGGGAAAAATTCGTAAGAGATATCGGCTACGATCGTATTAAACGCATGAACAGGTACTGGTATGAAGAAGGGGAAAAAATAAATCTTTCTGGCATTAATGATCTGTCTACAAATCGTCCTTCCACTAACATTGCTATTTTACTTGATAAGATAGGTAATGCAGCTGAACATGCGGTAGTTGTTGATCTGTCTCGGGAAAGTGTGGGTGTACCAGTAGTAAGAGTTATAGTGCCTACATTTGAGCTTTATACCATAGATCGTGAACGTATGGGTAGTCGGCTCAAGATGTCTCCCAGAAAAAAACTGCCTTCTGAGGAGAGGCCCTGGAAGAGGAGAATGGTCAATTGATGGATGATAAAAAGATCGTAGTTTTCACAGGCACCAGCATAAGCTATAGTGAAGCAAGGGGTGTGCTGGATGCTACATACAGGCCACCTATTTTCAGAGGAAATATGGATCAGGTGCTTTGGGAAGGGTACAGGATCGTCGGAATAATAGACGGCATTTTCTTTAACAGGGCAGCTGTTGCCCATAAGGAAATCCTCAGGGCTCTTGATTCGGGGGTTAAAGTTATCGGAGGTGGCAGCATGGGGGCTTTGAGGGCATCTGAACTTGATGTGCATGGCATGATAGGTGTGGGTAGGATATATGGGTGGTACAGGGATGGTGTCCTCGAGGACGATGATGAAGTTGCTGTTGCCACGAACCCCGATACTTTTGAGCCGGTATCTGTTCCTATGGTAAACATACGCGAGACGCTAAAAGCTGCGTGTAAAGAAGGCATTATTACCACAGCTGAATGTAATCAGCTAACTGGCATAGCTAAGAAGACTCAGTATGGGCAGAGAAGCTATCTTGGCATGGTGCGAGATGGAATGAAAGTCGGGATGCTTTCTGAAGATGTGGGGAAAACACTGCTGGACTATTGTCGTAACCATGAGGCAGATGTTAAAAAAGAAGATGCTATCATGGTATTGAATAAAATTAAAGAAATAGTAAATGATTAAGCATGTACCTTCTTTTTTATACCATCATACATAAAATGGATTATATATACTGCTGACATCACAAGGATTATAGTGGCACCTGATGGTATGTCCAGAGTATAGGATAGGATTAGTCCCATTATACTGAACAATGCTCCAAAGAAGATGGATAAGTACATCATATTGCGCAAGTTATGTGTATAATGTGCGCTCAGGCTGGCTGGCATTGTAAGCAAAGCTATGATAAGGATTATGCCTACTACTTTGATGAGCAACACAATGGTAAGGGCTATGAGGCATAAAAGCAGCAGATACATGCGTTCCACTGCAACTCCTATTACAGATGCAAATTCCTCATCGAAGCATATGGCCATGAACTCTTTGTAAAATACATATACTATGACCACTATGAGGGCATTAAGTGCAACCATTATATATAGGTCGGATGTGGAAACGGTCAGTATATTTCCAAAAAGGTAGGTCATTAAATCGGGTGCATAGCCAGGTGTCAGGTTTATGAAAATAATGCCTAGTGCCATTCCCAGGGACCACAGTATACTAGTAGCAGTATCTTCTGACACTTTTGAACGCTTACTTACAAGTCCCATAACCACAGCAGAAAGCAGGCTGAATGGTATAAGGCCATATAAGGGATTAATTCCAAGGAAATAACCAAGGCCAACCCCGCCAAATGAAGCATGAGTGATTCCTCCACTGAGGGAGGCTATCTTTTTCACAACTACATAAACACCTATAATCCCACAGGCGATACTTGCAAGGATGGCAGTGAGGAGGGCGTTCCTCATAAAATCATACTGAAGAACCTCAAACATGTTTTTGTTACCTCAATGTATCTTAAGCACTCTGTGTGGCATTCCATGTGCAAGCATTTCCACAGGGCATACATAAGCAGCTTCAAGGTCCTCAGGACTTAACTCCTTTGAGTTATGATAATGTAACTTTCTATTAAGGCATGCTACTTTGTCCACGTATATAGAAATTGCACTTATGTCGTGGGAAACCATAATGATGGCTATATGCTGTTTTAGTTCCTTCAGCAGTTCGTAGAACTCTTTTTGCATGACAGAGTCTACTCCTGTTGCGGGTTCATCAAGGATAAGAAGCTTTGGATCAGTGACAAGGGATCTGGCAATAAATACTCTCTGGCGTTGTCCACCGGATAGTTCACTTATCTGACGGTCTTTAAATTCAAGCATTTTAACTTTCTTCAAAGCCTCACGTGCAGCTTCATAATCTTTTTCACCATATTTCCTTAATGGGCCCACATTGTTCATGCGTCCCATCAAGACAACTTCCCATACGCTGATAGGAAATGTAAGATTGAAGGAGGCATACTGGGGCACATACCCTACATACTTGCGTGTTTTCTCCGGTTTATCACCCAAAAGTTTCACAACCCCTTCTTCAGGGGTTATGAGGCCGAGGATCACCTTAAGAAGTGTACTTTTTCCTCCTCCGTTGGGCCCAATGATGCCCAGGAAATCCTTGTCATGTACTGTAAGGTTTACATCTTCCAGTACAGTGACATTACCATAGTTCACCCATACATTTTGAAGTTCTATGACCTCTATCATTTATGCCAGTCCTTTTGCAAATGCACTAGAAACCCTATCCAAGTTATCTATATAATCCTTTGCAAGTGGATCTACTTCTACAACCTCTCCACCTATTTGATCTGCAATTGTCTTTGCGCTTGCTGTGCTAAACCCACTTTGCACAAAGATTACTTTTATTCCTTTTTCTTTAGCTTCATCTATGAGTTTTTGCATGTCCTGTGGACTTGGTTCCTTGCCTTGTACTTCTACAGCAATCTCATTCAAGCCATAGTCCTTCGCGAGATATGCCCATGCAGGATGGTATACCATAAAACTAGTTCCTTCTTTTCCTGCAAGTGCAGTTTTCAGTTTTGTATCTGCTTCATCCAGCTTGGCAATATAGCTATCATAATTCTGTTTGTATGTTGTTTCATTATCCGGATCTATGGATACAAGCCCATCATATATGCTTTTCACCATTACTTTTGCATTCAGAGGTGAAGTCCATACATGAGGATCTGCACCAGTATCTCCATCAGGATCATTTTCAATCATTATTTGTTTGATGCCTGCAGAAGAATTAACTACTAGCATTTTAGAATTAATTGAAATTAATTTGTCCATCCATACAGTTTCGAAGGAAAGGCCCGATCCAACTTTTACATACATTTGAGCATTACTCAGGTTTTTGAGTTGGCTTGGCGTAGGCTCGTAAGAATGAGGGTCAGAACCGGGGGGGACCATCACTACGGTTTTGACATTGTTTCCTCCTATCTGTTCCACAAATTCTGCTTGAGGGAGGATACTTACTGCAACTATCAGTTTGTCGCTGGAAGCTTCTGTTTCCGTAGGGTCTTTCTGCACTTTTTCAGTACATCCGCTAAACAGCAATATGGCGCATATTGCGAAGATTACTAATGGTTTTATTAATTTGTTCATACTCCACCTCTTATTTTTGTTCAGTTATGTTCAGTATGTCCAAAAAAGTTGGATACACACCAACATCGTGTGACAAAAAATATACACTTTTAGAAAATCTCTCCTATCTTGCATGACCCGTGTGGTATCTTTCCACAGACACTTACAGTAGGATGTCCCATTGAGGCACATATCTTTTCAATCGCATCTTTAGAAACATAAGCTTCGAATCTGGACACCTCATGGCATGATTCTTCGGCAGAAAGTCCATAATGTGTTAGAAGAAGGCTTAAAATGTTATGTCTGTGGATAAGGAACTGTGCATATTCTTTACCCTTTTCTGTTAACCGTACTCCTCTGTATGGTACATGGTCCACATATCCTTGGGATGCAAGATCTCCCAGAGTCTTTGTTGTTGTAGATGGGTCTACATTGAGTTCGGAAGATATGTCAGTTGTACGTACTGTTTCATCTCTTTTAAGAAGGAACTTTAGGTAATCAACTTTCCTTGGGGATACTTCCAGTCCTGTAAAACATTCCATGTATTCTTGTAGCAAATAAGCTTTATTTAACTTTTTTGATGTGATGTCAAATTAAGCATTTATCTTTGATCATGTTTCTAACCATGGCTCAACATAATAACTACTTTTGATAATCTGAGTTTAAGCGTGGTATACAAAGGCCTGAAAAAACAATATGAATAAAGTGTTTTTATATAGCTCCAATTAAGTTGGTATTATCGCAAAAATGTATTCATTTCCTACATTCTGTATGGGAATAAAGGAGGCAAGTGAAAGAAAAACTTTTTCTTTTCTTCTCACTTTCTCCATCCTGTCTTTTCATGCACAAAAGGGGAGTATATAGACCGCCAGATGATTAAAGGTGTTTTTTGCTCAACAATTTTAATGAATGTTTTAGTAAGTACGTGCTCCCTGTATATGAAATGCAAATGGTTTTACTCTGGTGATAAATCTAAGGCTTTTGGAGCATATACTAAAAATATACTCTGTTTTGGTGTATTTTCAAACATGTTACGCGCGAATAGCGTCTAATTAAACGAATGCCCTCCTGAAACAGATATTCTCCTTGTAAAGGATATGGGCAGGCAGTTGAGGTTTCCATGCAGTTGCGCAGAGTGGGACTTGACAGAGTTTATGGGTATTTGATTGGTGGCATGTATCCATGGGTTACGGCAGGTTTGCCTACAGGACATGTGCCACAGTTATCGTCACATGAATTGCATCAACGCGTAATGCAAGGTGATGCTACTGTCCTTGTGGATGTCAGATCAGTAAGTGAATATGATAGTTTTCATCTACGCAATGCCATATACATTCCAGTTGCTGATCTAAGAAAGAGATATGTTGAACTAGATCTGACAAAAGAAACAGTTATTTTCTACGGAAGTGAACAAAGATCAAGTATGGGTGCAAGTATTCCAAAGCAAAAGGTCTTTACAAAAGTGTTTAACGCAGCAGGTGGGATGAGAGGTTATGCAGCAGCAGGATTTGGCCCGGACCATCCACTATGTGCTTTGCTATGTGCATCTTTTCCTGTAAAATCATATATCTTAGTGAATGATAAAATAATAAGTACTGTGTGTTTAGATTAATATTTTGTAAATGAAATGGTGGATTTGATGCGTAATTGTCTCCTAAAAATAGATATAGTTTTATCTACAGATAAATAAATACCAAATATGACAATTCAAATGGGTGGTCACATGCTAGAAAGAAAACTATCTTACATGATCATATCGTTGATACTAATGCTTTCTCTTTCCTTTATTGCACTTGCAGCAGATGGAAGAACCGCAGGAACTGATAGTCGCGCCTATGCTAATGCTGTTGTAGAAAAGAAACTAGGAGGCACGGCTAATTTCAATACATATGATAATTATATTATAGGGGTAGTAGACATGAATAAGATCGAGCCCCTTTCACTGGGTGGAGGTTATGTAATAGTTGACATGGGAGCTAACGAGTTAGTTCTTGATGAGGAAGGAGATGACCTCAGAGTCTATGAAAAGGATCAAATATTTTATGGCAAGGACGCTCCCGAAAAGTATGAGGTATTTGTCAGCCAGGATATGCAGACCTGGGAATCCCTTGGTGAGGGTTTAGGAACTGCTGAATTCGATCTTGCCGATTCTAAACTCAACTGGGCCAGATATGTAAAGATCGAAGACAGGGAGACAGCCACAACAGGTAGGGAACCTGGATCAGATATCGATGCTATTGAGGCTCTCCACTTTGGAGAAGAACCTACAAGTGCTATACCTGTGCCTTCTACGCCTGGATTCACAGCCGTGTTCTCCCTTCTGGCATTCGTTGGACTAATCTTTTTAGAAAAGAGAAAATGAGGAATCCTGCCTCATTTCAGTTTTCTTTTTTGTAATCTAAGTATGCATAATTAAGGTCCGCATGGAAGGGTGTCTGGGCCAAAAATGTCCCTTATAAGACTAACTAAGTCTACCATCCTATCAATAGAGACTAAGAGCAGCACAAGTACTATGAGTGCTAGTATTACCTGCACATAGTCCAAAGTGATATTTGCTATCGATGGGATGTACCAGTCTTTTGGTTGAGAGTATTGGGCATGCTTATCCCCTAAATATTCTCATTTCATTCACTAAATAATTTGTGCACATTTGTAACTATTATTTATGATAATCTGGGGTATGGCACATCAAAAATGAAGAATAAAACCAGCAAATGTATTCCTGTATCTATCTGGAAACATTCCTTCAATGCACGATTTATGAGAAGTGCAATGTCCTGCACCTATTAATTGAAATCTTTGAAGCTGTAGGTGGGATAAACCAGTGTACTAATTTGATGTAAATTAATTCCAAGTAAATATATGCTCTGAAGTAAACTGATCCATCTCATCTGGAATCAAAAGTTAGTGTCTGATTTTTTTGATGTATCGCATGTGATTATCTTATTCCACATATCCCGAATTGTTCCAGAAAAAACACCATCATTATATTCAATTACTGTTTTACTTTCGAGCATTGCTTTAGTGGAATTTTCACTTAAAGGAATCTTACCCACTACCTCAACGCCTTTATTTTTGCAGTATTCTTCTATAATTGATGTTTTTTCTTCATTGACGTTGTATTTGTTGATACAAACAACAGTCCTTATCTCAAAGTGAGTAGTAATTTCCAGCACTCTTTCAAGGTCATGTATTCCTGATACACTTGGTTCTGTCACTATGAATACAAGGTCCACTCCTGATACAGAAGCTATTACGGAGCAGCCGGTTCCGGGAGGTCCGTCTATAACAATGAGGTCAATTTCATATATTGCAGCCATTTCACTGGCATTTTTCCTTACCATTGAGACGAGTTTTCCGCCGGTCTCTTCTCCTATTCCTAACTTAGCATGGGCTAAAGGGCCAAATCGTGTTATGGATCTGTATATTTCTCCAGCTTTATTTTCTTTCATTATGATGGCATCTTCAGGGCAGATAAGTGCACATACTCCACATCCCTCACAGGCATGTTCATCAATGAACAGGTCTTTAGAGATGGCGCCAAACCTGCATCTTTCCCGGCATATGCCGCAAGCAGAACATTTATTCATATTAATGGAAGCAACTTCCATTCCATAAAAATCCAATTTGCTGGTTGATTCTGGATGCAGTATCAGATGAAGATCTGCAGCATCGACATCGCAATCTGCTATAAGGGCATTAGTCGCAAGGGAAGCAAAAGCTGCTGTAAGGGTGGTCTTACCTGTGCCTCCCTTGCCGCTGATTACAGTGATCTGTTTTAACATCTCAACACCTGCCTGTCAGCACTTGCAGTTGTCTGAATATATCTACGAATCTTTCTTTCCAATGTGGCATTTGCAGCACGAAAGGGATACCTTCAGAGTACAATTCAGCTATTTTTATTTCATAGGGTATCTTCATAAGTACTGGAATGTTGTTTTCTAAACAATATCTTTCTACATTGTCATTACCAATGTCATGTCGGTTGATGATCACTCCATGTGAAATTTTCATCTCTTTCACTAATTCTATGGCAAGTGATAGGTCATGTAGTCCAAAAGGGGTGGGTTCTGTGACTAGCACACAGCAATCTACACCGTTTATAGCAGAAATGACCGGGCATGCAGTACCCGGTGGAGAATCTATAATCACTGTCCTGGTATCATCAATGTGTTCTTTAAGTGCACGTATTATGAGGGAGGCCATTGGTTCGCCGATATTTAACAAGCCCTGGTATAATTCTGTGCCGCAGGTCTGCGAAGCAGATCTTTCAATGATTCCGATTTTTCGGATTTCTTCATAGATGGCACCCTGAGGGCACACAAGGTAGCAGGCGCCACAACCATGGCATAGCTTAGGAAAAAACATGATACTCTTAGGTAATTTTACAAATGCATTGAAACGGCAGGGACTTGTATCCCTACATCCCTTACTTTTTCAAGCTCGTGGTTCAGGAATAGATTGCAGTTTGGTTCTTCTACATCACAGTCGAGGAGCTGAGTATTCCCTAGGGACAATGCAAGGTTAAGAGACACTGTAGTCTTGCCAGTACCTCCTTTTCCACTTGCTATCGCTATTCTCATGAAGTCTCGGGTACTTTTTTATATTCTTTGCATTCTAAAGAGGATGCCAACTTCAATGATGGTGGTGGTTACTGTGATCATGGCTGTGGTGGTCGTCGTGCTCATGAGAAGTACATGCATTGTTCATATTTGCCTTTTGCAGTTTTCCATCTTTCCATGCATCCAGAGCATTTTGGATTGTACCTTGAGCTCCCACAAATACTTCTATCCCATACTGCTCAAACATTGCAACAGCTTTCGTGCCGAGTCCTCCGCACAACATTATGTCTACGCCGTTCTTGGACATAAGTTCAGGAGGCAGGCCTACACCGCCATTATGCTCACTGGCGTTGGGTATTATTGATACCTCTCCGGTTTCAGTGTTGTACATAATGTAGTTCAGAACTTTTCCAAAATGCTGTCCTACCTGGTCTTCCAGGCCGCTTTTACCCATAGATGGTACACTTATCTTCATATTTTCACCTTTTATTAATCAGTTGTTTCAAGGAATTTTTGTACAGCTTCCATTGCTTTCATTTCAGGAAATTTCACTAACCTTATGCCTGCAGCCTCTATTACTGATACGGCGTTTGGGCCAGGGTTCCCACAAATCAGAACGTCTACTCCGTGGTCTACAATGTGTTGTGCGGCTTGTATGCCAGCACCTTGGGATGCAACAGAATAGAGGTTTTTCATAAATTCTTTCTGCATGGTATCTGTATCCACAAACATAAAATGCATGCATCTTCCAAAATGTGGGTCAGTTTCCGCTTCAGGACTATTGTCCTTTGTAGTAACACATATTTTCATTTTGCTCACGGCCTTCTAATTTGTATCTATTCTCTAATGTTCTCTCCTCTACCATTTACTCCAATATGAGGTAAAATATAAATACTTTTTCAAATACACTTATATATATGTATGAAAATAAACTTATCTGTACTATCGTACTATGTAAAACTACTCAAATCGATTCACTCCACCTGTGGTCATTGGAGTTTTTATAAATCTACAATAGAAGTAAAAACTTCACACAAAAATGTCTTTTTTAGGATCTTATATGTAACTCGCGCAGTATTTATTACATATACTTTTTCCTATCATTCCTTTATGATCATCATTGGGTTGCCCACACCTACAACAGTAATCCTTGTCTCGAGGGGTGGATGAGGCCAATTTTCCGGAGCAATGTTCTTCACAGAGATATTCAGCTGTGTTTCGTTCTTACTAACACCACAACGTTGTTCATAGTCAAGTACCATGTCCACTCCAATTTGCCTTGCCCTCTCAACGGCCTCCCTGTAATCTACAATCTGTTCCCTTCCACCTGGATAGAATATTAGGAAATCCTCTGCAGGTTTCTCAATGGATTCGGGCCTAATTTGTATTTCCACCCGTTTGACACCCTTTCCAGCAAGAGCCCCCACGGCATTTCCTACTTCCGCATGATCCGGCACTATAATATCAGCATCCAGGAGTTCAGCCATTTCCTCAGAATATGCTTTTACGGGACCTCCCAGCAATACAATAGGCAATTTCAGGCTGAACTTTGCCGGATACAGGCCACTAAGCAGTTCGTCAACAAGGGGCTTGGACCTTTCAGGTAAAAGAAAAGCCATCTGGCTGTGGGCCATATTCTTTGCCACATGTTCTTTCACATGGGTGCAGAACTCATATTTTTTTCTGCCGTTGTAGCGGGAGAGAAGTTCAGCACCTGCATGAGATGCATCTGCATTCCATGCAGTGTATTCTCCCCTTACATGCAAGGCGTCCGTGGGTGTGAAACCGATAGCTTGCACTAGTCTTTTCTGTATCAGAGAATCCATTACTTTTCCAGAAGGCATGGCATGCATGGATGTATAAAGTTCATGTATGCAAATCGGGTCGCTTCCAATATGTTGCAGCATTTCAGCTTCCTCGATATTTAGTCCATGGACCAGGTATCTGGTTCTTACAAAGAACTTGGTAGGCTGGTAATTCTCATCTAGTGACTTACGGGGAAGCAGCCGCATAAGATTAAGTTTCTGCAATAGGCCTGGGTGCTCAATAGCGGCAACACATAGGGGAATAACACGTCTGGGGCCGATCTTCACTTCTCCCTCCGTGACCCAGACATGGCTGTCTCCTCCAGTGGCCGAAGTCTCCATCTTCATAGCCCTTACTCGTGTTTTCCATCCGCCTACCACAGAACCTGAAGCACTTATCTCAGGAACACCATTATATATAGCAGATACATCAGTACTGGTCCCTCCAACATCTATGGCTGTACAGGTGTCAAGTTTTGCAAGATACGATGCTCCAAGAAGACTCGCAGCAGGCCCGGAGAAAATAGTCTCAATAGGTTTTTCTAGAGCATCCTCTAGATTGTATAAGGAACCGTCACATTTCAGCATCAGCATTCTAGCATTGATGCCTCTTTTATTGATATCTGCCATCACGGCACTGACAAAGCTATAGGTAATAGGTATCAATTGAGCATTAAGGACAGCAGTCACCGCTCTTTCATATGCACCAAGCTCCTGGGAAAGTTCATGACCACATACAACTGGTTTACCAGTGATCTTCTGAATCAAGGATTTAGCCCGCAGTTCATGCTCGGGGTTCCTTGTACCAAAGAAGGCTGAAATAGCATATGCTGAGACTTTGTCTTTTGTCCTGCTGCCAAAATTTCTAATGGCTTCGGTATCAAGAGGTAACTCTTCCTCGCCACTTGGACCATGGCCGCCGGGCACAACTATGAAATCCGGGGTAGGAAATTCCTGTTCCACGGGATGCTGGCCTATGAGCACAAGTCCTACAGGAGTTCCCGTACCTTCAAGTAAAGAATTAGTAGAAAGAGTTGTAGAAACCGACACTAGATTGACCTGACTAAGTAGTTCTTGATCAAGAGAATCCAGCACAGCACTTATACCAATCCGCAGGTCAGGATATGTGGTAAATGCCTTTTTGGAATCTACAACTACACCGTCTGATCCTCTCAAAAGGGCAGCATCTGTATATGTACCACCCGTGTCAATTCCAAGACCGTAATGCAAAACTATATCTCCTTTTTTCTAATATTTCTATATGGAGAGTTTATATTTAACCTTTTTCAGATAGTATTATATATTTATTCTCTCATGTGTTTAATAAGACTATACACTAAACGAAAATACGAGCACTTTATCGGAGTATCTGTATGAAACTTACGGTCATTTATGATAATGAGGCAAAAGAAGGTTTGAATAGTGGGTGGGGCTTTTCTTGCTTAATTGAAAGTGAAGAACATAATATCCTTTTTGATACTGGTTGGGACGGCCATGTACTTCTGGATAATATGAAAATGCTTGGACTTTCTCTTGAATGTATCGATATTCTTGTATTGTCTCACCAGCACTGGGACCACATTGGCGGTGTCCCAACTTTTCTTAACATGAAGTCAGATGTAGATGTCTTTATGCCAACAAGCTTTTCACCTAATCTGAAAAAAGAAATCTCTACAAGGGGAAAGCAGTCGGGTACTTCCATTTCTCTTTCAAAAAAGGGTATTTCCATGAATCCCAGACTGTATGAGATAAAAATGCCCCAAGAGATATGTAAGGATGTTTACACTACAGGAGAACTTGGAAAAGAGGTAAAAGAACAATCTTTAATACTAGACTCCGGCAAAGGGCTGTACATCATTACTGGTTGCGCACACCCCGGGCTTTCTGCAATATTGAAGGCTGCTTCTTCGTTCGGTAATGTGATCGGTATCATTGGTGGTCTGCACGACAGCCAGGAATATGATATATTCAAAGGCATGCAGTTGATCGGTGCCGGTCATTGTACAGTTCATAAGGAAGAGATAAGGACAGAATATCCAGATGCCTTTGTCGATATTTTTGCAGGATATTCTGTGGAGCTTTAAATAATACACATCAGTAATACTGTGGTTATAGAAGAAATGAACGCAAGAATAATCTATGGTCTCATTCTTTCAAGAAGGCTTAGAAGGACATGTGCTGCTCAAGGGACTTTTATATGATATATTTTACTTTGAAAGTTGTATTTAATCATAGGAAACTATATATAATTAATAGCCTCTGTGAGAAAATGCTATGAAAGAGCGAGGACGTCCGAAGTGCCCACGACGTGTGGAGCTTACTCCAGAAGTGATCTATTTTAAACCAAGAGGGGTGCCTCTGCAGGAACTAGAGGTCGTTTCTATTGCACTGGAAGAACTTGAGGCTCTACGCCTTGTGGATCTTGAGGATCTCACACAGGAAGAGGCATCTCTTAAAATGGGGATCTCAAGGAGGGCTTTTTGGGAAGACTTGCAAAGTGCCAGAAGAAAAGTTACTTTTGCGCTGACTACCGGCAGGGCTATCGAGATCTCAGGTGGAGATTATATCACTGTCGGAACAGGAAATAAAGGTTGCAGAAGATCGACATAGGTCAGATGCAAAGGCCATCCTTTCAAAATTTGAATTATTTTTCAGGTGAATCAATATGGACAATAAAGTTCAGAAAACCCAGGATCTGCTTCAGAAGCCACAAGAATCAAAGCTCATCACTAATATGAGGGCCATTAAGAACAAGATAATGGTAATGAGTGGAAAAGGAGGCGTAGGGAAAAGCACCGTTGCAGCTAATCTTGCTGCACAGCTTGCTCTTAAGGGCTTTAAAGTAGGTCTCCTGGACAGTGATATTCACGGTCCAAGTATTCCTAAGATGTTTGGTATAGAGGATACTAGGCCTGAAGTGGATGAGAAAGGTATAGTGCCCGTACCCGTGACAGAGAACCTTAAAGTGATGTCAATTGCCCTGTTACTGGAAGATAAGGACTCTCCGATAATATGGAGAGGTCCAGCTAAGATGGCAGCTATAAAACAGTTTTTGGAAGACGTTTCATGGGGAAAGCTTGATTACCTTATCGTTGACCTGCCACCAGGAACAGGTGATGAGCCCCTCAGCATTGCTCAACTTATTGAAAAGGTGGATGGTGCTGTGGTTGTCACCACGCCTCAGGACATGGCATTGGTAAGTGTGCGTAAGTCGATTACCTTCGCCCATATGCTAAAGGTTCCTGTTATCGGCATAGTGGAGAACATGAGTGTGATTATTTGCCCTCACTGCGATGAGAAAATAAATCTCTTTGGTAAAGGCGGAGTTGAAAAGGCAGCAAAGGACTTTGATGTTCCGGTGCTTGCAGCTTTGCCCATGGATCCTGAGATCGCTGAGATCGAGGATAATGGACAGGTACATACTTTGGATGCCAATGCAACTGAATGGTCAAGAGAATTCACAAAGATAGTGGATTCAGTTGTTGGATTCAATAAGCAGGTGTAAGTTTTGAGATATATTGTGTGGTGAAGGGTCTATATTCTTCCACCCCTTCACACATCACACATTTTACATATATCGTGTTTAGTCACAAGTCTCTTTTTACTTAAATGTCCTTAACGAAAAAATGAATTAAGTATATATCCTTCCATCACAGACTTCTATTCATGACAGAAATGTCATGTGGGGGTAATGTAGACAGACTTGACTTTAAGGACCCTGTGGAGCTCATAGACGATGTCCTATTCAAAAAGAGCTGGCTTCTAGCCGAGAACTCTAACACCAGGACCAGCCCTTCGCTGATAGACTTGCATATAGCATCCCAGGTAAAGAAGCGGTATGCTTTGGATAAACTTTACTCTAAGGATGTGACAGCAGCACATTTGGAAGGTCTGATACATATTCATGACCTGCATAGCCCTTTCATGCCTTACTGTAATGGCATAGACGGACGTATCATTCTCATGGATGGTCTGAAGTTCCCTGACACGCGCAGCCTGCCTGCCAAAAGACTGGACTCTGCCCTCTTTCATGTAATGTCGTTCATGATGCATTCTCAGCAGTTCTTTGCAGGGGCTCAGGCAGTAGATATGCTCAATTGGTTGCTGGCTCCTCATCTGTATTTTGAGAGAATGGACGAGTCCACAGTTTACCAGGTACTTCAGAGTTTCATGTTCCAGATGAACCAGTCCAATCGGATAGGCGCACAAAGTGCTTTTACCAACATAGGCCTGAGATTGAAATGCCCTCCTGCATTGAAGGATGAGGGAGTGATATACGGAGGTAAAACACTAGATTCAACATATGCCGAATTTGAAGATGAGGCAAGACAAATATACAGTGCTTTCATGCGGGTTTCGGCAGATGGTGATTCCACCGGTACCCCTTTCACGTTTCCTCTCATCACTACAGCCATTACCAAAGACCACGATTTCAATGATCCTCTCTGGCTGGAAACCATGCAGGCTGCTTCATCTACAGGTGCACCTTATTTCCTTAACCTTTCAGCTCCTTACATGGAAGAAGATACAGTGCATGCCATGTGTTGCAGATTGCTGAGTCGGCATGCAGGTGGTATATGGACTGCTGGTGGCATGGGGACAGGCTCCAATAAGGTAATAACCATAAACTTGCCGGGGATGGCTCTCAGATCATCTGATGAGGACGATTTCATTGTGCAGCTGGATACTGCACTTGATGTGGGGCGTCAGGCATTGCTTGAAGGGCAGGAGATCATCAGAAGATCTCTTTGTGAATGGGGACTCTTGCCCTGGTTGCTCAATAAGACCAACGATGGTGTATCATATTTTGACTTTGAGAAACGCCATCTTACATTTGGTGTGGTTGGCATGAATGAATGTCTGTTGAACCTGACGGGAGAAGGTATTGATAAAAAAACGGAGGAAGGTATCAAAATAATTGCTCATATACTTAAGAGGATAGAGGAGTTCTCTCGCGAGGACGGCATAGAGTATACTCTCGAGCAGACTCCTGCAGAAAGTACTGCACACAGGCTTGCCATGATCGACAGAAAGAACTTCGGGGAAAAAGCTAAAGTGCAGGGTAGTGAAGGAGCATACTATTACACAAATTCCACTCACTTGCCTTACCATGCAAGTATATCTCTCATTGACAGGATCAACATCGAGTCAGAGTTTCATCCATACTTTATAGGTGGTACCATTTGCCATATATGGATGGGGGAGAGTTTTCCTGATCCTGCTGGCCTCAATGAATTTGTTCGGAAACTGGCAGGAACAAAGCTTGCTTATTTCTGTTTCTCTCCTGATTTCTCGATATGTGCTAAGGGGCATACTTCCAGGGGGGTAAATCAAATATGTTCACTGTGCTCAAGTCCGGTTACCGATCATATATCCAGAGTAACTGGTTACTATGGTCATGTGAACCAGTGGAATCCCGGAAAAAAAGCGGAGTATGCTCAGAGGCACAGATATAGGATTCATTGTTAGAAAAACGCTAAATACAGACTAACATATTATATTTCATGGATTTCAGGATAGTGGACCCCAAGATAGCAAAGGCACTAGATTGGATTGAGGTGCAAAAGCCCGATTCCATCAAGGAAATAGCCCGTGTGGTTTGGGCTCGTGGGGTATGGAAGCTGCCCAGCTGCCATACTGCTCTTCTTATAAGGCTAAAAGGTAATCCACCATGGGGAGGGAATGTAAGGGAAACTGCCAGGGTCGTCTCTTCTCTTTCTCAAATGGGTCTTATTTTCCCTGATATGGAGCAATGGCTTCTCTCACAGGTGAAGGAAGGCTCCTGGAACGGTAATGTGTACGATACAACATATTCTCTCATAGCTCTGGCAGATATGGATATCCATGATCCTGAAGGATGTAGATGGTTATTTGATAACTATGGACCACAGTGGGAACATGTAGGAACTACTGCCCTAATTATTACAGCTTTGATAAAACAGGGTGTAATCCAGGGAGAATATCATGACTTTATTGATGAGAGAGCATACTGGTTGCTTGAAAAACGTGAACTGGATGGTGGATGGAAGAACATAGCAACTAGTAATATCGTAATGCAATCTCTTTTAATGACGGGTTTCAGAGAAGAACTCGAAGTCTCCATAGGCTGGCTCATGAAAAAACAGAGCTTTGAAGGTTTTTGGGGTAAATTAGAGGACAACGTTGTTGCTACTTCTCTATCACTGATCACTCTTGCATTGTGGCAGTCATAACAACTTCTCAAATAGACTCTTGTGAAACTAATATATATGAGAGACTAGCCTATACCTACAAGTTTTTAATTACATTGCCTTGTATCAGTGATAAAATGAATACAGAATTTATCAAGTATCACCCCGGTTCTAATACCTACATCATTCAGAGAAAAGCATACTTTGAGGATAGCGTTCTCCTCAAAGGTAATCTGATAGTTGGCGCAGGATGTAATTTCTGGGAGGAATTGAGAGTTGAGGGAAATCTTGAACTAGGGAAGAACTCCTTGGTCAAAGGTCATGTGCAGGCGCATAATGCCCTTATTGGTCCACATTGTGAGATAATGGGTGACGTACAGGTGGAAAAGGACCTTACACTAATGGATGATGTAAAGATAGAAGGTTCTGCTACATGCGGCGGGCAGATGCTTGTACGTCCAGGCTGTTCCATGGGTTTTGCAAAAGCTGAAAAACTGCTGGAACTAGTGGGCAAGGTCAGCATAAAAGACGTAGAGGCTGGAACGAAAGTAATCGTACGTTCCGAATGAATTGAATATTTTTCAATTTTTGTAAGTTACGATTTAATCTATTCTCTCTTTTCTCTCTTCGGAGAGCAATTTCAATACGGAAGTCCTCAGTTTGTTGGCTTCAGGGCTTGTCCTTATTCTCGGACGTGTGATATCTACTTTTATGATTTCCTTTATTTTTCCGGGGCGTGCGGTCATAACTACTATCCTGTCAGCCAAGAATACGGCCTCATCTACACTGTGAGTAACGAACAGGATGGTTATGTGTTTCTTATTCCATATATCAAGAAGTTGATGCTGTAATGAATTCCGGGTCTGCGCATCCAGTGCACCGAAGGGTTCATCCATAAGCAATACTTCCGGTTCATTTGCAAGTGCGCGGGCAATAGCAACTCTTTGTCTCATGCCTCCAGAGAGTTCATACGGGAAACTGTCTTTAAATTGTGTAAGATTTACCAATTCAAGGTATTTTTCGGTTTCTTTTATTGCTTGTTTTCTGGGAACACCTTTCATCTCTGGGCCGAAAGTGATGTTCTCAGTTACAGTTCTCCAAGGGAAAAGTGAATACTCCTGAAACACCATCCCTCTTTTTGAATCAGGTATTGATACTTTTACTCCATCCAGTATTATTTCTCCTGAATCGGGAGCATCAAGTCCAGCAATGATACGTAGGAGCGTTGTCTTGCCGCATCCGGAAGGACCTACAAAACATATGAATTCCTTGTCATTTATATCCATACTCACATTATCTAATGCAAGGGTTTCAGATGAGCCTTCTTTTCTAAAAGCGCGGGTTATATTCTTTATTTCCACTTTTCCCATTATCTGACAACTCCCGCCTGCCATTTGAGTAGACGTTCATCTATAACATACCTAAGTATTTTGTCAATTAGCAGCCCCACAAAACCTAGAATCATCATGTATAAGAGCACCATATCCATCTGGTGAAGGTCATAATATTTCCATATCTTGAAACCTAAACCATATTTACTCACTCCAAACATCTCCGCAGCCACTAGGCACATCCAACCAACACCGATAGCTATTCTTATACCCGCAGCTATGGAAGGAAGAGCAGAAGGCAGGGCAACGTACCTTATAAGATCACGGTCCTGCATGCACCCGAGTACCCTGGCTGCTTCTACATATATTCTTGATACGTTCTTAAGGCCTGTGAATGTGTTAATGATAATAGGGAACACAGCTCCCATAAAGATAAGAAAACCTGCGGATACAGGTGTAAGGCCCAGCCATATGATAGCAAAAGGTATCCAGGCAAGAGGAGGTATGGGTCTTAACATTTCTATAATTGGATCAAGTGCCTTGTTTAATGTTGTGAACCAGCCCATCACCATGCCTATGGGTATCCCTATGATCAGAGCAGCTACCATGCCAATGGAAAAATGTAACAAGCTGTGTAAGAGGTCAACAAACACCACTGGCATTTTTATTGCCAATGATCCTATTTCTAAAACAGAAGGGCGCTGAACAACTGTTATTGCAGCAGAAACAACATCAAAAACACTTGGTAGGAAGAATTTGTTATGAACTATAATGTCCGCTATCAGTTGCCACAGCAGAAGGGCAGAGATAATGGATATTATCTCCACTGCCCTGCCCTTTGCCAAATTTATTATTTTATTCATCATGTCCGCTTACAGAACTCCTTGCAGATTCATGTAATTGCTGTTTGTACGCTCACTTTTGCAAGGAATCATAAAAAGACATATCAAATATATCTTTTTCCGTAAGTGGTTTGTCTATGTATTCCAATTCATACTGTAGGTTTGCATAATTTACAGTTGAGTTCACGATCAGATGTGGATCTGCCACCCATGTACCATCCCATTCCTGTATGGATTTCTGGATAATAGGTAATAAACTCTCTTGAGTGGTTGCATTACCCTGATCATTGACATAAATTTGTGCTGCTTCATCATGATGTTCATTGATGTACTCTGTGGCTTTCACATGTGTTTTAACTATCTGTGTCACGATTTCAGGATGGTTCCGGATAAGATCTCCGCTGACCACAACTACACAGCATGCATGGTTGGGCATGATTTCTCCAGATTTAAGAACTGTACGTCCATATCCTGCGCTCTCTATTTTGGTTGGGTCTGGGTGTGGAAGGAATACTGCATCAACTTCTCCAACGCTAATAGCTGTTATAGCTTCTGCTCCTGTCATGCTCTTGATAGTGACATCTTTATCAGGGTCAATATTGTTTGTTTTCAACCAGTTCCTCAACAGTGTGTCCTGGATAGTTCCAGATGGGAATGTAGCAATCTTTAGCCCTTTTAGGTCCTCAGGATTTTCATAAGGCACACCTGTGCGCACCACGAGATCAGAGCCCTGCACCTGAACAGCGGCCACTATTTTGGCATCAAGGCCTTTACCTAGGGCAGTTATAAAAGGAGCTGCTCCCACATATGCAACATCAAGGTCTCCTGCAAGCATAGATGTCATTTCAGGAGCTCCACTTGGAAATAGATTCTCTGTTATTTTCAATACACCCAAAGGTGCTAGGTTCTCATTCCACCAGTTTTTATCTCTTGCGGTCAGATATGCTATCTGATGAGTACTGGGCTGGTATCCAAAGTGTATTTCTGTTACGTTTTCTGTTAGATTTCCCTTTTGTCCTGTCTCAGCACAACCAGAAACAAGTGCAATAGCCATCATCGCAGTAATAATGCAAATGGCTCCTAGAATTCTGTTAATTTTTTTGTTGTACATATCGATACCCCTTTTTCTTAATAATGGACTCGTTCTTCTGAGCTATATTTAATGTTTCCTGTAGAATATAAACAGCTTTCCTAAATGTATAAATAATATCTTAATCTTTACCTCTTAAGGATACTAGTTTTGAGATATGGAGGAAACATGGAATCATCAGATAAAATAGTTGATGCAATACTGGAATCATATGATAAGTTTCAGAATACATTTTCAGTTATGTTAAAGGAAGATTTAAATCTCACCGCTATCGAGTTCGCACAGGAGGCTAACATACCTGCGAGCACTTTATACAAGATCATGTCAGGCAAAAGGGAACCTAACATGAAAACTTTGAGGCAGATTGTTAAAACCATAAAGAGATTGCAGAATTCTGAAAAAGGGGATTTCATAGCTGTTATTGCTGCAAGACCGGTGCTTGATAATATAAGAGAGACAAAGAAAAAGATCGGTGGGACTCTCTGTACCATTAGGGAATATTCTGCTACCTCCATAGAAGAAGCTATTATTGCAGCTGTTAAAGCAGAACGTGAAGGAGCACGTGCACTTGTGTGTGCACCTATTGTAAGTCCTACTGTGGAAAAAATTCTACGGATACCAGTGGCTACGATTATGCCAAAAAACAGCTTGATAGAAGCTATAGAAAGAGTATCAAAAAAAATAAGTTAATAGAATTTATCGGATAGAACCGATAAATTCGTTTATTTTTGCCTTTGCCATTTCCACTGTCCAGCCGCCAGCTGTGAACAAGTAGCCAACCCCTGCTGCGGCTAGCAGGATGATCCCTCCAAGGACGTACCATATGGCACTTGACTTCTTCAATACCACATAACTACCTTTCAAGTCCTGCACTGAAATGTTGTATGTGCCTGGTTCTTCTTCCGCATGAACGAATTTTAGTGTAGTGGAATTCCCGTTGTTAAGTGTCACTGCCTGAGAACTTACTGTAGTACCATTGACCTTCAGTTCAACAGTGTAGTTTCCAGGTGCTGTGCCAGTGTTTGATACATTGACTGAGATTGTTGCTTCATCTCCGGCCTTTACTTCAAGCGGTGATATCTGCAGGTTTGTGAATATGAACTTGGCTGCAAGTTCCTTTACCTCAAAGTTAAGTTCAGCATCAATCAACCCTGATTTTGAAGCTGTCAACTTGTGCATACCAATTCCTGTGAGGGTATAGGTAATATTTCCATCTTTTGAAGTGTTACCTATGGGGTTACCGTCAAGAGTAATCTGTGCACCTTCAATAGCCTCTCCACCTATAGCTTTAAGGATGAGGAATTTGACGTTTGTTCCTGCATAAATTTCATCAGGAGTTATGTCTATTGTCATTTTCCTTGACTCATCCTGAGAAGATATTACCTCAAACTTAGCAGTTCCAGATACATATCCATCTTTTTCCGCATTGATGGTGAAGTTACCAATTGTGTCTGGTGTATATTGTACTATACCAGTGGTAGAAGTGGAGCCAATAGTTTTGCTACCTATTGTTAATGTCGCATTGCTTACGGCCATTCCTCTGGAAGTAACAGCAATTTTCATTGCTGTGCCCTGAGTCACTACTTCATTAGTCTGTATTTCAAGTGAGTTAGAAGAAGCTGTCTTTACTTCCACAAAAGGATAAAACCTGACCGTATCGCTGGTATCAGCTACCTTAAAGCTAATATTTCCCATGACTAAGATCTCTTTTCCCTTGGTAAGAGATATGGAATCCTGGTTCTTCATAGTAATACCGCTTTCATCTACACTGGTTACATCCATCTTATTAAAGGAATCATCAGTTCCGACTGATACGTATTCATCTGATATCTGGAAGATTCCATCAACGAAAACTGCGCTACTTTCCGATCCCTGGAATACATCTTGGAAATGGACAACTATTATGGGTACATCGTCAACATCGCCCAATTCTGTTTTGTATACGTATGTTTCTCCAGAAGCAATAATGTCATCGTCTACCTCAGAACCATCTTTTGTAAGGCTAACGTGAACGTTCTTACCATTTATGTCTACTTCTTCGATGTTTAAAGCATAACCTTCTTCCAGTGTTAGGGATGTGCCAGATGTAAGGGATGTTTTATCGCTTTCGTCAAGAAGCACCTTAGATAGCTGGCCTTGTGATACTAAGCTAAGAGAATCTGTGAAATCATTGTCTGGGTATCCTGCAAAGTATTTCTCTGCCATAAATCCAATGACATCGAAGTTTCCCCAATTATCATATTGGAAACTCACATTTTCGGGAGTGGAAGTGTATACAAGATCGCCATCATCTATGGTTCTACTAGATAATTTTGTTATCTCTAGTTTCTCGGTACCAATTCCTTCATCAATGTTATAGTAAAAGCCCTCGAAGTTCAGAGGTGTCCATTCAAACGCTTCATCCTCTGAAACGGTACCTCTTAACTCATAGGTTCCAGCTTCTGACATGTCAACAAATGGTGCAAATCTCAATGTAGAGGAATCAGCAACAGTAAACTTCAATTTACCCATTATACTGGCAGTTTTGCCCTTGCTGAGGGAAATTGAATCAGCATTTTCCATTGTTATTTTTTCGTCGCTTACGGTCTTGAGTTCCATGACTCCATAGTTATCACCGGAATCAATGCTTATGTAATCGTCTGATATCTGGAATATAGCGTCAACAAAAACGGCACTGCTTTCTTGTCCTTGGAATATGTTGCCGAAGTGCACAGCTATGATGGGTATCTCATCACCAGTATCTCCCAGTTCAGCTTTATATATATAGGTTCCATTGTCTTTTACTACAGTTTCATCAACTTGTGAGCCATCTTTAGAAAGGGTTACATACACATTGTTACCGTTTACGTCAGCTTCTACAAGATTTAACGCATAACCATTTTCCAGTGTGAGACTTGAACCTGCATATACAGATTTCTTATCATTTTCGTCTATAAGCACCTTAGAAAGTATACCATTTGATATGATACTGTTCGCATCAGCAAATTCAGTGTTATCAAGGTACCCTGCAAAGTATTTCTCAGCCATGAAGCCTATAACTTGATAGTCTCCCCATTTATTGTACTGAAATTCGGTGGTTATGGGCGTGGTTTCATATTCCAGGTCCCCTTCTTCTATGGACCGGTCAGAATCACTATCAAGGTGTATGGTCATTGTCTCTGAACCTTCGCCGGTATCAAGGTCATAGTAGAAACCAGAGTAGCTCAGAGCAGTCCATGTGTAATCAAGTGATTGATTGGCATCTGCATCCCAGATACGGTCACCGCTCAAATATGTTTTAGAAGCAACGGTCCAGGTCCATTTCTGCTGATCGGTTCCATTGGCATTTGATGCTATAGCTGTTACATTATAGGAGCCTATGGCCTTATCAGAAACATTGAGTGCTGCAAATGATACTGAAGAGTTTGTATGGTCCAGTTCTCCATCTATGTACCATTTTATATCCGCATCCTGATTCGTTTCAACAGTGAAATTCTGGTATGCATCCACTACACTGGAAGGATTATCCTCAGGACTGAAATCTGTAATCTTCAGTGATTCATTTTCTGCTTCTGCAACTGTCCATGTCCATTCCTGCTGATCAGAGTTGCTATCATTCGTTGCAATAGCTGTTACATTATATTCTCCAGCAGGAGCTGTGTTGTTTGAATATGAACTTGATGATCCTGTGTCAGTATCCATCTCAACACTATCGATAAGCCATCTAATTGTAGCTTTTTGGTTAAGCGTAATATTGAATTTAACTGTTTCTCCTGCTGTGGAATCAGGAGTAGTATCGGTGGGGTTAAAATCTGTTATCGTGACAGTCTCATTTTCTGCTTCTGCAACTGTCCAGTCCCAGGTCTTCTGGTCAGTACCATTCACGTTTGAAGCAATAGCTGTTACATTATATGTTCCAGCAGGAGCTGTGTTGTTTGAATATGAACTCGATACTCCTGTATCTGTATCCATCTCAACGCTATTGATAAGCCATCTTATTGCAGCTTCCTGATTGAGTGTAATGTTGAATTCAACTGTATCTCCTGTTGTAGAGTCTGGAGTGTCGTCAGTGGGATTGGAGTCTGTTATTGCAACAGTCTCATTTGCTGCGTTTGAAACTGTCCATGTCCAGGTATACTCGTCGCTTCCATTTCCATTTTCTGCCACTACTTTAACTTCATATGAGCCTGCAGGTGCCGTATCATTTGAATAAGAAGCAGTTGTTACACTTTCATCGGTTTCGAGTTCAACATTATTTAAATACCATGTAACATTGGATGTTTCATTTATGTTCACGCTAAAATCTTGGTTCTCACCAACTGTGGAAGTCGGATCGCTAGCTGGGGAGTGGTCAGAAATGCTTGGGGCGGCAATTGCTCCACCTGCCAGCAAGATCAATACTAAATATATTGCAAAACCTAAACGGGTTTTCATCATATAACCTACCATCTTTCTACTTTACTTGATTTCTTACATTTTTATGTATTATCTGCTATCTTTAACTGTTCATAGCCTTTTCGTTCCACTTGTAACACAGTACCATCCGACTTCTGTATGGAGATTGATTTTTCATGAGGCAGGACCTCTCCGATAACACTGATATTGCCCATTTTCAGCACTTCTTCAATGCCTTGCGGATTCACAGTGAAGATCAGTTCAAAATCACCTCCAGTATAAAGGGCCATCGAATTTAGAGTTACCCTGTCATAAGACATTAATTCTTCTACTTCTGGCTGTAAAGGCAATGTTTCTTCCTGCAACCTGAACCCAACTCCTGAGGCTTTAGAAAGGTCATAAAGTGACATTACTATACCATCGCTTGTATCCATCATGCTTGTCACATGGCCAAGAGATGCAAGTTGCATCGCTTCTTTTATACGTGGCATAGGTTCGAACAAGGCATTTAGAATACTGTTCGGTGCATCAATATTATTTTCCAGAGCATAGAGTGCAGCGCCTGCGGAGCCAGCATATCCTGTCACACATAATTTGTCACCTACTTTTGCTCCCTTTCTTTTAAGCAGCTGTCCTTTTGGAACATTTCCAAGAGCTGTGCCGCAGATTGTAAGTTCATCATGAGTATCAATATCTCCACCTATGACTGCAGTGCTGCATTCTCTGGCACAGTCCCTCATACCTCTGGCCATCTCTTCCACAAAAGCAACATCTGTATCTCGTGGAAGACCAAAAGCAGCCAGTATACCCATTGGCTGGGCACCCATAGCTGCAATATCACTCAGGTTGACTGCTGCAGACATCCAACCAATTTGCCATGGATTCATTTGTATGGGAAAATCTGTCATGCGATGCAGCATATCCGTAGTAACTACTAAGTATGAACTCTCATTTATATCGATAACCGCGCAGTCATCAGCACCTGCACCTAAAATAGTACCATCCGGCATTTCATGGAATATGTCAGAAAGCAGGGATATCAGGGGTCTTTCCCCAAGCTTTGAAACTGGTGTGTATTTATTCATTAGTTATCTTCTACAGATTTGTGCATGTTTCATAAATAAGTAAACTCTATTTATGTCATTCTATGTGTTTAATATATTGCCCATCTATGCAGTTATATATATATATGTTTGAGTAGTGTCTGCCATCTCTTTCCATTATTGCTGATAGATCCATCGAATTCAGCATCCAGTACATCCATGTCTCATGCAATTGAATGTGCATAAATAAGCGTTAAATGCTATGGTTAGTAATGTGCTCAAAATATATATCTATTGTTATCTATCATTAAACAGATAGCAATAGTTCATAATTGTCCATCTTTTTTTATTAGTTGTCACTTTTTGTGTAATCTACGTCTTATTGCCAATAAAATAGCTATTAGAACTGAAAACACTATTGCAATAGGGAGCAAATAGCCCACCAGGATTACCATTGCTCCGGCTGTTGACACAAAACTTTGCACTGAGCTGGAACGAGCATCTCTCATGCTCCAAGTATGTGTGATGGGTGTTGGCTCTGCTATTCTAATATCTATAGTGGCATAATCTATCCTATTGTCCAGATACTGTAACCTTCCAGTAAGACTATCTATTTCTCCACGCACCCTTTCAAGTTCTTTTTTAACACTAAGCACTTCTTCTACAGTTTTGGACATGTTGAGAATTTCAGTGAGGCGCTTCTCTTGCTTTTGCAGGTTGCTGAGCCTTGCTTCCGGGTCTATGTACTCTTCGGTCACATATGTGCCTGTTATGCTTTCAGATGTTACATCACCTAATTCTCGACATCTTTCACAAATGTGGTGTAATTCTCCGAAGGTATCCTCATAGTGATATAGCCTTCTTTACGAGTATTTGTGTCATAGTATGCATCATAAACAGATGAACTGGAGACGTAACCGCCTGATTCAGTTGTCATTGTTATGATATCTTCAACAGTTCTTGACACATTGTCCACTTTCATAGATATGTCTATACTAGTAATGGTCTTTCTTTCAGAAATGGATATATCTGAAGCCGTTTCATCGCTAATATACTCATAAGCTTCGCCATCTTCAGATGCAGGATATACGGTAACCTGGGGGGAATTAAATGATGATTTTGCATCATCCTAGGCTACTCAGCCTGCAAGGCTCATCCCTAGAAGAAGCAATAATACGACCAACAACTGATAAGTTTGTTTCATTCGATTGACTCCACCCTTATGTTAGTGTATGGAGCCAGCCACATAAAAAAATTATGTAAACTTCAACTGAATTCGAAGTTAACCTGCTCATTACCCGCTTCTTTTGTCCTTATCCAAACATTATGCAGAAATGGATGCGCAGCTTTTGCCATTTCAAGCAATTCTTCTCTGGAAAATGGTTTTATCTCTCTTAAATGTTCATACATGGCATTTTCAGGCAGTCCCTGTTGTATTACGTAAGGTATATCTCTATTTTTAATGTAAGATGATATAAATCGACTTATAGAATCAATATCTTGCTTGCTGCCCACAAGGCCGGGTATAACAGTAGTTCTCACTTCCAGATCTACATTACTTTTGGAAATGATTCGAAGGCTCTTTATTATTCTTTCTATAACTTCCTTTGGTTCCAAGGTCAGGTTATATTCCTCACAACCTATAACTTTTCCATAAGCTTCAGGGTCATCCAGAGGAGCCTTGATATCCAGGAAAAAACTATCCACCAACGATTCCTGCAGAAGCTCCTCAATTACCTGTGGAAAAAAACCGTTGGTATGAATGCCAATAAGCAATCCTTTCTTCTTAGCAAACTTTGCCAGTTCTTTGACCGCATTTTTTTGTATAAGCGGTTCTCCTCCAGAGATCACAAGGCTGCTTATAAAAGGAATAGAACTTTCAATTTTATCCTGCAGGTTTTTTAAGTCTACAAGGTCGGATCCTGTCAGGATCTCATAGTTCTGGCAGTATGGGCAGCAGAAAGGACATCCTCTTAAAAAGAGGACTACTGCTGCCTTCCCGTACCAGTCTACTGTAGAAATAGGTATATATGTGCCGTAATTGGCTTTCATTACACCACTATCAGGCTATTCCAGCTACTTTATACCGCTTCCTGTCTGCTAGTTCCTGCTTTTTTGCAGCATTCCAGCCGCTGACAGATTGGATATACCCAGTGACCCTGGACATTTGCTCTACGTTGGAAGAACCACAGTTCTCACAGACATCCTTAAGTCCAGACATCATGTGGAAATCGTTCAGGCAGACTGTCATGTCCTTGGTGAATGTGAAGTACCCTACCTGTGTGTTCTTAGCAATGTTCATAGCGAATTCTTTCAGTCCATTTGGATCCGGTGAACCTTCTCCCAGCCATATATGACAAATGTTACCTCCATCCACTATGGGGAAGAACACATGTTCTATCTTTATTCTGTCTGCAAGGGAGATGTCAGCACCTGGTGGCACATGAGTTCCATTGGTGTAATATATGGGAAGGTCATGTGTATCCTTTACCTTTGCTAGAGCTTTCTCTAGATCGCCCTGAACAACCTGCTTCACACTATCTGCATATTCTTCATGTAGCAGGTCGGATACAGCGAATCTCTGTCCTGTGGTTTCCGCAGGTGTTCTCGCAAGTGCTATCTCAATTCCATGTTTCTGTCCCAGCTCACGTGCATACATTTCGAGTTCTGTCATTACTCTTATAGCGAACTTAAAAGCAGCTTTTGACTCGTGGATCTGGTTACCTGTGTGGTACTGTACCATTTCGTTTATACCCACGACACCAATGGTGTATACCAGAGAGTCAATGTCCACTGCTATTGAGCCCTTCTTGCCAGTTATAGGATCCTTTGGACGCTGGGTTGCAAAGGGCATTCTGTCGTTCTCTATTATACTTTCCATCCATTGCCTTTTGGTTGCAAAGACCTTGATCGCCTGGTCCATGAGGCTCTTTAGGTCGGCAAACAGGGCCTTATCGTCACCATTTGCTCTGTATGCTGCTCTTGGACAGTTAAGTGTCACTACCTGCCATGAACCCATGGAGAAATGTTTCCCGTCCTTGAAATGAAGCTTGTCCTCAAAGCTGTCATCTGCTTCTGCGTTAGCAGAGAACTGATATGCACAGCACTGGTAGCATGAAATGCCTTCTCCAGCTCCTCTATATTCAGGCAATTGGTTATCAAAGTAAGGTGTACCAAACTTTGCAGCCAGTTCGAATGCCAAGGTGTACAACCCATCGTAGGTAGGAAGTTCTGGGTGAGCACGGTTGAACATCTCATCTTCCTGCATAAAATCAGGTTCAATGGAAATCTCCGGCTTGGGGAAGTTAAACGGCTTGCCCCAATTATCTCCCTGAAGCATAACATTCATGAGGGCTGAAAATCCTAGCCTTACTTCACGTTCAAACTCTCCGTATGCGCGCCTAGCTGTGCCATTGGTGCCGTCATGCACCTTGCCCTTGTATACTATAGGTATATTTTTCCAAAGCTTTGGCACACCCGGCGACAATTGAACTGAGGAGAATACTACTTGTCCTCCACGAGCTACCATCATCTGTGTCATCTCGTACACGAACATCTGCATAAGCTGTTCAATGTCCTTGTAACTCTTTCCTTCAAAGTAAGGCGCAAGGAATGTCAGGAAATTATAGAATCCCTGTCCTCCGGCGAAGTTGGTCTGGGCGCTTCCCAATGCTTTTACTGCATGCAGGATGGCAACCTCTGCTTTCATAGCCGGTCCTGCAACACTGGCCTTGGCACCGGACCCATCAGGCATAAGGCCGTAGTAGAAGAAATATCTCAGGTCCCAGTCCTGACAGAAGGCACGTGTTCCCATATATTCCAGATCGTGAATGTGCAGGTCGCCATTAAGGTGCAGGTCTGCAAGCCCGGTTGGTAACAAGAGCAAGTATTGTTCCTTGGAAATCTTGTCTGCCTTCTTTTTGTGTGAAGTTTCTGCATTTTCTTGCAGATTTGCATTGTCCTTTGCCTCAAAGCCGGAACCCAGGTCTATAGCGCAGGCATCATATACAGGAGTACCTACTCTGGTGGAAACATTTCTCCACTCTACATGTCCACGCTCCAACAGGATCATATTGACCATTTCTCTTATAAGGGGGCCTGAAAGGAACTTGAGGTCCATTTGCCTGATACGCCTCTCGGTATCCTTTGCAATTTCCTGGGCTGTTTCTTTGGTTATACCCGGTTTGTTGTGGAACCTTGCGGCAAGTCCAGTTTCCTTTATCAGTTGGTTGACCACTATATTACGATCCCATTCCACCATGTGCCCGTCAGTAGTACGCACTTTTGGCATGACGGATATGGAATGGCCATCAAGGGTCTTTTGTACGGCCTGTTTTTGAGGTAGCGTCATATCCTCCTGAACAGTACCTATGGACTTAAGTCTTTGGTCACTTCCCTCAGTTGCTTTTTGCTTTTTATCCTGTGAATCAATGATGCATGTATCCATTGTCCAATCTCCTTTCCATTTTCCATATTAGAGTAAATTGTCAATTGCTTCTCTTTTTATTTCCATGCCATTGAACAACTCGTCATGGGTAAGGAATTCCTCATCTACCTGCAATACAGGGGCTGTAATAGTGAATATTCCATTGACCCTCAGTTCTGTGAGAGCTTCCGGAGTGGACATGTCAGTGGTCTTGAAAACCACGCCACTCTCTTTGAGAGCCTTTTTAAGCAGTTCACACTTAGGGCAGGTTTTTGTTGTATATATAATAACTTCTGGCATTTTTCTCGTGTCCATTCGTCTCTATTCTTCTATTTATATATTATTAAGTTATGAGTAAAGGTAACCTGTGTCCATCCAAAAAACACAAGCAGAAAACCTTTCCTACTAACTTATATCTCTCGTTTGAAGGTAAATTATACAAATGGCCTATAGCTTAATAATGGTTTTTCACAGCACATTTACATACACAAAATCTATTACTGGTAACAGATAAGGTAAACATAAAAGTACCAATTGTTATCAGGTATGGTAACAAAAAATCTCTACAAAAAGATGAAATACCCGTATAGCAAGTAATCTCGAGAGGTGTTTACATAGATTCACATTTAATGTCTGGCTGCAAATCACTTGACGAGCTCCTTGAAGGTGGGCTAGAAGCCGGAGTTGTGACCCAGTTTTTTGGAGAAGCTGGCAGTGGAAAAACAAATTTGTGTCTTCAGCTTGCCATCAGATGTGTTGCTCAAGGTAAGAAAGTCATTATCATTGATACTGAAGGCATTTCTCCTAGCAGGTTTAAACAGATAGCAGGAGAGCGGGCAAAAGAAATAGCGCAGCAGATAATAATCTATGAACCTCATACCTTTGAAGAGCAGCATGCAGCGGTAAGAGAGCTTGAAAAGGTTATCAAGGAGAATATTGGTCTCATTATTGTTGATTCTGCGACTGCTTTTTATAGGTTTGAACTGGAACAGGATGATTCTGCTATGCGTGCAAGGCGTGAACTTGGAAGCCAGATAGGTTTCCTGCATAGCCTTGCACGAAAATATGGCATGGTTGTGGTCATAACTAATCAGGTATATACGGATATTCCTTCAGGCATCCTGCGGCCAGTTGGGGGTAATATTATTGAACATATATCCAAGACTATTATCCAGTTAGAACGCCTGGGTGACGGAAAACGAAGAGCAGTTCTTAGGAAGCACCGTTCGCTGCCTGAAGGCATCAGTTGTGAGTTTACCATCACTGCCGAAGGGGTTGAATAAAGGTCATATTCTGGCAATAGTGATATAACCCGTATGCCCTACTCCACTTGTTGCAGGCCTTGTACCTCTTTCTGATACGGATAACGGTCTTTCAATGAATTCCAGGGTCATAACATCCCAGGGTCCTGATGCATCCATTGCTTTGCGTATCATTATAGTCTGTTCTATGAATGGGGAATATGTCACCACAAAACCACCTGGGACAAGCACTCTTCGTACTTTTGGGATGACTTCAGGGGAATTAATAGTATCAAGGGTAACAACATCGAACTTTTCTTCGATCTTACCGATTTCTTCAACTATGTTTCCACAGCGCACTTCCACATTGTCCAGGCCAGCTTTTGAAATATTTTTTCGTGCAAGGTTTGCAAAATCTTCTTTTATTTCATAAGTAATGACCTTTTTAGCAATGGACCCAAGGTACATGGATAGAATGCCGGAACCTGTTCCTGCATCAAGTACCACATCATTTTTACAAAGCCCTGTGTATGCAATAACCATTCCTATGTCCTTAGGCATCATGGGGGCGCCGGAACGCTGTGCATGTCTAAACATATCCGGCATACGTGGCTTCTGCACAATGAATTCTTGTCCTCTGTGAGAACAGATTACATCTCCTGGTGACAGGTTGGCAAGTTCTGCCAGCTCAATAATGCCAAAATCGCAGTGAAAAGAATCATCAGAAACACAAACTATGAATTCTCTGGGCTTTTCTTTGAGGAATGTCCTCAATAGTACCATTTCTCCATTTTCCATAACTAACTCCTAGATATGAGGGCTCATACATAACAGTTCAGATAAATATATCCTTTTCTGTATATTATCACCCTACATGCTAAAGTCAACATTTGGATCCAATCTATCATGGTTTTCAATTTAACTTTACTCTTCAGTAAAAGGATCCAAATTGGATATTTGTTTAAATTTTTTCTTAACTTGAAGCTTCTTAGTGTTTTTATTTATATGGAATGTTTATTTGCCCAAGACCTCCTTTTTTCAAAAATATACTTAATTTAAGATATACTCATTAAGTAATGTTATATACTACTTCATTAAAAGTTACCAAGGTTTACGCAAGAATGGGGCAAATTACGAGTCTCTTCAGTTTGTGTAATGGTGGTAAGATGTACATCAAATCATGTAGATTAGTTCACTTCGGAATTGTATTGTTAATTTTAACATCAATGGTTGGAATCTGCTTAGCAGACAATGTTAATTTGAGATTCGTTAGCCAATTTAGCGGGAGTGTCAATGAAGTCACAATAGGTGGTAACTACGCATATCTTGGAGAAGGAAAAGAGTTTGTTATACTGGATATTAGTAATCTAGTCAATCCGGTAGAAGTTGGAAGAGTAACCACTCCATCCTTAATATATGACATTACTATATCAAACAATTATGCTTATGTAGCTGATGACAGCACTGGTCTTTTGATCATAGATATCAGTGATCCTGCTAAGCCTTCCATAAAAGCTATTTTTAATACCGGTACTTATGCACGTGATGTTGTAGTGTCAGACAATTATGCATATGTAGCTGATTCTTGTCATGATTGTGATGTAAGCAGTCTTGTGGTCATGGACATCTCTAATCCATTAATACCCATATTTAAAGGTATTTATAATACTGCTGGAAATGCAGAAAGTGTTGCTATATCAAACAATTATGCGTATGTGGCCGATGGTGACAATGGACTTGAAGTTCTAGACATCAGAAATCCTGCTATACCAACGCTTAAAGGTGGGTATAATACTGTGGGTCATGCGTATGATATTGCTGTAGCTGGCAATTATGCATACTTGGCTGATGGCAGCAGTGGTTTTTTGATCATAGATCTCACTAATCCTGCTGAACCCACGCTTAAAGGCAGCTATGAAACTTCTGGTTCTGCAGAAAATATTGCAATATCTGGCAGCTATGCTTATTCATGTGACAGTAGCAGCAGTCTAGTGGTTATAGACTTTAGTAATCCTAATGCTCCCGCTCTTTCAGGTAGTTATGATACAGATGGTTCTGTAGAAAATATTGAAGTAGACGAAAAATATGCGTATGTAGCTGATTCTGTCAATGGTCTTGTTATACTTCAGATGGAAATTGCATCAACTGGATCTGATACAATACCTCCAGCATCTGTAACTGATTTAAAAGATAATACTATAGGTGCAAGCTGGATTAATTGGACATGGGTAAACCCCAATGACGCTGATTTCAGCCATGCGATGGTATACCTTGACGATGTATTTGTCACAAATACATCTGAAGAATATTATAATGCAACTGGCTTGTTTGAAGGGACTACACATACAATAAGTATCAAAACCACCGACACTTCCGGGAACACCAATCCTGAAGTAGTATCCAATGCTGCAACTACAGCATCTTCAATTCCTTTACCGACAGATATGGTACCTCCGGCATCTGTAACCGGACTTGAGGAAAATGGCACTGATTCAAAATGGATTAACTGGACTTGGATAAATCCCACAGATTCTGACTTCAGTCATGTAATGGTATATATTGATGGGAAATTTGTTGCTAATACAACTGACAGTTCTATTAATTTCTATAATGCTACAGAATTGTCAAAAGGCACTATTTACACAATAGCCTTACAAACAGTCGATACTTCAGGTAATATTAATTCTACCCTGATAAATGATTCCGCTACAGCACTAAAAACTCCTAAAGTTTCAAATCTATCTGGAACAAATATCACAAAGAATTCTATTACGTTGGAGTGGGAATACTCTGAGGATGCTACGCAAGTAAGAATAGGCCGTGATGGTGCTATCCTTGGCAATATAAGCGGTTCAACATTTTACATAGATGGCAATCTGAGCAGTGGCAAGAGTTATAATTACACTCTTATTCCATTCAATGAGGCAGGATTAGAAGGCAATGCAGTGAGTGTTATCTTGAAAACTAAGTCGTCAAGTAAGAGTGGCGGAGGAGGCGGCAGTAGTAGCTCAAAGAGCAGTGGTGGCGGAAGTGGAGGTGCAGTCTCTGTAGAAGACTTTTCAAACCTTGCACTTAAAGATGTTTCGAATGCTTACCTGAAAATCGATACAAATGTCACCTATGAGTTCACAAAGGAAGTAAATCCCATACAATCGATCAGTTTCTATTCACTCAAGAACTCTGGACAGATTACATCAACTGTAGAAGTACTTAACAACAAATCAAAATTGGCTAACAGTACTCCTGAAGGATCAATATATAAATATGTCAATATTTGGGTTGGTAAAGCCGGATTTGCAACAGCATCTAATATTAAAGATGCGCAGATCAAGTTTAAGGTGAACAGTTCGTGGATACAAGCTATGGGCTTAAATCCCGAGGACGTAAAGTTACAGAGATATAACGGAACTTCATGGGAGGTATTGCCCACTTCTTTGGAAAGCAATGATGCAGGTTATGTAGTATATGAAGCTCAGACTCTGGGATTCTCCCCGTTTGCGATCACTGCTGAAAAGAAACTTTCGTCTCCTAAAAATAGTGAGATTAAAGCCCAAAATGTGGGTTCTAACACTACATCTGTAGCCAAGGAAACTAAAGCTCCGGGCTTTGGAGTACTATTTTCAATTGTAGGTCTGTTTGTAGTTGCATACCTTATCAGGAAAAGCTAAGCTGCAAAATGAGAAGGTTTTAATACCTTCTTCTAATTCTTTTTTGTTTGTTTCCCTGCAAAGTTATAATGGACTAAAATGCATTCATGAAAATAAGAATAAATTAATCGTGAGTACTATTATTGTTTCCTCTTTTCATACCTTGCCAGAGGCATGGTTACCATGTCTCTAGTGACCGAATGCTTATTTACAAGAATATAGTTCTCTATCTGTCTGAATTCTGAAGCATAAGACACTTCAAGCTTTCTTGCATATTCTGCACCTTCATGTGTGAGCACGTACTCATATGTCTGTCTGTATCTTCCATTCTTTTCATAGTATCGCAGGTCTTCATCTACTATGCCCATAGCAACAAGCACTTGTATATTCTCAAATGCTTGGTCACTGTATGGGAATCCATATCTTTCATGGAACTTATACTCAAAAAGGTTCTTCAGGGAAGCGTGGGTACTGAACTGAAGTATAGTACGGTACAGCCAGGTTATATGCCTAAGACGTGGCACTGAAATGAAACCAGTTTCCTCCTTCTTAAAGATATTGTATATTGCATAGAAAAGCAGGATTATTCCTTCTATGGGAAGATATTGATCCGCACGAATAAAGCCCAGAAGCCTAGGCGATAGTTCATCTACAACTTTATGCATCTGGTCTGCAACAATTGATTCCTCCATGCCGGCAACTGCATCAGGATGTGCAAATGTTGTAAGTGAAAGATGTCGTGAAATAGATCTCACAAGACCATTGGCTAAGGCTGATTCATCGTAAAAGAAACTTTCTTCCTTGCCGACCATCACTCTTATGCTTTTGGGAACGCCGGATGCTACATCTAGGTCTACCAATACATCTCCAAGTTCTTGGGCAAGGCGTGATTCAAATTTCATTTTAGCTACCCCGTGGCGTGCAATGGTTGCAAGCGCCATCCTTGTGGAAGGCCTGAGCATCTTCTGGCTGAACCTTGTAACCGGTAAATATAACCTGCCATCACGGAGCTCATCAAGTAGCCGGAGAGATTTTTCAGAAGCATGGAACCTGATGAAACCAAGCAGGTCATTGTCATTGTATTCGGTGAAAAAGCGAACGATCTCGTTCTTTGCAGCATTTGCTCCGTGCACATTTTTGAATCGGTCAAGTGCATCCTCAAGTGCATAGAGTAGCATCACTCTGGCAGATTGGGTTTTTGGGTTGTGTATAATAGCGGTATAATGATGAGCGCGGGATATTAGCAAGGATTCGGCAGCTGTGAGTGCCATTTCATTGCCATAGTCTGAGCCGTCTGGACACCCCAATACAACATTTCCATCCTTGATGATGAGACTGTCGATTATCTGATCAACATCTATCAGGCCAAAAGAGACGCCGGTATGATAGGAGTCACGCAGAAGGAAGTCTATTCTATCGGCATCCACATCACCTGCAATCACCTGGGCAAGGTAAGGCTTTGAGATAGACTGTGCGTCACCTGTGGCTATCTTTGCGATCTCATCAAAGAAATAGAATGGATCTGTGTCAAATTCAGATTCTACATATCTTGCAATGAAATTATCCTGTGGAAGCATCCTGATAATGTCCTTTGAAAAAGCCTCATGTTTTATAAATTTCCTGCCTTCGATAACTGGCTGTAACTGGGGATTGCGTTTGAGTACATTCTCAACTGCATGGGAGAATGCCGAGTGGCCTACATCATGTAAAAGTCCTGCAATTCTGATCTTGCGTATGTCTTCTTCCTCAAGGGAAAGAGACTGGCCAATGACAGATGCCATGTGCATGGTTCCGATACTGTGCTCAAAACGAGTGTGATTGGCACCTGGATATACCTGGTCAACTAATCCAAGTTGCTGAATGTTCCTGAGTCTTTGCATGTGGCGTGTGTTCAGGAGCATCTGCTCAAACTCATCAAGGATGATGGTCTTGTGGACAGGGTCATGTATAATGAGGGGTTTTTGCATTGAATAATATTAGTAGAAGAGGATATATAAATAGAAAGGCAAATGAGGCACATGCGTCTTTGGCTGGCATGATCTCTGTTATTACTTGCCAACTTGCCAACTTGCCAACCTTCATATTTTTATCCTCCTTTGTACCTTTAAAAGAGCAGATAGCATGAGAACCATAGACTGGAATGATGAATCAAATTCAATCGTAATGATCGATCAGACGTTGCTGCCTGAAGAATACAAAATCATAGAATGTAAAACACTTGCTTCTCTGTGTGAGGCTATTATGTCTCTGAGGGTACGTGGAGCTCCGGCTCTTGGGGCTGCAGGTGGATATGGTATGGCGCTTGCAGCAAGGCTTAGCAGTGCAAAGGATATGGATTCATTGATAAAGGATATGGAAGTTGCAGCAAAGACTATTAAATCCACAAGGCCTACTGCTGTTAACCTTGCATGGGGGGTTGACAGGGTATTGCGTGCTACTGACGATGCTTACGATCTCAAAAGTGTAAAAAATATTGCACTATCAGAGGCAAAAAGAATAGCAGACGAAGATGTGGCGAAGAACAGAAAGTTAGGTGAGTATGGTGCTGAATTGCTGGAAGACGGTGATGTAGTGCTTACTCACTGTAATGCTGGAAGGATGGCTTGTGTGGATTGGGGTACGGCTCTTGGGGTAATTCGTTCTGCAGTGGAAGACGGCAAACAAATAGAGGTCATAGCATGTGAGACACGGCCTCTTAATCAGGGAAGCAGGATCACTACGTGGGAACTTATGCAGGATAACATTCCTGTAACTTTGATAACTGATTCTATGGCAGGACACTTGATGAGAAAAGGTGTCATTAAAAAGGTCATAGTAGGGGCTGACAGAATAACGGGTGATGCAGTTTTCAACAAGATAGGGACCTATACTCATTCTGTACTTGCCAAAGAACATGAAATTCCCTTCTATGTAGCTGCACCTCTATCTACTTTTGATCTTGAGGGATGGGAAGATACAGTAGCTATCGAATTAAGAAATGAGGACGAATTGCGTTTCTGTAATGGAAAAGCAATAGCTCCAAAAGATGTGAGGGTCTATAATCCGGCATTCGATGCAACCCCTATGGAAAATATCACTGCTATAATTACGGAGAAAGGAGTTTATTATCCTCCATTTTTGCTGGATGAATTGTTCATTTAATTATAGAAAGACCAGAAGGTTTTAAATGGTTGAATGCAATTGACAGCATAAAGCACTAATATAAATATGGCCTATATCAGAAGGAGAAAATATGTCTAAGAAAAATTCAAGTGGTAGCGGGTTGATGTCATCAGCCGGCCTGATGCGTTATTATGAAGCAGACAAGAAGGCAGTTCATATCGACCCAAAAACTGTGTTAATATTTGGTGTATTAATAGGCTTTGCTGTCCTTATACTTAATGCCGTTTACGGCTCTTGGCCATAACATTTCCTTTACTTTCCGTTTTTCACTCAGTTCTTTTGTTATTTCGAGCGGATTTCTTTTATGGCCGTAGCTATTTTCCTTGAAAGCTGTGTTTTTGGAGCAGAATTATCTATGAGGACCCTGCCACTCTTTTCCCACCAGGACTTTGGATAGGATTTGTCTTTTTCGACTTCAGGATTCAAACCAAGCTTTAATGCCGCTTTTTCAATCTCAATGAGAGTTGGTTCGGCAATAGAGGACTTTTTTGAGATTATACGTCCTTGACTTCTTGATCTGTTACGGTCTATATAGACAGGCCATATTACCAGTTTATTCTTATCACGCATCAACATGGGCTTTAGTTAATACTTCATCTGATTTAAAATTCCCTGGTGGTCTTTCTTTAAGATCACTCTTGTTTCTCAGAACTTACATCTTTCACAAAGTCAAGTTTACCTATATCATGTAAACTATTGGTAGGTGCATAGCATATTATAGTGGTACCATCTGCAGAAACAGTGAGTATATCTATACCAAGTCCCCTCAGGACTTCAAGGTTTTCAGGTTTATTTTCCAGAGTACGGATCTTTAATTTCAGATTGCCCTCATGAGTGCTTAGAAGCGGGTCCGATGTATAAAATAGGAAAGCAACTTCTCCTCCTTGAGTTTCATCTATGTATGCTGTCTTGTTGAGGTACCATCCCAGAACAGGGTGAGCAAAATAGGTATTAGGGTAGCCAGGATCAGTATATGCCACAGGCTTTTCTTTTTCTTCCTCTTTCTGGATACAACCGCAAAGACATATGGCTGCAATCAGGAGCAATGATATCACAAGTTTGCTCATAATATCCACATTCTAAAATTCCATGTTTATATATTTAAGTCTGTGTCCCGGGCAAGTCTCAGCAAAATACATATAGTTGCTACTTAATGCATGCTATACATGGAACTAACTCAGAGGAACTTGGATATTGATCCCGATGTCAAAGCTTTCATAATGAAACATAATGGGGACTTCAGGTTGTGTACCACATGTGGTGGGCCTGTGATCGTGCCAGTCGAAATGAAAGGCTCCAAAGATTCGGATATCATCGTCCAGATTGGACCTAATAAGCTTTATATCTCAAAAGTGCAGGCCCGTTATCTAAGTCGTATCGATAAGCACATGCTTGCTTATTATGAAAGATATATGGAAAAAAGGGAATTGGATTTCGATCAGTAATAATCCTCTTCCATAGATTCATTGATACTTCTGAGTACATCAGCTACTAGCATCTGAACTTCTGTCGCATGCTCTGCTGGTATCTCGCCACCTTCTGTATCAATGACCTTCTTCATGTCTTGTACAATCTTATGTATCATTCCTATCATTTCTTCCTGGGTTATGAGGCCTGCATAGTATGCATAAAAGAAAGTAGTACCACTGCGCTGAACTTTTTTCTTGAATGAGGCTCTTGCATTTGATACTTCCTGACGTGTGTATTCCTCATCCATGAAAGGAACTAGCTGCTTAAGATTAGCGCCTATCCATGTCATTTCAGAACGATTGTGAGTATCTTTGAAATCTGCGCAGAGGTGAGCGATCACCCATTCTCGTGCAGTAAGATGTGTCGTCTTTTTCAGAAATCGCGTGACTTCAAAGTACTTTTTACTATCCATCTTCCTGAATTTTTGATACTTCATGTTATGCCTCTTGAAATCTCAATCATGTATTGCAGCCACTATATTACAATAATCATTCAAAGCACTTTAATATATTTAACTCTAATGAAGGAATGATGAAGATCTTACTACCTACTGATGGTTCTGTGTATTCGGAGAATGCTGCGAAGGTTACCAATAAAATAGGTAATGAAGATACTGAGTTCATAGTCCTTCATGTGCTTGCAGATAAGGGCATGGGTATGAAATCATGGCAGAAGGAAGGAGCTGATTACATTCTATCTTCTATCGAGAATATATTGGTAGAATTAGGTTTTGACAGTTCCAAAATACAGAAAGTCGTGGAAGAAGGAAACGCGCCTGCACAGATAGTTGATGTGGCAAATCGCTATAAAGTTGACCTGATAGTTATGGGGAACCAGGGGAAAAGCGGTTTAAAGAAAATATTAGGCTCTGTGACTTCCAGGGTACTGGAACTTTCAGACAAGCTGGTATTAGTGGTGCCACCAAATTACACTCTTTTGCAGACAGATAAAACTTCAGTTCTCGCCCAGGTACTTCAGTAATGTGGCTTTGCCGCAGAACACATCTTCCATTGAAAATACTTCCATATTATAGATGCCGCGGTAATTAGTGATTTGTTTTAATACTTTGTAATCTACGGTCCCTTTCCCAGGGGCAAGGTGCTCATCGCCATCGTAATTACTGGTCCATTCTGCCACCATTGTCATGCATGTGAACTACATAAGGAGCTACCACCTTAGCGAAAGTCCTTAATTTCTCTGAGTTGCCCCTACATGCAAGGTTTGCATGCCCAATATCAAGAGTTATTTTTAAGTTATCAGAGTTCACTGCTTCTACTGCATCTACAAGCTCCTCTGCTTGACAACAGAGGTTTGTATGATCTGTACCTTCCTTGTTTTCAAGTCCCAACATTACTCCATAGTTTGCTGCTTGTGTTGCAAGTTCTTTTAAGTTGGAGATCATGCTTGTAAATGCCAGTTCATGTTTTCCATTGATCCTGCCAGGGTGCAAGACAACTACTTTTGAGCCCAGAGTGGCGGCAAGTTCAATAGATTCTCTCATGAGCCTGAAATCTTGAGGTTGCATATTGGAAGTATCTACTCATAGGTCTTTTGGATAGGTAGGCGACTCAGCAAAGTATGGGGCATGTATGGAAGTCATGAGGTCTAATGTGGAAAGCTCGTCTAGAATATCTGTCAGTGCCCCATGGTCCAATTTTGAACCTTTGTACACATGTAGTTTAGGAATGTATAGTTCTACTGATTGTACTTCATGTGATAGCTCAGCAAGAGTTCCAGCAAAAGAAGATGCTCCAATTATCATATATTGTCAGGAAGATCTTTCAAGATAATAGATTTATAGTTGTTCGTACGCGATAGTACAATTTTTTGATAATATTGTTCGTACTATGCCATACAATTTTTCGATAAATAAATAGTATATTCTATATCGGTTATTATATTTTTAAAATTTTTAAATTATGGCAAGTCATATAAAAGGTACATAGTCATATTTATAGTCTACTATAATATAACCCGTTCGAACCACTACGAATAATATATTCTTTTTTATATTTTATTAAGGCTCTGCAATGCGACTTTTTCTTCGAAAGGTTTATATTGACTCACCATATCAATTTCAAGCGACGGTAATATACTACCATCATTAATGCCACTTTACTATGATGGACTAATATTATCTATCTCATGGGATTAATTCTACTCCTTTCTAGAATTTATCCCACTGTTAGAAGATAAGATACGTAGGAGGAAAATATATGGACCCACTCATAGGTATGGGCGCGTTGGCACTAATGGGTGCTGCTGCTACAATAGCAGGTGCATCCGAAGACCTGGAATCTGATATTGGATCCCAGAGTAACCCCAACTCACAAGTGCAACTTGCGCCCCAAATGTCGTATCCACATAGGATCTATAATAAAGCTATTTCTGGAGAACCACCCTCGAATGCACTCATGTGCACTATTGGTGGAACTGTAGCTTATGTTTTGTTGAACTCCAATGTTTCTGCAGTGCTTGCCCTAACCATTGGATCATTGGTTGCAGCCATGGTACATGGAACATACGCAGTGACTTCATACATGGGTAGATGCTCAAGTCAGAAACGTTTCAAACAGATGGTTTATCTTGATGTGCTTCGTTCACACACGCCCCCTATTATGGGATACTCGTTTATAACCACGTTTACTATCCTTGTAGTATCCTACATTATGATCACTGTTTTTGCTCATCCTTTCCCGCTTCCATTAATTGCATTCATTTGGGGAATCACTGTTGGTGCAATCGGTTCATCCACCGGTGACGTTCACTATGGTGCTGAGCGTGAGTTCCAGGATGTGGAATTCGGAGCCGGTCTTAACACAGCAAACTCAGGAAAGATCGTAAGAAAAGCAGAGTCCGGTCTTAGGAGCAGTATGGATAACTCCTGGTTCTGTGCTAAATTTGGTGGACCAGTAACAGGTATCTCTTTTGGTATGACTGTGTTCCTCAGCGGATGGCTGACAGCTGCCTTTGATCCATCTAAAGGAATTGGTATTGCATGGGCATCAGTCATTGCAGGAGCTATCATGATATTAATTTTCATTATATACAACAGAAAGATGGAACTCCATGCAAGAGAGGCATTCGGACCTTATAAAGAAGACAAAGGTGAAGCGGCATGATCGATATAGTAGGAATACTTACAGCTAACTTGCTGTATATACTATTCATAACACTTGGAGGCATCCTGATTTCAGTTAGTGTTCACTTTGTGCCTGTGGGCGGTGCTCCTGCAGCAATGGCTCAGGCATGTGGTATTGGAACAGGTACTGTTCAGCTGGCCGCAGGTGCAGGTCTTACAGGACTTGTCGTCGCCGGCTCAATGATGGCTGTTATTCCTGATAACCTTCCATTGATAGTTGCTTCCGGTGCAGTAGGCGGTATGATAATGATGTCTGTCACTATGATCGTAGGTAACTGGGTATACTTCTATGGAGTAGGCTGCCCCGCAGCATCAGCAAAAGTTAAATACGACCCAATTACAAAGGACAGGCAAGACCTCTACATATCCCAAGGTACAGAAGGCCATGCTATTCCAACCGTTTCATTCGTAAGCGGTGTTATCGGAGCTGCACTTGGTGGACTTGGCGGTGCTCTTGTATACTACGCACTTTTGAAGGTTCCCACAGGACTTACTCCAACAAACCTTGTAGGTCTTGCTGCAATGTATGCAGTGGGTATATTCTTCGTGAACGCGGTTATTCCTTCCTATAACATAGGAGGAACTATCGAAGGTTTCCATGATCCTAAGTTCAAGAAGTGGCCAAAAGCAGCAATTACCTCATTGGTTGTAACTCTGCTCTGTGCCGTATTTGCAGTTATTAGTATTGGAGGTGTCTAAGATGTCCGGAGGAGGAACTGGAGGAGCTCATGCAGCTATTGACCAGAACAAGCTCATCGCCTTTGGTGTCATAGGTGCCTTTGTTGGAATATACGCAGCTTATTTCCTGTCCGGTGTTGCAGGAGGAGCATTATCAGTGCTCGGTGGCCTCGGTGCCGTATGCGCCACAATATGGGGTGCTGCAGCCGTTAGAAGAGTAGCAAGCTACGGTCTTGGTACTGGTGTGCCTTCTATTGGTATGCTGGCTCTGGGTATGGGTGTAGTTGCTGCAATGTTCGGTCTTGGGATCGGAGGAATTGCAGGACCTGTAGTTGCCGCGATAGTAGCAGCTTTTATTGGTTTTGTCATTGGTGTCTTTGCTAACAAGACTCTTGGTATGAATATACCTGTCATGGTTCAGTCAATGACAGAAATAGCCGTATCAGGTACACTCTTAATTATAGGACTCAGCGTTGCAATGACAGGCACTTTCATGTTTGATGTGGTGCTTTCAAAGGTAATAGCCACCGGTTATATTGCAGTGATCTACATTGCAGGCGGTATGGCTATGCTTCATCCATTCAATGCAAACCTTGGACCTGATGAAAGGCAGGACAGGACACTATACTGCGCACTAGAGAAAAGTGGCATATCAGTTCTTATTGCAGGAATAGTAGCACTTGTGGCATTTAATCCATCTGCCGGTATGGTCACTATTCTGGTAGGCATATTCACCTGGTACATTGGCTTTACAGGTTTCTATACAAGGGTCAAGAGAGATGCTTACAAGGTTGTAGGAACAGGAATGTTGCCAACTGAGGAGGAATTGCAATGAGCATGGTACATGCAGCACCTGAAGTTCATTTGGTGCTTGATCCATTGAGTTCTTTATTGGCAGAGGAACGCCCTGACATTATACAATACTCAATGGACCCAATAATGGCAAAGCTCGATGAGCTTGATAAAATAGCAGATGATCTGGTGAACTCCCTTGCACCTGACAGACCACTTATGAACTCATTCCCAGGCCGTGAGAATACATCATATCTCGCTGGTATATACGGGAATTCTTTCTACGGAATAATTGTAGGTCTTGGAGTTGCAGGTCTGCTATTGATCGTATTGTATGTGCTAACATCGGTGGGAGTGATGTAAAATGGTAGATAAAAGAGAACCAGCACCACAGTGGCCTGTACTTAAAGGTGAATATGAAGTAGGAGATGTAAAGAACTGTGTTGCAGTCATCACCCTGGGTTCACACCTGCCGGGCGGTCCAATGCTGGCTGCAGGTGCCTGTATTGCTGGTCCCTGTAAGACAGAGAACCTGGGTATAGAGAAGGTAGTTGTACACATAATTTCCAACCCTAACATAAGGTATCTCCTTGTAACCGGTTCCGAGGTCAAAGGACACATTACCGGTGACTCAATGTTGGCTCTGCATAAAAATGGTGTCAAGGACAACAGGATCGTTGGTGCTATAGGTGCTATTCCATATATCGAGAACCTTACGGCTGAAGCTGTCGAGAGGTTCCAGAAACAGGTAGAAGCTGTTAATTTCATAGGAACAGAAGATGTCAATGCAATAGTAGCAAAGATAAAAGAATATGCTGCAAAAGATCCTGGTGCTTATGATGCTGATCCTATGATCCTTAAGGTAGGAGGATCCGAAGGAGAAGAGAAAACAGAGGCAGGCGGCCTAAAACCAATGGCTGCAGAGTTGGCTACTGTAAGAAGCCGTATACTTGCCATCAACAGAGAAATGATGGGTATCGGTAACCTCAACAAGTTCCATGCTGGTGTACATGCCGGTAAAGTCGAAGGTATAATGATCGGTTTGGGCATTACTTTGACACTACTCGGTCTGCTACTGGGAGGTAACTAAGATGGCTGAAGAATTTGAATACGGGAAAGGTGTCCCTATGGTCATTGAGCCTCAGATGGGGCCCATTGATGGTGTTGTAGCGGATGTAAGGGCCCGTGCGCAGCTTATTGCAAGGAACCAGAAGCTTGATTCTGGTGTAGCTGCAGCAGGAATAGTTGGGTTTGCTGCTGGATTTATATTTGCCATTCTGATGGCAGTAGTTCTCCCATTGATTATCTGGCAGGTGATTTACTAATGACTGACAGAAGCGATAGAGTACCAAGTGTGGTTGTAGACCCTGCAGATTTCGCTGAAGTGTTAACGAGACTTAACAAGATAGATGAGAAGATAGAGTTCGTTCACAGTGAAGTTGCACAGAGAATAGGTAAGAAAGTAGGAAGGGACATTGGAATACTGTATGGAGCCGTTGCTGGAATACTAATATTCCTTGTTTACTTGTCAATAAGACCGTGGTTGTTTGGATAAAAGAGGTGTTTACAGATGTTCAGATTTGATAAAAAGCAAGAGGTATTCGAAGTAGGCAACGTCAAGTTCGGTGGCCAGCCAGGCGAATATCCAACAGTACTTATTGGAACTATGTTCTATGGAAGACACAAGATCGTGTCTGATGAAGACAAAGGTATCTTCGACAAAGCAGCTGCAGATAAACTGTGGCATGATATCGAAGCAATGGGCGCAGTTACAGGTAACCCATATGTGAACCAGATCGTGGGAGAAACACCTGAAGCTATAAAGAAGTACATCGACTGGTTTATAGAGATCGATGATAAGACCCCATTCCTCATCGACTCATCTGCCGGTTCAGTACGTGCAGCCGCTGCAGAATACGTTACAGAGATAGGAGTTGCAAAGAGAGCTATCTACAACTCTATCAATGGAAGTATCGATGCAACCGAGATCGAAGCCATCGCAGACAGTGATATTGATGCAGCTATTGTGCTTGCATTCAATGCAACTGACCCAACCCTCAAGGGAAAGATGGAGATTCTGGAAGTCGGCGGTCCTGGACAGGACAAGGGTATGCTGCAGGTCGCAAAGGAATGCGGTATCACAAAACCCATCATTGATGTAGCAGCAATGCCTCTTGGTGCTGGTGCTGGTCCATCCATGAGAATGGTCGTAGCTGTAAAAGGACACCTTGGTCTGCCTGTTGGCGGAGGATTCCACAACATCGCATCAGCATGGGACTGGATGAAGAAGTACAAGAAAACCTTTGCCACAAAGGAAGAGAAACAGGCAATCTACATGCCATCTGATATAGGAACCAACCTCGTTCCACAGGCATTGGGATGCGACTACGTGCTCTACGGTCCGATCGAGAACACAAACATGGTTTTCCCTGCAGTAGCAATGGTAGACCTCATGCTCGGAGAGACTGCAAAAGAGCTGGGACTTGAGATCAAGGATCCCAACCACCCAATATACAAACTGGTATAATCATACCAGTTTACCTTCTTTTTTAATACTCTTGAATCTGTTTTGGCTGGATCTATTTTTTCTAATCCTAGTAGATACTGATGAGATTGCAATTCTAATTATCAGAGAATATATTCATCTAACTTATATTGATTTCATAGGTCATATTAAAAAAATGTAACTCGGTGGCCCCACTCCCCACCCGCTCACATGAAAGGACACTTTCTCCTTTATATCAGGTTTTTATGTACAACTATTTAAATGTAACTGATTTATTGGAAAGATTAATATCATAATGTGCAAATTCATGAGTCCATGACAGATGTGATGCTTCTCTGGGATGCGCCCCTACTATTTGAAAAATTGTTTGTAGAATATGGTATTAAGTGCCAGCGTGTATCAGCTGAATCTATCAGTACTCCTTTTCTACCACCGTGCAAATGCCTTGTTCTTCCCACAGGTTTTGCCAATTTGGCATATACTTCCACTCAAAAGGGTGTTGCAAATAACAAGGACAAGATCGAAAAATTTGTAAAAAAAGGAGGTACGCTAATCATATTTGGACCAATGGTACCGGAATATACCTTTGATTGGTTACCTTTCAAATTGAAATATATTCAAGAGCAGGGATTTGGAGCAGTACAGAGGATTGAGGGGCAAGATGCCATCTGTGTGATCGATAAACACGTCAGTGAAGTAGAATATGACGGTTATTTTGTTGACACAGATGCAAAGGTTGTGTTTATTGATGAAAAGAACAGGCCATTAATGGTTTCAAAAGATATGGGAAAGGGCAAGATCATAGCTTGTTCTATTCATGAGTTCCCATCAAAAGAGTTTCTTCAATGTATTATACAAATATCTTCAAGCTGCAAGATCTGATTATTTTCAGAACTCTTTTTGCAGCTTATCAATCTCATCTTGTGCATCTGTCATCTTAAGTACAAAAATTCCAAAACAAGGCTTTATGAATTGGAATATTACATCTTTTCCTTTTACTCCTACAGGAATCTTTTCAGATCCAATAAGTTTCATACCCTTTATATGGTATCCTCCAGGTACGTGGAATACTTTGTCCGAGTTTTCTACTATGTATTTTTCGCTTTGTGAGGGAGTAACCCCACTAACCAGGATTTCGTAAGGTATATTTTTTGAACAAGATGATCTCGACATGTTACCACTCATTCCATTATGCACTCATACTATTATGAGTTCTTTTACTTTAATCCCAGAGTTTATAATTTTTCCTACGATTTTACCACCTGTAAGTTCAACTGCCTTTGCAGCATCTTTTTCTGGAATAACTATCAAAAAGCCCATTCCCATGTTGAATGTCTTATACATTTCCAGCTCATCCACATTGCCTTCTTTCTGAAGGAACTTAAAGACATCGTTGGGTTCGATGGGGTCAGAAATATCGAATCCGAGGTTAGTGATCCTTTGGAGTTTTAAGAGGCCACTTCCTGTGATGTGAGCCAGCCCGTGCACATCACATTCCTTTACCACATCAAGTACTTCCATGTATATTCTGGTAGGAATGATCAACTCTTCACCAATTGTTGTAGAAGTATTGCATGGGAATGGATCCTCATAAGAATATCCTGATCCTTCTACAATCTTACGTACCAGAGAATAACCATTGCTATGTATTCCGCTGCTGGGTATACCTACAAGTACATCACCAACCTGAACTTTTTCGCCGGTGATCACTTTCTCCTTTTTTACAATTCCGAGGCATGTGCCTGCAAGATCAAAACCCTTTATGATATCTGGGAGAGTAGCAGTCTCACCGCCTACTATGGACATGCGGGAAAACTCTGCACCTTTTCTCAATCCTTCACCGATTTGAGTTGCAAATGCTTCATCATGGCCTTCAAGAGCAAGATAATCAACAAAAGCTACAGGTTCAGCTCCAATGGCCAGTATATCGTTAACATTCATGGCAATGCAGTCTATTCCAACTGTATCCCATTTTTTAATTGCATTTGCAATGAGTACTTTTGAACCAACTCCATCAGTTGTCATTGCAAGTGCATGTTCTCCAAAATCCAGCAGACCTGCATAATGGCCTATATTTGTCAGCGGAGCGCCTAGACCTTTGCGAACATAGGTCATTTTACTGGTAAGAGCCCTTATGGTGCTCTCCTCTTTTTTAATATCCACGCCAGATTCTGCGTATGTGAGATGCTTTTCACTCATTGACAACCCTCAGTAAATTCACGATGTAATGCCCTCACGGCATTAATTGCATCCTTTGAGCTAACAGCAAAGGATATGTTGTGCTGTGATGAGCCCTGGCTTATCATTATCACATTTACCTTCGCTTTGCCTAGTATACCAAAGACCCTGCCAGCAACTCCTGGAGTGCCATCCATACCCGCACCCACGACTGCTACAGCACATATATCACGGTCATAAATAACATCTCCTACTACATCTCTGTTGAACTCGGAGTGTACAGCATTGACCGCAGTTTCCAGTTGCTCTTCCATAACAACCAGGGACATATTTGCTTCTGAAGAGCCCTGACTAATCATAATTATATTTACTCCCGCTTTTGCAAGGCTTGTGAACACTCTGGCAGCTGTGCCGATAGTACCCATCATACCTGCACCACAAATGTTTATCAAGGCCACGTTTTTGATAAGCGTCACGGCTTTTACCACATCCTGGCTTGGTACCTGGTCAGCTACTATAAGAGTACCTTCAAAGGAGGGCTCAAAAGTATTTTTCACTCTTACTGGTATCCTGTGTTTTATAGCTGGTTCTATTGTCCTGGGGTGCAGTACCTTTGCACCAAAATATGAGAGCTCCATAGCTTCGATATATGATATCTGGGCCAAAGGCTTTGCTTCAGGCACTATTTTTGGATCAGAAGTCATTATTCCATGCACTTCTTTCCACAACCATATCTCATCGGCATGGACTGCTGCTCCAATTATTGAGGCTGAGAAATCAGAACCGCTTCTTCCAAGAGTTGTAATAATTCCTGTCTCGTTCTCTGCAATGAAACCAGTGACAACAGTTACTATTGAACAGTCAAGTAAAGGGGATAATCTTTCATTAATTAAGTCATAGGTTTTTTCAAGGGGCCGTGCATTCCCATAATTGTCATCTGTGACGATACCGGCGCCTCCACCGGTAAACCATTCAGAATCAATACCAAGAGATCTGATGGAACCACTTACTATGGGTGCAGCAAGCCTTTCTCCATAAGAAGAAATATAATCTATGGAACGCGGAGTAAGTTCTCCTAGATAACATATCCCTATCAGAGCTTTTTCCAGTTCATCTAACCGTAGATCTATTACCTCTATAGTTTCGGAGATAATCATTTCGTCATCTATCGCAGCATGTATGGCATCATAATGCTTTTTAGTGATATCCGCTATAAATTCCTTGACCTGAGAGACGTTACTGTTCTTTGAAACATCTTTTGCTGTTCCCAAAAGCCCATCTGTAATGCCACCAAGTGCGGATGTGACTGCAACAAGCTTGTCACCTTTGTCATGGAAGCCTTTCAGAAGCGTAGCAACATGACGGATCTTTTCTCCATTTGCTACGGAGGTACCACCAAATTTCATTACGATTCTCATATTCATATCACATTTTCTGCAGTTATGGATTGCACTATAAAGAAGATGGTGCGATATAAAGATTATGAATCTATTTAAAAACCAGGCAAAATATATCTTTTGATCTCAGCTGAACTTCCAGATCGCAAATCCTGTTATTATGATTACTAAGAATAGTATTGGCATGAAACTGTTAGTATTCACTTGATCAGTTTCAGTATCATTTCCTTCATTTATGGATGATGCGGAATTCTGTGTACTTTCTGCAACACTGGTGGAGTTTATACCGACCTTATTATTGATGCTATCAGGTATTGACATCAAGGGCAGTGTCTCATTACTTTTATTTTCGGATATATTTCCTGATAGTTTTTTAGTTTCATCTTCTTCTAAGTCTGGTCTCTGGGTTACATCCTTAAGGATCACAGTGGAACCAGTTGAAGATTCAAAAAATTTACTCACCCTTGCTATGAATATGGTCCTTGTGCTATCGCCTTCTGTTTTGGAGTAACTGAATATATCATCAATTTCAAGTTCTTCTTTCTTCAGCGATTTACCATCTTTGCTCAGTTCAAGTATCACTGAATCATCTTCCATATCACTTGCACTCAGTGTATAGCCTTCATCAAGGGAAAGTGTTTCTTCTACCTTCACAGACCTTGAAGAGTCCAATGTAAGGAAATCATCATCATCCTGCTCAGGATCGAGGAACTGTTCTATTTCCATCTCCACGGAGATGGAATCATCTTTTTTATCAAAATCCACAGGTGTGATCCTGATTACTGCATAGTCGATCTCTTCAGTCTCTTCGTCATCACCCACTTCTTTTATAGTGATTATGTACTCAAAGGGGCTATCTTCATCTCCAAAAGCATTTCCTACTTCTATTTCTTTGCCATTGTGATACACTTTTACTAATATATCCCCCGAGTCTTCATTGGCATCGACAAGCTTGAATGAATAACCTTGTTCCAACTGTACAATATCGCCTGCAGTAAGGGTATCCTCTGAGTAATATATAAGTGCTTTTTCCTTCTCAGTGGCACAATGTACTGGGGAAGATAGCAGAAACATCATTACGATTGCACAAATGAACACAAAACGTATATATCCCATAGGAACCACTATCATAAGAGTCAAGGCATGCTACATGCGATTGCATGCTTGTTTCTTCTATTAGTTGATTAGTCTGTCGGTTTTAAAAATCCCAGGTGTGTACACTATGAAATATGTAATACTGATTGGAGACGGTATGGCAGATGAACCCCTTGCTGAGCTGGGAGGAAAAACTGTACTCCAGAAGGCAAAAACACCCAATATGGACTACATTGCTGCTCAAGGAAGAGCAGGATTAGCCCAGACTGTTCCTGAAGAGATGCATCCTGGAAGTGATGTTGCCAACATGTCCATTGTAGGATATGATCCTAAAAAGTATTACTCAGGCCGTGCTCCCCTTGAAGCTGCCAGTATGGGTATTCAACTGGATGCTGATGATGTGGCTTTCAGATGTAACCTTATTACCATAGAGAATGGTTTAATCGCTGACTACAGTTCTGGCCATATTTCCAGTGAAGAGGCCAGTGAACTAATAAAGTCTGTAGATACAAAGTTAGGCAAAGACGGGGTAAGTTTCTATCCTGGTATCAGCTACAGGCACCTTATGGTAACAAAGAATAACTTTGGTGCAAAGACCGAATGCACTCCTCCTCATGATGTAATAGGCGAGAAAAAGAGCGATTACATGCCAAAAGGCAAGGATAGTAAAACATTGTGTGAATTGATAGACTCCTCTATGCATATCCTTGAGCAGCATCCCGTGAATCTTAAAAGGATAGCAGCAGGCAAAAAGCCAGGTAATTCCATCTGGTTATGGGGGCAAGGAGGTGCACCTGCTTTTCCTCTATTTAAGGATCTGTATGGGAAAACCGGAGCTATCATCTCTGCAGTAGATCTTGTAAAAGGGATCGGCATTTATGCAGGCTTTGATATTATTAATGTGCCTGGAGCAACCGGTTATCTTGATACCAATTACAAAGGAAAAGCAGAATACGCACTGGAAGCTCTAAAGAACCATGATTTTGTTATCGTGCATGTAGAAGCACCGGATGAGGCCGGGCACATGGGTGATACAAAAGCTAAGATCCAGGCCATCGAGGATTTTGATGAAAAGGTTGTTGGAACCGTATTGCAAGGTACAAAGACTATGGAAGAAGATGTGACCATCCTTGTAATGCCAGATCATCCGACACCGGTGCATCTCAGAACACATACCTCTGAGCCTATACCATTTGCCATCTATTCAACAAACGAAAAACAACCCGATAATGCCAGAGCATTCAATGAAGTTGATGTAAGAGCAGGCTCCTATGGTGTAGTTTACGCGGCAGATTTGGTAAAGACCATGCTCCAAAGGCACATCTAACTTCACAGTTCTATTTTTTTTAACGCAGATCAGATTTATATAGCGGTTCGTACATAGATTTTATTTGGGTTGTACTGAAAAGTTAAATCCCTATAATTGTAGGAGTGGTGTATATGAGACAAGGTCTTGTAAGATGGACACCTTCTGGTATGTCTAAATGGGATCCCTTCGAGGAGATAAGCAGGATGCAGGATCGTCTGAGCCAGCTATTTAGTGAACTGTCGCCTTCAGGTGAAATGAGGACCTTAGACACGTTTTCACCTATGATGGACGTGCAGGAAAAGGATAAAGAAATAGTTGTTAAGGTGGATACGCCTGGCGTGGACAAGAAAGATGTAGAGATCGATATTAAGAACAATATGCTCTACATTAACGCAAATACGCATCGGGAAACAGAAGAAGAAAAGGAAGGCTATGTGATGCGTGAACGTGCGTTTTCGCGGTTTGCACGGACCTTTAGCTTGCCTGCGAATGTCATAGCAGACGGGGCAAAAGCCAAACTGGAAGATGGCGTTCTGACAATAAACATACCAAAGGCAGAGATCGAGGAAAAGCAGAAAATACTCATTGAATGAGTTTCTCCAGGTTTCAAGGTACGTCCATATTATATATGGACGCACATATCTCTTTTTCATATTACGGCATCAGAAAAACAACCTCATCATATTTTGCTCAGTCGGGGTAACTATCATCATCGCCGCATCTGTTTATATGTAGATAGGCTTATTTATGCCTAATGACTTGTTACAATAGGTGTGATTTTTGAAATTCGAGGCTTTTGCAGTTGAAAACATCCCATTGATAAAAAAAGGGGATGATATTGGACAGATCATTTGTGAAAGAACTGATATTGTTGATGGCGATGTCATAGTTATAGCATCTACAATTGTGGGAAAAGCTGAAGGAAGGACATTTACTCTGGAAGGTATTGTTCCAAGTGCAAAAGCTATAAAAATTTCAAAAAATAGCAAAATCAGTCCTGAATTCATTCAGGCAATTTTGGATAGGAGCAATGATTGCCTTATATCTTTTCCAATACTACTCGTGGAAATGAAAAATGGTCATATATGCATCAACGCAGGCATAGATGAATCTAATGTTGAAGGTGAGGTGTTCTTAGAGCTTCCAGCAGATCCGGATATGAGTGCTGAGTCCATTGGTAAGAAAATTGAAAGCTCCACAGGTACCCATATTAGTGTCATAATTACTGATACAAATGGCAGAGCTTTCAAGATTGGGCAAACGGGTGTTGCAGTAGGTGTTTACCGTATCCATCCTCTGAAAGATTGGAGAGGACAAAGAGATTTATTCGGTAAAGAACTCAAGATTACAGAAGAATCTGTTGCAGATGAGATCGCTGGAGCAGCTAATCTGCTTATGGGTGAGGGCAATGGAGGCTATCCTGTAGTAATTATACGCGGTCTGAAATTAAGATCTCAGGACAATGCTTCTGTAAAGGAAATGTACAGGTCAGATAAAGAAGACCTGATAAAAACGAGCCTGAAATATCTAAGGGATAATCTCTAAGGGCATGTTTATCAATTCTACCCCTGCTTCAGCAAAGAACTCAATAGAATCTTTGTCAGGATATGATTGCAGAAACACAACTCGTTTGATGTTTGAATTAATGATCATCTTGGCACATAGGATGCATGGCTGATGTGTGCAGTACAGAGTTGCCGAATCTATGCTCATGCCATAAAGCGCTGCCTGGATGATAGCATTTTGTTCAGCATGAACTGCCCTGCATTTCTCATGGCGTGTGCCGGATTCTATGTTATTCTGCTGCCTAATGCAGCCAATATCAAGACAATGGGCCATATTCCTGGGAGCTCCATTGTATCCTGTAGAAAGTATTCTTTTATCTTTGACAATTACCGCACCAACCTGATTTCTCAGGCAGGTAGACCTTTTCGCCACTACAGTAGCTATTTCTAGGAAATATTCGTCTAATCCGGGTCTCACTGTCATCGATTTATAATCACGGCAAGTAGTATATATAAGTTGTAGTGTATCTAGGACACTAAATATTAATCATATGCATTCCCATCATTCTTGGAGCATGAGACGATGAGCCTATCTCTTACGGAACAACTGGACTCGTTTGTGAGGAAACACAGCGATCGGCAATTGATGATTTTGCCGGGTGCTATTTTACTCATAGCGGTATTAATCATTGCTTTTACTTGGGCCACAACTGGGGCACCGGTGAAACTAGGCATGGAATTCAAAGGCGGTACTATGATTTCGCTGACTACGGATACGCCGCTAACTGAACTTAAGGAAAAATACTCTATTTACCCCCTCACCGATGTAAGGCAAACAGGTTCAACGATTGTTATGCAATTTGGTCCTATGTCTACAGAGGAACAAAATACCCTTAATAAAGATGTTACAGATACCTATGAGAATGTGGAAATAAAATTAGTAGGGCCTGTTTATGGGAAAGACCTGCAGGAACAAGCTATAAAAGCAATATTTATCTCTTTCGTAGGAATGTCGCTGGTGGTTTTTGTGATATTCAGGACCTTCATACCTTCAGGAGCGGTTGTATTATCTGCTTTTTGTGATATCATGACGGCTGTAGCTTTCATGGATCTCGTTGGTGTTGAATTATCCCTAGGCACATTGGCAGCTTTGTTAATGCTTATAGGTTACTCTGTGGACAGTGATATTCTGCTTACCACAAGGGTGCTTAAGAGAAAAGGGGAATTACAGGAGAATATTTCAAATGCTATGGGTACGGGTATAACTATGACCACTACTACTCTTGTAGCTCTTATTGCTATGTATCTAGTGTCTACGTATTCCTATCTAGTAATACCTTCTTTTTCTCAGATAAATTTACTCTCAGATATTTCTATCGTGCTTATTTTTGGACTTGTGGCTGATATGATAAACACCTGGCTAACTAATGTTTCCATATTACGCTGGTATGTCAAAAAAGAAGGAACAAGAGGGGCAAGGAGGAGAAGAGCATGAGGGGAGATGGAGAATCAAAGAGTATATTCAAGGATCTTAGGGTCATAGTGTTCATAATTGCTCTTCTGGGATCGATAATTCTCATCCACCCGAGTTACAATTCTCAAGATGGGTTTACGACCAACCTCAAATATGGATTGGATCTGGAAGGCGGTTCATGGTTACAGATTAAGCTTCAAGGCGCGTTGGTACAGGTCGATGCAGATACATCAATGGTCCTTAAGACTTTGGTAGAACCAGTAATAGGTGATACAATTGATGTCACAGGTTCGCTCTCTGCCGTTGATGGAGAAGGGCAGACTCAAACTCAGACTATCTCTTTCACGACTCCAGCTACTGTTTCCAATGCTCAGATGGATCTCTTGGGATTAGGTGAATACACCATTAGTAAGCAGAATGGGTCGACTCAGGTTAAGCTAACTACATCCCAAGAAAAGCTAATTGAATCATATCTTGCCAATTCATTGAAAACTGAAGTTGTACCAATGGTCATGTCCGATGGTGTGGAATACGAGATCAGGACAGCAGTTACAGAGCAACAGATCGAAACCCTGATGAATGCAGTGGGCGGCTCTATCATAAAAAACGCTGATGGTACTTCACGATACACAGAAGGAGTAAGAACTGAGACCCGTGATCTAACAAAAAATATTCTGAGTGAAAAGATGAATTCACTTGGGCTCAAAGATATTCCTGTAAAAACAGCGGGTGATAATTACATCCTTATAGACTTTGCAGGCATTGACTTAGCAACTGCAAGAGAAATCGCAGAAAAGCCCGGTAAATTTGAGATACGTGTCCAGACAACAGGCAATGAGACAAACCATATCTTATACGGAGAAGATATCGAAAGTGTCGGGATAGTTGGATATGATCAAGAAAGTGGGATGTGGTCCACGCCATTCACTCTCAGTGAAAAGGGTGCATTAGCCCTGCAAAAAGCAGCCATTGATGCAGGAGCTACCAAAAATCCGATGGAACATAATTTGATTATGTTACTTGATGATAAAGAGGTATACAGTGCTCCTCTCAGTAATTCCGCTGCTCAGAAATTGGAAGAAGGATTAATTTATTCGTGGCAATCTTCGACTGGTACTGGTGATGAGGGTAAGGCAAAAGCAGAGCAACTTCAAATTCATTTAAGGGCTGGAGCTCTTCCTGTCAATGTGGAGGTCGTTGGTGCGGGACATGTAGATGCCACATTAGGAACACAATTTAAGAAAGAATCTGTGATAGCAGGGTTAATAGCTCTGTTTGCAGTGGCTCTTGTGGTGTACAGGAAATACCACCAAAAAGAGATCCTCATACCTATGGTAGGGACTTCTTTAAGTGAAGTAATAATGATTTTGGGAGTTGCTGCCGCAATAGGTTGGCAACTTGATCTTCCAAGTATTGCAGGTATTATTGCTGCTATTGGTACAGGCATTGATCACCTTGTGATCATCACTGATGAAGTGCTGTATGAAGGCAAATTGCCTCCTACAAAAGTATATCTTTCCAGAATAGCCAAAGCATTTGGTATAATATTGGGTGCAGCAGCAACTACTGTCATAGCCATGGGTCCTCTGGTAGTGATGGGATTCGGATCTCTGAAGGGTTTTGCAATAACCACTATAATCGGAGTGTTCATAGGTGTGGTAATAGCAAGGCCTGTGTATGGAAAGATGATAAACGAAGTATTGAAGGATAAAAGTGAGGGTCAGGCCTGATTCAGCAAACTAATACGAAAGACCTCTGGACCGTTAAATATAGGCCTTCAAGGTTTGAGGAAATTGTAGGCAATGAAGAGTCTGTGAACACTATTCACAGGCTCGCCTCATCACGTAATGTTCCTCACTTATTATTGTATGGGCCGGCGAATTCCGGAAAAGCTACTGCTGCCTTTGCTCTGGGGTACGAACTATATGGGGAAGGTTTTGAAAGAAATTTCACCTACTTCAATGCATCAGATTTCTTTGATAAAGGTAAAAGCTACCTGGTCCGAGACAAGAGGTTCACACGTATACTGGGCACCGATGATCCACGAAAAATTCAGAAAAGTGTTATTTCCATCTTCAAGGAAATAATCAATGAATATGCAAGTATGGCGCCAATAGATTCGGATTACAAACTCATATTCATAGATAGTTCCGAGACTCTTGACCAAAATGCACAACATGCATTAAGGCGTATAATGGAAAAATACACAGCAACTTGCAGGTTCATTCTTTCCACCACTCAGCCCTCAAGATTGATAGCACCTCTACGTTCCAGGGGTTTACAGCTGTTTTTCAGGCATGTATCAGATGAAAAACTGGGCTGTTTCATGAAGCGTATAGCTGAAGTAGAAGGCTTTCCTATTACAGATGATGGTATACAGGCATTACTATATCACTCACGTGGCAACGTGGCAACTTCACTTAATACGTTGCAAGTAGCAGTTATTCTTTCCCGCGGTGAACCAATAGGAGCACAGGCCATATACGATGCTGCTGTACGGGAAGAGGTAGCTGATGTAAGATTGCTCTTTGAGGCTGCAACGGTTGGGAACATAATGGAGGCTAGAAAGATCATCGATCGTATGCTCGTGGACAACGGTTTTACCGGTTATGAGATACTTGAGCACCTTCACAGGATTGTTGCAGATTCCGGAGAACCTGGGCCCAGGGTTGCAAGGTGGACAATTAAGATTGCCAATGCTAACTTTAAAATGTTGCAGGCCGCAAATGATAGAATACAGCTCGAAGCGCTTGTAGCAGATTTCTGCAATTAATACTTCAAATATACTTTAAGTAATGATTATGAAAACAACTAGTGAATTCACTTTAGCTTGCCGTGAACTTCTGGATAAAGTACTTGGTGGGGAGATACAAGACCCTGAGCAATTAGTCCAGGCAAAGAAACAGGCATGTAAAGACCATAAACTTTCTTCTCTGCCAACTAATGCGGACATTATCATCGCCGGAAATGAGGAAGAGCAACTTTTGGTCAGGTATTTCCTTCGGAAAAAACCTGTACGTACTATATCTGGCGTAGCGGTGGTCGCAGCTATGACATCACCTGCTCCCTGTCCACATGGAACCTGTGTCCCTTGTCCGGGAGGTCCAGGTTCGTCTTTTGCCTCACCTCAAAGCTATATGGGGCAGGAACCCTCTACAATGCGAGCAATACAATACGAATATGACCCATACAAGATCACAACTGCCCGGCTTGAACAATTGAAACAGATCGGTCATGATATAGGGAAAGCCGAATTAATCATAATGGGGGGGACGTACTCTGCTCGTAGTTTAGATTATCAGGAGTGGTACGTAAAAAGATGTCTTGAGGCCATGAATGACTTTTTTGGTACCGAATGGCGAGAACATGTGCAAGTAATTGGCAAGAAGCTTCCTTATATTACTCTTGAAGAGGTGCAGAAAGTCAATGAAACAGCAAAGGTACGAAATGTAGGCACTACATTTGAGACAAGGCCGGACTGGACTAAAGAGGGGCACGTAGATATATTATTAAAATTGGGTGCCACCAAAGTCGAAATTGGAGTGCAAAGCACTTATGATTTTGTACTTTCAAGGATCAATAGGGGGCATACTGTTGCAGATACTATTGAGGCAAACCGGGTTTTGCGGGACAGTGCTCTAAAAGTGGGTTTTCACATGATGCCTCATCTTCCGGGAATGGATATTGAAGGGGATGTGTGTAATTTCAAAAGACTGTTCAAAGATAGCAGGTTCAGGCCGGATTACCTGAAGATATATCCAACGTTGGTTACGGAGGGAACAGAACTCCATAATATGTGGAAGAATGGGGAATATGAAGCTCTTACAGATGAAAATGCTGTGGAGTTGCTCGCCCGGATCAAATCTTTCCTGCCTAAGTGGGTAAGATTGCAGAGGATACAAAGGGATATCCCTGCTTACCAAATACTTGCAGGTACTCGTAAAAGCAATATTCGGCAACTCGCTAAGAGCATGCTGGAACAACATGGTGGGTCATGTCGGTGCATTCGCTGTCGTGAAGTAGGTCATAATATTCTTAATGGAGTAATGCCTGATCCTGGGAAGATTAAACTCACAGTAGACAAATATGATTGTTGTGGTGGTGTGGAACATTTCATCGCTTTCGAAGATGTACAATCAGATATTTTGATAGGTTTTCTGAGACTTAGGTTCCCTTATGATCCTCACAGGCTTGAGCTTCAGAACTCAGCCCTGGTCAGGGAACTGCACGTATATGGTTCTATGGTTCCTGTAGGGGAAACTGCAAAAAAGTATGACTGGCAACATAGGGGCTATGGGGCAGAATTACTTGCCTATGCAGAGGACTTGGCAAAAGATGCAGGCTTTGAAAAGATATCAATTATAAGTGGGATTGGTGTAAGGGAATATTATCGTAAGCAGGGTTATGTATTGGATGGAGTCTATATGTCTAAGTGTTTTTAGATACTTTTTTTACCAATGCCTGCTAATCAATCAAGGACAACGATGAGAAGTGAGCAGATAGAAAAAATGTCGGAAAAGGAGGTACTAGGCAAGATCCTGGAACTACTAGTACGTATTGATAAAAATTTAGACCACCTAGTTCCCAAGGGCATACCAATGGCCCATATACAGCCCATAAAGGGGGGTGCACCAAGTGGTCTAGATGTAATGACCTTGCTTTCCTTGCCAGAGCATTTGAGGACCACTGCAACGGTGTTGTTTGAAAGTGGGCCAGCTACTGCTGAAGAAATATCAAAGATAACTAAGAAAGAAAGAGCTGTAGAAAGCGGTTATCTCAATCAGCTTGTAAGAATGAAACATGTGAATAAGTATCGTGACGGCAGAAAGGTATATTTTTGCATCAATCATGATAGTAAAAATGACTGAGTTCTAGGTTTTTTTTATAATAGGTGATGATGTGGGGGTAACTGTAGCTGTACATTCTTCTAAAGGTGGAACTGGAAAAACATGTATTTCACTGAACCTTGCAGCATTATTGGCTAGTGATGGCAATAATGTTTGTTTGCTAGATATGGATCTGAAAGCACCTTCTTTATGTACTTTTTTTAATCTATGTCCTAAATGGTGGCTTAATGAATATCTTGATGGCAAATGTAATATCGATAGTGTATTGCATGAGGTAAGTTCACAATTGGGAACTAATGGTAAATTCGCAATTGGTTTTTCAAATCCCGATATTAATGCAATCAGAACAATTTCTAATATGGAACGAAAATGGCAGGCAAAGGCATTAAAGTTTCTGTTGGATGCGAAAAAATCTCTATTTCAAAGTGGTATCGATGTACTGATTTTAGATACGGGACCTGGCCTGGAGTTTGAGTCGGTAAATGCAATCGCTATTTCAGATATTGTACTTTCTGTTATGATACCTGGTAATATAAGTTACAGGTCTACAGAGCAACTTGTGAAGGGCGTTTATAAAAAACTTGAAAAAAAATATTATTTAGTTGAAAACATGAGCCATAATCCTTCTGTCTACCTATCCGGGAAAAAGGATGTTTATGGGATGCCGATCCTTGTCTCAATACCTTGTATGTGTGATGTTCCTCTGAAAAATGGGCTCTGTAGAAATGCTACTTTTGCTTTTATTTTGACCTAATAATTTAAAAAGAATAAATCCCCTGAGTATTACTTTCCACTGAAACACAAAGGGGATGATTGTGTTTTGTCAAATAAGTACTTAAAGTTTGTTGATACAGCTTTAGCTGTATCAGGAAAATCACACCTGCCGATCTATAGTTGCAAATATTCGAAAAGGAAATATACACAACACCAGCTATTGACCTTGATTTTGTTAAAAGAATATCTTAATGTAGATTACAGAAGTATTGTTGAACTTGTTGAATTAATGGAGAGTTTGAAGTTAAGAATTGGTTTAAAAGAGGTTCCACATTATACCACACTTCACAAGTTTATAACTAGACTTAGGTCAATTCTTTTCAGATCGTTGTTACAGCAAACACTAAAACTGTTCTATTCATATGGCGAAAAAATAGAGATAATTGCCATTGATTCGAGTGGATTTACGAGTGGTCACTGTAGCTACTATTACTCTTTTAGGACTGGAAAGAAACGTAGATCATTCCTAAAAGTGAGTATTTCCATTGATACAAAGAAGTTTATTATCACTGGTTTTAAGATATCTGGTAAGCCTATCCATGATGCAAAGCATGCGATGACATTGCTACGGCAATGTCATAAAAATCGCCAATCAAAGTTTTACCTTATGGACAAAGGTTACGATTCTGAAGCTATACATTCTCTAGTAAGGGAAGAACTAGACGCAGTAGCTATGATTCCTTTGAGAGAAAGGAAAAGGAAGAAGATCAAGGGTAAGTATCGTAGAAAAATGATCGATGAGTTTGAGGAAATATTGTACCATTGCAGAAATCTTGTAGAAACGATGTTCTCTGTTCTGAAAAGGAAATACGGGGAAGAAGTGAAGGCAAAAAAGTATTGGAATCAAGCAAAAGAGGTTAAATTGAAACTATTAGTGCATAACCTTGACAGGTATGTCAAGGTTACATATATTGTTCAAATGAGCATTTCTACAAAGCCGAAAAATGATACTCTTATACTTAGTTTAACTGATCCTGAACATACATTTACAGCTTATGTAAAGCAACTATCTAAAACAGTAGAAGAACAGTTAATGGGTATATAATCTGTTTTATCTGTTTCCTTTATTTCCCAAGTATCTTTTTTATTTCAGTTTGCATATAATCTTCAATGCTATCTTCTTTTATTTGCTGGGCTTTGTCTTCAAAAGTGGTTATATCTTGAAGGATGCCATGGATCATTAAAAAAAGGACAAATACACTTAAGGTGGGGAATAAAGCAAGTATAGATCTCTCTATGGGGTATATTAGGGTAACTGCACCGAACATTGTAGGTGTGATGTCATAAAAAATAAGAGCTGCTGTTGAACCTGCAATGTGGTCTGCAAGTACGGCTATGGAAGCTACTAAATATAGATATATAAACAGAATAACTTTAGATGGATTTATTTTTCTGCCATATTTATTTTCAAATTTGAAAAATATGGCCAATACTAAAACATGGTACCATGGATAATAAAATACGGCTCTTCCCGTTGAAAATGCATACCATGCCAAAAGGGGAATGGCATAAAGTGTTAAGGCTAATTTTTTTCTACCTGAGATTAGCAGAGCTCCTATCAATGAGGAGAATGTGACAAAAAGTGGACACATAAGGTGAAATGTATCTTTTTCAAAAAAATTAGGATTACTAAGTGCATGTAAAAAAATGCCTGAAAAGGATATTATTGGTCCCAGAATCGGGCCGAAAATCATCCCGTTCAAAGAGCTGAAAGAAACTACTGAGCTAATTCTGGAGCCTTCTATTCCTACTACATTTGTGATATCGGGTAGCCAGCTTGCAAAATAGGTAGCTGTTATACCAAGTAACACAGAAAATAATAATATGTCCTTTGAAGGACGCATTATTGCCATGAAGTATCTTTTCACAATAGTAACTTAAAGGAAAGCATGATTTAAATTTTGCTAATTTTGGCTCTGTAGAAATGCTACTTTTGCTTTTATTTTGACCTAATAATTTAAAAAGAATAAATCCCCTGAGTATTACTTTCCACTGAAACACAAAGGGGATGATTGTGTTTTGTCAAATAAGTACTTAAAGTTTGTTGATACAGCTTTAGCTGTATCAGGAAAATCACACCTGCCGATCTATAGTTGCAAATATTCGAAAAGGAAATATACACAACACCAGCTATTGACCTTGATTTTGTTAAAAGAATATCTTAATGTAGATTACAGAAGTATTGTTGAACTTGTTGAATTAATGGAGAGTTTGAAGTTAAGAATTGGTTTAAAAGAGGTTCCACATTATACCACACTTCACAAGTTTATAACTAGACTTAGGTCAATTCTTTTCAGATCGTTGTTACAGCAAACACTAAAACTGTTCTATTCATATGGCGAAAAAATAGAGATAATTGCCATTGATTCGAGTGGATTTACGAGTGGTCACTGTAGCTACTATTACTCTTTTAGGACTGGAAAGAAACGTAGATCATTCCTAAAAGTGAGTATTTCCATTGATACAAAGAAGTTTATTATCACTGGTTTTAAGATATCTGGTAAGCCTATCCATGATGCAAAGCATGCGATGACATTGCTACGGCAATGTCATAAAAATCGCCAATCAAAGTTTTACCTTATGGACAAAGGTTACGATTCTGAAGCTATACATTCTCTAGTAAGGGAAGAACTAGACGCAGTAGCTATGATTCCTTTGAGAGAAAGGAAAAGGAAGAAGATCAAGGGTAAGTATCGTAGAAAAATGATCGATGAGTTTGAGGAAATATTGTACCATTGCAGAAATCTTGTAGAAACGATGTTCTCTGTTCTGAAAAGGAAATACGGGGAAGAAGTGAAGGCAAAAAAGTATTGGAATCAAGCAAAAGAGGTTAAATTGAAACTATTAGTGCATAACCTTGACAGGTATGTCAAGGTTACATATATTGTTCAAATGAGCATTTCTACAAAGCCCTAATTTTAATCTATTATACAAGTATATATATTTATTATATACCGGTGGCAATGAAATAATTACAGTAATCTTGTAGTGGTACAATTTTCAAATAGTTTCCATTTACCTAAAATATATCTTTTGCGAATAACAATTTATTTAATCCACTTTGCATTAAATCCATACCATATCTTTTATATGTTCCGTCAGTGTATATTGTTTTACAAACCTAATTGTGATTAACTATATATATGATAATATACATAGAACTCGCCCGATCGGTTAAAATTTTTATAACAGTTGTAAGCTTTATACAAAGCGGGAGGTTAACTTGAAAATAAGAGTAGTAAGTTCAAAAGAAGAGATGGAGACCCTGCACCAGAGTGAGGAAATGATACACCTGGCTTTCAGGCCATCAAACACAGATATCTTTTCAATGGTTGAAAAATGTCCTAAACTTAAGGCTATCCACATGCCAACTTCATATAAGAAAACGCTTTCTAAGTCATCCCTTATGTTTCTTGAAATGCAGGGAGTAAGAATTCTTGAAGGTGATGTGTGGGGGCACAGGGAAGCAATAGAAGAGTATTCTGAGATTTCACAGCATGTATATGACCGTATACGTCAGTACAAGGGGCAAGGCATGTCTGATGAAGATATAGTAAAACAGATGAGGACTGAAACTGGTTTAAGTCCCGATATTCTCTCTTTCCTTATACGCAGAATTAAGTGAGGGATTTTTTCCCTCCTCTCTATTTAATTCTAAGCTCTATAATTAACTGTATATCTAAATCTATTATTATTTTTTCAGTTATTTATGCTGTTCTTGCTACTATATTTATTTCTTCTGTTTGTAGGACTTTAGTTCAATGTGTATCCATGTACTACACATCAATAAATAACTTCTTTGTTTAAATTAACTATACTGAATGAATATTTACACTAGTTTTAATATTATTTATTCTTCTATGTACTGTATAACTAGTCTAAGAGGTTAGGGTAAAATTTATATATGTTCTACTATATACTTTTATCTAATATGTTGGCAGCAGCTGCATATCCTAATTTTTTAACTTCATAACTTGGTTTGCAGACTACTTGAGTCAAATAAAAGTAGTTTAGTAAATCATAACGATTACAATGTACATATAATAGTAGTTTGATAAACTTTAAATATTAAGTTGTAGATACACTCAACTAGGGTTTCAAAGTATTTTATTTTTCAAAAACAATATTTTGCGATCCACAGAGGTACAAGATATGAAAATAAGAGTTGTCAGTTCTAAAGAAGAGATCAATACGTTGAGTCCAAATGAAGAAATAGTGCATCTTGCGTTCAGACCATCTAACACAGATATTTTTTCTCTTATAATGAAATGTCCACAGGTTAAGGCGCTCCATATTCCAAGCTCTTACAAAAGAACTATATCCAACTCTGCAAAAATGTATCTTAAAATGCAGGGAATAGAGCTTCTTGAGGGCGATGTATGGGGACATCGCAAGGATATTAATGAGTACTCTGAGGTTTCCCAGAATGTGTACGACCGCATAAAGCAGTACCGTCTGGATGGAATGCAGGAAGAAGACATTACTGACAAAATGGTCAGAGAAACCAGGCTCAGCCCAGATTTCATCTCATTCCTAATTAAGAGCAACTAATTCTACTGTGCTGGTCTTATATGACCAGTATTTTCTTCTATTTTTCTTCCCTTCCTACATTACATCTTTTAGATGCGGGAGCACGAATTTTAGGTATAAATAGTTTTTATTTCGCAAAAGCAGAATTCAAAAATGAAAAATTTGTAAAGTTGAGAATACTTTCACTCCACATCCATCAACTTAATACCTATCCCGGAAATAAGAAGTATAAAAATAACCAAAGAAGCGATGAACCCATATCGTTCTATTGATGGATTGTTGGCTGAAGCAAAAACTAAATGGGAAGCAACGATCAGAACTATCAAAATTATTACTGAACTGATGGAAGATACGATTTCAAGGGTCTTTTTATTCATATGGCTCAATAAGTATGTAATGTACATCAATTTAACGCATTGTTACCATAGGCCTCAGATAAATATCGGATAGGTAATTCATGACAGAGTTTGAGAGGGTACTTGTACAATCATTCAATTCTTTTTTTACCGAGAATGGGGTAAAAGGAATCGCGCATAGAGTGAAGCAACATAGGTTTACTCCACAGTTTCTTGATGTGCTGGTAGATTCTCTTGATCCGGATTATTATATGGGTATAGAATGCAAAAGCATTTCAGTGGAAAAAGGAGCAAAGGCTCTATATTTTTCCCAGCATTTCACAGTGGACAAAAAGGGTAGTCATCAGATCGAACGAATCTCTAATTTTTTAAGACTTTCAGGACGCGCTGGTTTCCTGGCTGTGGAACTGAGAATGGGAATGGGTTATTCCCGTGAAGCATATATCGTACCCTGGACAGAACTGGATACTCTTTTCAATACTGATGGGGAGAATAAGTTATCTATATCTGATCTAAAGGAATATTCTATGATAGAGAGAGAAGGTAACAGGTATCGCATAGATCCGGCCAAATGGAAAGCTGGAAGGGTACTTGGATGAGGGTTGGAATGTCAGATTGTCTACATCAAATGAGAATTAGTGCAAAAAAATGTGCAGATACGATACAGGGGAAGCATGAAGTAAAGGTCGTATCGCATATAGATGCAGATGGTATCACGTCAGCAGCAATCATCTGTAAGGCTCTTAATCGTGCAGATATTGAAAACTCTGTTAGTTTCGTAAAACAATTGGATGAAAATACTATACATAAACTGGCAGATCAGAACCCAGAGCTTGTCATATTCACTGATATGGGAAGTGGAATGCTTGAGCATATCCTTTCTTCCGGGTTGCAGGCAGTGATATCTGACCACCATCGCCCACGGGGGGATCCGGAGGGCCTAGTAAAGGATCACATTAATCCTCATCTTTTCGGAGCTAATGGTTCTACCGATGTAAGCGGTTCAGGGACAACATACTTGCTGGCCAATGAGCTCGGTGATAATCGTGATCTTGCAGACTTGGCAATAGTTGGTGCCATAGGGGATATGCAGAACAGACGCAATGGTCATCTTGTTAATATTAATCGAGAGATACTTGAAGAAGGCGTTTCTAACAGGGTGTTATCATTTGAAAAAGATGTCATGCTCTTTGGGAAACAAACAAGGCCTATTTTTAAACTGCTGCAATATGCATCAGATCCATATATTCCGGGTCTTACCGGAAATGAAGATGCATGTATAGATTTCCTTCATCGTATCGGGCTTCGTTTTGGCGATGATGATCGTTGGAGAAGATGGATAGACCTGGAACAGGGGGAAAAACAAAGGATAGTTTCTGCTCTTATGCAACATGGTCTTTCTTCAGGACAAGAGTCCTATAAACTTGAGAGGCTCATAGGAGAAGTTTACATACTGTTGAATGAGCGGGAGGGTACTGAAATGAGGGATGCCACCGAGTATTCGACATTGTTGAATGCAACTGGAAGGTATGATTTTGCTGAAGTAGGGATGGCTGTATGCATGGGAGATAGGGAGGATGCTTATCAGAAAGCAAGTAAATTGCTTATTGAGCATCGATCTAACCTCGTTAATGGTCTTACTTTTGTAAAGGAGAAAGGGGTCACGAAGCTTAATAACTTACAGTATTTCGATGCGGGTTCAAACATAAAGGAAACAATAATCGGCATTGTTGCAGGTATGAGTACATCAGTTGCCGCAGACCGAAATTATCCGATTGTAGCTTTTGCAGATGCTGAAGGCGGAGTGAAAGTTTCTGCCAGAGGTACGCAAGATCTGGTTCGAAAAGGCCTCAACCTTTCAGAAGCATTAGCAGTTGTATCTGCAGAAGTTGGAGGCGCTGGCGGTGGGCACGATATTGCAGCCGGTGCAACCATCCCTGATAAATCCAAGGATGAATTTATTCGCAAGCTTGATGCAATTATTGGTCTTCAGGTAGCAAAAAAATGAGTATTCATGCATACTCATTGATGTGGCGTAATTCCTTTATATCAACAACTGTGGACATAGCATTTGTTGTGATGCCTATGCCATGTTCCTGAACGATAGCCATGGGATTGGTGCCTCCTATTACAACTATTCCCAGGTGGTCCCTCTCAACAGGCACATCTAAAATACGCGTATTCGGTTCTCCCACTTCTAGGATACCTGTAATACCAGCATCCATCATGTCAGAGAGGATACGGTCAATATCGTCCCTTGCAGCCATGGGGGCTTCCCTCAGGTTAGCCAATATTTTTCCGGAGCCTGTTTTGAGCATTTCCGTAACTGATGTTATCTCCTGGGACATGAGCACTTCTAGGGGGTCGATCGTAGTACTGTGATATGTAAGTACATTCGTGAACCTCAGAGGAGTTCCATTCTTTATCTCTACCAATCCCCCAAATCGTGGATTTACGAGCACGCCTTTCTTGAGCAAGATGCCATCTATGGTGATGCTGCACATTGTAGCAAAACCAACTTTATCTGGCTCGATTGTCATTCCTCCAATGCTCTCTCCTTCATGGAGTACTCTTAGATATGGACTTACCGACAGGCCGCTGTTGATAGCCATTTCAAATATGCCCATCACATCATGCAAATCTTTCTTATCTATTATAGATAAATTAACTATTACCGTGCCTTCCCGTGTAACCGGATCAAAAGTTGTTCTAAACATCAGATCTTCTATCTTTGCTGATGTAAACTGGATACAGTAGTATTTCTGCAACCTACAGACCTCGGAAAGGTTATTTGCCCTTCTTATATTATAGGCTATCGATGCGGATATAAAATTTCATTTCTCACTTTACAAGTAATTTTGAGTACATTGTGTCGTACAAATGTGGATTTTTCAGGAAATCCAGTTTATTGAGATCATTTATGAGATTGTACATATCCTCACCTTTAGCAAGTCCCAGAATTGAAGCATCAGTAGGTTTAAGATAGCGGATTGCTGGTATCTTAGTATATTTAGAGTTAGGTACATATCCATTCTTGAGAAGATAATATGCAGCTCCTGCATGTTCTTTGATTGGCTGGTACATAGATGAAAAATCATTGCATACCCAGTTTGCCATCTTAAGGGTCTTGTTGGAAGAGTTTATAGTAACGTGGCCATATCCCGGTGGAACTACTACGATGTCTTCTACTATTGCTTTAATGCATACTACATCCTCTATAGTTTCTCCATTCATTTTCTGGAAGAGATAATCAGCTTCACCTTCCAGTACCTGATATAGTTCAGAATAGGATGTAGAGGCTCCCGGTACATTTGGATGGTAATGACCAGCTGTCTTTACATATTCTTTTCCAAGCATTTGAGGGGGAATAATTGTGATATCGTATCTGAGATGCTGGGACTTTATAGCTTCATGTTCTTTTTCATTCCTGTACATATCTCTATACATGTAATAGAGTTCTGTATTCTTTGCTGTCTGAAACCATTCTGTATCGTACAGGACTCCATTCATGTCATACAGCATCCTTATATCCGGTGATACTACATGTCCAAAGAAATTCAGTTCATTCCCCATTTTTATATCCCTCAATATCTCTATTTCCTCAGTGGTTGATATTTAATATCTTAATATACTAACAATAGCAATATTATCAGTTACTATATATCTAATTTTTCAAACTCACATTTTGTCGCCCTGGTCCCAAGGGCCATGTTCCTGAAACTTTTCCAGTATGCGTAGCGCAAGTTTTTCATTAATTCCTTCTATCTGGCATAGGTCTTTCATTGTGGCCTGTCCTATTTTCTCCACAGAACCAAAGTGGCTTATTAGAACTTTCTTCTTTGCTTCTCCTATGCCGCTTATACCATCAAGTATGGAATGTGTAAGCCTTGCTGATCTTCGGCGCCTGTGTGAGGAGACTGCGAACCTATGTGCCTCATCTCGTACATGCATGAGTAGTTTCAATGCAGGAGAGCTGTGAGGGAGTACTATTACTTCGCCAGGTCCTTTTTTGGTAGTAATTATATGTTCAAACCTTTTGGCAAGACCAATCATAGGAATGTCTAGGCCAAGTTCGTTCAGCGAAGCCTTTGCTGAAGATAGCTGGCCTGGTCCCCCGTCTATCAGAATAAGGTCTGGGAATGGTATCTTTTCATCCCTGAGGCGAGAATAGCGGCGTTTCACTACTTCTCCAATCATTGCAAAATCATCAATTCCTTTCACAGTTCTTATGTTATGCTGCCTATATTTGCTATTTGATGGTTTGCCATTCTCGAATACCACCACCGAACCGACAGCATCTGTTCCTGAGATATTTGATATATCAAATCCTTCGATGTATAAAGGAACTGAAGGCAGTGAAAGTAATGATTGAAGGTCTTTGAGTGATTCCAGTGACTCGCTGGCCACAGCAGCCTTTAACTGGTTTGCCCGCATGGTCATTTCCGCATTCTTCAAAGCCATATCGAGCATTTTCTTTTTGTCTCCTCTCAGTGGTACATTTATGTGAACTTCTCTGCCAGATCTTTGTTTCAGCCATGAGGTGATAAGATCATGGTCCGGGATTTCATATTGTATCAATATCTCCGTAGGAATGGGTGAATCCAGATAGTATTGCTTTATAAATTGAGAGACCACGTCTGCAAGTGCAGTACCTTCCGCAGAGCTCATAGCAAGGTCAGCTCTTCCTACCATGTTGCCATGCCTTACATAGAATATCTGGATGTAAACTGTGTCGCCTTCCTGAACAGCTGCTATTACATCTCTGTCATCCGTTCCTGAGGTAGCTATCTGTTGCTGTGAGAGCACTTTGACAGCTTCGAGCTGGTCTCTGACCTGGGCAGCAGCTTCGAATTCCAGTCTTAATGCAAGGGCATGCATTCTTTCTTCCAGTTTTTTCACTAATCCTGCTGTCTCTCCTTTGAGGAACTTTATAGCTTCCTGGACGTTTTCCATATATTCCTTTTCGCTGATCTTTCCAGCACATGGTGCATAACATCTTTTGATGTGGTAATCCAGGCAGGGGCGTGCCTTCTTTTCATTAAGAGGTTGTCTACACCTGCGTATCCTGAAAACCTGGGAGATGATATCCAGTGTTTTCCTGATAGCTCCTGCATTGGTGTACGGTCCGAAATATATGGCACCATCCATGATTCTCTTACGGGTCAGGAATATTCTTGGATATTTTGTGTTCACTGTGACTTTAACGTAGGGATATCTCTTATCATCCTTTAGGCGCACATTATACCGTGGCCTATATTTTTTGATGAGGTTAGCTTCAAGAACAAGAGCATCTACTTCCGTATCTGTGACTATATATTCCAGATCCTCTATGTGTCTGACAAGTGTTTTCGTTTTTGGCGTGAGGTTCTTTGAGGACTGGAAGTATTGACGGACCCTCTTTCTAAGGGAAAGCGCCTTACCCACATAGATTACTTCTTCTGAGCTGTCCTTCATGAGGTACACACCCGGAAGATCTGGAAGTGAAGATCGGTCAACTGCCATGAGATAGTTCTCCAACTATCATTATGTGCAAGAGGGAACTATAAATGTGCTATCCTTAAAAAATAGGTTTATATTTGGCATTGTGAATATTTATTTTCCACCAGTCTATCGTAGACCATATCTATGATGGTTTTCAGATTCACTATATCCTCGCGGTTGTATTCCAGCAAAAGGTCAAGGGATCTTTTGTTTCCACGTTCGTACTCTCTCCAGAGGCGCACTGCATCAAAACCTGACAGGCCAGTCGTATCCTCACTTCTAGAGATTCCTACCATTTTTTCTACTTTCTTAAGCCCACCTGCAAGACCAATGCGGCGCAGAGGGTACATCAGATCGATATGCAATTGATCAAATTCTATATCGGGAAATTCTCTTTTTATAAAAGGTATGTCAAAGCGGGCACCATTAAAAGTAATGAGCGTTGTGTATTTTGGTAACTCCTCGACTATCTCCTCAAGGTCGATACCTTTGACATATGTCCGTGCTTCCTTTCCATCATAGATGCCTACTACTGTAATGCTGTCATGACCCGGAGCAAGTCCAGTGGTTTCAATATCTACACATGCCACTTTGTCTGAGAAATGGCGATATGCTCTCCAATGTTCTGAAGAAGGCAGAGAACGGGAGAAAAATTCATGATCTTTGGCTTCAAGTCTGTCAATGGAATCCACTATTCCTGCGCATATGAGGCTTTTCTTTTTGTCAGGAATGGATATACTATCTCTTTCTCTCAGGAAATCTTTCCACGTTCGTACGCCGCTTGTCCAAATTCTTTTTTCTATTGTGGCGCCTATCATGGGGATGTGGATATAAGTGCTTTCTAGCATTCAACCAGCCTCTTTCCCTTAGAGTATAGGTTATTGATTAATAACCATAGCGTTATGTCTCGATAGTCTTATTGATAAAGGAGCTAGACCTTATGAATGAGTCATAACTAATATAATATAGGACAGACTTTTATATTAGTGTAAATGTGTCAAAAAATACCTTATACAGAGGAATGGACATGAAAAAAATTTCAGTGATAGGTGCAGGTAATGTGGGTGCTTCCACTGTACAGAGACTTGCAGAGAGCAAATTTGCTGACATTGTTATGCTGGATGTAGTGCAAGGGCTTCCCCAAGGAAAAGCATTAGATCTTATGCAGGCTGCACCTTTGCTAGGTTACGATGTGAATATAAAGGGAACCAATGATTATAGGGATATAGAGGGTTCCGATATCGTTGTTATAACGGCAGGTATAGCACGTAAGCCTGGTATGACAAGGGATGATCTACTAACCATCAATGCAAAGATCACAAAAGAAGTATGCAATAATATCAAGCAGTATGCTCCAAAGAGCATAGTGATCACAGTGACTAATCCACTGGACATCATCACTTATGCTGTAACCAAGTATACTGGATTTGGAAAAAATAGGGTATTTGGTATGAGTGGTCTTTTGGACTCAGCAAGATTCGCCTCGTTTGTGGCTCAAGAAGTAGGCTGTTCTGTAAAGGATGTAGATGCCATGGTCCTTGGCGGACATGGTGATAGCATGGTTCCTTTACCGCAGTACACAACAGTATCTGGAGTTCCTATTTCTCAATTCTTGCCACCGGAAACTATCGACAAACTTGTCACAAGGACCATTAACGCAGGTGCTGAGATAGTCAGTCTTCTTAAGGAAGGAAGTGCATTCTATGCTCCTTCAGCTTCAATTGTAGCGATGGTAGATGCAATTGTAAATGATTCTGGAAGAGTACTTCCAGCCTCTGTTTATCTAGAGGGTGAATATGGTTTCAGTGACCTGTGTCTGGGAGTACCTGCAAAGATTGGAAAAAATGGCATTGAGAAAGTAATTGAGATAAGTCTTACACAAGAACAGATATTAGCACTTTCAAGTTCTGGACAGGCCGTAAGATCTGGTATTGAAAAGCTAAATTTCGGAAATGTATGAAAAAGCATTTCTACATCTAATGCTTTTACATACGAATATTCATATATAAGTAATATTAAATAAAGAAGGGATAGCATGCGTACGGATTTGACATCACTTTTCGGGCTTAATGTTTACACAGATGCTGGCACATATGTTGGAAAAGTGGCTGACCTTGTATTAAATGTTGAGGAAAGGAACGTTAAAGGTATAGCCATAACTGACATAAATAGGGACATATTTGATGTGCCAACACGGGGTGCGATCATTCCTTATAGATGGGTAGTGACCACCGGGGATATTGTTATAATAAGGAGCATTGTTAGCAAGTTCAAGGTAAAAAAAGAAAAAGAAGAAGAGTAAAAGCACATGAAGAAGCGAGAGATCTACAGTGATCTGCGCTGTGCTCCTCCTTTTATTATCCGTGTAGACGGCAGGACCTTCAGAAACTCACTGTCACGCATGGGTTTTGAGAAGCCCTTTGATAGTAGGTTTGCAGTTTCTATGGGTAATACTGTAGAAATGCTATTCAAAAAAAGTGGTTTATCACCTGTTTTTGGATATACCTTCTCAGATGAGATCAATCTATTGTTCAAAGATCTACCATTTGATGGAAGGGTGGAAAAACTAAACTCCATCGTACCCAGTTTTTTGAGCAGTTCTCTTTCTCTGAGTTTGAACTCACAGGAACCTCTTGCTTTCGACTCACGCATTATTCCTGTTTGCCGGGAGAAGATATCGGAATATTTAGACTGGAGGCAGAAAGAAGCGTGGAGAAATTGTATCAATTCATATGCTTTCTATACTCTTGTATCACAGGGATCAAGTGAAAAGGAAGCTGCAGCTATCCTAAAAAGAGAAAGGTCCTCCAATAGGCATGAGCTGCTTTTCAAATTTGGCATTAACATTTCAAAGGTGCCTGCCTGGCAAAGAAAAGGAATACTTGTTCATAAAGAGAAATACTCTATTGAAGGGTATAATCCTCTGATGCGACAGAAGACAAGCAGTTTTCGTTCCAGGATTGTTCAGAACTGGGATATACCTCTTTTTACTTCTACTGAGGGGAAAGCTCTTATTGATTCATTGATTGCGGACAGTTAACCATATAAACAGAAAGAGTTTCTATACCAATCAGTATTTACAAATGGTGAACACATGGACAGACTGGAGCTTATAAAAAGGAACGTACAGGAAATTGTTACAGAAGAAGAGCTACAAGAACTTCTAAAAAATAAGGATAGCCCTGTTGCGTATGTGGGTTATGAGCCCAGTGGCAAGATACATTTAGGCCATGTGCTTACGGTCAATAAACTTCTGGATCTGCAGAATGCCGGTTTTCAAATCATTGTTTTGCTTGCAGATGTGCATGCATACCTGAATCAAAAAGGGTCTCTGGAAGAAGTGCGCAAAACCGCTGATTATAACAGGGATTGTTTCGTAGCTTTGGGCCTTGATGCACAGAAAACAAAGTTCGTGTATGGTTCTGATTTCCAGCTAACTCCCGATTACATGCTTAATGTGCTCAAACTAACCACCACTGCATCTCTTAATAGGGCAAGGCGAAGCATGGATGAGGTCGGCAGAAAGATGGATGATCCCAAGGTTTCCCAGATGGTCTATCCTATGATGCAGGCAATTGACATTGCTCTTCTTGGCGTGGATGTAGCTGTTGGAGGCATTGACCAGCGGAAGATACACATGCTTGCCAGGGAAGGTCTGCCAGCTCTGGGTTTCAAATCTCCTCTTTGCATACACACCCCTATACTTCTGGGCCTGGACGGAAAAAAGATGTCCTCTTCAAGTGGTAATTTCATTTCAGTGGATGATTCGGAAGAAGAGATAAATCAAAAGATGAAAAAAGCTTTCTGTCCTGCAGGTGAGGTATCTGAGAATCCGATGCTGGAATTATTCAGATACCATATTTGTCCCAGATATGGGGAAATTATATTTGAAAGGCCGGAAAAATATGGTGGGAACCTTGTGTGCAGGGGTTATACTGAACTTACTACAGTTTTTTCAGAAGGGACTCTACATCCTATGGACCTGAAAAAAGGTGCTGCTAAGTACATGAATCTGATACTTGAGCCTGTCAGGAAGGTTCTGAGAAATGCTTGAGGTTCTGACGTCGTAACATATTTAACCGGTCACATACAACAAATAACTAAATATTCATCCAGGCGGAGGATTGAATGAGGTACACTTATCAGGATTCCACAGACCTGCCCATACAACGTGATTTTATTCAGGATCTCACTGATCTCATTGAAATAGCAGGGAAAGTCCTCCCCTTAGAAAATGATGCTATTGAGGCAAATGAACTTGAAAAGAATGCTATTTCTTCTCTCGATAACAGGATAATAAGTCTTGAAAAATTTGCTAATGATGTAAAGTTATATGTAAAATCCATCTCCCTTAACGCAGAAAATGTGGAGATACTCGATTGTCACAATGCCATCGTGGATGCATGTGATGAAAGTGTCAGTAATGGTCTTCGCAATCTCAAAAAAGATCTTGAGCAAAAAAAGAGAGATTATGAGTTCCATATCCATGATCTCGAACAAAAAATGTTCCCTTTGCTCAATTCTCTTTTTGAGCATGGGATCTATGGTGCTATAAAGGCATATTCTGTTCGTCTTGATAATGGTGTTATGAAAGGAGACCTCAAAGCCTCCATATCTGGTGTAGAATATGAAAGTGAACTTCTATATCGGAACGAACCACTGCTCATGCGTGAAGTGCATGGAAATATACAGCTTCCGATTTGGGTAAAGACGGGACTAATACATAAAGAGAATAAAGTAAAATTAGTTGATGTGAGTGAGTTCATAATTACTAACATAGACTACAATGGCATTTCCCATCTTGAACTGATCTTTGAGAACAAGAAACAAGACCAGCAGTTCAAAATAATCTATGATTATGCGGATATTCAAATTCTCCATGGAAATAGTGATATCACTGCAGACAAAAACTTATCTCAGTCAATTGATATGGACAGGATAGAACCGTTGAGTGTTGAGTTTAAAAAATATCTGGAAATGTCCATCATGTCCCAGAAACTAAAGAAGATCATGCTCGATGGTAGAGATGCGCTAAGTAATAATGAAGTTTTTGATTGTCTCAAGATCATTATGGAGCAATATGGTGATATTGTCCGCGAGTGTATTGACAGAGGATTTGTTAAGAACGAGATCACCATAAAGATAGAACGTACTGATGGCACGAGAACAGAAAAGTACGTGACAAAAGAAGAACTCTTTAACAGGCTAGCAGAACTTGGAAGCGAAGGTCTTGAGCTGGCAAGTATACTAAACGTGGAATAAATTTGATTCTATTTTCGGGCACGTTATTATATGAACGAAAATATAATATAATTGTTGCTCTGATTTTACAGTGAAATTATGGAAGACTCACTACTCACAGATATTAATATAATATTCGGGATGTCCATATTCATCCTACTGATCTTTTATAGATTAAGAATACCTCTTGTAGTAGGTTTTCTGCTCACTGGAATAATCGTAGGTCCACATGGTTTGGGAGCAGTTACTTCTCTAGAACAGGTAGAAACTGTATCTGATATTGGTGTAATTCTCCTAATGTTTACCATTGGTGCGGAACTGTCTTTAAGAGATTTATGGGAAATTAAACGTTCTGTACTGATAGGCGGCTCTTTGCAAGTAGTACTAACAATAATAGCAACATACTACTTAGCTATGAAGATGGGGATGAACGCCCCATCTGCACTGTTTATTGGCTTTCTCATATCTCTTAGTAGCACTGCTATTGTACTCAAGCAACTTCAGGAAAGGTCTGAGATATATACACCACAGGGCAGTATCTCCCTTGCCATTCTTATCTTTCAGGATATAGTAACTGTACCTATGATACTGTTGACACCTGTACTTGCTGGGTCAACTGATGGTTTTGGCAGCTCATTACCAATATTACTAATAAAAGCGATGTTAATAATTAGTATTGTAGTTGTCAGTGCAAGAACATTTGTACCATATCTTCTTTATCAAATAGCTAAGACGCGCAACCGTGAGTTATTCCTGTTAAGCATAGTGTTTATTGGGTTGACTGTTGCATGGATCACAGCATACATTGGTCTTTCTCTTGCTTTAGGTGCATTCCTTGCAGGGCTTATAATTTCAGAATCTGAGTACAGTCATCAGGCTTTGGGTAATTTGATGCCATTCAAAGATATGTTCATGAGCTTTTTCTTTGTATCTATTGGAATGCTCCTTGACATTCATAATGTTTTTGTGAATTTTACATGGCTTATATATATGGCATTAGTGGTTCTTTTGTTAAAAGCAACGGTGTCTGGTGCGGTAACTTACTTACTTGGTTATCCTTTCAGAACAGCTATACTTGTGGGCCTTGCTCTTGGACAAGTAGGAGAATTCTCTTTCGTGCTCTCAAAGACTGGCCTTGATCTTGGTCTTCTTGATAGCACTACATACCAAAGTTTTTTGGCAGTATCCATAATAACCATGGGTGCTACATCTATAGTAATTGAAATGTCTCCCCGAGTAGCTGATATGGCCCAAAAAGCGCCTCATATTCCTGAAAGAATGAAACAGGGTCTATATGCAGCTAAACTTGCTCCTGGTAAGAAAGAAGAAGAACTAAGCGATCATGCGATTATAGTAGGCTTTGGATTCAATGGAAAGACTATTTCTAAAGCTGCCCGTGCAAGTGGCATCCCTTATGTAATACTTGAAATGAATCCTGATACTGTCAAAAAGGAAAGGGCAATGGGTGAAAACATCTGTTTTGGTGATGCAACACAATATTCAATAATGCAACATGTATCGATAGCAAAGGCAAGAGTTATTGTTATTGGTATTTCAGATCCGCTGGCCACTCGTAAGATCATAGATCTTGCAAGGAAAATGAGTCCTAATGTATATATTATAGCAAGGACACGTTTCCTTAGCGAGATGGGTCCTCTATATCAGCTAGGGGCAGATGAAGTAGTAACTGAAGAATACGAGACTTCCATTGAGGTATTTGCAAGATTAATGGAAAGATATTTGGTACCACGGGACCAGATAGAGAAATTTATCGATGAAGTGAGGGCTGATGGTTATAAGATGCTGCGCAGCTATGCTGGTGAGGAAATAAATGCGGGGAAAATACAAACCTGCCTTCCCGGCATGCAGATGCTATCACTGAAGGTAGAACGCGACTCCTATCTTGTCGGAAAGGCCATTGCTGAAACTGGGCTTCGAAAGGAATACGGAGTAACCTTACTTGCTATCCAGCGTAAAGAAAATATTATATCAAATCCTGATTCAAATGCTGTGCTTGAGGTAAATGACTTGTGCATATTACTTGGGTCGGCAGAGGATACTTCAAAAGTAAGGCAGTTGTTTAAATCCAATTATCTATTGAAGCCTTAAAGGAGAAATTTCATGGAACGTAGTGTACAGGAAATCTGTGACAAGGTCAATAAAGGAAAAGCAGTGGTCATGACCGCCCATGAGATATGTCAGCTTGTCAGGGAGGGAAAAGATGTAAAGCTGGAAGATGTGGATGTGGTAACTACAGCCACAAGGGCCATCATGAGTGGCACATATGCTGTAATGTCTTTTCCTATTGAATCTCCCAAGCAGTTCACACGTGCAAAAAAGATCTTTATGAATGGCGTCCCTGCTTTTGTTGGTCCATGCCCCAACGAGAGGCTTGGGATACTTGACTTGATGGTTTTTGGAACTTCTCATTCTAACCTTCGGCCTGATTACGGAGCAGGCCATCTTTTCAGGGAAATGGTACAACGCAAAGAAATCGAGGTTTCTGTGATCACAGATGAGAATGACACCTTTACGTCATGTATCACTCTGGATGAAATACCCTTTGCCCGTTTGTTCGGAACCAGGCACTGCTTCAAGAACTATTCTGCATTCGTTAATTGCTCTTCAAAAGCTGTGAGCACTATTTTCCACGCAACAGGTTTCAATCCGGATCTTTCAGGGGCTACAATATCAGGTTGTGGGGAAATCAATCCTGTTAAGAACGATCCGCTGCTGGAAACCATTGGCATTGGCACCCGTTTCCTCATGAATGACAGCGAGGGTTTTGTCATAGGAAGCGGTACACGTAGCAGCGCAGCAAAACCAAACCTTACAGGATTTGCAGATATGCATGATATGGATCCTCAGCTCATGGGAGGATTTACCACTAGTTCTGGTCCGGAATGCATTGTTTCCTGGGCAATTCCCATACCAATAACAAGTCAGGCTGTACTTGATACAATCAAAACAACAGATTCTGGGATACCACTTCCTATAATGGATGTTGATTGCAGAAAGCCCATTGGGCAAGCAGATTACGGGAATGTGTGGCAGGACGTGGATCTGGCAGTTACGTTCAAGCCATCTGCATGTCGCCAGTGCCCAACATGCGAAGCTGAAGATAAATGTCCTATGGCTGCCATCTACTGGAATAACGGTAAACTTGTATTGGACAGGTCTCTTTGTTTTAACTGTGGTTTGTGTTCCACTCTATGCTCAACAGGTGTATTTACTGCCAGGCTTGGAAGCATCAAGGCAAATTTGAAGTGTTGCGATGCAGAAAGCTACAAGGAAGTACCCATTGTGCTGCGTCAGTCAGACCGCAAGAGAGCACTAAAGATGGCTGATGATCTTAAGAACAAGGTGAGTGATGGTTCTTTCAGGATGGGACAAATGACTGATAGGATAGAATAATAATTGTTTTATAATTTATTAGCAAATAAATAAAAGAGAAAGGTGTGAGCACTCAACGCTCATAGGTTATCTTTTATCCACTGTGCTCCAGCTTCCAGTACCTTTTTGTTTATGTCGATAAGTTTCTGCTTACCAGCAAAATTCTCTGCCAAAGCTTCCACAAAAGATTCAGCTGGAAGTTTTGTAACGCCCAGTTCCTTCAATACGCCCAGCATAACTGTATTGGCAGCTTTTTCTGCTCCTGCATTGCGTGCTATTTCCATGGCAGGTACTGCAATTCCTCGGATGTTATCAGGAATTGCACATTCTCCAATTGTGGAATCATAGAGTATGACTCCTCCAGGTTTTACGTCCATGGCAAATTTTTCCAGGGATGGGCGGTTCATGGCGATCAGTATGTTTGACTCGTATACTATGGGTGAGCCTATGGCAGAACCTGATATCACCACAGAACAATTGGCTGTACCTCCTCTCTGCTCCGGACCGTAGGATGGGTACCAGGAAACATGCCGCTGGGCTCGACAGGCTGCTTTTGCAAGTATCAGGCCAAGGCTCAGTACGCCTTGTCCCCCGAAACCGGCAGCCTTTACCAGTACCTGGCCGAAAGCAGGATCTTCCACTGCATCAGGAGATGCTTCAGTCTCAAGGTTGAATGCTTTGTCGATGGCTTCTTTAGTGAAATCACTTACATTGCGGCATAGTGGTTCGGCTTCTTCGGCCATGTCCCTGAAATTACCCAGAGGGAATTCCTTTTCCATCTGCTCATTTACGAACCGCGTACTCGATTCTGCATCCTGCTTAAGGTTTGTGGGGCAGGTAGAGAGCACTTCCACAAAGGCATAGCCTTTTCCATCCCGCTGAATTTCCAAAGCTTTCCTGACAGCTTTACGAGCCTTACGAATATGTGTTATATCCGATACCGACACTCTCTCTATGAACACGGGTGCCTGGAGGCTGCTCAGCAGCTCACACATGTGCAGAGGATATCCCGCATATCTGGGATCACGTCCTGTGGGACATGTAACCGTTTTCTCACCAATGAGGGTAGTTGGTGCCATCTGGCCCCCAGTCATGCCATACACAGTGTTGTTCACGAAGAAAACAGCTATCTTCTCTCCGCGGTTGGCTGCCTGGATAGTCTCATTAAGACCAATAGATGCAAGATCACCATCTCCCTGATAGGAAATAACAACCGCATGATCAAGAGCTCTGGAAACACCAGTGCCCACTGCAGGAGCACGGCCATGGGCAACCTGTAAGTTACCGCAATCAAAATAATAATAAGCAAACACTGCACAGCCCACAGGACTTATCATCACTGTACGGTCCTGGATACCCAGGTCACCCATTGCCTCACCTATGAGTTTGTGCAGGATACCATGGCCGCATCCGGGGCAGTAATGAGTGGCAGTAGGAGCAGCTCCTCCTTTGCGTGGGAACTCGGCATAAAGGCCTGCTGGCCTGCCTATAACCTTCTCTTTCATATTGAGCCTCCTGTTGCAACTTCTTCTATCTTTTGCATTACCTGATCAAATGTGACGAGGTTTCCTCCAAGCCTGTTCACAAGCTCAACAGGCCGTATGAATTTTGTTGCAAGCAGCACATCATCTCTCATCTGTCCATTGCTCATTTCCACGCAAATGAATGTGCAATCTCTTGTCTGTGCCAGTGCAAGCAGTTCTTTTTCAGGGAAGGGGAATAGGGTTATAGGCCTGAAAAGACCAACCTTTATGCCTTTTTTCCTTGCCTGTTCCACAGCAGATCGGCAAATGCGGCTGCTTATACCGTATGAAACCAGGATGATGTCTGCATCTTCCATCATGTATTCTTCATAGTCCACTTCCTGCTGTTTTATTAGCTCATACTTTTCCTGCAGCTTGTTGTTGAATCCTTCAAGCTGCTCAAAATCTAGGAAGATAGAAGTTACCAGGTTCCGTCTAGTCTGTGCGGTGGCGCCCACAGCCCATGAAGTGTCTATCTGTGGCTGTATAGCGCTTGTGGGGAACTTTAGAGGTTCCACCATCTGACCCAGCACACCGTCCGCCAGGACAACTGCAGGGTTACGGTATTTAAATGAAAGGTCAAAAGCCTTGATCGTAAGATCACACATCTCCTGCACGGAATTCGGAGCGAGAACTATGTTTTTGTAGTTGCCATGTCCTCCACCCTTAACTATCTGATTATAATCAGCCTGCTCTGGACCGATGTTACCAAGACCAGGTCCTGCTCTCATTACATCTACTATCACACAGGGCAGTTCTGCTCCTGCAAGGTATGAGATTCCCTCTTGCTTCAGGCTGATTCCAGGCCCGGATGAGGCTGTCATTACCCTGTGACCGGTAGATGCTCCACCATACACCATATTTATGGCTGCTTCTTCTGATTCTGCCTGCACGAACTTCCTGCCCAGCATTGGGAAATAGGAGGATGCTTCATGCAATATCTCACTGGCAGGGGTAATAGGGTAGCCAAAGTAGCAGTCACAGCCTGCATACAATGCCCCGATAACAACTGCAGTGTTACCTTTTATTAATTGTGTTACCATGATGACCTCTCCTCTAAGTCATTCCTTGAGAGGAATATGTATCTCTATTGCCAGAGGCTCTGGACATGTGTAGTAGCAGTTAGCACATCCTATACATCCCGAACCCACATATTCCACGTAGTGGTATCCTCTTTCATTGAGACATTCGCTCATCCGAAGCACATCTTTTGGACAGGCCATTATGCAGCGTCCACATGCTTTGCACTCCAACATATTAATTACCGGGTAAGGGTCTTTTTTTTCCACTAAATCCGACATTATTTCAAGCCTCTAACACTCAGATGCATTGATCAACAAATCCCAGAAACCAGCTCATCCAAAAAATAATGGCCGTGCTGATGCGGCCATTTATGTTTGCCGCTTTCTACATTTTTGGCATTTGCTACTATACATATATTATAAATAGTTCACCACAGAAGAAACATTCATTCTTCTTTGTCCTTGTCACGTATCTCAACGCGCCTAATCTTACCGCTGATGGTCTTTGGTAATTCAGACACGAACTCTACTATGCGTGGATATTTGTATGGAGCAGTGACCTTCTTCACATGTTCCTGCAATTCCTTTTTTAGTTCTTCACTGGCCGTGTAGTTCTTTGTAAGCACTATGGTAGCCTTGATCACTTGACCACGTATGGGGTCCGGAGCTCCGGTAATGGCGCACTCGAGCACTGCGAGATGTTCTATCAGTGCACTTTCCACTTCGAAAGGACCAACCCTGTATCCAGATGTCTTGATAATATCATCTGCTCTACCTACAAACCATAGATATCCATCCTCATCCTTCCAAGCCATGTCTCCAGTGTGATAGTGGCCATCGTGCCACACATCTTCAGTTCTTTCAGGCTCTGAACGATAACCTGCAAAGATCCCAGGGGGTTTGCTAAAGCTAGTATCAATACAAATTTCTCCTTCTTCACCCACTTCACAGGTATTGCCTTCAGCATTCAATAGCTCGATGTCATACATAGGAGAAGGCTTGCCCATTGAACCGGGTTTAGGTTCCATCCAAGGATATGTCGCTACGCTCACTATGGTTTCTGTCTGCCCAAAACCCTCCATGAGTTTCAAACCGGTAAGTTCAAAGAATTGCTCATAAACTTCAGGATTTAAGGGTTCACCGGCAACAACACAATATTTTAGGTTGCTGAAATCATATTTACTCAGATCTTCTCTAATGAGGAAACGATATATGGTGGGAGGAGCACAGAAAGTTGTTACATTGTATTTCGCACTTTTCTCCAACATTTTATCAGCAGAAAACCGTTCATAATCATATACAAAGACAGAACTACCTGCTATCCATTGTCCGTATATCTTTCCCCATATGCATTTAGCCCAACCGGAGTCTGCAACTGTATAGTGTAGTCCTCCATCTGTTACGTTCTGCCAGTACTTAGCAGTTATAATGTGTGCCAGAGGATATGCAAAATCATGTTGTACCATCTTGGGGAAGCCAGTGGTGCCTGATGAGAAATAAACTATCGAAATATCGCTGTTAGTTGTCGCCTCCTCCCTCGTTGGCCGCTGGAATTTATCGGAGGCTACCTGGAGTTCATCATCAAAGTTAATCCAGCCTTCACGATCTGCACCCAAAATTATTCTCGTTTTCAGGATGGAATTACATTCCTTATATGCAGTATCAACTTCATCAAGCACATATTCATCCAAAGCACATACTACTGCCTTTATATCTGCACATTCCACACGGTATACAATATCCTTTTTAGTGAGCATGTGAGTGGCAGGCACGGCAACAGCTCCTATTCTATGCAGAGCTAGCAGACAGAACCAGAACTCGTACCTGCTTTTCAGTATAAGCATTACATTATCGCCTTTCTTTATACCACACTTAGCGAAGAGGTTTGCCGTTTTATTGCTGTAGTACTGCAAGTCCTTGAAATTGAAGACTGCCTCATTGTCATTGTCATCGCACCAGACCAAAGCTTGTTTTTCTGGCTGCTGGGCTGCATATATATCTACAACATCGTAAGCGAAATTGAAATTATCAGGCGTGTTAATAGTAAAGTTTTCCTTGAAATCTTCATAAGACTTAAAGTCCACAACGGGAACGAAACGATCTAGCAAAGAAGTCATGTTTTATCCTCTTACTTACATTATAATTGCAAGGAACTTTGCGCTTTTTCCACCAACAGCAGCCATACCATGCGGATAATTGGAATCGAAGAATATGGAATCGCCTTCTTCAAGTACAATTTCATTGTTATGAATAACAACTTTCAATGTGCCTTCAAGCACAAAATCAAATTCCTGTCCGGGATGGGAGTTTGTAGATATTTCAGTTCCTTCAGGTTTAGGCTCCACTTTGACAACAAAAGGCTCAGCTTTCTTGTGCACGAAATTAGTGGCAAGGCTTTGGTACTTATACTCTTTTCTTCTTTCCACACCTACGCCTTTATCCTTTCGGGTTACGGTAAATACATGCATCTTTGGATTTTCACCTTTCAGCAGCACAGACATATCAACTTTAAGTTCGTTGGATATTCCATAAAGGATACTGGCTGGAATATCTTTTTCACCTGCTTCATAGCTTTCATAGGTCTCAGTATCTATGTTCAACAGACGAGCTATTTCTTCTGCAGAGATGTCGGATATCTCACGCAGCTCTTTAACACGAATTGCGATTTCTCTTATTTTTTCCTGCATATTCAGCCTTCCTTTTCTATTTCCCCTTAAAATAGCAGTGTTATCTCAAGCCTGGTATATTCACTTGATCTTTATGGAGATAGATGCTTCACTGCATAATCGGATGCAATTAATCATGTTAGTTCAATTCAGTTCAGTTAAAATCTCCTATTATTTTAACATATTCATTCTATTCATAATTCCAGCGTCAATGTATTCCTTTACGGAGTTTTAAAATCTATCTTTGGCTGTGATACATCACAAATATATATGTTCTTAGACATAATGTGCAACAGTTTCGGAAAGGGTGAACATGAATAAGATACAGAGCATTATCAAAGAAATTGATCCCATGTACCTCAGGTGTCTGCTTCATGCTTCACTTGGCCTTACCTGCCTTCTTTATCCATTTGTTCCAGTGGGAATATTGGTACTTATCATGTTCCTAATGCTTGTGGCTTTAAGGAGATTGCCGAGAAGATCAAAGTTATATCAGGCCCTTTCCAATAAAGACAACACCGATAATAAGCAGAAAAAATCGATTGATAAGGGGCTTAGAAGTGCAAACAATCTTGTTCTTTCCATCCTTTTGCTTTTAGTGTTTAACTACGGTTTCAAACTAGAAGGAGTAATCTTTCCTATTTATGTGATCGGTAGTGCTGTAGCCATAAGTACGTTTGGAAACGCTTCCGCAAATGCATTTAAATATTGGAAACAAACACAATTGAAATGCCTGGCAAGATTGGATTATCCTGAAAAAAGGTACAAAGGGGAAGACAGCGATGTATTTAATCTTCCATCAAGCATTATCATGCTGCTGGTTGGCATCATTTCATCTTTTTTAATAGGGGTCTGGATAATTCATTGGAAGGGGATAGGCGTTTCCTCTGATATGATATTTTTCATAGCTGTAATTGGTTCGGTCACAGGAGCTCTCTTTGAATCTATTCCCTCCAGAGTTGATAACAATATATCCATTCTCTTTGGATCTTGCATGGTTATGTGGCTTTTTGCGTCTTTCGGATACACTGTACCTCCCGCACACATGTTCTTTGCTCTTCTTTTTTCTTTATTCCTTGGTTATCTTGCTTACAGAGCACGTATCGCAGACATATCTGCTCTTTTAGCTGCCAGTATTCTGGGAGTGCTGATCATAGTCTTTGCAGATATTTTCTGGTTCCTTCTTTTGCTCACTTTCTTTATACTTGGTGGAGGATTTACTAAGTACAAGTATGCTTACAAGGCCTCCATTGGAATCGCTGAGGCAAAAGGTGGTATAAGAAGCTATGAAAACGTTTTCAGCAACAGTATGGCAGCTCTTATACTTGCCGTTGCTCATGGTATTTATCCTCAGTACAGTGAACTCATCATGTATTCATATCTGGGGACAGTTGCTACAGCTACAGGTGACACGCTCGCCAGTGAGATAGGTACCACCTCCAAGGAAAAACCGAGAATGATCACAAATTTTAAACCAGCAAAGCCAGGCCGTGATGGTGCGGTTACAATCCTTGGTGAACTCGCATGCATATTTGGTTCCCTTGTGATAGCTGTTTTGGCGATTCTGTTCGGGAGGGTCGAAAATATTTATCTTTGCCTTTTAATAACAACTCTAGGAGGATTTATTGGTACCAACATTGACAGCTTAATGGGTGCCACACTTCAGAACAGAGGATTATTATCCAATAGCGGTGTAAACTTTTATGCCACTTTTGCAGGAGCATTTGTTTCAGGTTTACTCTATCTCTTGTTATCTTAAAAAGTTTAATATTCATTTATCTCTACATTTTCATAAGCTATTTGTTTGATTGTCAAAAATTCATAGTCCTTTTTTTTGAAATGAGTAATGATTTCAGATAAATTTTTCAGTGCAATTATTCCTGTATTAAACTTACAGTCCCATCTAATCGGGGTTTGTGACATGTCGATAAATTCCCAGGGATGAGCAAATAATACAGGGTCTTTCATCTTTTCAAGTAGAGGTATGGTTATAGATAGTGGAAGACGCAAGAAAGACGATGTTATCGATGCGGGGATCCGTATAATATTTCCTATTTTGTAAGTTTTTTGTGGAAAAGGTGGTTTGTATTTTGCTATAGAAGAATCTATTTTAAAGTCATTTATATGGAGTAAGTCAAGATACTCCGAAGGAAATTTAAGATTAGGTGCTCTAAATGATCTAATTGTCGGATCAAATCTATTAAGAATTTTTTTTGCTTCAGCGAGCGCATTATTTGCTTGTTCTCTGTTTAGCCCGTCAAATCTCTCATGGGCATAACCATGACAACCGAGTTCATGTCCCTCTTCAACTATCGATTCAATAGCTTCAGGGTAAAGCTCGGCAACTTTTCCAGTAGTGAAAAAAGTAGATTTTATTTCTTTGTTCCTGAAAAGTTCCATTAGCTTGGGAAGACCTTCCTCTATCCCGCACATAGTTTGAAGAAAAGGTGGACAGTCTTGTTCCACATCAATTGATATTGCTATTTTTTTCATGGATCACCTTGGTATATACATCAATTACCTTTCTAGCTATATCTGGCCATTCGTACTTTTTCAGTTCTTCATGAGCAGTTAGAGATATTTTCTTCCGAAGTTCTGAGTTATCGAGAAGTACTTCGACATATTTTATAATTTCCTCCTCATTCTCTACAAGAAAACCTGTTTTTCCATGGATTACAATATCTGAAACACCACTATTGTTTCTTGCGATCACAGGCACCATTTTTGCAAAAGCTTCCAGTATGGCGATGCCAAAAGCTTCATCTATTGAAGGCATAAGAAAAATATCCGATTTTTCAAGAAAATAAAAAACTTGCTCTCTTGGTATTTCATCGGTGAAAACAAAATTCTGAGCCATGTTATTTCTTCTAACCTTTTTCTCAAGTTTGTTTTTTAAAGGCCCGCCCCCGATCATTAAAAAAATTATATTTTTATGTTTTTTGAGTAGTGAAGGAGCAATTTCAACAATTGACTCCACTTTTTTTTTCTTTGTCATTCTTGAAACATTTGTTATCACTAATCGTCCAGTTTTTTCAAATCTAATTGGTATATTATTTACGTCTGTAGATAGTATGTCTACTCCGTTTGGTATCAGGTAAACCGGCTTATTTGACATAATTTTTGTATCTTTTTCCACAACAGAACTTACAGCTATGATGCCATCTGAATATCTAAGTAATATCTTACCTGCCAGGCGAAGAGGAATGCGGATAAGACTTTTTCCAGTTAGTGAATGGTTGGTTATGATTGCTGGCACGTTGGCAATGCGAGATATGATAAGTGAGAATATTGCAAGAGGAGAATCCAGTCCATGAGCATGAATTATGTCATATTTTCCTTCCAGCAAAATATCATAGAGTTCTTTATAGGCAGCAGGGGCAAGAATACGTTTTGTATACTCTTTTCCATTTAATCTAATTACAGTAAGTCCTTCGATCGGAATAAATGGTTGAAGTTTGTCATATCTTCTGGTGATTACATGTACTTCATGGCCACATGCTACAAAGTTTCTGGCAAGTGAATCAACAGCATATTCTATACCTCCTATTTTTGGGTAATACCAATCGCTTATGAGTGCGATTTTGAGTCTTTCCAGAGTTTCAAACCTCCAAACTGAATTAAGAATACAGAACCTATTAAACTTGCTAAAACATAAGAGATGAATCTTTCTATTACTACGATCCCGGCTGCTGTTACCGTGGATATCCCAAATAAGTTCAATGCTACTATAAGGCCAGTTTCCACAACGCCTAAACCTCCTGTCGTAAGAGGTATGGAGCCTAGTATCAGATAAAGAAGTGATATCAACATAATGACTTTAAGAGGCAAATGTAATCCCAGAGATAATGTAATGAATTTAAATCTTAAAATATCAAGTAACCATACTGTACTGGATAGAAACAATGTTGGAAAAAACACTTTTTTAAGCTTATAATAATATGTTTTAAGACCATCCATGTACTTTTCTATACGATGTCTTAAAATGTATGCTACACATAGAAAAATGCTAGGTATAAGTGCTAAATATGCTATATTTGATACCGATGGAAGAATGTTTTGGATAAGCGGCATTATACTGTAAACTACATAGGCTCCCATCACTAGTACAGGTAATGCTTCTACCGATCTTTCGAAAAGTATTGATATAAATGCATCTGGGTATTTCACTCCATATTCTTTTTTTATCCAGAACATCCTTAATGGTTCACCGCCAGCTCTGTTTGCAGGGGTAATATTGTTAATAGGAATGGCACCAAAAATTACAGGAAACAATTGGGTAGTTTTCAGATTATAGCCCAATGAATTAAGGACTATCTTCCACCTTTCAGCAAAAATATATACACTTAAGAGATACAAAGTAAATGCAATGAAAACGTCTTTTAACTTTACATTTTTTAGATACTGTAATAGCGTTATAGTCCCAGATATTATCTCTGCTCTATAATTTACAGCAAGTAAAATCAATAGCAATGGTATTATGAATTTACAGATACTTTTGCATTTACTCATTCCCTATCCCCCATGAAAAAATACGACAGAATCTTACTTATATTAATCTATTTCTATTTACTTTCTTATACTCTTCTCTAATCATTTTCAATTATACCCTCTCTTTCTTACATAAAGACAGTTTGTTGCAATTAACTAACAAACGCTTTTATTACTTCAACAACATTAAATAATACTCAAGTTAATCTTTAGATCATATATACAAAAGTGAATATTATGCTTGACATAGGAATTATTGGTGCATCCGGTTACACAGGTGGCGAGCTCATGCGCTTGCTGCTGAACCATCCACAGGCTAAAGTCGAATTAGCTACGTCCCGCAAACTGGTAGGTCAGAAAGTATCTGCGACCCACAGGCACCTTAAGGATATGATAGATCTGCAGTTCGAAAATCCCGCCCCTCAGGAAATAAAGGACAGGTGTGATGTTGTCTTTGTGGCTGTACCTCACGGCACTGCCATGGGAATTGTGCCCCAGCTACTGGATGATAAAGTGAAGGTAATTGACCTGAGTGCTGATTACCGGCTCAAGACAGATGTCTTTGAGAAAGTATATGGGATTAAACACCTAGATCCACGTAATGTAGTATATGGAATTCCGGAGCTTCATCCAGAAGTGAAACATCAGAAATTCATAGCCAATCCCGGATGTTTCCCCACAGGAGCTAGTCTTGCAGCTGCTCCCCTTGCACAAGTTTCCATGATAGAAAGTGTTGTATTTGACTCCAAGACCGGTGTTTCAGGTGCTGGTATTGAACCAAGTCTGGCCTCACACTATCCCAACATGGCTGAGAATGTGCAGCCTTACAAACTGACAACTCACAGGCATTTAGCCGAGTTCACTCAGGAGTTACAGCGTCTTGATAATTCCCTTACAAAAATAAGTTTTACACCTCATATCATTCCTTCAGTTAGGGGTATACTTACCACAACTCACATCTTTACTAAAGGCAATCTTACAAAATATGATGTTATGGATCTGTACGCAGAAATGTATCAGGACAAACCATTTGTCAGGGTAGTGGATGGAGTTCCATCTATTAGCGCAGTAAGGGGTTCTAATTTTTGTGATATAGGTTTTGAGGTGGATTCACGCAATAATCGTGTGGTTGTCATCTCAGCAATCGACAACCTGGTAAAGGGAGCGTCAGGACAGGCTATACAGAATATGAACATCATGTGTGGCTTAGGTGAGACTACGGGTTTGTGGATGTCAGGTGTAGCTCCTTAAGTCTCAATCTTATTAAGATGGTGTAATCTATGCAAGTTAAAGACATAATGAATACCGATGTGATCGTATGCAATCCTCTAACAACCATAAGTGAGGCTTCACAGCTGCTTAAGAAGAATAATGTTAGTGGTCTTCCAGTGGTAGAAGAAGGCAGGGTTGTAGGTATAGTTTCAGAAGGCGATCTGTTAAAATTGTTGGAAGTTCCGGAACCCAGTGGCTTATGGTTGCCCAGTCCATTTGAGGTATTTGAGATACCTATACGTGAACTTCTGAACTGGGAAGAGACAAAGCATATGCTGGAGGATATTGGCTCGAAGCCTGTCAGTGAGATTATGCAAAAGGACGTGTATGTGATCTCTCCGGAGAAGAATATTCAGGATGCTGTAAAACTAATCACAAAGCACAAGGTAAATCGTCTCCCGGTTGTGGAGGATGGTATTCTGGTTGGAATTATTACTCGTGGTGATATCATACACGGACTTGGAGGGAATTCTGGACAATGAAAGCAATTGACGGTGGTATCTGTGCTGTAAAAGGTGTTAAAGCCTGGGGTATCAAGTCTGGTAAGATGGGTCTTGGAGTGATCGTTGCAGAAGGTAATGCTGCAGGCATGTTTACTAGGAATAAGGTTATAGCTGCTCCTCTGGTCGTTACACGTGAGCATCTTCAAAAACACGGTAAGCTCAATGCTTTAATAGTCAATAGTGGCAATGCAAATGCTTTTACTGGTGAACAGGGTCTTGAAGACGCAAGGGAAATGGCACACATGTTGTCGGATGCATTGTCTATACATTCTGAGCATGTGGCAGTAGCCTCTACCGGTGTAATTGGTAGGAAGTTAGATACAAAATGGATTTCTTCAAATCTTCAGGGTGTCATAGCTTCGCTAAAAGCAGATCACGAAGGCAGCCGTGCAGCAGCAAGGTCTATAATGACCACTGATACAACAATGAAAGAGATAGCCATTGAGCTTGACAGTGGTATTCGTATTGGGGCGATCGCCAAAGGCGCTGGCATGATAGAACCTAATATGGGCACGATGCTTTGTTTTGCATATACAGATGCACAAGTACCTTCTGATTTATTGCATGAATATCTCACCAGGGCGGTAGACAAGAGTTTTAATATGGTAGTAGTAGATGGCGACACCAGCACCAATGATATGGTGATTTTAACAGCAACAGGTAACTCTGGTGTTCAGCCTGCTACAGCAGAGTTCCAGCAGGGACTTGACCATGTGCTTATAGAACTTGGAAAAATGATTGCTGAGGATGGTGAAGGAGCTACTAGGCTAATAGAAGCTAAGGTAACTGGGGCTTTATCAGATGAGGATGCTCGCCTAGCTTCAAAAGCTATTGTACGCTCGCCACTTGTGAAGTCTGCAGTCTTTGGTAAAGATCCTAATTGGGGACGTGTGACAGCAGCAGTTGGATATTCCGGTGCTGAGGTAGATCAGCATAAATTGTCACTTGCATTTTCAGATGGTGAGAATACGATAGAGCTTGTCAGCAAAGGTAAGATTCTGGGAGCGAACGATGATGCCCTCTCTTTACTTGGAAAAATTATGGGGGGGTCAAAAGTAGACATTATCGTTGATCTTGGACTGGGACAGAGCAGTGCCACAGCCTGGGGTTGTGATCTTACTTACGATTATGTGCGCATAAATGCTGAGTACACAACATAAATTCAGCATCTTTTTTATCCAGGGGTGAAGGAATGGATATTGAAGAATGGGAGAAATGTTATTCTATGGCATTCTCTAGTATACATGATATACTGGATAACGTAAATGGTATTTTTGTTGCATACAACAGCAATGTAGATGCTATTAAGCATGTCACTGAGAAGGACATCTACAAACTCATTTCCATTGTGGGAGTAAAAGCAGTGCAACAAAGAGTTGCAGAATATCCACGTGAAATTCAGAATCCTGTGGATCTGGTGGCAAGGCTTTTGATTGCCATGCGAGACGGCAAAGCCGCTGAAGTTCCTACATATACTACTGATATTCATCAGTGGCTTATGGATAATATGGTGTTCGATAAAGCTCGTATGGGGGGTCAGGCAGGTATCATTTCTAATCTCTTGGCCAATATTGGGCTTAAGAATGTCATAACATATGTCCCATGGTTATCCAGGGAACAAGCTGAATATTTTGTAGCCACTCCTAATCTCAAATATCCGGTGATCGAGGATGGTATTCTAAAGTTAAGGCATCCAATTGATTCTTATGATGTAAATCAGCGTCCAAAGGTAAATTGGATATTGGAATTCTCAAAAGGTACGAAGATTGAATGTGCTGAAGAGGTATTTGAAGTTCCTAGGGATAATAGGTTGATCATCTCTTCGAGACCCTCCTGGCTTCGCATAGACATGAGCGAGGAGTTATATGACCAGATTCCACACATGAATGGAATAATTGACGGTGCTATCCTTGCAGGCTATCAGATGATAAGAGAAGAGTATGAGGATGGTGCTACTTATCACGATTATGTGGATAAGGCTGTAAAAGTTATCGAAAGGTTAAAAGAGGGTAACCCTGACATGCGGATACATGTAGAGTTCACCTCTATTCAGAACAAGGTCATAAGAAAAGCTATCCTTAAGGATATTGTCTATAGGCATGTTTCTTCTTTGGGGTTGGATACAGTAGAAGTAGCTAATGCTCTGAATGTTTTGGGTCATGAAGAGCTGGCATATGCTGTCATTAGCAAAGGTGAAAACAGTATTTCTTCATTGTATGAAGGTGCTGTTAAGTTACTATGCGAACTTAAACTTGAAAGGGTACATATACATTCTCTGGGCTTCTACATATGTGTGGTTTCCAGGGATTTCCCTCTTACAGTGGAAGAACACAGGGATGCTTTGCTATTTTCATCGACCCTTGCAGCAGCACAGGCTTTGCATGGTGGCATTGGCAGCCTCAAAGAAGCTGAATCAGGTCTTAGCGTTTCAATATATGAACAAGGTCATGACGATCTCGAGAAACTGGAAAAATATCTCGTAAGAAGGGAAGTATGTACAGGGACCGAATTCGAGGATGGATGTATCTGTGCACTTAACCATGATCTTATTGTCATCCCAACAAAAGTAGTGCAAGATCCGGTGGCTACCGTAGGGATCGGTGATACCATTTCAGCAGGTGCTTTTGTTGCTATCCTTGCTATGCTCAGGAAAAAACAGGAATCTAACTGACAGGGGTTTTGGATGAAGATACTCTGTGCATATAACGCTAACATTGATGCTTTGTATTCTATTACAGGGCCAGAAGTATCTGCTATGCTTACTTCTAAGGATGCAGCAGAGGTTTTGGCAAAAGTAACAAATCCTCCCGGTGTCATAAATTCCATGCCCGATTTCCTTGCAGGCCTTCTCCTTTGCATGAAAGAGGGCACAGGTGCAGAGTGGCTTATTCACGAACCTGAAATCTTTAAACATCTTAAGGATCGTTTCCTCCTTAGTTCAAAATTGAGAATGGGGGGAAATATGGGGATAATGGCAAATGTGCTCTCTGAGATGGGTGCAGAGCTAGTAATTCCCAATGTTGTGAAACCTACAGCGAGGCAGCTATCCTTTTTCTCCAAAAAGGCAATTCATATTCCAGGATTTGACTCCTGTTCCAAGGAAACAAGTTGTGAATCTGATGAACCTATACATTTCGTGTTCGATTTCAAAAAAGGAGAGTATGTGGAGTTTGAAGATATCAGTTTCACAGTTCCAAGGGAAAACCGCTTCATAGCTACCTATGACATTATGAACATCTCTCTTTTTGTCAATCCCTTTTTTGAGGAATATGCCATCAGGCACGCAGCTGAGATGGATGGTCTCTTGATCTCAGGCTTTCACATGATGCTTGAGAATTACTCTGATGGCTCTACTTATATGGACAAGCTTGACAAAGTTCTGGGACAATTGGAAACGTGGTGGTCCATAAACAATGATTTATCGATACACGTTGAATTTGGTCACTTTACTAATAAGAATATGGCTTTACATGTGTTTTCCCGCCTATCTTCTATTGTAGGTTCTATCGGCATGAATGAAGATGAGCTTGCAATGTTAACTTCTATGCATGAAGTGAACGCAGCCAAAATATTGCAGATGGATGTTTTTTCCATAATAGAGGCCGCAAAGCGTAGTTTATTAGTTAGTGATCTTCGGAAAATGATAGTTCACACCCGGGAATATGTTTTAAGCATATCTCGGCAGACAGATCTTGCTGGGGAATCACAGATTGAAGCTATGAGTTTTGGTGTTGCATGTGCTGGAATTTTTGCGTCAACTGGCCAGCTTCATGACCGAAATACACTATATTCTATGTCTTCCACTCTTAAAGAGAGCGATTTTGGCCGTGCTCAGACAGAGAAATTCATTAATGCAATATCAGCGGTTCGTTTTGGTCGTGGTGCTGCTGGTATATATGATGGTTATCAGGTTTGTATAATCCCCACTCTGCTTAGTGATAACCCGATTTCTACAGTAGGTCTTGGCGATACTGTAACAGCTTCAATGTTCCTAAGGGAGCTGGAGCTGCGGCAGAAGTGAGGTTAAAAATGTATACTATGCAGTGTGGCAATTTCAATCTGGATTATACCCTGGATTGCGGTCAGGTTTTCAGATGGGACAAAATTGGCGATGTATGGATCGGTGTTGTGCATGGGGATGTGGTGCGTGCCTGGCAGGACTTGCAAACAGGTGTAGTACACATTGATTCCAGGCTGTCAGAGGATTTTTTCCGTAATTATTTCCGCTTTGATGATGACCTTGGAGGTATACTAGAAACTGTGAATAAGGATAAATATATGGATGAGGCAATTCGCGGTTATAGGGGGATGCGCCTCATCAGGCAAGACCCATGGGAATGCTTAATATCATATATTCTTGCCACAGCCTGGAGTATTCCCAATATTAAGAATGGTATTTCCAAGATATCGCGCATTTTTGGTGAAGAAATTACTGAGGGCTATTACAGTTTTCCAAAACCCAGTGCTTTAGCAATTGCATGTGATTCTGACCTGTGTGACTGCAGGTTGGGTTTCAGGACTAATCGTATACGTAAGGCAGCAGCACAGGTAGTTGACGGTGACATCAATCTTGATGAGATTTTTGAGTTTGATTATGAAGCCGCCAAAAAGAAGCTCATGGTACTGGATGGAATAGGTGAAAAAGTGGCAGATTGCATACTTCTCTTCGCCTTCGAGAAAATGGAAGCTTTCCCAGTGGATACACATGTCGAAAAAGTAATTAGAGCCTATTATGGGAATCATAAGTTCTTCGAGAATGGTCTGACCAAAACTAAAATAGGAACATGGGGCAGGCTGTACTTCGGAAAGTACTGTGGCTATGCGCAGCAATATTTATTCTATCAGAAACGGCTTGAAGGCCTAAAGTGATCAGAGAGGTTAAAAAAGAGATGCTGTAGGATACAGCATGGATATATTTAGAATTGTCTAATTTGATGTAAATTCCTTGTATAATATACAAGGTTAATGGCTCTATTTTATTTTCTCCCTAGGCATCTATGTCCTAATGCAAAAAGTCCTATAATAAAAACGGCCAAGCCAAATCCAAATCCTGGGGTCTTTTCTGGCTGTGTTTTGTTCATACTATTATTTTCTTCAGTTGTAGCAGAACTATTGTTCACAACAGGAGCAGCTACGGTTCTTATATTTTTTACTTCCTTTAAAGAGGCAAGCTCTTCCAGCTTGTTTACACTCACCCATGCAACAGCTACTGAATTATCCTCATCTCTATCGGTAATTTCCTTTACTATAGGTTCTATGACGTTGGTGCTGTTGCCTTTGTAAAGATTGATATACACATACACAAGATCTTCACTATCTGAATTTACAACAGCTCCGTTCGTTGCAACCGATTTTGTTGCCTTCACGAGATCAAGCAGATCTGTACTCAACTTGCTTTCAGCCTCTGTCATATTAGATTTGTCCACCTGATCTGGTATCTGAGAAGTTACTTCATTTTCAAGTGTTCTATTTGCATCTTCTGCTGCGGCTGATGAACCACAAGCAACAAAAGCTGATACAGAAAGTATCATAAACACAACACATATCCTGTGGATCTGATTCTTTTTTCTCGTCATAATAATTCCTCAATTTGTGCATATTTTCAATTTTTTTCTTTCTAATCTCTATATACTACAAGTATAGTACTCGGCTATATCCTTTTTGATAATGCTTTATTAATTGCAGTAACAGCCAAGCCTTCATATTAAAATAACTAAAAATACACAAAAATAGCTGAAAATAAAATTGAAATTGAGAGATGATAGTAACTTTATCTCTCTCAATATTCTAAGTCCCTATATAGTCAGTATAGGGGCTAAAAAATATCAGTTTTGCTTTCTCTTCAGATTGGCATATCCTACAGCAACTATCCCAATCATAAGAATAGTCATGTAGGATCCAAATCCTGGAGTCTCTTCTGGCTGTGTTTCTGCAGCTGCATCTGTCTGAGCAGGAGTTGTACCCGCTTCATCGGTTATAGAAGGTGCAATTTCTCTTTCCGCAGTTATGGAGAACTGCGAAAATCCAGGGGTCTGAGCTTCGAACACTGCATAGCTTGTTGTGTTGCTTTCTAAAGTAGTCGGCAATATTTGCCATCCTGTGCCATCATACCTCTGCAACTTCACATTTTCCGCGCTTACTCCCATTTCCTCGATCCAGGAGTTTTCAACTTTGAACTTTATTGTGGCATCTTTTATGTTATCTGCAGTGGCAAAACCGGCCTTACCAACCCAGATGTTTACATACTTGTATAGTAGTCCTTCAGGTGTGGCATTTACAGTTTTGGACCGGTTGTTCAAAGTCTCGACAGTGGCTGTTACGTCTCCTGAGTTCTTGAGAGAATAGAAGCTAATCGACTGTATAGGATTACCTTCTTTTGAAAACTCATAGGTTATATTGGCATTTATGGCCAAATATTTGCTCTCAGCATCTTTTACTGCTAAATTGGAGAAGTCTTCTGTACTGGCAGAACCACCGCTTCCACCGCTACTGCTACTACTACTACTCTTACTTGAAGAACTTCCTCCGCTACTGCTGCCACTATTGCTGCTACTTGATGAGCCTGTATTCAGAATAACGCTTACTGCTTCTCCTGCTACTCCATCTTTATTGTACGGGATCAGAGTATAATTATAGGCTGTAGAGCTTGCCAGATTACTATCGGTATATGATGTCGACCCGCTAACATTACCGACAATGACGTTATTCCTATATATTGCAACAGTTGTTATGTCAAGGGAATTTGTCCAAGTCAATGTAATAGCGCTGGAACTGATATTTTTCCCTATAAGTCCCGAGATCGTTGGAGGTACCGTAGATGTTGTACCTTCTGATGCTAGAGTTTTTGCTGAATCGTTAACCCAATTAGAATTAATATTTCCAGACATGTCTACAGTTCTGGTACTTATAGTATGTGTGGTTCCTTCAGCAAGTCCCGTTAAGTTATAGTGGGTATCACTTGAATTTCCAGCAAATTCATTGTCTAAATAGACAATTACATGGCTGAAGTCTGCACTAGCTGGTTTTGTCCATGTCCAGTTAATCCAGCTTGATCCAACACTTTCTTCTTCAAGATCAGTAACACTCTCTGGTGCTATTGTGTCTGTTGGGAGTAATGTCTGCGCTGAATCGCTCACCCAGGTATTATTGCTTCCTCCTGAAGTAAACACAGTTTTGATACTTATGGTATGTACTGTACCCTCGGATAATCCTGTAAAGTTGTAGTAATCCTTAGATGTATTTCCAACAAAATTTCCATCGATATTCACTATTACATGGCTGAAGTCTGTGCTAGTTGGATTTGTCCATGTCCAGTTAATCCAATTTGTGCTAACTCCAGTTTCTTTGAGATTTGTTATCGATGTTGATGATGCGGTTTTATCTGATTCTTCCATATGAAGTATTGTAAGTCCCTTCTCTCCATTGGCTACATAGATATAGTCAACTGCTACTGCAACAGAGTTACCAACAATGCTGTAAGTTCCTGCAAGGGTTGGAGAGGCTGAGTCGGTGATGTCCAGAATTACTAGACCACTGTCAGTTGTTACATAGGCATAATCTCCTGAGATCACAACGTCAGAAGCGCTAATACCATCATAACCACCAGCTAATTTTGGAGATGAAGGATTACTAACATCTAGAATCACAATACCATTAGCACCATTGGCTACATAGGCATAGTTTCCTGATATAGCAATATTACCATCAACATCATAACTACCCTCTATTTTAGGTGATGAAGGGTTGGTGGCATTTAGAACTACAAACCCGTCTCCTTCAGCGTAGATATAAGCATAATCTCCTGATGCAGCAATGTCTTTTGCTGATACGGAAATAGAACCCACAACATTTGGGGATGAAGGATTGCTCATATCTACATTCACTATATCTACTACATCATAATTAGCTATGTAGGCATAATTATCTGCAACAGCAGTACTATAGCTGTCTGGATCAAAACTCCACACTCCATTCATGGCAGGTGATGATGGATTACTAACATCTACAATGTGCAGAGCATTTATGTTCGAGAACCAATGAGTGTCAAGGTAGGCATAATCTCCTAAAACTTCTACCTTGTATGCATCATCCGAAATGTCGTAGCTTCCTGTAAAAGTTGGTGAGCTTTGATCACTAATATCTGCAATTACAAGACCATTACCACTTTCAGCTAGATAGGCATAGTTACCTGATACAGCAACATCAAATACGCTCCCAGCATTATCATATTTATTCGCAAGTTGTGGAGAATTCGGGTTACTAACATCAATTTTCATGAAGCCGCCATAATCATCGGCTATATAGGCATAATTGCCTGATACTGTAATACTATTCATTGATTCCTTATCATCGCCGAAATAAGTACCCATGTAAACTGGTGCTGTGGTATTGCTTATGTCTACAATCTCAAGCATATCGTGATATTCATCTGCTAAATATACTGTAGTGAGCAGATATGCATAATTGCCTGATATTGCAACATTTTCTATTGTTCCATAATCCGAAAAATATTCACTTACAAAAGTTGGTGAAGAAGGATCAGCTATATTATCTATATTAAGGGAGCCATTTATAGTATATGTATAATTGCCTGATGTCACAACATCAGAAATACTTCCACTAATAGTACCCTCTACTTTTGGGGATGAAGGATCTGTAATATTTAAAATAATAAGACCTTCAGATACGTCGGACATGTATGCATAGTTGCCTTCTACATCAACAATACTCCTATAGCCATAAGTATCATAACTTCCTACAACGGTTGGGGAAGCAGAATTAGTTACATCCACAATCTCAAGTGTATTGTAGTATTCATCGCCTGAATATACTCTAGTAACTACATAGGCATAATTATCTGATACTACTACTTCCTGCGGAGAACCATTAATAGCAAAGGTGTTCAGAATATTTAGTGATGAGGGGTTGCTGACATCTATGATCACAAGACCATTGTCATTTGCAACATATGCATAATTACTCGCTACAGCAACACTTCTTACAACTGATGAGGTAGTTATTCTTCCTTTTTCTATTGATTTATCATCATCAGTTATGTCCATTATGACAAGGTCTTGTCCCTGTCCTAGATATGCATAATCTCCGACTACTTCAATGTCGTATGCATTTCCTCCAAAGTGGCTAACATATTCTACATTCAAAGGATCAGCAGACCCAATCCCCATTGTTACAATCGTAAGCAATACGAGTCCAAAACAAAATAATTTATTAGATTTGATTTGCATTTATATCACCCACTCTTTATTTTAGAGCGGATTATTAGGTACTTTTTATGATGATACTTTATATCAGTGAGTAATAGATAAAACAACTATTTAAACTTAGTTAATAACTCTATGTAAAAGTTATATATATTTTCGTAGTATACGTTTTTATTTTAACTTACGTATCATCTGAAGGCATTTTTCAATATTTCTATGATTCTAACATCCCCATTCTCTCTCCTTCATAAGGATTATAGGTATAGTGTAGAGTAATTACTTTCTATACCTTATCTATAATACTCATACCACAAATAGGCAACCCTCGTGCGATTGCATCTTATTAGTTGCGCAATTATCATAGCTATTAAAACGCGGCAATATGGTTAGGTAATATATAAACGCACGTAATAATATCTCAAGTAATATATTTACTTAGTATGTGTGATTGTATTCAAATTCATTATGGTTGGTAATTCAATCCTCAAAGGAAAAAAATAGTAAGGACAGTTTTCGAGGATAAAAAGCAGGTTAGTTACAAAAGTCAAGTTTGTAACCGGTCTATACATCTTTTTTATTCCCCATTTACTGCAACTAAGGACAGTCCCAGATCCTTTTCGGCTTGTAGAAGGAGTTTTAGTTCTTCTTCCGTGAGGTTCGCATAATCTATGTCCATACTTGAAAAAGCCAGAAGTGTCACACCCATTCTCTCTTCCAGTTCTCTTATTGCCTTCATTTGTTTATCCTTTAGTGAAGAAAATGCCCATAACATAATTCTTACCTCCTATATACTGGCATTATGCTATTCAATATTAAAGTGATGGTAGTGCTTGAAAGTCTCGGTTTAGCACACGATCTCTCCATAAGATGAAATTTCATGCACCAGGCCAATTCCTCAAAAACAATTTAAAATCTCTGTCCGCAATGCCATGTATTTCTTTATTCACAAGGATTTCAAATCCATTTTTTACTGCATAACTAACCTGTTTGCCCATGGAGCACGAAGTTAGTCTATCTTTCAAAAGCGAATGTACATCAGGATATTTTCGGGGTACTTCTACCACGTAGGCACCATTTTCAATATAGAAAGCAAAAACATCTTCAGCATTCTCATATTTGTCTTTGAAGCTCTCTGCATGTTTATGGACCCACACGGGTGGACCCCTGTGCTTGCGCAAGGCAGGAAGAGTGGCAAACATAAGCTCCAGTAATATTACTGTTCTTTGCCCTGACCATGATCCTTTATTAAGGACCTTGTATTCATGTTCCTCCAGTAATGAAACAACTGCAAGTTCCATCTTATACAATTGTGGATATAGTACATCTTCCACTACATCAGGTGTTTCAAATGCGATAGCAATAAAATCTGTTCCACGTGATTTAAGTCTTTGAAGTAATTCGATGTCATTCATTGGTGCCAGAGATTTAGGGAAAAAGAAATCCAATGTAGGTGAAAGTACAAATTTTCTGCATGAATCAATGAACCTACAGAATTTGTCCAGTGAAAGGGCAGCAGCAACATTACGTTTCGGGTCAGTAGGATCTACTACAACGAGTGGTTCAGCATGTTGCATATTGCTATGTGAGTTCAGATCTATATATGTCCCAGGCTGCCACTCACAAGCTGACGCGATAACATTGTCAAACGAACCATATTTAATCACGAGCAGTTCTGTAAGATATCCAGAGAAGCCCTGTGTTCGCAGTTCTGAACCATAGATCCCTACTCCTTTCATGAACTGTTTTAGTAGCAACACTTCCTGTTCAATTCCATGGATATTATTTTTAACAAATTCATTATGGAAGGGTGTTCTGTCAACTGCAGACCTGATGCAAGCAGCTGATTCAACCCTGAAACAGGGAACGATGTCCACATCGAATCCTCTATATCTCATATTTATATAGGGGTGTTCAGCATACCGTTCTTCAAAGCTTTCCGATTCTTCAGCTATCTTTCTAGCAATGGACAACCCATTTTTTTCAAGGTCATCCCGGCTGGCATCCCTTGGAAACATAATGAATATATCCAAGTCATGTGTGCCGGATATCCATGTATTCCTGGCAGCAGAACCCACAAGGTTTCCGGACACCTCTTTCAAACCCATTGAGCAGGCTATACGCTCTACCTTTTTTACAAGCAGTTCTGCTATATCTTTCAGGTAAGCTCTTTCTTCGGGTTTTGGGCTTATCCTTTCAAGAACGTCTTCTTTCAATCCTTTAAGTACATCGTTTTCCATAAAAGCCACTTTGTATTCTGTGGGGCTGCTTATGTTGTTCTTGATATTATAATTTATGGAGTGGTGACAATTATGATTGTATTGCTATTTTCTGCCACTCGAACTATCTCAAGGACAATGAGGTGGCATACAAAAATGTTATAGTAATTATTTTGCCTGCCTCTTTACTTTAAGACTTAAATTGCTTTAGAACTAATTTTTAGACTAGTCCGATATTCTCTTTCTTAATCACATGGTTGTAATTCTTATATCCAAGGATTTCTGCTATCTGGTTAGTATGCTGACCCTTAATCTTTGATAATTCACTTGATGAGTAATCAGTGATACCTTTTGCAAAGACTTCTCCATTGGATTTTATTTCGATGACGTCTCCTCTTCTAAAATCTCCGCTAACACTGGTTATACCAGAAGGTAAGAGGCTCATGCTATTTTTAATAGCTGCCTTTGCACCCCCATCAACTTCCACAGATCCACATGATTTTGATAATAATATCCAACGTATCCGGTTCTTTGGTGCTTCTTTGTTAGCCATAAACAGCGTACCCAATTCTTCACCATTCAACAATCTTAGAATTATATCTTTTTCTTTGCTGTTGGCTATGATTGTGTGACAACCAGCAAGGCTACAGATCTTTGCAGCTGTTATTTTCGTTCTCATGCCACCTACACCTTTAAGGCTTGTAGGCTTTCCTCCATAGCTTTCTACTTTAGGGTTTATCTCTTCCACTAAGTGAAGCAACTTGGCACCATGGTTAGTATGTGGGTTCTTATCATAGAGTCCATCAATATCAGAAAGTATTATTAAAAGGTCAGCTTCTGTCTTACTGGCAACCATAGCAGAGAGCTTGTCGTTGTCGCCAAAAGTAGCTTCAATTTCATGCACACATATAGGGTCATTTTCATTGATGATGGGGATAACACCATAACTAAGAAGGGTGTGCATGCTGTTCCTGAGGTTCAGGTATGTAAGGCGGTTAGAAAATGATTCATATGTAAGGAGCAATTGGGCGACTTTAAGTCCATATTTATTGAAGGCTTTACTCCATTCCTGCATAAGCATACTCTGTCCAACTGCTGCAGCAGCTTGTCTTACAGGAATTTCCCTTGGTTTTGAATCGAGATCAAGGACGTCTACTCCCAGTCCAATGGAACCGGAGCTTACAATTACTACTTTCTTTCCAGCTTTATGAAGTGTAGAAACCTGTGAAGCTATGGAGTCCAGAAAAGTAGAGCTTAGTTTCCCTTCATTTTGATTTATGGATGTGGTTCCTATTTTCACGACTATCTTGTTTATATCGCCTAAAAGCTCTTTTCTAGTGCTCAAGAACATTGCCTCTGGGTATTTTACTGATCTTGTATCACATTTGAAAGCAGTTTGTCCAGCTTTTTGTGTGTGAAGCTCTTTGCTGATGAACCCACATAATCTACAACTTTGTTTCCATTACCTATGAGCACATATTTGTATATCATAAGTCCTTCCATGCCCACAGGTCCTCTGGCATGGATCTTGTTAGTGCTTATGCCAACTTCAGCGCCTTTTCCATATCTGAAACCATCTGCAAATCTTGTAGATGCGTTAATCATGACGCTCGATGAATCTATCAGTTCTGAGAATTTTTTCTTTTTCTTTTGATTTTCGGTCACAATAGCGTCAGTATGGTGTGAACCGTATGTATTAATGTGCTCAATAGCCTCGTCTATAGAATCCACTATTTTTATAGACAAAACCAAGTCATTATATTCTGTAGTCCAGTCTTCTTCCACTGCATGTACCAGTTTCTTAATGAAGTCTATGTGTTCCAATATGGCAAAGGATCTTTTATCGCAACGCAACTCGACACTAGCACCATCCAGCATTTGGGTCATTTTAGGCAAGAATTTCTCTGCGATTTTTTCATGTACAAGTAATGTTTCCATTGCATTGCATACTGCAGCGTATTGAACTTTTGCATCAAAACAGATCGCATAGGCTTTTGCCAGATCGGCTTCGTCATCGACATATACATGGCAAATGCCATCTGCATGGCCGAGTACTGATATCTTTGTATTATCTTGGATGAATTTGACAAAAGCGTTAGAACCCCTTGGTATAAGCAAGTCAATATAGTCATCCATTGCAAGGATATCCATTACTTCTTCCCGGGTTTCCATGAACTGGAATGCTCCCTTTGGCATCTCTTCCACATTCTCTATGGCTTCTACCAAAACGTTGAATATAGCTTTGTTTGAGTTAAGTGCCTCGCTTCCACCTTTAAAGATGGTGGAATTACCACTTTTAAGGCTAAGTGCCATGATCTGGGGAACAACATCCGGTCTGGCTTCAAATATCACGCCTACTAGTCCGATTGGGCAGCTTACTTGGTACAGCTCCAAACCATTATCTAGTTCTAAAGAACTTATTGTTTTACCAACTGGGTCCTCGAGCTTTATTACGTCTCTGATGCCGGCTATCATCCCATCTATCTTACTATTATTAACCTTCAGCCTGTCTACCATCGCTTGGGAAAGATCGCCTTTTCTTTGTGCTTTCTCAGCAGTTTCCATATCTTTTTTATTAGCTGAAAGTATGACTTGCCTGTTTGCATCCAGTGCATTTGCCATTTCCTCAAGTGCATGGTTCTTTATATCCGTGCCCACACTTGCAAGTGTAATCGATGCTTTTTTTGCTTTGCTTACCTTTGCTTCTATGTCTGTAACCATAACTCGGACCACCTAAGCTTGTTTCCAAAGAGGGGATGTATCATTTTATTTAGACTATATACTACCTGATATTGCAATTAGTTCTTAATCCTTATACTTATCGATTATAGATTGCTATGTATAAAAATTCTGTATTAAATGAATGAACGAACTCATGAACTCCACTTTTAGATATATTTATCAATAATTGTCCTGTAAGAGGTAGCAGGAGATTGACATGAGCACACGTGAATTCATGCTTGGTAATGTCGCGATAGCGCGAGGCATCATCGAAGGAGGTGGCCAGGTGATAGCTGGTTATCCAGGTACTCCTTCCTCAGAGATAATAGACACTCTGGCAGCGATGGAAAAAAGAGATTTCTATGTGGAATGGTCGGTAAATGAGAAAGTGGCTTTCGAAGTGGCTGCAGGAGCTGCTATTGCAGGTGCCAGATCTGTGGTGACCATGAAGCATGTGGGGCTTAATGTAGCTTCCGATCCACTCATGACTCTCTCTTATATGGGAGTCAAAGGTGCAATGATAATAATATCAGCAGATGATCCTTCGTGTCACTCTTCACAGAATGAGCAAGACACGCGTAAATACGCTCAGTTCGCACTGATGCCTTGTTTTGACCCATCGACCCCCCAGGAAGCAAAGGATATGATTCCGGATGCTTTCAGTCTATCCAATAAATTCCAGGCAGCCGCTATTTTTAGGCCAACTACGCGTATTTCCCATGGCAAGTCCAATGTGAAATTGGGTAAAATAACTGCAGATATGCCACAGGTAAAGTTCGAAAAGATCCCGGAAAGGTGGATCATGATGCCAAAGAATGCAAGGGCAAGGCATCCATATGTATTGCAGGTCTATGAGGACATAAGGAAAGAACTTGAAAATTCTCCATGGAACCAGCTTGAACTTAAGTCCGGGTCAAAAATCGCTATAATTTCTTCAGGAGTAGCTTCGGTCTATGCCAAAGAGGCTATGAAAAGATTAGGGCAAGATGTCTCTTTCCTTAAGATATGTGCATATCCGGTTCCTGAAGGAAAGATCACCAGCATATTGGAACATGCAGACAAAGTGCTTGTGATAGAGGAACTTGAACCGGTCGTAGAGGATGAAGTACGTATCATGGCACAGAAGCATGGTATTAATGTAAAGGTATTAGGCAAGTCAGAGGGGCTTGTTCCCAGGCATGGGGAACTTAATGTTGACATCTGTATGGCTGCTATCTCAAAGGCATTTGAACTTTCTGCTGTTTCTCCAATAGCCACAAATCTGGGTTTAGAACTTCCTTTGCGTCCTCCGGTATTATGCCCTGGCTGCTCTCATAGGGCTGCATTCTATGTTATGAAGAAGGTTTTTGGTAAGGACGGCATTTATCCCAGTGATATTGGTTGCTATACTCTTGGTGTACAATCAGGTGCTGTAGACACTACCTTATGCATGGGTGCAAGTATAACGATGTCTTCAGGGATTTATCATGCAGGGGAAGATCATCCCATATGCTGTTCTATTGGTGATTCCACTTTCTTCCATACGGGAATGAACGGACTGCTCAATGCAGTATATAATAAGGCGGATATCACAGTAACTATAATGGACAACAGGATCACTGCAATGACTGGTCATCAGCCAAATCCCGGAATGGGCAGGACAGCAGTTGGGGAATCCACAGTAGCAGTATCTATATCAGACATATGTCATGCTCTTGGAGCGGAATTTGTGGAAGAGTCCAATCCATATAATCTCATGGCTACTGAAGATGTTTTTAAGCGTGCCAAGGACTACAAGGGTACATCTGTTGTGATAACAAGGCAGCCATGCGTAATCGACCTACGCAGGTCAGGAATCAAAAAAGCGATGTTTTCTATAGATGCGGAGAAATGTACCGGATGCAAGGCCTGTGTCAGGTTTGGCTGTCCTGCAATTGAATTTGATGTAGAAACTAAGCATGCAAGAATCAATAACATGTGTACGGGATGCGGTGTATGTGCTCAGATATGCAAGTTTGGGGCGATCACGGAGGTGAAGAAATGAGTTTAGCAGGAATTTCACTATTTGATCTCGTAATAGCGGGTGTAGGTGGGCAGGGTACCATCCTCGCTTCGGATATAATCGGTAAAACTGCTGTAAGGGAAGGGCTGCCAGTAATGGCTGCTGAGACTCATGGGATGGCCCAGAGGGGCGGTTCTGTTGTTAATCACTTACGGATCGGCTGTGAGTTTGGCTCTCTGATTCCTTTGAAAAGTGCTGATGCTTTACTTGCCCTTGAACCTAGCGAGGCTTTAAGGTATATCGAATCTCTATCTGATGATGGCATAGTTCTTGTCAATACTGAACCGGTATTGCCTGTCACTGTAACTTCAGGCCTTTCGTCTTATCCTGACGTGGGTGATATCATTGATAATCTGGAACAGAGATTCACTGTCAAGGCCTTTAATGCAGTTAAACTTGCTAAAGAGGCTGGCCATGTGCAATCTATGAATACTGTGATGGTAGGGGCAGTATCTAAGTATTTGCCATTGTCCAAAGATGTGTTGATGGATTGTATAAGGCAATCAGTACCAAAGAAAACAGTGGATCTCAACATCAAGGCTTTTGAGCTTGGTCGGCTTCAGGCATGACCTTCTCTTTCTACTTTCATATTTTTAATAAGTGTTAGCTTTTTTACATATCCTATTCGTCAATTGAGGTATAAAGTGAATGATTATATATCTGGAGATATATTCACTTTGTATATCTACATCATATAAGAAGTTCTAAACTTCTCTTTGTGGAAGCTAGATTTAGGTGTATTATTCTAATTTCTCTTTCGCAATCTTTTCTCATGCAAAGGTTTTATATATGTATTTGTCTATGTAAGCGCAACGATAGAGATGGGTATGTAAGGTTTGCCTTGCATATCGCAATGAAATTAACTACGTGTGAAAAAGTCGGATTTAACATATGATGTTCGGGGCCTCTTCAAGAATGCCCTCTTGCTTGCGGAAACGTATGCAGGGACATAAGGTGTTTAAATCGTTCTGGAGATGACCACTGTAGGGATGTCTGCTATAATCTTACTTGCAGAGGGCAATGTACTGCTACTTTGCGGTTGTATAGCAGCTGGCAGTATAGCTGTCGATTATATGACAATTATATGTATCCTGATCCCAGTGGCACTTGGACTTTTTGCATGACCCATGCTATCAGCAAGAAAGTTGAACGGCCAAATCTAACAAATATAGATCGGGAGAATTACAATGGCAAAAGGACACAGACCAAGGCGAGGATCACTCGCGTTCAGTCCGCGCAAAAGAGCACAGAGCCCCATACCACGTTACAGGTCATGGCCGGTATCAGAAACTGGAATAAAACTCCAGGATTTCGCTGGTTACAAGGTCGGTATGACCCATGTGGTAATCATCGATGATGCCAAGAACAGTCTTACAGAAGGTCTTGAGATCACAGTGCCTGTAACTGTGATCGAAACACCGGCTATTCGAGTGGCTGCCATAAGGGCCTATGGGAAAGACAGCAGCGGTGAGCGAGCTCTAGCAGAGGCTTGGAGTACAGAATTTGATGAGAGCCTTGCAAATACGATTAAGATCCCTGTAAAACATGACACTAATGCATCTTTAGGGAAGATCGAACAATTGATGAACGATGGTTCAGTTTCTGATATAAGGGTAGTAACTTATACTGTACCAAAAAGCATTTCAGGTGTTCCTAAGAAGAATGCTGACATAATGGAAACTGGAATCAGCGGTGCAAGTGCCAAGGATAAATTTGAGTACGCAAAGTCTATTCTCGGCAAAGAAGTGCGCGTAAGCGATGTTTTCAAGGGTGGCAGTTTAGTGGACGTAGCTGCTATCACAATAGGCAAGGGTACCCAGGGTCCTGTTAAAAGATGGGGTATCATGCTTCAGAAAGGTAAGCATTCCCGTCAGGGAAGCCTCAGGCAAATTGGTACTCTTGGTCCTTTCAGGCCAGCACATGTGAACTGGAGAGTACCTCAGATGGGTCAGACCGGTTTCCACCAGAGGACTGAGTGTAATAAGCGCATCTTCAAAATAGGCACAAATCCAGAGGAAATCAACCCTGTTGGAGGGTTCATGAACTTTGGTCTTGTGAGGAACGATTATGTGCTTATTAAGGGTAGTGTGCCAGGTCCTTCCAAGAGGCTCATCAGGCTGCGTGAACCTACAAGGGCGAAAGTATCCGCTATGGGTGAACCCCAGATAGTTCACATAAGCACACAGAGCAAGCAGGGGTGAATTAAATGGCTAAAATCAATGTAATTGGGATTTCTGGTAATCCAAAGGGTGAGATCTCCCTGCCTGAGATTTTCAATGAGTCTTACAGGCCGGATCTTATCAAGAGAGCAGTGCTTGCATCTCAGGCTAAGAGATATCAACCCTATGGTCCTCGCTTATATGCAGGTATGGAGACTTCAGCAGTATCTTGGGGTTCAGGACGCGGTGTAGCACAGATACCAAGGATTGTAACAGGTAGCCGTGCAGCCAGAGTTCCTCAGGCAGTTGGTGGAAGGGCAGCACATCCTCCAAAGCCAGAAGCCGACAGGACTGAAAAAGTAAACAAAAAAGAAAGAAGACTTGCTATCCGATCCGCAGTTTCAGCTACAGGTAATGTAGAACTTGTAAGGGCTCGCGGTCATAAGTTCGAGCAGAGCATTCAGCTTCCCTTAGTAGCAGAGAATGCATTGCAGGATTTGAGCAAGACCAAAGAAGTTGTGCAGTTCCTTAAAACAGCTGGTGTGTTCGATGATATCCTGCGTGCAAAGGAAGGCAGGAACATTAGGGCTGGTCGTGGCAAGCTTAGAGGAAGAAGGTACAAGAACAGAAAGAGTCTGTTGATAGTAGCTGATGCAGGCAGCGCATTGTTTAATTCCGCAAGGAACCTTGCGGGTGTGGATATCGTTTCAGTTGATTCTATAAGCACTGAACTGCTGGCTCCAGGTACTCACGCAGGCAGACTGACCATATGGACAGAATCTGCTATAGCAGCTCTGGAGGGTATGTTCGTATGACAGTAATTAACTATCCATTCATCACAGAAAAAGCTATGATGTTACTGGAAAACAATAAACTCCAGTTCATTGTCGACAGAAAGGCAAAAAAGGGTCAGATCAAGTCAGAAGTTATGAAGATGTATGGCTTTAACGTTGTATCTGTTTGTACAATGAGTACTATGAATGGCCAGAAGAAAGCTATCGTGACCTTCAGTGGAACTGACGCTGCTCACGAGATAGCCACACGTATTGGACTGATGTGAGGTGACTAACAATGGGTAAACGAATAATTTCACAAAATAGGGGTCGCGGTACACCTACCTATAGAGCTCCCTCTCATAAGTATAAGGCTTCTCTGAAGCATCCAAAAGTGGATGTGAATGATACACTGACTGGTACTGTAGTAGGCATAGAGCATGATCCCGCGCGTTCTGCCCCCTTGGCAAAAGTATCTTTTGCTAACGGTGAGGAACGAATGATACTGGCTCCTGAGGGTATGGCAGTAGGTACCACAATTTCATGTGGTGCTGAAGCTGAAGTAAGACCAGGCAATGTATTGCCACTTCAGAAGATCCCAGAAGGTGTCCCAGTTTGTAATATTGAATCAAAGCCAAACGATGGTGGCCAATTTGCACGCTCATCAGGTGTTTATGCGACTGTAGTTTCCCATGATAAGGGAAAAACAGTTGTACAGATGCCCTCAGGCGAAATGAAATGGCTTAATTCCAAGTGTCGTGCCACCGTTGGTATCGTCGCTGGTGGTGGAAGGCTGGATAGGCCTTTCTTAAAGGCAGGTAAGAAATATCACAAGATGAAGACGAGAGCTGCAAAGTATCCTCGTGTCAGGGGAGTTGCCATGAACGTAATTGACCACCCCTTCGGTGGAGGTAACAGGCAGCATCCAGGAAGACCAACAACAGTTGGTAGGAATGCCCCGCCCGGACGTAAGGTTGGACAGATAGCAGCACGCAGGACCGGAAAGCGTTGAACCGGAGGTAATCCCATGGCAAGAAAAATCGGATCAAAATTACCAAAACGAAAAGGTGAGTTCACATATCGTGGCAATACCCTCGAGCAGCTCCAGGCTATGAGTTTGGAGGAGTTCACAGAACTTCTTACAGCAAGGGAACGTCGCTCTATTAGGAGAGGCTTCAATGATCATCAAAAGGATGTAATGCAGCAGGTGAAGGATGGCGCAAGCAACGTGCGCACTCATTACCGAAATGTCATTATACTTCCGGACATGGTGGGTAAGACTGTTTCAGTGTATAACGGTAAAAGCTTCCTTGACTTTGAGATACAGCCTGAGATGATCGGTCACAGGTTCGGAGAGTTTGCATTGAGCCGTTCAAAAGTGTCTCACGGAAGTGCTGGTGTAGGAGCTACCCGTTCAAGCAGGTTCGTACCGCTGAAATAAGGTGATGATGTATGGCAAGGATTGATTACACTTTAGAAATGGACCCCAAAACCAGCTCTAAGGCAATGGGTTCTGAGCTTCATATCTCCCCAAAAAAATCGCGGGAACTAGGAAGGGCTCTTAAAGGAATGCGGACCCAGAATGCCAAGAAATATCTCGAAGCGGTTGTTGCCAAGAAGCAGGCAGTACCTTTCAAGAGGCACTGTGAAGGTGCAGGCCACAAGAAAGGACCAATGGCAGGCGGCAGATATCCAGTGGATGCTGCAAAGGCATTCCTCAAGCTTTTGGAGAATGCTGGAAGCAATGCTGAATATAAGGGTTTGGATCCCGAGCGCATGTATATTGCTCATGTGGCAACCAAAGGCGGCCGCGTGATTCCTGGGATGATTGCAAGGGCACGTGGAAGAGGCAGTCCGTACAATACGGATACTGTTAACATCGAGATTATATTGAACGAGGTGCGCTAATGGCAATAGAGAAGAAATTCGTGCATGAGGGTTATGTAAAAGCCTCACTGGACGAATACTTTGCTAAACAGCTCAACAGGGCTGGATATGGCGGTATGGAGATCAATAGGACTCCTATGGGGACCCAAATAACTGTTTATGCCGAGAAACCTGGAATGGTTATTGGTAAAGCAGGTAAGGTCATCCGCAAACTCACACGTGATATTGACAGAATGTATGATATGGACAATCCTCAGATAGATGCTCAAGAAGTAAGGAGGCCAGAGTTAAACGCTCAAATGATGGCAACACGTCTTGCATCATCTATTGAAAGAGGATGGTATTTCAGAAAAGCTGGTCATAATGCCATGAGGGCCATAATGAACGCTGGTGCTCTTGGCTGTGAAATTGTGATATCAGGTAAGCTCACAGGAGCAAGGTCAAGAACCGAGAAAATAGTAGAAGGCTACATAAAGCACGCAGGTAAACCGGTAGACGATATTGTCGATGAAGGTTTTGCTGTAGCTATCAAGAAACTTGGTACCCTTGGCTGCAAGGTAAGAATCATTCCTCCGGGTGCGGTCCTTCCCGACTCCTTTAAGCTAAAGGACATTGCTCCAGAGCCAGTCTCCGAAGTTGCCAAAGCCCAACCAAAAGCAGGCATCAATAAGCTTGTCAATGAGGAGGCTTCTGGTGAAGTTGCTGAGGCTGAAGAAGCTCTCGAAGAGGAACCAGTAAAGAAGACTGAGAGTGCAGCACCTGAAAAGGAAGTATCTGAGACTGAATCTTCTTCAGTCGCCGCCTTAGAATCTACCGAGGTTCTCGAGAACGAGGAACGCAGGGAGATCGATGGTGTCTGGCAGCACAAGCATGCAGGGCATGACTACTGGCATCCGATAGCCCGTACTCACAGGGAGGGTTAATAATGGCCATCCTGCATATGAATGAGATTAGGGATATGAGCCCTAATGAAAGAATGGAAGAGCTTGACAAGTTAAAGGCTGAGCTTATACGTGAGCGTGCCCTTACCTCTGCAGGCGGTGCTCCTGATAATCCAGGAAGAATTGGATTACTCAGAAGGACCGTTGCACGTGTCAAGACTGTCCAGAAAGAGTTAAAGGAGATTTGAAGTGGAAATATCCACTTACAACCTGATATTTCACGAACTAATCGGACTGTTCACAGAAGTTATTAAATCAACTAATCCCTCTATAGAGAACATTCGCGGCAAAGTGGTAGGTGAAACAAAGAACATGTTGATCGTGGAAACATATAACAAATATGAAAAGATGGTTCCAAAATCAGGATCTACGTTCTTGTTTCACATATCTACTCTTAGAGGAAATAGACGTGTTACTGAGCAAGTTAAAGTGAACGGAAATTTATTGCTCTCACAACCCGAAAATAGGATTAAGAATATCAGGAAAATTCGCATGAGGTAATAATCATGACAAGAGATATTGGATTGGATGTCCCCACTCCTAAAGAGGAGTGCACTGACGTCAATTGTCCATTTCACGGAAAGCTACCGGTCAGGGGACAGGTACTGGTGGGCACCGTTGTCAGCAACAAAATGGACAGGACTGTGGTCATCCAAAGAAGACATGAAGTGCTTATAAGTAAGTATCAGAGGTATGAGAAAAGGCAATCTAAGATCCATGCTCACAATCCTCCATGTATTGATGCCCAAGTGGGAGACATTGTGACTGTTGCAGAATGTCGCCCTCTTAGTAAGACAAAGTCATATGTGGTCATCAAAACGGGGGTAGAGGCATGAAAGGGATTCGTTCTACCATACCCCGTTCATTGGTCAGTGGTTCACGTATAGATTGCGTAGACAACTCCGGTGCAAGAGTTGTGGAGATCATATCTGTAAAGCGTTACAGGGGTACCAAGAATAGGCAACCATGTGCAGGCATAGGTGACATGTGCGTGGTATCTGTTAAAAAGGGTACTCCTGAGATGCGTAAGCAGATCATGTATGCTGTAATAGTCCGTCAGAAGAAGGAAATTCGCCGTCCTGATGGATTGAGAGTTTCCTTTGAGGACAACGCAGTTGTGATCGTTGATGAGGATGGTCTACCCAAGGGAACCGATTTGAAAGGGCCAATTGCAAGAGAGGTTGCCGAGAGGTACCCAAAGATCGGCACTACGGCTTCAATTATAGTGTGAGGTGTATGCAATGGTTACTAATCAGCCAAGAAAACAGCGTAAAATGCGATATACTGCACCACTTCACTTGAGGCAGAAATATATGGGTGCTCCTCTTTCCAAAGAGCTCCGTGAAAAATATGGTCGCAGAACAGCAAGGGTCATCGTAGGCGACACTGTAAAAGTGATGCGCGGAGATCATGCAGGCACCACAGGTAAAGTCGAAGCGGTATCACTTAAACATGGGACTATAGTTGTAGAAGGAGTAACAGTATCCAAGGCAGATGGCACTGAGGTACCAAGGCCAGTCTATCCTTCCAATGTAACGATTACCTCCCTTGAAATGAAAGATGACCGCAGATCAAAAGTATTGAGTAGGCAGTAGGTGGTTTTGTGGGAAGACATCAAAAAAGGATTTCTGTACCAAAGAGTTGGCAGACATCCAAGAAATCCAATAAATGGATAACATCAACAAGGCCAGGTCCTCACAATAAACAACTGAGCATTCCTCTTGGAGTAGTGCTTAGAGATATGTTACATGTTGTGGACACAAGGGTAGAGGCAAAAAGAGTACTTTCTGAGGGTAGCATTCTAGTTGACGGCATTGTCAGAAAGGATTTGAGGTTCCCTATAGGACTCTTGGATGTTGTTTCCATCCCTAAGATGGAACAATCTTATCGGGTTCTCCTTGATCATAAGGGAAGATTGGAATTGCACAAACTTGCAGGCATTGAAGCAAGCAAGTTATGTAGGGTCAGTGGAAAGACTGTTATAAAAGATGGCAAAGTTCAGCTTAATCTTAATGACGGTTCTAACCTAATAGGTTCAAACGACTTTAAGGCCAAAGATTCCGTAATCCTTTCTGTACCAGACAAGAAAATACTCCAGCATATAAAGTATGAAGTTGGCAACCTTGCATTGATAATCGGTGGTAAGCACACTGGTAAGACCGGCTCCATTAAGGTCATCAACACAGTGCGCAGTTCCAATCCCAACACTGTCCAAATTGCTGGCCAAGATGAGGAATTCACCACAATAGAAGATTATGTTGTCGTGATCGGTACGGATAAACCGGAAATAAAACTGGGTGGTGATATCATTGAGTAATCCAATGAGAACACCCAGGGTTGAAAAGGTCATTGTTCACATGGGTGTCGGTGAGAGTGGTGAACACCTTGTAAACGCCGAAGGAATCATGAAAGAGATTACCGGGCAAGCTGTGGTTCGTACATATGCAAAGAAGACCCTTCCTGCATTCAGTATTAAGAAAAGTGAACCAATAGGTTGTAAGGTTACTCTTCGTGGTAGCAATGCAGAGGAGTTCCTGGCAACAGCTCTGTCAATAGTGGAGAAAAGGTTGTCAGCTACCCAGTTTGATAAAAATGGGAATGTTGCATTCGGAATTGAAGAACACACGGATTTTCCAGGAATGAGGTATGATCCTAATATTGGTATCTTTGGTATGGACATAAATGTGATAGTTAATCGTCCAGGATACAGGATCAGCAAAAGAAGGATCTCCGAAAGGAAAGTTCCTTCAGTGCACAAGATCACAAAGGATGATACAATTTCCTTCTTCAGGGAAAAATATTTCGTGGAGGTTGTGTAAATGGTCCAGACTACTAAGCAATTTGGCCGAGGAGCACACGAATGCAAAAGATGCGGAAGAAAGCAAGGCCTTGTAAGCAAATATGGTATTTACCTGTGCCGCCACTGTTTCCGTGAGATTGCCCATGACATGGGATTTGAGAAATATAGTTGAGGTGAAAAATAATGGTGTTATTAGATCCTCTTGCCGATGCACTCTCCACTATAAAGAATGCAGAGGCAATCGGTAAACAATCATGCACGCTTAAACCGGCATCAAAGCTCATCGGTACGGTCCTTAAAGTGATGCAGGACAGTGGATACCTCGGTGAGTTCGAATTCATCGAGGATGGTAAAGCAGGAATCTATGAGGTTAAGCTCATCGGTAAAATAAACAAATGCGGAGCAATAAAGCCACGTTATTCAGTAGGTTCAGTTGATTTCGAAAGATGGGAGAAGCAATTCTTACCCGCTAAAAACTTCGGAACACTTATCCTTACTACCTCTCATGGTGTCATGTCACAGTACGACGCACGTGAGAAAAATATCGGTGGACAGCTTCTAGCATATGTATACTGATATGGAGTGGTTCAATGGCTAAAGAGATGAAGAACGCGATCAGCATTCCGGAAGGAGTTACAGTTACTTTCCAGGATGACATCCTTTCCGTATCAGGACCCAAAGGAAAGAATGAGAGATACCTCTGGTATCCAGGAATCATAATTGAGGTAGCAGGCTCTGAGATCACAGTGGATTCCACTTCAACAAAGAAGTCCCACAAGGCTATGATCGGCACATTCTCTTCACATATTAACAATATGATGAAAGGTGTGACCCAAGGGTTTGAATACCGCATGAAGGTTGTTTACTCCCACTTCCCTATGCAGCTGAAGGTCGAGGGTAAGAAAATGCTTATTGGTAACTTCTTGGGTGAGAAGAAAGCAAGATCTGCAAATATCCTCGGTGAAACCAAGGTAAAGGCAGGTGCCGACCAGGTTACCATTACTGGCATAAACAAAGAGGATGTCGGGCAGACAGCAGCCAACATAGAGCAAGCCACGAAGATCAAGAGATTCGATCCTCGCGTATTCCAGGATGGTATCTATATCGTGGAGAAGATATTGTAGGTGATTTGAATGGAAGATAATATCACTAAGTCCTCTTCAGAAACTATGAACTGTGGTGTGTTAATGGATGCCGAAGGTAAGCGCCTTTTCAAGGTTCGTAAGGTTCAGAAGGCAAAGAAACCCCAGTTCAAGAGGACTGATTGTCACAAATATAAGAGGCTGGACTCCAACTGGAGAATCCCAAGAGGCCAGCAAAGCAAAAAACGCAAAGGATTTGTTGCAAAAGGCGCTCATGCTCAGGTAGGCTATGGCAGTCCGGTTCTGGTAAAGGGTTTGCACCCTTCCGGCTATTCCGAAGTCATTGTTTCAACGCTGAATGATGTTTCACCCCTCGATGCTAATACAATGGCTATTAGGATCGCTGCAACGGTCGGTGCAAGAAAGAAAGCCATGATAGAGGAAAAAGCAGTCTCCATGGGAATAAAGATCCTCAATCCTTCAAGGAGTGAATGAAATGACCGATCTTTCTAACCAGAAGAGGATGGCTGCTGCCATCATGGGCTGTGGTGTACACAGAGTATGGTTGGATCCCGAGGCTGCTGATGATATTGCAGTTGCAATTACAAGAGCAGATCTCCGCGAACTCATCAAGAAAGGAAGCATTGCTGCCGTCAAACCAAAAGGAGTTAGCAGAGGCCGTGCAAGAGTAAGGGATGTCAAGCGCAAGTATGGCCACCGTAAGGGACAGGGTTCAAGAAAAGGTACAAAGGGAGCAAGAAATCCCAGAAAAGATCAGTGGATAAAAAGGATTCGTGCCCTCAGGGCGAGGCTAAAGGAACTTCGTGCAGATGGCTCTCTGGAAAAATCCACGTATTGTAAGATCTATCGTAAGGCAAAAGGTGGAGAATACCGTAGTGTTGCTCACATGGAGTCACACCTTGAGTCACAAAAGCTCCTTAAACATGAGGGATGAAGATGATTAACAGAAGCTTTGATATTTTATCCAGGAGGATATGATCATGGCAACAGGGCCCAGATATAAGGTCGCTTTCAGGCGACGAAGGGAAGGACGCACCAATTATCATCAGCGTCTTAAGTTGCTCTTATCAAAAGAAGACCGTGTGGTGGTTCGTAAGAGTTCAAAACATATTCAGGTTCAGCTTATAGCTCCAAAGCCTGAAGGTGATGTTACTCTTTCATCAGCCATATCTACAGAACTCAAGGACTATGGATATGATGCCTCCACAGGCAACACGCCGGCAGCTTATCTTACCGGCCTCTTGTTTGGTTACAAGACTCTAAGCAAGGGATACGATTATGGAATACTTGATATCGGATTACAGGCATCATCACCTGGTTCCCGTGTCTATGCCACTTTGAAAGGCATAGTTGACTCAGGACTAGAGATTCCTCACGATCCATCTGTATTCCCCTCTGATGAAAGGATCAGAGGCGAACATATTGCAGAATATATGGAAGGATCAAATCTGCCGGAACTGTTTGATGCAGTCAAGGAAAAGATCTCTTCTGCTTTCAATTAGGTGATCATATGGCATATCAGTTCGAAGAAGAGGAATGGGTTCCACAAACAAGGCTTGGCAAACTTGTTCAGGAAGGGCAGATCACTTCCATGGACGAGGCAATCGATTCAGGATTGCCTCTAAGGGAATCCAAAATAGTGGATATATTACTCCCCAATCTTGAAGATGAGGTTTTGGACATTAACATGGTCCAGAGAATGACTGACTCCGGCCGTCGTGTTAAGTTCAGAGCCACTGTTATTGTGGGCAATGGCGATGGCTTTGTAGGTCTTGGGCAAGCCAAGGATAATCAGGTAGGTCCAGCCATAAGAAAGGCTATTGAGGATGCTAAGATTAATTTGGTACGTGTAAAACGTGGCTGTGGCTCATGGGAATGTGCTTGTGGCCTTAATCATACAGTACCATCTGAAGTAAAGGGTAAAGCGGGAAGTGTCATTGTAGTACTCATTCCTGCACCCAGAGGTCTTGGACTCGCTGCCGGTGGAACTGCAAAGAAAGTGTTGGAGAAGGCAGGTATCAAGGATGTTTGGACACGTACTGAAGGTACTACCAGGACTACACTGAATTTTGCAAAGGCAACTTTCAATGCGCTACAGGCTACAGGTACTGTAAGGAGCCCTACCCATATTCAGAGGGAGGAGGCTTGAAATGTACGTACTTGTAAGAATGCGTGGTAATGTAGATGTGAGGGGTACCATTCAGGATACTCTTCATATGCTTCGCTTGAACAGGGTGAATCACTGTGTAGTGATCAATGATACTCCTCACAACAAGGGTATGATTCAGATGGTGAAGGACTATGTTGCCTATGGTACAATAGATGCAGCTACTCTTGCAGAGATGCTGGATAATCGTGGTAAGCTCGAAGGCGGAGATAGGCTCACAAATGAGTATCTTTCTCAAAATACAGATTATTCCACTATTTCCGAGTTTGCTGAAGCTGTATGTGCAGGTAAAGCTTTACTCAAGGATGTACCAGGATTGAAACCAGTCTTTAGGCTTCATCCACCACGCAAAGGGCATGCTGGAATCAAAAAGCCAGTCGAGCTTGGAGGCGTACTGGGAAATCACGGAGATAATATCAAAGTCCTCCTGAACCAGATGAGGTAATAATCATGAGCAAGGGCAACACAAAGAAGTTCAGAGGTTCTCGTACTTGCGGTGGAGGCACTCATAAAAACAGACGTGGTGCAGGCAATCGTGGCGGAAGAGGAAGAGCAGGGATTTGCAAACATCATGCTATCAGAGCTATTCTTCTTGGTTATGCTCAGGGGAAACATGGTTTCACCCGTCCACCAAAGACTCTAAAACCGGTATCGGTTGTAAATGTAGGCGAACTTGATGAACTTGCAGATGAGTTAGTACTTGATGGTCTGGCCCAGCTAAAAGAAGGCCAATACCGTATTGATCTAACATGCCTTGACATTGACAAGGTTCTCGGTACCGGCAGGGTTACTAAGAAGCTCGCTGTTACAGCCTATGGATTCTCTGGCGTCGCAAGAGAAAAAATAGAAGCTGCAGGCGGTTCATGCTTGGAGCCTTAGAAGTAATGCCAATGGGCATTACTTATTTCATTTTTGTATTATAACCAGTTATAGGGTGCAGCTTTATTAATGTAGACGTATATTTAGGTTTATTAATTATCTCTAAGCATATATTCTGTGTTTGCATCTCCCAGCTTAAAGGGTGGAATGATGAGTTTCAAGGAGAGTTTAGACCCCATATTTAAAAAATTGCCTGCAGTCGCAAGTCCAGAAGGCCACGTACATTTCAAGACCAAGATTATGTGGACATTGGGCGTACTTGTGCTATACTTTGCACTTGCCAACGTGCCTTTATTTGGATTATCTGCAGATTCGATAGACTTATTTGAACAATACCGTGCCTTCTTTGCAGGGGCATCAAATTCATTGATTTTGCTTGGTATCGGTCCCATCGTTACCGCATCAATTGTGCTCCAGTTACTCGTGGGCGCAGATGTGATTAAATTGGATCTGTCTGATTCTTCTGACCAGGCTTTTTTCCAGGGTGCACAGAAATTTATGGTATTTGTGATGATTATACTGGAAGCGTTGCCCCAAATTATGGGTGGCTACATTCAGCCAGATCTTAATCTTGCTTCTTCCCTTGGTGTAAGTGGAGCTATCATTACTCTGATTATTTTTATCCAGATATGTATCGGTGGAGTTCTAGTTCTTTTCATGGATGAAGTAGTTTCAAAATGGGGTATTGGCTCAGGTGTCGGTCTTTTCATTGTTGCAGGTATTTCTCAGCAGATAGTTACCGGTCTCTTTAACTGGCAAGCCGATTCATCTGGTCTTCCCATTGGTTTTCTGCCAAAGTGGATTTATATAATTCAAAATGAGGATTTAGTCAATTTATTCACAACTGGTCAGGGACTTGTATTTGTGCTTGTAAGAGGTGGGATACTGGCGCTAGCAAGCACTATTCTCATATTCTTGCTTGTCGTTTACGTTGAAAGTACACGTATTGAGATTCCTTTAGCTCACAGTGCTGTAAGAGGAGCCAGGGGCAAGTTTCCTGTGAAGCTGATATATGCATCAGTTCTTCCTATGATCCTTGTCCGTGCACTTCAAGCCAACATTCAGTTAATAGGTCTCTTATTGAGTGGGAAGGGTATTACGTTCCTAGGTGAATATGTAGGTTCAAAACCGATTAATGGCCTGATGTATTACTTTGCACCTATTCACAGTCCATATGACTGGATCCCATCTCTTGTAAGGGATTCATTTTCCAGCATTGGCGCTCCAGTACCAGCCATCTGGCAGATAGGGCTGCATGTTTTTATTGATGCTGTATTCCTTATCGTAGGCGGAGTGATCTTTGCTTTGTTCTGGATCGAAACTACAGGTATGGGTGCAAAGCAAACTGCTCAGAAGGTGTTTAATTCCGGCATGCAGATACCAGGTTTCAGGCGGAATGTCGGTAGTATTGAGAAAGTGATGGTTCGTTATATCCCTAAAGTGACAGTCATAGGTGGCGTATTCATTGGTTTGCTCACACTTATTGCAAGTCTATTAGGCACTCTTGGAAGTGCAGGTGGAACTGGTCTGCTGCTTACTGTAAGTATTGTATATCGTCTGTATGAGGATATAGCATCAGAGCAGATGATGGAAATGCATCCAATGATCAGATCTTTCTTCGGAAAAGATTAATGTAATGGGGAAATCTCGATGAATATAGTATTATTTGGTCCGCCTGGTGCCGGTAAAGGCACTCAGGCCAAAGAGCTGGCTAAGCACTATAATATATCACATATCTCCACAGGCGACATATTACGCGCTAATGTAAGGGATGGCACAAAACTTGGAATAAAGGCCAAGGAATATATGAATAAGGGGGAGCTTGTGCCAGATGAAGTACTAATCGGAATAATTAGAGATCGCATTCAACAGCCGGATTGCAAGCATGGGTACATGTTGGATGGTTATCCACGTACCATTCCTCAGGCAGAAGCTCTTAAAGACATTTTGGGGAAGGTAGGTAAGCCTATTGATGTTGTTCTAAATATCGAAGTTCCAGATAAAGAGCTTATAGGTAGATTGAGTGGGCGCAGAATGTGCTCATGTGGAGAAAGTTACCATATGATGTTCAATCCTCCTTTGAAGCAAGGAATATGTGACGTATGTGGTGGTAAACTATATCAGCGCGATGATGATAAGGAAGAGGTAGTTAGTCAAAGGCTTGAGGTGTATGCAGCCAAAACGAAGCCTCTTATTGATTACTATTCCAATATAAATATTCTTGTTAACATCGATGGAACAGGTACAGTTGAATCTGTTTTCAGGCAGATATGTGATGTGCTTGATTCACATCAGAAATAAAAGCGAGGATTATCGTGGTAAGTGCCGAATTTAAAAAGAAAGCTGATCATATGCTGCTGGCCTTGGGCTTGTCTCTTATGATTGGAATAATGATCTTAGGGCAGAGTTTTAGAGTAGCTCTTGGGACAGCAATGGGTGTTTTTATGGACCCCCTCGCTAATTTGGTGGGAGCATCAAACTTCCATCTGATTCTGTTCATAATGGCTTCTATTACGGCTCTTTATGCTTCCCTTATTCAGAAATATACCATTGACTGGGAATTGATGCGCAATACTCAGGAAGGGATGCGTGTGTTTCAGAAAGAGTACAGAGAAGCCCAGATCGCTAACAACACTGCTGTAATGAAAAAGCTCGAGGAACAGAGAACAAAGATGATGGCTGACCAGATGGAAATGTCCAAGCAGCAATTCAAGCCTATGGCATACATCAGTATCATTTCACTGCCTTTGTTCATGTGGGCCTATCATTTCATTTCAGGACATGCTGGAGCATCTCTTAATTTTCCTTTCTGGGGACATCAGGTGATTACTGATAAGGCGTTCGGCCCGATACAATATTGGATATTCTGGTATTTCATTACGTCTCTTGCTGTTAGTCAGTTGATAAGGAAAGCTTTGGATGTTGGTGGAGCATAATGCTTATCACCGTTAGTGGGCTGCCAGGTAGCGGTACCACTACAGTTTCTAATTTGCTTGCTAAACACTATGGAATGGAAATGATTTCTGCTGGAGAAGTCTTCCGTACTCTTGCAAAAGAGAGAGGTGTCTCTCTGGCTGAATTTGGAGAATTGGCAGAAAAGGATGATTCTATAGACATTCAGATAGACAAACGCCAACAGGAAATTGCAGCTACTAGAGATCATATTATACTGGAAGGCAGACTTGCTGGTCATATGGCTCCTCGTGCGTTGAAGGTATGGCTGAAAGCACCAGTGGAAGTGCGGGTTCAAAGAATTGTTGGCCGTGAAAGCACTTCTTTTGAACAAGCTATGAAAGAAACTCTTGAAAGAGAAGCTTCAGAGGCTTTAAGGTATCGTGAGATTCATGGCATTGATATATGCGATCTATCAGTTTATGACATTGTAATAGATTCAAATACATGGAACCAGTTTCAGATCGCTCATATTCTTTCTTCATGTATAGATGTTCTAATCAATAAAGGGGGAGAATAGACAGTTGAAAGCTCCTGATTCATCTTTTTTTTTAGAAAACGATCATATTGAACTTCTCCATAAAACAAAAGCATTTACTGACTCTTCTTATGGGTGTCCTCCTAGCATGCGTCCTATTGGACAGCATTTGCTTATGGGTGTAGTCAATCTCAACAAACCAAGTGGTCCAACCAGCCATGAAGTTACTGCATGGGTCAAAGCTATTCTGGGTTTGCAGCGAGCAGGCCATTCCGGCTCTCTGGATCCGGGTGTAACTGGCTTGCTTCCAATAATGCTTGGAAAGGCCACAAAGACGGTTTCTGCACTTCGCCTTTCTGGAAAAGAATATGTATGTCTCATGAGGTTGCATGATCTTATTCCCGAGAGGAGTATCAGGAAGGTCTGCTCAGAATTTACAGGCCCTCTATATCAGATGCCTCCCGTGATCTCTGCAGTAAAACGTTCCATACGTATTAGACATATCTATTATCTCGATGTGCTAGAGATAGATGGTCCTATGGTGCTAATGAGGGTTGGTTGTGAGGCCGGTACATATATACGAAAGTTTTGTCACGATCTCGGTTTGGCATTAGGCTGCGGGGCGCACATGCAACAACTTATAAGAACAAGGACAGGACCGTTTAAAGAGGACACAGCCATAACTATGCAGGAATTGAAGGATGCGTTCGTTTTCTGGGAGGAAGAAGGTCGTGAAGATGAACTACGAAGGGTAGTAAGACCTATGGAAGAAGGTTTGTCTCATCTTCCCAGAATCATAGTTCGAGACAGTGCTGTGGATGCGCTTTGCCATGGTGCTTCTCTTGCAGTGCCGGGAATAGTAAGCCTTGATCCAGGGATAAAGCAGGACCAGCAGATATGTATCCTTACGTTGAAAGGTGAAGCGGTTGCAATAGCTACATCAAAGATGGATTCGGCCAGTATTATGAATGCCAGCAATGGAATGGTAGCATGCACCGAAAGAGTAATAATGGATGTGGATGTTTACCCTAAATGCTGGCACAGGCGAAATGCCGAGGTAGTCTAGTGGTAGGGCGCAAGCCTGGAAAGCTTGTGGGGCTTCAGCCCCTCGGGAGTTCGAATCTCCCCCTCGGCGTAACAATTATGTAATCTTTTTTTTAAATCATTATTTCTTAATCACATCAAAGACCGAATGTGAACTGTTATTACCATTAAACCTAGCATTGATTACTTCTTTTCTGGAATGTTTATGAACCAATCTATCAGATGTCCGGATATGCTTGTCTTTGTAGGGATAAGCGGTAGTCCATCCTTTTTGAACCATGCAGCCTCTATTATCTCTTTACCGTCAACGCAAATTTCCCCGTCTGCATAGTCTGCAATGAAGCCTATCATAAGAGAATTGGGAAATGGCCAAGGTTGGCTTGCGAAATATCTGATATTTTTTACATTCAATCCGACTTCTTCCATAACCTCTCTTCTCACGGCGTGTTCAAGAGTTTCTCCAGGTTCTACAAAGCCTGCGAGTATACTGTACATGTCTGGTCTGAAATGAGAAGATCGTGCCAGAAGCACTTCATCTTCCTTCATCACCAAGGCTATAATAGCTGGAGATAAACGGGGATATGTGAAAAAATCGCATTTTGAACACTTTTTTCCTCTATCCTCTAAGGCTTCCATAAGGCCGCCACATCGTCCACAATATTTACTAGTCAGCTCAAATTCTACAAGTTGCACTGCTCTTCCGGCAAGTGCCAGCATCCTCTCATCAACTTGCCCTATAAGGTCTCTTAAGAGGACCAATTGTAGTTCTTCATGTAATCCCTCGTGAGACTCAAGTCCTATAGCATAGCATAGTTTTTCATCAAGTTCTCCTATATATTGTATGATCTTTTTGTCTTGTGTGCTTTCAATATTTTCATGGAGAATCGTTGGAGAACCAGTTGAGTTCAGAGAGCTTGTTACTACTTTTCCGTTATGGATATATATGTAACAAGAAGGTCTCTCTTTCAAATTAGCAGATAATGGATAAGTAAAATCAAGCTCATCATTAGAGAAAGGCATTCTTTGGCACATATGCTGGTAATATCTATTTTGTCAATTTAATCTATTGGTCATAGAAATAGCTAAATAAAAAAGGATAATGGTCAATATGAGTAGAGGGTTTTTAAAGTCCCTTCTTTTTGACCCTCTTCTCCATTTTTTCTCTCTTTTTGACCATTGAATATCCTACTCCAAATACTATCAAAATGATAACAAGTCCAATTCCGATGTAGGGAAGTATGCTCTTCTTTTGTACTTCAAACTCAAGCTCTTCAGTTCCCACATGAGCTTCATAAATACCTTCTTCTGGGGACATATAAGTGAAGTTCAACAAAGCACTTTCTCCGATTTCGAGGGCAACTGTTTGAGTATCAACCACCGATCCATTGATCTTTAGTTCTACTTTTTCTTCTCCTGCTGCAGTACCCATGTTTGTTATCTCTGTTGAAAGGTTCATATTTTCTTCTTCTGTAGGGTCAATGGGCATGATTTTAATTCCGGAATATACGAATTTAGGCTCACGAACAATGACTTCTAGGTTGTATTCCGCAGGGAGGAATCCATCAGGAACAGTTTTGATTTTGTGAATTCCTGGATCTTTTACTTTATATTCCAGTTTTCCTTCATCAGAAGTATTGCCGATGATTTTCCCATCATATAATAATTGGACTCCAGGCACGGATTCGCCACTTAAGGATTTCACTGTAGATAATGTAACTTTGTCTCCTTCATACACTTTTTCAGCAGATATCTCTATTCTGATCTTTCGAGTTTCATCATCTCTTGCAATAACTTCAATTTCCTTTGATGCTGATACAAATCCATCCTTAGAGGCAATGGCCTTAAACTTCCCACCTTTGTATGCAGCGTATTTAATAATGCCTTCCTCTGAAGTTATACCTAATTCTTCTTGGTTGATACTAACAACAGCATTTCCTACAGCTCCTCCCCGTGAGGAAACTTCTATACTGGCAGTTTCTCCTTCTATGATGGTTTTAGGAATATCAATGTCTAGTGATTCAAGGGGGGTTGTATTTTTCTCTATGAATGGGTAATATCTTAGGTTATTGGAATCTGCTACACGAAACTGCATGTTGCCCATGATTTCTATTGATTTATCTCTTGAAAGAGAGATATCATCTGAGTTTTTCATGGTTATCCCTTCACCAGAAAAATCAGTCACTTTCATTGTTCCATATTTTTCATCAATGTTTATAGTTACGTATTCTTGGGACACCTGAAATATACCTTTAATAAAAACAGCATTAGTTTCAGTTCCTTTGAAAATATGATCTATGTGTACAACTATCAGGGGCACATTCTCAATATTTCCAACATTTGAACTATATGCATAATCTTCATTTGAAGCTACTGTGTCGCTATCTACCATGCTACCATTTTTGTAAAGAGAAAGAAATACGCTGCTTCCATCAGTGTTTACTTCGTTTACTTCTAATTCGTAGCCTTCTTCCAACAGTAATGAAGATCCTGAATATACTCTTTTTTTCTCTTCGTTATCTATCAGCACTTTTGCAAGCTCACCATTTGAAACAAGGCTTATGCCATCTGAAAACTTATTATCGGGGTAGCCTGCAAAATATTTGTCTGCAAGGAATCCTATAACTTCGAATTCTCCCCACTCGCCATGTTCGAACCTTACTTCTTCAGGTTTGCTTTTATATTCAAGTTTATTTTTCTCTATAGTTCTGTCATCGATCTTTTCAACGGTAAGTGATTCTGTGCCAATACCTTCATCAATATTATAATAGAAGCCTTCAAAGTTCATGGGTGTCCACTTGAATTCTTCTTCTGCTACTGAACCCCTGAGGACATAATTTCCGGGCTTGGACATTTCTATCATGGGTGCAAATCTAAGTGTATTGTTATTAGCCACTATCAATTTGAGTTTTCCCATAATGTCAACAGTATCTCCTTTTGTAAGCATTATCTTCTCCTGGTTCTTCATTGTTATCTTTTCAGGAGATATGGAGGTGATTTCCATTTTTCCGTAAGTATCACTTGAATTGATACTTGAGAGCTCGTCAGATATCTGGAATACGCCATCTATGAATACTGCATTTGTCTCTGTTCCTTTGAAGATATCATCCAGGTGTACTGCAATGATAGCTACTTCATCATTTAAACCTAGGTCCCTTTTATAGGTATAATCGCTATTTGATCCCACAAAATCCGTGTCAATGTGTTCCCCATTCTTGCTAAGATCAATTAGCACTTTTTTTCCATCTTTGTCTACTTCTCTTATTTCCAGCTCATAGCCTTCTTCCAGTATAAGTGAGGAACCAGTGTAAAGTGATTTTCTTTCATTGCTATCAATCAGTATTTTTGAAAGCTTTTCATTTGCCATAAGGCTAATATTGTCGCTGAAATCAGTGTTAGAATATCCTGCAAAATATCTTTCGGCCATAAAACCAATTGCTTGATATTCTCCCCATTCAGTATATTCAAAATCACTATTTACAGGTCTTGTTTCGTAGATCATATTTTCAGCATTGATTGTTCTCTCTTCGCTATTTCTGAGATTTACTGTAAGATTTTCAGATCCTTCTCCTGTATTGAAATCGTAGTAAAATCCAGAGAAACTTTGAGGCGTCCATGTATATTCAAGGCTTAAATTTTGATTTTCGTCCCATATTCTATTCCCGGTGGAATTTGTGGAAACAGCATCTGATATTCCACATAGTATTATAAGACAGAATAAAGCTCCGCCTATGATAACTTTCTTCAATTCACGCAACTATGACCATCTCCTAAATAACCATTCAAAGTAAAGAGCTGATCATTTATTCTATCGGTTTTTACTCAGAATGGACATTCATCCTCAGTGCTAACATATGGTGTAATTATATATTAATATTTATTTATTCATCTATTATAAAATCTTTCACTATTTTTCTTAAAAAAGAAAATACTTTCTATTTTTCAAAATCTTTATTGACTTCAGGCAGCAATAGGGTTATATATCAACACGATATTATGAGCGGCATCAGTTTATATTCCGTTAGGATATGCAGTCCATCCCCTTCAAGGGGAGTGTCGACAAATATGTCGAGGCTACAGGATACAACGTATCCCTAAGGAGGACATAAATTATGGCAGATGAAGAAATAAGACATCTAGTCCGTATCATGAATACTGACCTCAAAGGTGAAATGCCTGTTGAGTATGCATTAACTGGTATTCCTGGTATTGGAAGAAGAACCTCAAAGATTCTTGTGGAAAGCACTGGTATAGACCCATTGGCAGTAATTGGCTATCTCCCTGATGAGGATGTTGCAAAGCTTGATCAGGCTATCAGTAGTTTTGAGCAGTCTATGCCTACATGGATGCTAAACAGACAGAAAGATCTTTTGACCGGGGAGGACAAGCACCTTCTTGGACAGGATATCCTGCTTACATTGAGGGAAGATCTGAACACTCTTAAGAAGATCAGGTGCTACCGTGGTATAAGGCACGAGCGTGGTCTTAAGGTAAGGGGTCAGAGGACAAAGTCCACTGGTAGACGTGGCAGCACCATTGGTGTAAGCAAGAAGAAATGATAGGGTGATTTTATGGGATATCCAGGAAAGAAGAGAAAGAGTTATGATACGCCTAAGCATCCGTGGCAGGCTGCCAGGATGGCTGAAGAGGTAGAGCTTATTAAGACTTATGGTCTGCGTAACAAAAGGGAGCTGTGGAAGTCACAGAGTGTCCTCAGGCGATTCAGGGCAGATGCCCGCAGACTCTTGGCAGAGTCCGCAGAAACTGAACACATGACCGGCCACCTTAAACTTGAGGCTGAGCAGATCCTTGAAAGGCTCACCAGCTATTCAATATTGAAAGTCGATTCAAATATTGATGATATTCTTGGATTGAAGGCCAGTGCCCTTCTTGAGCGCAGGTTGCAAACCCAAGTCCACAGGCTTGGACTTGCCCGTACTCCTAAGCAGGCAAGGCAGTTCATTACTCATGGTCACATTGCTATCAATGGTCAGAAGGTTACAGTACCTGGAATGATGGTTACCAAGGAACAGGAAATGCTAATTGATTATTATGGAACTTCTCCATTGCTTGAGGAATCTCATCCGGAAAGGCCTGCCCAGGTAGCTAAATCCATAGCTGGGCATGATTAAGGAGGTATGAATATGGCAAATGGAACATGGGGTGTTGCTCACATAAAGAGCTCATTCAACAATACTATCATCACTATTACTGATATGACTGGTGCCGAAACAATTGCAAAATCTTCAGGTGGAATGGTTGTAAAGGCAGCACGCGATGAAAGTTCTCCTTACACTGCAATGCAAATGGCAAGCCAGCTAGCCGATATACTCAGAGATAAGAACATTGAAGGTGTCCACATAAAGGTGCGCGCTCCCGGAGGCAATAAGCAGAGGAGTCCAGGTCCTGGTGCTCAGGCTGCAATTAGGGCTTTTGCGCGAGCAGGTATTAAAATTGGAAGGATCGAGGATGTAACGCCTGTACCACATGATGGTACTCGTCCAAAAGGCGGAAGGCGTGTATAATCACTCTGTTCATGAAGGAAATAAGCATATGACGATGGAAGTAGACATACTGGAGCTCTCCGATAGGTCTGCAAAGTTTGTATTGTCAAACACCACTGCTGCGTTTGCGAACGGTATTCGCAGGGCTGCTCTAGCGGATGTTCCTACGATCGCTATTACTGAGGTAAATATTTACAACAATACCTCAGTTTTGTATGATGAGCAGCTTGGCTTACGCTTGGCACTAATCCCTCTTACTTCTAATCTGAAGGATTTTGTTCCTAAAGATGAATGTAATTGCGGTGACTTCTGTCCGGCATGTCAGGTTTCTCTTACCCTAAGTGCCGAAGGTCCCAGAATAGTGTATTCCAGGGATCTAGTGTCTTCTGATGATACGGTACAAGCAGCTGATCCGAACGTTCCCATTGCTGATCTGCGAGAAGGGCAGAAAATAGTGCTTGAAGCTATAGCTCAAATGGGGTATGGTAGCAAGCATTCCAGGTGGCAGGCAGGAGTTGCATGCGGCTACAAGAACATGCCAAAGATTGAGTTCAATGGCTGTGATCAGTGTGGCGCATGCATAAGCGAGTGTCCCGTGGATATCATAAAAATGGGTACAAATAGCGCTGAAGTGTCTCAGGAAGATATGCTTAAATGTACTCTTTGCAGATTGTGTGAAGGAATTTGTGATATTGATGCCATAGATATCAAAATTGATGAACATTCTTTCATCTTTACAATGGAATCAGATGGCTCTTATATCATGAAAGAATTAATTGTAAACGCCGCTAATATTATAAAAGGCAAAGCCACAAATTTGGCTATGATCTTGTCGGCACTCTAAACCAACAGATTTATATAGGAGGTTGCTCTCTCCTATATTGTTCTTTCCCTATATGCGGGGGTTGCCCAGCCAGGTCAAAGGCGCTAGGTTGAGGGCCTAGTTTCGTAGGAATTCGTGGGTTCGAATCCCATCCCCCGCATCTTTAACATAATTATTGAGATTTACGCATTTTTTATAACAGATGTTTATAGTACATCTTGGTGCTTTTGTCCATTCTATAAAAAATCTGGTACTTTTTTATATTCAGGTATTTTTGATTAATCCTGCTCAATATTATATGTCTCGAAAGTACTGAGCTTTTTCAAAAAGGCAATCTTGGATCTAGTCGCTAAGCTATAATGTTGGGTATATGCTTCAAAAAAATAAGTCACAGTATACAGATCAATTATTCAGGACTATCTAATACTAGGGGACCAGTATTCAATTTAAATCCCACGTACGCTGTTGGCAGGGCAATTATGAATCTTTTCACTGTCCCTTTTCTCTAAAGCTTTTAGGAGAATTGCACTCCTCCTTTTCATTACACGCTTCTTTTCCTGAAGGCGGTCTTGGTATATTCTTATGGAACGCAGTAAATCGATCTTTCTGAACTCTGGCCAAAATGGAGCACAAAAATACGTGGCACATTCATTGCCAGATGTTTGCCATGGGAGAAAATTGGATACTCGCTCATCTCCTCCAGTACGGATTATAAGGTCAACATTAGGGACAGCATTTCCTCCAACAGGATAGAGATGATTAGAAATGGTGTTCTCTGTGATATCTTCTGGATCTAGTTGTCCAGTGTCGACCTTTTCAGCGATTTTGCGCACTGCTTGGACTATATCTTGTCTGCCACCATAAGCAATAGCTACGTTAAGATAAAACCCATCGTAGTTTGCAGTACATCTTTCAGCTTCTTTTATAGACCTTTGCAGACTGACTGGAAGCATTTGCAAGTCCCCTATGGCTCTAATGTGCATTTTTCTTCGGTGAGTACGCTCATCTTGGCAAAGATCATCAAATTTGAGTCCTATAAGTTCAAAGAGCTTTTGCTTCTCGTCTGCGGACCTGTTGAAGTTCTCGGTTGAAAATGCATAGACGGTAAGTTGCTTAACACCTATTTCATGGGACCACTCAATTACTTTTTCAGTTATGCTGGCTCCCCTTGCATGTCCATAATTTGTAAGTTTGCCTACTCTATTGGCATACCTGCGATTCCCGTCCATTATTATTGCAATGTGTTCAGGAACATATGAATGTGCAATCTCCTTTGATAGGAGGTGCTCATATGTGTGATATACAATCCCACTTAAATATTTTAATATAAAAATCCCGACCTAAGTTTTCTCCACTCATTTGCAACACATGCAAATATGGAAATTACTTGCATCTATTCTATAAAAAGATTACTTTGAAGTGTGTTTTATTTTAGTCCATTTCAATAGTTCTCAAGTACTGAACGAACAATACTCCTGTAATCCTCTTTTAGAAGATATATATTATGGTCACCTGTCACATCGATGCTGAGGATTCCAAGTCTTGTGTTCATTAAGCCGACCATGGCAGAAACTCCTCTGTAGCTTACATTAAAATCAGTTTTATTGAGGTACCCGTACACATCACCGGTTGTGAACTTGTCTCCTTCAAGAAAAAGCTGCAATACTACTTTGCGAATGCCGGTATCATCTCTGCTGAGATATTTTATGAGCCTCTCCCTCACGCGGTCCTCTATCGTTTCCAGTACAAACACCTCGTTTTTTTTATATGCGATTTAAGGTTATAAAGTTATTGTGATTTATATAAATTAAACTGCTATTGGTTGCCAAACTTGAAGTACGTATATCATTCTTGCATATATAATTTGGGTTTTAGAGTGGAATCTTTTCCACTACCATCCCGCCAGGAAATGGATATTTTTCAATAATGCACATTTCTTTTACATCTGCCACGATTTCCATTTTTATCTCTTCAAGTATCCAGGTGGCTATGTGTATCTCTTCTTTGTTTATCTGGAACAATTCCTCGGGTACGCCTATTAATAACAACAGATCAGCTACTCGTTCTGTAGAATTTACCTCCCCATTGCATGTTATTACTCCATATACCAGGGTCCCATCTTCTGTCACCTCATCAAATTCTCTGGCAGTTCTTTCAGCTATGCGCAGCAATCTTCTTCGAAGTTGTACAGCATCTTTGTATCGGGAGGTGCATAAGTGCCCCTTTCCGGTGGTTTGTAAGATTTCCATGCCAATAGCATATGATCCGGCCACAGCATTTGAGATCTCATCCCGCAGCCAATAGCCCCTTAGTTTCATTGCCTCAGAGTTTGTATCTGAAAATTCAAGTTCATTCATATTGAGGAAGCAGCCCAATTCATTTGCGATTGTGGATACTTTGTTTGCTCCTTCTATCGCCGGGATCTCCATACCTACTTCCATCTCGAAATCCATAGCTTTTTTGATGGAATCCGAGTAATTTTCCATTTTATTATTCCATATATCTACAGGAGGATGAAATCTGATCTCGTCAAGTCCGGCTAATGCGAGTTTTTCGAGTATGTTCTTGTCTAAAGGCAAGGCAGTGTATAGATGAATATGATGCTCTTTTCCAAACTCTGATTTGAGTAGTCTTATATATCTTAGTACTTTGTCAGGTTTGAGCAAAGGTTCCCCACCGGTAATTCCTGTACCTAGTGCTCCCATCTGTCGTGCCTCTTCTATTATATCATTATCTGAGCTGACAAGTCTTTCATTTGCAAACTCAACATCTGTTTTTCTTTCTTCAGAAAGTGGGCAATAAAAACAGTTTTTTCCACAGATGCCCGTTACAAAAAGCACCATTTTTGCTCCTTCCTGGCATAATTTGCAGCCTTTGGAAAGATATGAGTAATAAGAATCAGCTTCTCCCTTAGATATATTCCGCATGATGGCGCAACCATTGATTTTATCGTATATATCTGTTGTTTCGTCCATTTACCTTAAATACCTTTATCTCTTTGCTATTGCTTAGTGTCAAGCAAAGGGTACATAGTAGTTTCCGGCTGTAAAAAATGCGGTAGATGTAGGGCTATTTGTTCCCTTTTTGCTCTTAAAAGAAACTCCGATGACAGGCCAAAGATTGACCACGATCTATGTGACCGATGCATGCTTTGTGTTAAATGCTGTCCCAACAGGGCTCTCATCTATATGGAATAATGTGTCATAGTGATTTGAGGATGTCTACCACAAAATTTCTTCAGATAAATCCTCTGAATATTATCCTTGAGGCTATTGCAGAAGCAGAGAAAACAATTATTGATATTGGCAGTGCTCTGGAGAGTTCATACATCATCTGACTTTTATCCCCTCCATATTCAATAGCTGTTGAGAATCGGACCATAATTGTAGTGATCAGTATCAGGTATATGCCTATTGCCAGCATGAACATATTTGGGCCAATGGAAAGCTCCAGGCTATCAGGAGATATATCTGCAGGTCCGGGGATCACATTCGGCGGCAACCTGGATATGCTGTGTGCTACGTTTTGTAGGATCTTTGCAATGACCTCTGACAGTGCAATTGTCACTCCTGCTATAAGTGGTGCAAATATACATGCAGTTGACTTCATCGTAGATGTCATCTCATAAAGTGATTCTTTTATATGCCTCTCTACTTCCTGCAAGTCGGTCATGTGGTCCGCGAGCTTCACTATCGCCACACCTGCAGCTTCATGGCTTTTATGTACACTTTCCAGGAATAGTTTCATAGTAGTTTTTATTCTTTCCGAATATACATTTTTGAATGCGCCGTAATCCTCATCGAATATTGCACTATGCAGGTCACATCTCATACATGCAACGTTCATGGCAATTTTCTCAAATGGCTCGCATATGGAAGCTCCTTTCATATTGGCAGCTGTATGTACAAAAGCCTCTTCTGCAGACCTCCCTTCTGATATTCTTCTGCCAAGAATGAACAATGCATCTGCAAATTCATTTTCCATAGCAATTATTTTATCGCGTATTTTCTTATATGGGGCATATGCAGCATTAAGATACCATGAACAGGTAATGCTCATGCCCACTAATATCAGCAGTGCAGTGGGCACTAAACCTTCAAGTACAGCCGTTGAAATAATGCCATAAGGATTTCCAGCGTATAGTAATATATATCCCGTACTGCATAACACAATACCAGCGGTTATTGCAAAAATGAGTTCTTTTTTTCTTTTAGATGGCAGACCCTCCAGTTCAGGATGTGTGTCTGATATTTTCTGGGGCACGAAAGATGCCGGTCGTTGCATAAGCACATATTCTGCATAGATAAATGTGATCAATGGCAATATTATATCATATGTTAATACCAGGTTCGTACTTGTAATGCGTATCCCTACAACAGCCATTGCAGGTAGCAGCGCGACCAGGGCGAGGGGTATGAGGATGAATATTGAGTATAGTATATACGTGGGGAGCTTTAGTTTTGCAGCGTAGCTCTCCATGAGGTTCCGAGTCCCATCTAAAATGATATCCAAAGACCGGTTGAGAGTTAAAGTACGCTGTGCAGGATCAGTTTCGCTCATGGAGCTTCTTATGAGGTGTAACGACCTTTTGAAATGTTCGCTGTTCTTACCCCACATCTCTGAGAACTGGACCACAGCATCATCCATGCCGGCATATACTCGTAAATGGAGGTTCCATAGCATCTTCCGCAAATCTCTGGCAAGAGGTCTATTTGAGTTCTCTGCAGCGAAATGCACTGCTTTTTCCATGTTAGGGACTATCTTCATTGACATTACTACGTAGCTCATTACTTCAGGCATGTCTCCCAGTGATGTTATCCTCATGTGTCGCGCATGTATCTTCACATATTCACTGAAATACCACAATGCTGCGATTGGTATGGTCAGGCTTATAATCGCAATTGCTGCGAGTATTCCAGATGAGAATGTGGTGAGCCTGAAAAATAAGGCATCTGTTGACAATACAATAAAGAATAGCCCTGCAGATCCAATATAGGAAAAAAGTGTTGTTTCGTAAGGTTCCAGATCAAACCCTGTATAAACAAGAGAATTTATATATTCCTGACTAACCGCTTTTTCAGTTTTCTTTTTAAATTCTTCATGATCTTTAATAAATCTGGAGAAATATCTCCAGGTAAATTTGCAGCCACTGTAGTACCAGTTATCATTATGCATCATAGCCACCCTGTATTACTTCAGCCAATGATCCAGTGTATAGTGTTTTGTCTTTTGTTGCAACAGACCTCTCTTTACCCTTAGTAGCTACTATCTGTTCAAACCACGTGCACCATCTTTCGTATACGCGTTGCATGTCAAGTTTGCCGGAACTCTCCTTTTCCTGTTCCATTAGCATCCAGAACATGTTATTTGCGGCAGATACAAATTCAGCCTCAAGGAATGACGGATCTGTTTTACCGTATTCCGCCATTTTCAATTTCATGCTTGCACGGATGCGAATGTTCTTTGAAGCTTCATCCACGGATATGCCCCATTTTCTTGCAATTTTCCGAATCAATCCGGACTGTCCTCTATCAAGCAGGTCGGTTGGTACCAGTGAATTGACCGAGGCATCAAAAGTAAGGATATCAGAGAAGACGCTGTATGTGTTCTCAGAATCCCATACTTCATTCACTTCAGCGATCTGTATTACTTTACGTTTTGTTGCCATACTGCCAGCTATGCGGGTATTGGAGCAGACTATTACAGCATCTGTGGCTTTGAAAGATGCAGGAGGCACTCCAAGGGTATGTACTATTCTTTCATAAACCGCATTTGTGGATGCACCATGGATAGTTCCTATTACAGAATTTCCTGCTGTACCTACCTGCATTGCTTCATACAGCATTGCGACTTCAGGCCCTCTCACTTCGCCGATAACAAGGGAGGAACTGCCAAGCCTAAGGGATGCACGCAGGGCTGTGGAAGGTTCTATCTCAATACTTGATTTCACGATGGAAGACTGAGCATTCAGGCCCTGTGCTTTCCATCCAAGCTTTTGCAATTGTTCAAGAGGTATTTCCGGCGTGTCTTCTATGGTCAATATTCTGTATTTTTGTGGCATTTCCATGAGCATAGCACATAATAGAGATGTTTTGCCTGCTCCCACTCCTCCGGCTATTAGCACTGATGCATGCCCATCCATCATGAAGCTAAGCAGGCCCGCTGTAAGAGGAGTAATAGCATCAGTATTGATAAGTTTGGGCAATGTCCAGGGGGTCTTTGCATGTTTTCTAAATGCATAGGCCATTCCTTTTGCACTTAATGGGTCGCCTATCACCGAGACACGCACTCCATATTCTTTAAGCGCCATTTCCAGGACAGGTGTGGCTTCTCCAAATGGTCTTCCGCTTATCGTCCTGAATCTTGAGACCATGGAATCCATTTCTTCCTGCTTAATATTGCTTAATTATCCATATCTTACAGATAACTAGTTAAGCAATCGAAGCGTAGTAGAAGTTGGAAAATATGGTCCAGAAGACACTAAAAGAAAGAAATGAAAATGACCTGAAACTCTTAATGTCTCAATGTGATGAGAAAAGGGCAGAGCAGTTCAGGAAGTATGTCCAATCCTATATTGTGAATGGAATGAGACCAGCTACAGTATGCGGACAAATCCAATCACTTTCTTTTTGGAATAAAATGCTTAGTAAACCTTTTCTTGATTTGACAAAGGATGAGCTGAATGCCGCTTTCATGGCTTTGGAATCGTTTACATTTACTGGGAAAAACGGCAAAGTTCGTGAATATTCCTTGATCACTAAGAACACACGAAAGATCCATTTACGGAAATTTCTTAACTTTATTGGTCGGGAGGATTTGACAACTGGTATTAAGGTGCGTAGATCAAGAGGCTCAAAACTTCCAGAGGATCTCATCACCAGAGATGAAGTTCACAAGATGATTGATGCTTGTATGAATTTACGCGACAAAGCTTTAGTCTCGCTGATATATGAATCTGGAGCAAGATCCGGAGAGCTTCTATCTTTACGGATAAAGAATATCGAAAAGCATGAAAAGGGATATTATGTGCATTTCCCAACAGGAAAGACCGGAGCAAGAAAGATACTTGTCATCTATTCAGCCAAGCATCTATTCAACTGGTTACAGGCTCATCCTCTGAAAGAGGATAGGAATGCTCCACTATGGGTGGTGCTCGATAAAAGACATGAGGAGTTTAACCATGAAGCTATGCATACACGGCTTTTTGCAATTGCAAAAAGAGCAGGAATAACAAAAAAGGTAAATCCTCACGCATTCAGACACGCCCAAGCTACCGAATTAGCAAAGGATTTCACGGAACAGCAGATGAAACGTTATCTCGGGTGGACTGCAGATAGTTCTATGGCTTCTGTTTATGTTCACTTGTCCGGCAGAGACATTGATGATGCTGTACTGAAGAAAAATGGAATAAAAATAGAAGATCGGAATACTTCTTTAAGACCAAATGAGTGTCCAAAATGTCATTTCATAAGTGAAGGAAATTTCAAATATTGTGGTGTATGTGGAACAATATTAACGGTAGAGACTCAGATTACGGATGATGAGAAATTTAAAAATGCACTGATGGCTCTTTTAACAAGTCCGGATGAAGAACTAATTAAAAAATTCAGGGAAAAGTTAGGCTAGCCATCTTTATACTTTTCCTTTTCTTCTATTGATAAATAATCAATAACCTGTTTTGTTGTGTGTGCATGCCCATTTATCCAAAAAACGTTATTAATTGTATCATGCAAATCAAACAATTTGTCTAAAATATCAGTCCATAGTGGTGAACTTGGTGGCGTTTTAGTATGTAAGTTCTGTCCATTTATGCTTATTCGAACAGCTCCATCTTCGAGTAATTTCCTGAGAATTCCAAGGATAGTGTCGAGATCTACATCTTTTTTATATCCTTTCTCGTTAAGACTAAAATAAACAGGATTCCCGCGTCCTCTTTGTTCTTCTCTTGTAATTATCTGTTTTAAAAGTAGGTCCTCGATGCACTTGTTTAGCGTATGCTTGCTAACACAAATACCGGATTCTTCTATGTACCGATTATACAAATGACTGTAACGAATTGGCCCACTTCTCTGAATTATGCCTAGAACGAAAGGTGTGTGCTTATCGTAATTGGTTTTCGGAGTGCCTCTGCCGTATGGAGGCTTATCTATCTCGCGAATTTCACGTGTTACTGTCATACTAACATCAAAAAATATTATTTGGTGTTTTTACAATTATCTGTATATGTGTATATCACTGTAAAAAGGTATTGGTGAATATCTATGAAAAGGAAAGTACAAAAAATTAGGGATAGTTATCAAGTGGTCATCCCTAAACAATTCGCTGATATGGTAGGCATCGGTGCAGGAACCATGATGGAAATAGAGTACAGAAATAGAAAAATCATAATGTGCCCGGTCACACCCTCACAAGACGCGACCGGGACAGGCCAGGAGTAAACGGAGATCCCGACCATGCCAATACATGCAACAAATGAAAATAAACCCTTTGTTGAATTTGCAGAGATTTTTAAAAAAGAAAATGCAGAGACTTTACATAACTGGCTTACCCATGGTGATCCGGTCCGGAAGGCAATGGCTAAGACCATCATGGAGGCGACTGCATGACCCCAGCACGCACAGCCATGAAACGCACCGCTGAATACAGTGTGTTCAAGTTTCACGGTTCGAAAAGAGAAACTCGCGACTTTAACGATTTTCTCTTCTACACTTTCTGGATTGCACGTGCAGAGTACGCTATACACTTGAGATCTGGAAAAATAATCCGCGCATATCCCGCAATTCAGAAAGGAAATGAAGAGGGTCGGGAGGCCTATGTGCAATTCAAAAGTAAAAAGGTCACAAGGGTTTACACACTCGCTGAGAATTCTGTAATTGCTACGCTGCCTGTGGAGGTAGGTAATTTTGAATTGTGAGGATATAAGGTGCGTTAAAGTGTCTTTCCATACTTCGCAGGATCTGAAGACCTGGATCAAAGAAGTGACACACCGAGGAGATGCTTATACTCATTCTTCTTGGCCTGTGGATCTGTGGAATAGATCATATACCGACATCATAGAATTTCTAAAAGAGAGGTTCGAAAAAACAACAGATATGCAGGAATACTATAACTGCATGATGTATTTAAGTCAGGATGTAGAGCCAGATACTCTTTTTGTTTTATGGAAAAATAGTCCTAATTTTAAGGCTCTAAAATCGGTTGAAAATTCTGAAATTGACGGGGTAGGTACTAACACCTTACCCCCGGAGAGGACACACATAGTGAGTCATAGCAACCAATACGAAGGGCAAATTGACTATTTGCAATGGGGTTTCTAAAATGTCCGAAAACACTCCGAAGATCCTCCCTCCTTCTGGCCTGATTACTTATGCTGATTTAGTAAAATTCTTGGGAACTTCAGATTTAACACTAGCTCAAAGTTTAAAAAAGGCCGGAGTGCCCATCCTTAAATTAGGACAGTTTAGAAGAATGTGGCTCATACGCCTTGAAGATCTGAGGGCCGGAGGATGGGGGGAAGATATTGACCTCTGACACTCCTTTTTATGATTGTCCACATTACAGGGCTTGCAAGGTCCAAAACTGTCCTTTAAGCCCATATTATGGCAATTCGCAGAAAAGCCAGCGTTGTAAACTTGAAAAGGATCACAGAAAAAGAATTGCGGCTCTATATCCTGATGTACTCAAGTACGGAGGATTGACTAAAGCGGAATACGAAAAATTGGGACACGAAGGAGATGAGCAATAATGCCAGTGGATAAAGAGGATCGGGGAGCGAATCCCGCCCCTGTTACGGTGAATCCTGTTACTATTACAGGTAAAACCGCAGATAATTTAACACTTTCGGTATTCAATAGTGCTACTATAACCGCTGGCCTTACAGTTTACATTTTTGCAGGTATTACGTTGCCACTTGGATTAAAAATAGATATCACAGGCGTTTATAGGCGCGTTCGCTTGAATAGTGTAGGTAGATGGGAACTAATCACCTGTGTACCATGTGCACTAAAAAGGGAAGGGTCTGCATGTATTGTAGTTTTCCTTGATTCCAGAGGACAGCTGAAACAGAAAAGAGTTGAGGCAAAAACGGCACTCAATAAGCGCATTTCAAAGATATTAAAAGAAGAAGGCGCAAACTGTAAGCCAGATTCCAGCGAAGGAAGCCGGATAGCAAATTATTTCATGGAACTTTATATGCAGAAGGAGGGGACGTATGAGTACTGAAATGTATGAAGCGGCCCTAAAATATACGGGCATTGGGTGGGTAGTTCATCCTGTAAGGCCAAGGGGTAAGGCTCCGATACCTACAGATTGGGCGAAAAGAACCAAACCACTAACAGTTGATGAACTAAGAAGGGCATTTGAGGCGGGGGATAACAATATAGGGGTAGTATGTGGCCCTGTAAGCGATTTAACCGTTATAGACTTCGATGATATGAATTTTTACGGGGATATTATTAAGGGCCTTGATACCAGCAATTGGCTAACATCTACCCGGGCCAAGGAAGGGGAGAAGGCAACCCGGGGCCATTTCGTCTTTAAGTATGACTCAGATTTTACCCAACGCATGGGCCGGAAATTTGGAGAAGAGGGGGCCTTATTGGGTATTGATATATTAAGTGGAAACAGAAACGGAGGAGGCAGTAATGTAGTTATTGCCCCTTCTATACACCCAAGCGGGAATAAATACAGATTCAATAGGGAATTTATAAGCAGGGGAGATATACCCGTAATTCCTCAGGAATTAAAAAAGAGGCTACTGCGATATATAGCCCTAGAGGAAGAACTTTACAAAAGCATATTATCGAGCCGGGGATGGGTTAAAGAGATCATAGCCCGGGAAGATAAAGAAAATGTCTTTCATGGGGGAGATGGAAGGCGTCTAATGTTGGCACTTACAGCCGAATTAAAGAAAAATGGCCTTACAGACGACGGAATACACTTTTTAGCCAAGGTGATTTACAGGGGAACCTATGACCAGAGCCGAACAGAGCAGGAATTAAGGTATGTGAGTCCGACTCCTTGGACTTCTGATATGTTATGTGTGGAATTTCCCGAACACTGCAACCCGGATAATACAAGAGGCAAGGCAGGAAACGAACAATCAAGGCAGGAAACGACTCCCCAAGCAGTTCAAACAATGAGGGCCGAGATGGGAAGGGTAATAATGGGGCATTGGGAGATGATAGAGGCCCTACAAGCTAAATTACCCATATACTACGATAGAACTCATAATTATTGGATGTGGAGCGAAGGAGAGGGGAAATACCAGATAATAGACGAAACCGATATACTACGAACCATTACAGAGATATTAGATGTCAAAAGTATTTATCGAAGTAGTGTTAAAAGCGAGATATTGGAGATGGTCAAGAGTACAGGAAGGGCCAGGCAATTGGAAAGACCCGGGAAGGACATAATACAGTTTAAAGATGGATGTATTGATCTCAATACCGGGGAACGTTTTAAGCCAGATCCTTCAAAACTATATTCTTCAAGGATACCACACAAAATAGGCAACAGTGAAGAAACACCCACAATAGATAGGCTATTTGGGGCCTGGGTAGGCAAGGAAAATAAGCAATTGCTGTATGAGATTTGTGCCTATTGCATGTATGACGGCTACCCTATACACCGTATATTCACACTGGTAGGAAGGGGAAGGAACGGGAAAGGACAATTTCAACACCTATTAACCGAATTCATAGGGGCAGAGAACACCACACATACAGGCCTCGAGGCCTTAATGAATAATCGCTTTGAGTCGGGGAAGTTGTATAATAAAAAATTAGCAACAATGGGAGAGACAAATTTCAACACCCTGCAGAACACAAGCCAATTAAAAATGTTGTCAGGTGGTGACATGATAAGCGGGGAGTTCAAAAGAAAGGACCCTTTTGAGTTCGTGAATACTGCAAAGATAGTTATTTCCAGCAATAGCCTACCCGTAACAATGGATAGAACAGACGGATTTTATAGACGTTGGTTAATCATCGATTTCAATAACAAGTTCCCAGAGGGGAAAGACGTATTCGAGACAGTACCAGAGGCCGAATATGAGAACTTGGCTTTGAAGTGTATAAGGCTACTCAGGGAACTACTAGAAAGAGGTAGTTTCACCGGGGAGGGAACAGTAGAGGAACGTATGAGGAAATACGAGTACAGGTCAAACCCTGTAAGCGAGTTCATAGAATTGGAATGTATAAAAGAAGAAAGACATTATACACCCCTCTGGTTCCTTTTTGATAAATATGAGGAATTTTGTACCAAAGGAGGACACCGCAAAATATCTAAAAAGGAATTTTCAAAAATCTTAGAAAATATGGGATATGAGGTACAAGAACAAAGGAAGTATAGCCAATTCGACCAAGTTAAATATAAAAAATCCAATATAAATAAAGATGCAAATTGGGCGACCGTTCTTGGTTTGGGCTTTGAGGTAGGCGAAGTAGGCGAAGTAGGGCACTTCCCACTTAGCCCCTTATATAGAGAACTAAGTGAGAGTAAGCCTACTTCGCCTACTTCCCCTACCACCTCACATGTATTATCAAATGAGGTAATACAAATAGCCGAATATTGCGATAACTGGGAGAAAGTTTATAAGAAGTTTATCAACTCACAGGAATATGTTAATGTGGCTTTTGAGTATTGCCAAGGTCATAAAATGAATGATATAGAACTGGTTAAAAGTATAATCGGAAAAATAAGGGGTATTGCATGAAATTCACCATTGAAAATGGAAATAACATTGTGTTCCTGGACACAAAAGATCTGATTGATACTGAGACAAAAGCAAACATTGAAACAAAGCTCAAAGAAGTACTCGAATTATTAAAGAAAAATGAAGCTCTTGATAATGATGTCGCTTTTTACCAATGCGCTAAACCTTGATAATTCATTAAAATATTATTTTTTGCGTCACCTGTGCTTTTCACAAAAAATAGAAATGAACATCAGGTGAGCTTTTGCTTTTGTATACATATTATATATTATGTTTTTGTCGTCTGCCGGTCTGCCTGGCTCCACCTTTGAAGAGTTCTTTCATTAACTCCGCTCAGTTGTTCCAGTTCTAACCATGATCTCTTTTCACTTCTTAGATTTGTGATAATAGAGGATAGAGCATTAGACTGAGCTTCAAGTTTTTGAATCTCTACCAGCTTCCTTTTGTCCTGAGTTTGCCCTTTAAGCGTTTCCTCTGTTTCTTTGTAGAAAGCAGTAGCAAACTCCTCTTTCTTTCTAAGGTACTTTTTCCAGAACTTCTCTTCAGGATGTGGTGTACATAATGGATCTAAGGCGTAAGGAGTCCCATCAGTTCCAGTGTACTCAAAGGTCTGGTATTTGGTTACATTAAATACAGGCTCATGAAAGATCTTGTAATACTTTGCAATGGTGATCTTCTGTTCGTAGTCTATAGCCTTAGTTGAAACTATTCCGTGCATCAGGTGTCGAAGCTGAACATCAATGAAACCCATTGAAGGAACAGTAAAGAACACTACTAAGTTCTTATGCCTGAATAATTGAGCTGTATATCCCAATAAACGGTTTTGGACTCTCTGCCACTCCCTGGCACTCATGCCAATTCCCGCCTCATCCAGCATGATAGCTTCGCCTTTGTCCATTGTTTGAATAGTCTCCATGAACTCGGCAGGTGTAAGCACTACTCTGCATTCATCAAAAAAAGACGGGTCCACAGTTCCGCAAATCTGTGCAGCTGTAGCACTTTTACCGGAACCAGTTTGACCAACTGCAATTCCCAGGTAGTTCTTATCCAATTCTAACACTCTTTTTCTAATATGTCCTGCAAGGATCTGATAACTATAAGTCATTTTTCAACCTTTTTTTAGTTTGATTATTACCTACAGGCATATTATACATATATAATATTTAAATTTCCATGCATATTGGTAATAACCAAGCAAAAATAATAACAAAAAATGTCTTTGAGTGTTTTTTTAGATCAAAAAACATCAACTATAAGCGATAATGTCTCAAAAAAAGAGTGGGTTTAACAAGAATGAGATTAATATTTAAGTTGCAACTGGGTGAGATCTGATGTCAGACAATAAATCTCAAGAAAGGGTTGAAGCAACAATAAATCTTAGTGCAAGTGTGAAAATAAATTCAAAATCACGCTTTTCAAATAGACACATTAGATGTGCCTGTCTATGTGCAAAAGAATGTGATAAAATTGAACGAGAATATGAGGTAGGGGATACATTGGATGATTATTCATTATTATATGAAGAAGATCATGCATATGCAAGCGGGTCCATAATTTCTAGTGTAGCTTATCTCGAATCTACAATAAATGAATTTTATAGTGATTGCTGTGATAAAGCAGATTTTTTAAAAGAAATTGATCATAACATTCTAATTTCTCTTGGTAGTAAATGGGATTGTGATGATTTTGAGAAGAAAAACCTTCTTTTAAAATATGAACTCGCTCTCATGGAAATTACCGGAAAAGGTTTCGGCAAAGGAGTTAAAGAATATTATGATGTTAATGATCTTATAAAGTTACGTAATCTTTTAGTTCATTATAAGGCATACTGGCAAGGAGATACTGCAAATGAAAGCAAATACAAAGTAAATCACTTAAGTAAAAAATTTGATAGTAACCCCTTCATGAAAAAAACTGGCAATCCTTTTTTTCCATACAAATGTCTTGGTAAAGGATGTGCTCTATGGGGAATTAAAACATCTATTGATTTTGTCGCGTATTTCTATGAGAAAATTGGCGTGAAATCATTAATTGATGCAGATAGTATTTATTTGTCGGTGTTTAAATAAGTCTTCAGACAGCGGAAGCAAAATACAGAATGAATAAGCATCGACTACACACTTCCATCAGAACTATTCATCTTGCGTTCCCATGGAACTCAATGGCCTTTTTCTTTTCCTCGATTACCTTACTGGTTCGAGTGCTAAATAACCCTGTACCTTAATTATTTTGATTTTGTCTCCTTTTTTGAGGCCTTCCATTTCAACGATGTTTTTTGGAATTGTCATTGTGTATTGTCCGTTTACTTCCTGGAGAACTGGCATAAAATCACATCGATTTTAAATAATATTGCCAATATTTACTACATTATTATTTAACGGTTTTTACATCGCTGTAGCTTCTAAATTGGCGTAAGATATGGATAAGTTTTTATCCTTTTCCTGCGACAGAAAAATGTTAGTAGTGCATTCTTCTCCATTCATTACCACGTTAACAGGATTTTTATCCGCAGGCGCATTGACGTATATGTCTGTAACTCTTTCATCGGATAACAGATCTTCTAGAATGCCAAGTCCTGTTGTGTACTTTGCCAGCAGGTCAGAATACATATCCAGTTGAGAAGGCGCTAAAACCAGTTTTTTGATTGTACTCTCTTCATGGAGCAATTTTTTGCAAAGCCTTCTGAAATATTCTCTTGAAAGACCGGGGTCCGCAAAATTCATGTCTTCAGGCCTATGCTTGATCATTCGATTACGCACACTTTCAATGAGCAGAAGTTCTTCAGGCTGCATATTGTATTCTAGAGGGTTTACTACATACAGTTTTTCAGGTTTATCGGTAAACTCATAGATGGATATGGGTAATTTTCTCCCATCGTTTCTTTGTACGTCATAGCATTCAAAAAAAATAGTGTTCACTGGTGGCTCAGTATAAATTCTGGAAGTTGAGAACAAAGGACGTACGTATGGTTGAAAGTTCTTTTCATAATCAAAAGTTCCATCTGGCTCGCACAGCAAAATATTCAGCAATGGCAGCATCCTTATTTTTATTTCATCTAATGTATCCTGAAAATTCTCCAGGCATTTGTCACACTCCGGATGAGCTACCCTTTCAGTTTCACATTTAAATTGTTCTATCGCTCTTTCCGTATCCTTATAAGCTTTAATCGGTGACTCTTTTGCTGAATTGATAACTTGCTCAATTGCTTCTTCTCTGTTCTTTGTACAGGTATCTTTGGAATTATGTATGCAATTGTACGATACAGTTCTAATGTTATTATATGGTCGCAAGTAATCTTCTAAGTGGGCAAGAGAGTATATTTTTTGGAGTATGGCTCCATCATATTCCCTGTCATAGAGATTTGACAGCACTAGTCTTTCTGATAATGTTTCTTTAAGTAATATATGGTATATGTTTGATCTGCATACAGGATTATTGAGCGTAGAATCTCTTTTGCATTCCCCACATTCTATAATTATTGTATTTGTATTCCTGTTTTTCTTAATTCTATATGTGCATTCTTTATTTTTTACTTCTTTTTTCTGGTGAGTTATAGAAGCAATTAGCTCGTTGAGATCTACCCGTGTCCTGTCGCTGTTAGGATCATCAGGTAATCTTGAATTATGTTGCACTTTATTAGTTGATCCAATTCCAATGTGTGTAAGTAAGAAATGTATTTCGTTTTTCATATTTCCACATCTTTTTTATTATTTTTATATTCATACTTTATGCGTAAATATATACAAAAACTTTTCTGTTAGTGTGGAACCAGTAGTTAGGTGATCAAGCATGTTTTCATGTAATGTATCATTAAATATCTATATAAAAGCAAGAGTATTTATTCTATAAATATTATATTATTAAGTATGAAGCTCATTGTGATGATACCAGCCTACAATGAAGAAAAAACCATTCAAAAAGTGATCAAAGAGATACCCCGTAAAATAGAGGGAATAGATAAAGTAGAAGTTCTTGTAATAAACGACGGTTCTACAGATTCTACTATTAAAGTTGCATCAGAAGCGGGTGCAGACTATGTTATATCTCAAAAAGAAAATCGTGGATTGGCATTTGCTTTCCGTACAGGGCTTGAAGCATGTCTGGAAAGGGGAGCTGATATAATTGTCAATACCGATGCAGATTTCCAATATAACCAAAATCAAATACCTGATCTGATTGCTCCTATTCTTCAAGGCAAAGCTGATGTGGTATTAGGTTCCCGTTTTAGCGGGCACATAGAATACATGCCACCTCAGAAAAAAATAGGTAATATTCTGGCTACCCGTGTGACACGTATGGCTTCCGGTTATCCTGTGACAGATGCACAAACAGGCTTCAGAGCCTTCACAAGAGATGCTGCACTAAGAATGAACATTCTGGCTGACTATACATATGTCCAGGAAACCATTATGCAGGCTGTTAATCATAACTTGACCTTGGTTGAGATCCCCATTGAGTTTAGGAAAAGAGAAGGTAATTCAAGACTTATGTCAGGAGTCTTACATTATGCTCAGCGTGCTACTGCTGTGATCTTACGCACATATCGTGATTATGAACCAATGAAGGTCTTTGCTTCCATAGGTTTTGTGTTCCTGGTTGTCGCAGCGTTATCAGGAGTAACGGTATTGGTTCAATATTTAACTACCGGCGTTGTAGTTCCAAATATCTCTTACGCAATACTTACAACAATGCTATGTTTAACTGGTTTACAGGTCCTTGTGTTTGGTCTGATAGCTGATATGCTGAAATATCAGAGAATACGAGAGGAAGAAATATTGTACCGCTTAAAGAAAATAGAGATGGAATAATTGTGATTTAGTCAGATTCACTTATTGCAACGATCCAGTATGAATATAATTGTAACAACATCATCTTTTCCAAGGGATAAAGATGACTATAAAGCCCGATGGATATTGGAATTGGGGCAAGAGTTTTTGAAAGAAGGCTTGATTCCATCTATTTTATGTCCGCATGTGGCAGGTTCCAAGGCTTACGAAGTAATAGATGGCATAGAAGTCTATCGATTCAGGTATGCACCAGAAAGATATGAATCCCTTGGGTATGGCAATTTTTTGCCACATGAAAAATGCAGTTCCCGTATTGGTGTTCTTATTCAGTACTGCTTCAATTCTATATTGATAGCCAGTATGCTATTTTTTATGTTCTTAAGCCTTAGTAGGCTCAGGAAGAGGAAGAACGCTGAACTTATTTTCTCTAATTGGGCTTTTCCTGCTGGTCTTGTCTCTGCAGTATATCGACAGATATCAGGTGTACCTTCTGTTCTGAAAGTATATGGGACTGACCTGGTGTTTCTTAAAAGGTTCAAATTAGGGTCATTGGCTAAATATATCCTTAATAAGCATGATTCGGTAATAGCTATCAGTGACTATACCAAAGATTATGCACTGAGTTTTGGTGCAGACCCTGACAAGATATCAGTATTCCCGGTTGGCAGCAACTATCCTATCATACATTCTCCAGTATCGTTGGATAACTTTAAAAGAAAGTTGTGTCTATCAGGCAGACCTGTCATATTTACTGTGCACAGATTAATCCCACTAAAAGGCACATCTTTTTTGATAAAGGCAATGAGCAAAATAGTCTCCGTTCACCCCGATGTATTGCTAGTCATAGGAGGTGAGGGTCCAGAGCGCAACATGCTAGAATCTCTTACCATTAGCAATCATCTTGAATATAATGTGCTATTTACAGGTCTGGTTCCAAATGAAGAGCTTCCTCTCTTTTATGAAGCATGCGATGTATATGTAATACCTTCTATTACCGATAAGTGGGGAAATGCAGAAGGTTTGGGTATGCCTGCTCTAGAGGCAATGAGCTATGGGAAACCGGTTGTAGGATTTGATTCAGGTGGTCCAGGTCTGACTATTACTGATGGATTGAATGGATTCAAAGTTCCTGAAAAGGACTGGGAAGCCATGGCAGATAAGATTATTCTTTTGCTCTCTGATCCAGTTTTAAGAAATAAGATCGGTGTTACTGGAAAGTCAATATTCAATGATGAGTACCGCTGGAACAAAGTTGGACAACGTTATGCGGAGGTGCTTAATAATGCAGTTAAAGGATAATATTGTCATTCCAAGATTTGAATATCAGTTCATTATCTTTTCACTATGGTTTGTATGCATTTCATGGGCTGCCAATTTAATGGCAATGTTCTCTCTTTTCTACGAGCACATACTTCTTCCAGCATTACTGTTGATCACAGCAGTTGTTGTACTTTTTTTTCACAGGAAGCATTCTGCATCTAGTGGTACATCAAAACAGAACGCGCTAGTTTTAATATTTGTCATACTGTTTTCCATTTTTACTTCTCTCTATTTCCATGATACTCTATACGGTGGGAGAGATCCAGGTATCTATTCAACTAATGCCATTTATCTTTCCGAGCATCACACAATGCTGCTCGAGTCTTCTATAAATTACCTTATACCGAGTTTTCTGTCTCCGAACAATTACATTAAGATGAGTGATGGTAGACTCCTTTCTCAGTTCCATTTTGGGTACATTTCATGGGTGGCCATTTACTACAGCCTTTTTGGCCTAGCTGGTATAAAATTTAGTAATCTTCTCCCTCTATTTGTTGGACTGATAAGTATCTATCTAATTGGAAAAGAACTAAGGAATTCGTATGTGGGTTTAGGTGCAGTTTTTACTTTTTCCGTTACCTATCCCTTAATATGGTTTTCACGGCAGACTGTAACTGAAATATTCTTCATGGCATTCTTCTGGTTTGGGGTGTTGTGTTGCCTATACATTCAGCAAAGAAGACATAATCTATATTACATTTCATCGTTGCTCGCTTTTGGGATGCTGCCATTTATACGTATAGAGGGTTTGATCCTTTTCGGATTCTATTTTTTGTTTTTACTATACGATTTTTCATCTAAGGGTATGTGGACACCAAACCAAAGGACAATGAACAATAAAGGTCTAGATTATTTTTCAGTTACCGAAAATCACGACAGGTTCCATTTCCTGAAAAACAAATTCCCTGTAATGCTATGGTTTGTATTCATACTGATTTCAGTATTACTACTTTATTATTACTTTTTTATGCAAACAAGGTACCTTGGGGTCATCGATGCAGTCTTTAACCACTTTACAGGTGGCATGACCTCATCTGCTGCGGAAACAGTTCCATTGGACAAAACAGCTATTAGATACCATTTCCCTGAGTTTGTGTACATGGCATTGTCTGAGTATAATCTTCAGTTACCATTGATTTCCATTTTCCTGGTTTTCATTGCTTCTGTACTTCGCACGGATACTAATTACAAAAAGCAGCTTCTTGTAATTTTCTTTATGCTTCCTGGTTTTCTTTATCTGCTCTCTCCTTTCATTACTTTGGACCAGCCCTGGTTTTTGAGGAGATATGTAGCTACTACTATACCAGGAGCTTTTTTACTCATGTCCCTTCTAATACATGATCTTTCTAAGCAGAAAACGGTGTATATAGGCCTTATGTCTTTGATCATGATACTAAACATTTATACAGCTTATCCAATCTTATTTTTTTCTGAGAATCAAGGAATGATAACAAGTATAGGAAATATTTCTGATCATGTTAATTCGAATGATCTGATACTTGTGGATCGATATGCAGCCGGTTCGTATAAACTAGCAGACCCGTTTTTTTTCGTGTACTCAAAGCCAGCCCTTTGGTGGGATGCTAATTCTCTTGGAAAGCTCAAAAACAGTCTTAATGCTTCCAGTTTTGATACGGTATATATACTGACAAATGAAGCAACTCCTCTTGAAAAATACTTCAATCCTGTAGAGTTAGAACTTGTTTACAGTCAACCTGTTACTTTGGAACAGCTTGAGATCACAGTGGATTTGAATCATTATCCTAACAGAAAAGCAGATGTTTATGATATGGATTATTCCATAGCTCGCCAGCTTATGAAAAGACCAACAAATATTGTAACTAGGAACTTCAATTTGAAATTGTATAAGGTTACAGACAGTTCGAATATGTTTATGTGATATTTTAAGGTGATTTATATGACTATAGGTATGATCAATACTGCCCAACCTTATACAGGTATTGGAAATTATTCATTTTCTCTTTTTGAAGCTCTCAAAGGCTTAGTAGATATCGATCATGTGTTCTTTGACAGCAAGCAGTTTACTGTAAGTGAACTTACCACATCAAAACAGATTGCAAGTACAAGAAGGATACCTATTGTAGATAATAATCCTTTTTTTTATTACCGGATGCAAGGTCATATTCCAAAATATGATCTGTATCTCCTTACCAACCAGAATATCTCTTTTTTCAATGTAGCACCTAAAGTAATCACCTGTCATGATATCATACATGAAATGTATCCTGCAAGTAAAATGCATCAGATGGCAGGTAAAATGATGTATAAGGGTCTAAAGAACGCGGAGCATATAATTACTGATTCTGATGCCACTGCAAGTGATCTGCAATGTAAATATGGGATATCCAAAGAAAAAATGACCACAGTATATCTTGGGATAGATCATGAAATGTTCAGACCTGTTGAGGAAGTTTCTTCAATATGGTCAAAGTACAATCTTGAAAAAGATAAGGAATATATTCTTCACATTAGTTCTGAGCAGCCAAGGAAAAACGTTGAGGGTATCATTAAAGCATTCTACAGATTGAAAAAAGAATCTGGAAGAAAGGATCTCGTTCTATTAAAGGCAGGAGAACCCCAATACCCACAGGACAGGAAAAACATCATGTCGTTGATAACCTCCCTTGGTCTTGAAAATGATATATATTTCCTTGGAAGGGTTTCCAATGAAGATCTTATCAGATTATATTGCATTGCGAAGATGTTCGTTTTCCCATCATTTTACGAGGGCTTCGGACTTCCGGTCATAGAGGCCATGGCATGTGGATGCCCGGTAATCACATCCAGTGTATCATCATTACCAGAAATTGCTGGCAATGCCTGTATTATCGTGGATCCAGAAGATTACCAGGAAATGAGTTCCTCTATGCTTGAATTGTTCCAGGATGATGATTTGAGATCTTCCCTTACTAGCAAGGGAATTAATAGGGCTGCTCAGTTCTCATGGGAAAAATGCGCTAATGAAACTGCAAAAGTATGCGCGCGTGTTCTTGAAGGGATTTGATATTAAAGCCCTTCTTTTTTCCTTAATTTTCTTCCAACTATATCGATAAATCCTGTAATTATCGCACAGATCAGTATTATCGTAGTATCCATGTGTGAGCTTACTGAACCATGTTGTATTTCTTCTGCTATTTGAAGTATCATAGAACTTGCAATTAATACCAGACATAGACGACGATTAAATTCCATTATTTTCCGGTACTTTTCGTTCTTTCGTTTCTCTTCTGTTCTATTTGCAGAAGAAGTATTTCTATTTGCATATGTCAGAAGGATTGCTACGCATACAATGGACATAAATAGGGCAATGTATACAGGTATAGAACTACTTCTTGCTTTTGAAGATAAGATTTCTACGCTTCCATTATCTAAATCCTTATTTCCACTGATATCATCGGCTATCGATCTGAGCATGTAGGATATGTCTTCAGGCTCTATGTTGTATCTTTCTGAGTTATTGGGAAGAGCCAGAATACAAAATATACCTGTATCTCTGAGGCTCACACTAAAATTGATTTTTCCATTTTTGTCTCCGATATTATTAGTAGATATATATGCCCATCCACCATTTTTGAACTGGGCCACATAAACATTTTCAGGCTCCAGTCCTCTGTATTCGAGCCACTGTTTTTCCACAAAGAATTCTGTGTATATGGTACCGGGATTAGTTGGATAGAGGCTTAGATCATATATATCGTAGATTTCTCCTCTTATTCCTTTATCTCCACTAGGCAGCCTTTTCAGTTCCTTAAGTAAAAAGGAGAAGTCAGTTGTTTCTGTGTTATAATATATATTAAAGCTGCTGAGGTTATTACTATCTATGGTAACTGGTATCTCTTTCACAGGCTCTTTAAATGAGAAGTCGCTTCCATACTGTACTTTTATGTTCAAAGTGTTCTCTTTAGTTGAGATATTCTTTTTGCTGACCAGTATTTTATTGTTCTCTACAGGTTCCAGTGTAAGGTAACCTCCCAGGATAGCTACAGGTTCGCCTTCTTCAAGTCGGATATCACTGTTCTCTTCAAGTGTTATTTTTATATCTTGAAGCTTATCACCATTGATATCAGTTATTTCTGTTGTAGAGCCATCTTTGAATGTATCGTGGTCCTTTAATACAATGGCATGTCCACTGATTTTATTTATCCTGAGCTGGACGCCGGGATTACCATCATCTTTTATGATTTTTCCGCATTCGATGCTCAGTAATGGTATTTCATTATCGTTTATGACTTCTTTATAAATAGTTGTGTAATTTTCTTCTATCTCCAAATTTGAGAGTACATCTCTTTCTCTATAAATGGAGCAGCTGATCTTATGCATATCCATGTCTATTGAATGCATTTGTAAGTACATTCCATCTCCAAGTTCAACCTTGCTGCTTGAATTGACCAATATTTCCATGTCAGCTATCGTTCTTTTGGAGAGGACAGCGGATGAATTATCGATGTCCAGTATACAGTAGGGTTCGCCAAGATATGCAATTGTTCTGTTTAGTGGACTTTCAATACTATTATCCTTATATTGCAGAGTCCCGTATACCATCTCATCTTTACTCAGTATATTGTCATCTTCCGGAACAATATTCAGGAATTCCCAGTTTCCCTTTCCTGAATTGCCGGAGTAAAATAGACCCGGTGATGTCCATGTATTTAATTCATTATCATAATTTGAAGGATCAAAATAAGTATAATCTGTAGTATTCCTATACGGATAAAATGCAATTTGCTCTTTTTGCCGTGGAACTATTATATAATCTACTTTTTGTTCTTGTTTTTTGCTAATTGTATCATACAAGGAAACTACAGTAGCCTGATCTTTGCTGAAGAAAGCTTCTTCGCTGAAAGCGAAATATGCATCCGATTCAACTTTGACATCTCCTTTTGGTATTTTTATGCGATATGATGAAATAGATGGTGGTAGTTTGATATTTATCCATTTGTTCTTCGTATCCAGTTTTGTATGGTATGTATGATTGTTTCCTTCGATGGTGATATTCTGTAATCCTTCATCATGCAAGGTCATGAATTTTAATGAGAATCTTTTGTTAGAGCCCACATAAAGGTCTCCGGGAGATAGGACGAATATCTTGCCATCAAAAACCAGTTTATCTTGATCACTGTGTAATTCATCTATTACAATATCATCATCATTTGATTTGAGTTCTATATGATATATGCCATTCTGCAGTCTCGTTACTTCTAAGGTTTCTGTCTGAATATTTCCTACTGTTCTGGTTGCTGAAGTTTGACCATCGTCATGTATGGTCATATTTCCAACAATTTCCCCTTTAGATGAATAAACAGTAACATTTAGTTCATCTGCACCTTTGTACCAGTTTAAATCATGTTTTGAAATAGAAAGGCTAAGTGTCTCGTTGTTAACATATGTGTATATTTCATGTTCTCCCCGTAACTGCATCGAGATATTTGTCTCCTTGGCAGTGTCAGTTAGAATAGTTCCCATACCATTGAATTTTATGTAAGGTGCTACGGAGAAAATAGAGTCTGAGGATGGTTTTCCCATTTCCGCTTTAAAGTCTTTTATATCACTATGTCTATATGAATATATTTCATATTCTTCACTGAAAGCCAGTGGTGTAGACTTGTCGAACTTATCCAGCAATTGGTTGTACTTAATTTCACTTTTAAGGCAGATATAGCCATCAAGAAGCGAAGTATCTTCAGAAGGCGTTATAGTAAATGTATTCCCGGACTTGAGGCGAATTACAATGTCTTCATCCCCATCCCAATCGATATCTTCAAAACTTATAGTATAGTTTCCAAAAATATCCTGCCCGTTCTTTAAAACATCTACTTTTTTTATAGATATCTCAGTCAAAGAAGCCATATCTTTTTCATGTAAGGAATCTCCAGAAGTAACGGAAAAAACTACAACTTTTTTTCCTTCATATAGCTTAGAATAATTGTATCTTCCATTTTCCTTTAAACAAAAGGAATCAAGAGTCATTTTGTTATGTGTAAGTATGAATGTGGAGTCCCCATTATCTAATGTTTTTGTACATTCCAGAGTATATTCTTCAGGCAGATCTATCTTTCCACCTTGGTAGACATTCATATTCAGGCCTTTCCACAATTCTGAGGACAAAACCGCAGTATCATTAATTACATCTATTGTGTATGCCTTTCCCAGATAGTCTGTTCTGTTTTCTTCCTGAGTTGCAGCATAATAAAAATGATCAGAATCTATAGTAGTACCATTTGATAGGTCTATTGACAGTATTTCTTTGTCCGACAATAAAGAAGGTGCATCTGCACCTGTTATTGTGTAGCTTTTCCCATCATATTTTACATAAGAAAGTGGTCCAGTGACCTCAGAAGCGGCAACTGGGGCAATTATTACAGTCAGTAAAATAAGGCACAAGATTTTTTTATACACGCGATCACTACTCTAAAATAATTTTTATCCAATCTACAGGAACACTGACCTTATTGGAACCATCAGATTGTTCAATATTTGTAGAGAAATCGAGCATATTGTTTTTTATATAAAGGTCAGTAGTTTTCCATTCTGTTTCAGCTGTTATCCATCCATTCTCTGATTTTATGGATTGTTTTTTCATCATTACATAATCAACATTATTTTTCTCAAGCCAATTAAAATCATTATTTAAGGATAAAACCTTGCACTTCATAGGATCGAAATAGGAACTTTCGGTAAATGAATAATACATCTTTGACTTGATGTGTAGGTCCCCGGCAGGAATATCCATTTTCTGCATGTCTTTTGCAGACCTTATTTGTCCATTTTGTGTAACTGCGATTTTATCGATTGTTATATTGTATGTTGAATTACCACTGCTGACTTCTATTGTTTGAAGTCCATCTTCGTGCAGAGTTATAAAGTCAACAGCTTGATCATTATTAGTTGAAAAGAATAGTTTGGTCGGAGTATATGCGAACACATTGTTCTCTGCAATCAGTTTATCACTGGAGACTTGCAGGTCTCTGATCAATGTATCATCATTTGCATCTATTATTATTTTGTATGTTCCAGTATTCAGGCCAGTGGCTTGGATATGGGATCTCTGTGTTTCTTTCAGACCTCGATGATCTGTTATATCGCCATCATCTGGAATTATAGCAGATTTTACAGTTTCTCCTGTGGTGGACACAATTTTGATTGTTATATTGTCTGATCCATTGTACCAGTTTAGATCCTGTTTTTCAATGTCTACTGAAAGTTCATTTCCATACACATACGTCAAAAACGTATGTTTCCCTCTTAATGTTGTATTCAATGTTGCATTGAATATTGAATTATTATAACCTGAAAGTTCTTCAGTTCCAGGGAATAAACTAATGGATGGTTGGATAGCTATAGTTTCGTCAGGTTGAATTTTTGAAAAGAAGTCTGCAACATTTGATCTTTCAGCAGTTTCACAATTTAATGAATAAATGGAAATATCATTATCAGAGTATATTTCACTGTATTCTTCATCTAATTGTCTTTGGAATGGATCATACAGCAGATTCCATTTGTAGTTCCATTGGGGAGCACTGTGTGCACCCAATTTAAATATAGATCCTTTTGGAAGATTATCTTTGAAACGAATTTGGACCTTTATTAGTGAAGCATCATTGATCTTTGGCTCTTTTAATTGAAAATAAACAAAACGATCAGTAAAGTTCCTTAAGTTGATTTTCTCATTTCCAATGTTATCTTTCAAAGGTTCTGATATCCTCTCTTCGGGGCCAATGAGTTTAACATCTCTCACCATATCTGTTCTAGAGCCCACGTTTATAACATATGATCCATCATTTTCTTCAATCTGTGTAGATTGGATATTCATCATTAACAAGTAAGAGAACAAAATCAGTGGAATTAGCAGATGGACCTTGTTAAAGTTCATGCGGAGCTCCATCAAGTTATTACTATGTTATTTGATATCGAATGGATTTCAGTTGTTCCTTTTTTTTGCATGCAGAGCGTCACAGTATGATTGCCCTTATTCATCATAGAAGAGTCAATGCTGATTTTCAGCTCAGATCTTTCTATGTCTTCAGACAAGTCTTCACTTCCTGATCCGTAACCATATTTGTAGGGTGATACTCCTTCAATGGCTATGCCTAATTTTTCGCTGTATTTTTCATTTCTATCAAACATAGTTCCGGTTTTTGAAGCTCCATCTATTTTTAATGATACATTCCAGTCTTCCAGCTCTTTTGAGGTTAGGCCGTTTTCAGCTACTAAAAAGAAAGTGATCATATCTCCTTTTTTGTAAGTATCAGAAAGCCCTTTGATTTTAAGTTCCTCTGCATGTACCATACTTACTAACAGCACTATTAGAATAATTGCAACTGTAAGGATAGAACTATAATACGCATTCCTTTTGGTATGCTTCTCCTTATGGATGGTATTCCCCTCATTAAATAAGTTAAATTTAATATATCTATATTAATCTAAATTATCTTATATATATCTACTGTTCAGGTCAAACTAAAAACAGGAGGTATTGGCCATTGTTACAGTATGTAACTAACAATACTCACTCGTCCTTTGATCTTACAATCTTATATCTTCTGAAAAGAATAATACACAATGCAGCGGCTGTTAACAAAATGATTACATAAAAGGAATTTTCAAAATTAATCCTTATCCCCAGGAGATTGAACATAAAAAATAAGCTAAGGGGTACCATGACAAGAGAAAGGCCTAAAGAAAGTGCAATCCTTTCTATCATATCTATCTCTTTTTCAAATAATGCGTAAGTCCATGCTAATCCTGGTAAAAATAGTACTAGTAGTGAACCAGCAAGCATTTGGAGGTTCATTTATTCTCCAAATTCTTCTTTTGTTGTTTACCTGTTTTGTTATTTCCACTCAAGCCATTGAGTTCAAAATCGCAGAAAATCAATGAAACAGTCAGTAGAAGCATGCCTAACAGGATAGCTACCTCATTAACTATGCTTGTAGCATGGGATAACTTATACTCTACCGCAAATAATCCAACGATAGCTATCACAATAGCCAGAATAATATGTATAATATTGGAACTCTGTTTGTTTCGTTTCTGATCTCTAACTCCTTCTTTAAATAACAGGAGATCTGCTAGGCCGGAAATAATTGCGGGTATTACTATGTATCTCACATCAAAATATATGGATACGCTATGTGGCCAGATGCTTTCCATCAGGAACAACAGAAGCATTGTTATAAAAAGCGTTGAGAACAATTTGTGGCTAAACACCACTAGTTTGTCCTGATTCGCAATACTTTTTGAAGATCTGGACATATCTTTTACCTTAATATATTTCATTGAACAGGTCCGGTATATCTGTAAATCTTACTTTTGTCGTTTCTTATCAATTGGAATTCGTTGCCCGAGTACTTGCTGAGTTCTATATTTTCTATATTCATCGAATGATATATATAAATATCCTTGTCATATTTTGACATGAATTCTGCACCTTGCTTTGAATCAGATGTTCTGAGGAAATCATCCCAGTCTTCTTGTGTATTTATGTCCCAGTGAAAAAGTCCCGGAGCTATCACAGGGTGTTTTCCCCATCCGAGAACCCAAGGTGCATCATATGCAGTTGTAAGGATGTATCTTTGTGGCCTGATATTGTCAGCCATCCATTGAATATCCAAAAGGTCACTATCAGATATAAGCCTACTATTATCTGCCATTTGGCTATGCAGGAGCAGACTTCCAGTGAACATTATTAACAAAAGGATTATTTTTCCATATGCCATTAGCTCTTTTTTTTGTTCAAAGACTATTCTTTGAATGCAACCTCCCGCTAGTACTATCAGGAGAATGTCAAGTGTTGCAAGGTATCTTCTGAAAAAAACAATTTTGAATATTACCAATGCACTGGTAATCAGTGTGAAGTAAAATAAAGGGTCCCTTTTTTTATTCAAAAACATGTAAATAAAGCCTAGGATACCGAATGTGATGTAAGGGAATGATAAATACCCATATTTCGAGAAAGACAAAAAAGTTCCTCCCTGGGTGTTTACATTGTTAGTGAGGTTGCTTAAAGCAACACTGAGCAAACCATTCAGCATGGAAACAACAAGTTCCATTCTGGGTATACAGAAAGGTAGTATCAGCAAAGCGGCTATGATGCCGGTCAAGTATATTTTTGGATTTTTTGTTTCCAGCAGCAAGCATAGCAACACTAAAGACAAAAGAAGAAAATGTGGTTGATGGTAGATACTCAAAGCAGCATAAATGATAGCTGTAGTTATGTATCTTTCCTTTTGCAGCAAAATTATGGCTATTAACATAAGGAAAAGCCCAATTATATTCTTTAGGTATGAGTATTCAAAAAGCACATACTGGGTTGCAGACAGTAGGTAGATAACCGTAGAAATAACTGCACCTCTCTCGCTGGAAATCTGTTTTGATACGGCGAACACAGGAAAAGCCATTAATCCACATACCAATGGCGTAAAAATCTTTATAATCTCGGTAGATCTAAAACCTGCAACCACATACAGTATATCGCTAAGTAGGACTATTCCCTGAGGGAACATTTCTTTGAACCATTGGGGCAATGTGCTTTCAGGAATACCGGGGAGATTTGAGATATATGTATCAAAGCCATATTTATACAGGCCTGGATCATATCCCGGTGGTACATTTGTCCAAAAATATGGGTAATAGCGAATGAAAACAGACAATGTGAATACGGATGCAAGTCCTATCCAGAGGATCCTGTTATCAACATTTCCTTTATTTCTCTCCCTGTTCATATCTCTAATAATAGGTATTCCCATTATGGGGAGGATAAGTATCAATATTTGTATCTTTAGTTCATGAGAACCGATGAGTATACTGAATATTGTTAATAGTAAAGATATTACTATAAGTTTTAGGAATATTTTTTTACAAATCTCATCTATGTTCATCTGATCTCACTGTATCCCTATGTACATGTATTTCTGTAGAGAAAGCAGTCAAGTTTATAAATTATTGCAACATTTACATATATCTCATAGCATAAAAATCCTATTTTTCGGATACACAACATATAGATATATTAAAAGGTAAAAATGAAGCAGAGTTTAAGGCATGGAACTATCTATCTAATAGCAGCTCAGGTCTCTTTTGTCCTCTCTGGCTATGCGACGCATATCGGATTGGGTAGATTTCTAGGCCCTGCAGATTATGGTATATATGCTGTTGTTATTTCTCTTATGACAATGGTGAATCTGATCCTTTCAACGGGTATACCACAGGCTGTATCCAAATATGTGGCACACCAGGATGGGAATGAATTACATGTTAAGAAAACTGCGCAAAATATGCAATTAATATTTAGTTTAGTTCTATTCCTAATTTACTACTATTTCGCCGACCAGTTAGCTATCATGTTGAATGATCCGGGCCTTACTCCATATCTTCGGCTTTCTTCCCTTATTGTTCCGGCATATGCATTGCAAGCCCTGTATATTGGCTATTTCAACGGATTAAAAGAGTATGGTAAACAATCCCTTGTGATCATTCTCTATTCAGTTTTTAAAGTAGTGTTCATACTCGGGTTTGCAGTAACCTCTTATGCACTTTATGGTGCAATAACTGGTTTTATCATCTCATCAGTAGCTGTTCTGGTTTTGGGATTCTTCTTTGTTCGTTCAACAGATAAAAAGTTCTACATGTCATCTAATGAACGCAGTATGATCTCTGCAAGGACAATATTGGATTTTGCAACCCCCATTATATTTTATTCAGTTGCTACAAACTTAATTATGAGCTTTGATCTTTTCTTTGTTAAAGCTTATCTTACAGATATGGATGTAGGTATTTATTCTGCCGTATCGACCATCTCAAAAGTGCCATTTTACATCATTGCAGGTATATACGGTGCTTTATTCCCTGCAATTTCAAGTATGTCAGTACATAATGACAGGTCACAGATGACCATGCATATTATCAAATCAGTGAAATATTCCATGCTTGTACTTGTTCCTTCTACTTTATTCGTAGTTATTTTTTCGAGACAAGTGTTAATCTCCCTTTTTTCTGAACAATATTCAGCAGGTTCAACTTCATTGGGAGTCCTGACAATAGCTATGGGCTTCTTTGGTTTGTTCTCTCTCTTCACTACTGTGATAAATGGAATCGGACAGCCACGGGTTTCAATGTTTATGAGTTTGATTGTTCTTGTGCTTGATATTATCCTTAACCAATTGTTCATACCTACGTATGGAGTAGTTGGTGCAGCTATAGCCACATGTATATCTTGCTTGCTTGGACTTGTTATATCGTTCTTATATGTATACAGAAAATACAATCATTAAAAGGAATTTTTATGTCTGGACTTTCTCTAATTAAACTTGGGATAGGCAAAACTTTGGAGGAGCTCTACCTATATACGTTCCTTTTTCTGGCGAATCTGTTTCCAGACCTGAGTGTATGTTCTATTTTGAGAAGTTTATTTCTCAAGCCGATTGCAAGCGTTGGGAGTAGTACGCGCATCCGTAAGAATATTTATATTAATTCATTCAGGAAACTTTCCATTGGAAAAAACTGTTTTATAAACCGTGGTGTGCAGTTTGATTGTTCTGGTCCAATTTCAATAGGAAATAACTGTTCCATCGGTTTTAATGCATTAGTAACTACAAGTACTCATCTGGAAAAGGATCATGTAGCTGAAGATGGCCGTACTTTCATGGGCGAACCTGTAACTATCGGTAATGGTGTATGGATCGGAGCAAATTCCACTATACTTCCAGGTACCGAAATCGGAGACTATTGCATTATAGCTGCAGGTGCTGTAGTTAAAGGCAAACTCGAACCCCATGGTGTGTATGCAGGGGTACCTGCAAAACGCATTCGGGATACGCAGGGTATTGCAGAAAAAAGGATTTGATGGTCGATTATTTAACCTTCTCTACTTTCCAAACCATATTATCCTTAGCTACAGATGTCAGTTTATACTTTTTATTCTTTTTTAAATGTTGGAACAGTTCGGTAGCTTCTTTTGTAACATAAACCGGAACTCCATCGGATAGCATTTTATCTATAAGCGGCACCAGGTCCTTCTCTATATTTGCACCCGTATACCAATATGCCATGTCAGGTTGTGCTCTGAGTTCTGCTTCTGTCCTATAGATGGCTACATGCCGTTCCGTCATGAAAACCTTATCTAATGCTCTGGTGAAAATAACGGCATTTTCAGGTGTATTGGTAACTATTTGCCGGTTCAGATCTCCCCACATATTTAACCTATCTTTCGTTTTTATCAAATTCTTGTCGCTTTCAAATATCATAGTTGTTGAGGTGAGCACTATAAGCAGTAAAAGCAAAGCGACTATTCGCGAATTGTCTTGTCTCTTTAAAAAACGGGTTAGAAATACAGCAGCAAATATGCTCATTATTGCATAGTTAATCACAAAATAACGCGCCATGGAAGAATCAATGGAAACGGCCTCAAATCCCCAAGTTTCGCCTCTAAATCCATAAAGGCCAAAGAAAAGCAAGAATAGCTCAATGAAGAAAAGTGCAAAGAACCATTGCATTTTGTCCTTTGAAAAATATACCGATATAACCCCAAAGAAGGCAAGAACAAACAGCAGAGGTGGATAACCCACAATGTACTCAATAAAAGAGTCTGCATAAAATCCCAGGTTGTTCATGAGATATTCAAGTTGGTATCCTATTCCTCCTCCTCCTGTATTGATATCCACGGTTTGTGCATTAAGGGAAGAATTGGATATTGTCCACAAGATACGCAGTATCAAGAAAATACTCACAAATATGGTTATCTCTTTCAATTGTATCTTTCTGGTAAATCCCCATCTTGCTGCAATAAGTCCTATTAATATCGATCCAAATATGACTATTTCTGAGGTCCTGGTAAAAACAGCATACAAACAGAACAAACCAGCACATCCGATGTATACGTTCTTTCCGGTTTTAATGCCTTTGTGGAAACAATAAAGAGCAATGATCGAAAAGGTCACTGCAGGAATATTGCTGTAATACATATTGGAAAAGAACACGTATGAGGGATTAAGTCCCCAGATCAGCGCTGCAATTATTGCAGTTTTGTCATCGAATATATTTCTTACAAGCAGATATAAGAACAGTACGCCTGCACACCCTGCCAAGGGTACTATGTAATCTAAAAAGCCATACAACCTTGCGGTGGCCAACAACATCTGAAAGCCAACATATGGTCCAATATAGTTATTTCCTCCAATATCGATCGAGTTTCTTGGCCTGAAATAACTGACATTATATTTCTCATTCATTTCAGAATGCCATACAAAAGATGACTCTTCTACAATGATCTTTGAAAAGATCAAAGGCAGATTCTCATCAGGGCTGTCAGCTACCCTGTAGTTAACCTCACTGTTAACATAGGTATAATAGTTGAAAAGTAATGCCAGCAGCAGAATCACTGCAATAGTTGATAGATTGCCTTTAAGCTTCATGAGTTCTTCAGGTGCAACATTTTTTCGACTAATATATCGACGATTTCCTTAGAAGGACTCTTGAGAGCATTGATGTCTACATCAAAAATATAGTTATTATAGTTCATCAAGAAATCATCTATGATGCTGGCTTCATATTTTGAAAGGCAGACATTGGGGTATCCGTTCTGTTCCATAAATCCCCTCATCAAAAGGCAGGGTCTGCTAAGGAAGTAGGATTCTAGTTGTGGTGCTCCGCCATCGTTTACTATATACTTGCTGTTCTTTATCAGATTGATATTTGTTACATAATCCTGAAGTGGTATCATCTGAAGGTTTTCATATCCCTTTAGTGTTTCAAGCATATTCGATTTCATAAGCTTGTTTTTTAAAGGCTCATGCATGATCATTAATACTCTTTCGTTTTTCGCGATCTTCTCCACTGTGGACATGATGATATCCAATCTTTCTTTTGAATAGAGGTTCTCGACCCTGTGCACATTGACAAGAACATATCCGGGATCAGGTTTGAAGGTGACCTTGTGGGAATTTGCTGTGGCAAAGCGTATTGCATCGATGACAGTGTTATATCCCAGATTGACAATTTCTCCTTTTACTCCCTGTTTTATTACGTTGTTATATGATTCTTCAGAAGAAGTAAAAAGGTAGTCAGCCATCCAGTCTATCATTCTTCTGGAAAGCTCTTCTGGAAAGGGATTGAAAATATTATGGGTCCTTTCTCCTGATTCTATATGTGCAACCTTGGATCGATGCAGTTTACTAAGAACAGTACCAACAGAAGCAGGTATCGGGTCTCCGTGAATCAGACAAATGTCATTCTTATTCGGCAATCCGTCCTGTGAGAAAGAGTTGAGTGTCACTTTTGATAGCCAGATTGCCATATCCAGGACATTGGCAACATCTTTGTTATTTTTATTTAGTACAATGTCGGGCTGTTTCAGGCCAAAAACACCAATGATGTCATACAATATTTTTGTATGTTGGGCAGCATTGATGAAATTGTACTTTATTCCCCTTCTATCCATTTCCAGCATAATGGGTGCCATTTTTATAAGCTGTCCCTTTGTGCCAACCATAACGTGAAATCTACTCTCGTCCATATTTTCACTTTATCCTTTACAGGCACTTCCCTCAAAATGCCATGTAAATTTAGAGGATGGTGTACTGCCATCCTGTACAAAAAGGTCTAAAAAAGCTAATGATTAACCGGGTTCAGTGTTTCCTGTTAACAGGCTCCAATCTTTCGATGTCAGCTTCCACCATCATCTTGACAAGCTCTTTGAAGTGTACTTTAGGTTCCCAGCCAAGCTCCCTCTTTGCTTTTGATGCATCTCCTAATAGCAATTCTACTTCTGCTGGCCTTACGAACTTGGGATCAACAACTACATATTTCTTCCAGTCCAGACCGGCTATGGAAAATGCCTCTTGTACAAATTCCTCTACTGAATGGGTTTCACCTGTAGCTATAACATAGTCTCCAGGTTTATCCTGTTGAAGCATGCGCCACATAGCATCTACGTAATCCCCTGCAAATCCCCAATCCCTTTTTGCATCAAGGTTTCCCAGATGCAGTTCAGATTCCAGGCCATGGTATATTCTTGCAACACTGTCGGTTATCTTCCGTGTCACAAATTCAATGCCTCTGCGTGGGGATTCATGATTGAACAATATTCCATTGCTGATGTGCATATCATAGCTTTCTCTATAGTTTACGCATGTCCAGTATGCATATACTTTAGCTACTCCGTATGGACTTCTTGGATAGAACTTCGTGTTTTCTGTTTGCGGTGTTTCCTGTACTTTGCCGAACATTTCGCTGGACGATGCCTGGTATACTCTCGCATGCGGTACTACATGTCTTACGGCTTCCAGTACTCTGACCATTCCTAATCCGGTCACATCTCCGGTATGTACTGGTTGGTTCCATGACGTTCCCACAAAGGACTGAGCAGCGAGATTGTACACTTCATCGGGTTGTGCTATACGCATTGCTTCGCTTAGGGAGGATTGGTCAGTAATGTCTCCCTGTAGTAGTTCTACACTGTTTAGTATCTGGTCTATCCGGGATGTGTTAGGAGTACTGAGTCTTCTCACAAGTCCATATACATTGTATCCTTTGTTGTACAGTAACTCTGCAAGATAAGATCCATCCTGTCCAGTAATTCCGGTTATTAATGCACTCTTTGCCATGATCATAGCTCCGTATCAGAAAAGATGTAAAATGTAAGATCTATCTCTTCATCCCTCAAATTCTACATCCCTAAATTAGAATAAACTTATTTAAAGCTTGGTATTATTATAAAACACAAACACTTTCACTATCCTTGCATCAACATAAATAGTAGGGAATTCCTCCTCATCTATGATGTCTGAGAATCCAATGGGTATATTTAGCGTTTCAATGCTCAATGAAACCATAAGGTCTCTACTGGTCAATGATCCCAAGCTGTGTGAAGTATGGGTGCGTGGCGAGATCTCAAATCTTAAAAAACATAGCTCAGGCCATTATTATTTTACGTTGAAGGACCGGGGAAGCCAGATAAGCTGTGTTAGTTTCAGGCAGACTAACCGTAACCTGAAATTTGATCCGGAGGATTCCATGGCAGTTATACTGTATGGTTCTGTGGATGTATACACTGTCCGGGGGCAATATCAGCTTAAAGTTATGGATATGCGCCCGGATGGTATCGGTGAAATGTTCAAGGCATTTGAACAGCTTAAGAAAAAACTGGATGCTGAAGGTCTATTTGAACAGATCCGCAAGAGGTCTATACCTCGATTTCCTGCAAGGATCGGTGTCGCTACTTCTCCTACAGGTGCTGCAATTCATGACATCATCAATATACTGAGTCGAAGATATCCGGTGCATGTGCTCCTTGCTCCCTGTCTGGTGCAGGGGGATGCAGCTGCACAAAGCATTGCGGATTCTATAGAGCTTCTCAATAAAGCAGATGTCGATGTTATAATAGTTTGCAGGGGTGGTGGCTCACTGGAAGATCTGTGGCCCTTCAATGAAGAAGTTGTAGCAAGGGCTATTTTCAATTCAAGGATACCAATAGTTTCTGCTGTAGGCCATGAAACGGATTATACTATTGCCGATTTTACAGCCGATCTAAGGGCACCTACGCCATCATCAGCAGCAGAACTCGTAGTCCCTGACAGAATAGAATTAAAACGATTCATATACTCGATGTTCCAGAGACTTGAATATGCTACAAACCGTAAAATAGTAGACCTTACTACCAGAATTGATCATCTGTCTGATTCCCTGAAACCGGAAAGGCTTCAGGAAATTATTGACCAGCGCTACCAAAGAATTGACGAGCTGGTTATAGCTATGGAAAAGGATATTAAATATGACCTGGGATCAAGAAAAATGCTGCTTCAAGCTCTGGCTGGTCGTATGAATGCAGTAAATCCTCTAAATACCTTGGAAAGAGGATATTGCATAGCAATGTCCGATAATCTTGTTGTAAAAAGTGTTAATGATGTAAAAGTAGGTTCCAGGCTTGACCTAAGGGTCACTGATGGTAATATAATATGTGATGTTATGCAAAAGGTTGAGATTGAAAATGGTAAGCAGGAAGAAGAAGATAAATGAAGAATCTAATGAAGAAAATACGGGCGAAAGTCTGAGTTTTGAAACTGCACTTGAAAAACTGGAAGGGCTTGTCGAGAAACTGGAAAAAGGGAATCTTACTCTTGATGAAAGTCTTGAAACCTTTGAGCAGGGAATGGGGTTTGCACGTGTCTGTACCCAGAAACTATCAAAAGCCGAGAGCAGGATTGAGCAATTAGTCTTGGAAAATGGAGAACTCAGGACAAAACCTTTCACTGAAGGCTAATAATTGCTCTTTAGTACTTTCATGTGATTCCCTATTAGTCCTCAGCTCTCTTCAAAATATCTTTTCGCAAGTAAAATCGTGCTTGATACTATCAATGTCACAAGAAATACTGCGATTATAGCGCTCTCAGCTGTGAAATCCTGCCATGAATGCACAGAAGCCCACATGCCGCTTCTGGTTACAAATGTAGCGAACACCACCATTATGAAAGATATAACTGCAAGCATAGGTGCAATAAATCCATATTCTCCATGTCTGTAACGTAGCTGAGCATGCAGATACGCCGTTGCAGTTATCCAGGGTATCAAAGATGATGTTTCAACCGGGTCCCAGCTCCAGAACCATGCTCCCCATCCTAGAACTTCATAGGCCCAGAAACCTCCGAGTCCAATGCCCAGTGTGAGGAACAGCCAGGCAACTCTCATCCAGTTGGTGGAGATTGATTCCCATCTGTTATCATGTGTCAGTAAGTTACCAATTGCTGCTGCAAAAGGTATTGTGAAAGCAGCGTATCCAAGAAACAGCATGGGTGGATGTACTGCCATCCAGGGATTACGCAAAAGTGGATTCATTCCCTGGCCATAGGGAACGTTATACATCTGTACAAATGGGTTCCAGTTAGTGACCTCAACACTGCCTTCTGAGATTACATGATATGCTGAGAAAGGGTTCTTCAACACCAGCAATCCCATAAATACGCATACCACAGACAACGATATAAGGCGTGTCGTCCGCATCAATGGGGTACCAGAAAGCCTGCCTGCATCTGTATGTTCTACTATTTTCAAAATAAATAGAATAGATACTGCCCACAATAACAGTGACCCTTCCTGTCCTGCCCATAAAGCAGACAGCCTGTAAAACCACTCAAGGTCAGCACTAGAGTGTTCATATACGTATGAATATGAGGCATTGACAGTGTATAGGTGGTACATCAACAATAGCATTGAGAACCCCGCCATCACTAAGCATGCTATTTCCAGCTTCCTTGAAAGCGTACTAGATGTATTGTTCTTTTGATGTTGCACATAATCGGAAAAAACAGCACCTATGCCTGCTATAAAGGATAACCAGATCAGGATCATTCCAAGATTCATGTGTTTCCTCTCCTGTTTTTCCCAGATCGAAGGTTTTTGATCTCCTGTTCCAATATTCTGTTGTATTTATTTTCAAAGAAAACCATGTCTTTTTCTCTACTCGATGACTGTGTTTTCCCATTGTTTTGAGAGGGATTGCGATGCTCTACTAGAAGTAGCGCAATGATGCCCAAAGCCATCATGTATATGCCTCCCCATAAAAGATTAATGAAAGGAACGATGCGCACATACATGTCAACTTCTCCATTTTGCTCATCAAGAGCCCTGGGTGCAATGAACAGTTCTTCTGTCAGTCCCCTGTGGATGTATGTCGTAGTGTATGTTTGTCCCCATTTGTAATCAGTGATATACTCTACACTACCACTTCTGGCATATTTGTTCTGATCATAAATATCAAAATCTATCCGGGTAATATAGGAAGATGCCTGATGTTCCTGGTAAGTTTCTCCTTCGAATCTTGATGCTATTGAAGTAATCTTCAGATTATAGTCCTGCAAATTGTTAGTTCCTATTTTACCGGTCTCATATACTGCCGAATCCTCGAATTTCATATTTGAACTAAGCACCACACCCAGCAGGATGCATAGTATTCCAAGATGGATCAAATGAGCCGAAAGACCCCTGTATTTTCCGTACCCCTTCTTATTCCTGGCAATGAGCCACATTTTATAAGCTGTGGCTATCAATGCTGGTATTATAAGGGATACAGTCACATCGACCGCTGTATTTGAGAATGGAGATATGGTAGCAATCGATACTATCAGTACCAGGAACGAAGCAGTTGCTATCAATGCTTTGCGGGATGTGACAGAACTGACTAGTAAGCAAATTGTTAGTAATATTACCAATAATACGGTAGGGATAGCAGTTCTGGGGTTAAAATAATCGGAGCCCAAAGCAAGCTCAGTGCCACTGAGGATCTTGGCAAGAAGGGGTGTCACCATGCCGATCATTATCACCATTGCAAGTAGAATAAATGCTATTACAGCGGCAAATATGGTGTTTTTAGTTGTCAAAAAGCTCTCTTTATTTGTCATTGCTGATCCTCGCTGTAAATCTGCATGTATACTCACCTTATATATATCATATAGGATACGTATATGATGCTGCACCGTGCTGGCATAATATTGCAGGTATTTCCATATGAATGCATAATTATATACTTCTAATGCCACACTTTCGGTATCTTAAATACGGATGATGCACATCTTTGTGGCTATAAAAAATGTAAATGAGTTGGTAGTACGATAGAAACGCTGATCATAGCTATCTGGCTTATGTTGCCTGCTTACATTCCCAATTCAATGGCTGCCGTTTTTGGTGGTGGTCGTCCGATAGATGGGGGCAGGGTCCTGAAAGATGGCAGGAGAGCTTTAGGTGATGGCAAGACCTACAGAGGTCTTTTTGCCGGTATAGCATGCGGTGTGCTTTTGGGTTTACTACAGACGGCCTTGCTTATTCCTATGTCGGAGCTTTTGGATATTTCCTTACCCTCTTTTTCAGGCAGCGGGTCTCAAACTATGGTGGTTCTTTTGTCCCTCGCCTCTGGTTCCCTTTTTGGTGATATGTTTAAGAGTTTCTTTAAACGCAGGTTTGGAATGAAAAGAGGTGCTTCATTGCCACTTGTAGACCAGCTTGACTTTGTACTAGGTGCGTGGGTATTTACATATCTGTCTTCTCCAGGTTGGTTCACATTGAATTTTACCCGCAATATTATGATAGTTGTGTTGATCATCACTCCGTTGATTCATCTTACAACGAATGTTATAGGTTATCTTATAGGGGTAAAGAAAGAGCCTTGGTAAATTATTCCACGTATCATTATTGTTCATGGTGATCTGATATGACTACAGAAAATGATAGAAAATCCCTCCTTATATCAGCCCTTAAGAAGTGCGGGGCTGTGAAATTTGGTGACTTTACACTTGCTTCGGGCAAGAAGAGCAAATATTATATCGATATAAAAAAAGCTAGTACAGATCCAGTGACCCTTACTGTGATCGCAGAGCAGGCCGCTTCTTTAGTACTTAATGAAAAAGTGGATATAATAGGTGGTGTAGCTTTAGGTGGCGTTCCTCTTGCGACGGCAGTTTCTCTTAAATCGGGCTTGCCACTTTTGATAGTCCGTAAGGAAGAAAAGGGATATGGGACAGGAGGGCGTTTCATTGGAGACCTCAAAGAAGGGTCCCATGTGATATTGATAGAAGATGTAACTACAAGCGGCGGATCAGTAAAGGATGCGATAGCTGCAATTCGCGGGGCTGGTAGCTTTGTGGATGTTGTTATCACTGTAGTGGACCGTGAGGAAGGGGCTCAGCAGAGCCTTGCAGCACTTGGTGTAAAGCTAACTCCTCTTGTAGGTGCCAGTGACCTTATCCAATGATGGATAGAATAAATAAGTAAATTATTTATCTGAATATGAGAAAGAGTCCGTAGTATTTAGTGTCATCTATCTTAACTATGGTCCAATAGGGTCTAATACTGAATAGATATCAACTATGTTCAATGTGACGATAAGGTAATAATTGGAGAATATCACTTCAATATTCAAAAGAATTTTTAATTGACGAGGTTTTGTAAATGAACGTTTTAGTTGTCGGTGGCGGAGGAAGAGAACATGCAATTGCAGCAGCGATTGCACAAAGCAGAAAAGATCCTGTCATTTTCGCTGTGATGGCGAAGAAGAACCCTGGTATTGCCAGGCTTTGTCAGGATTTCCTCTTAGAAAAAGAAACCGATGTGCAGAAGGTTGTTGCTTTTGCAACTGCTAATAATATTGATTTAGCTTTTATTGGTCCCGAGGCTCCCCTTGCAGCCGGGCTTGCTGATGCATTGGCAGAAGTCGGCATCGGTGTCGTGGGTCCAAGGAGAGCAGTGGCTCAGATAGAGTTTGATAAAGCATGGGCAAGAAACTTTATGAGAAAGCATGAGATCGCAGGTTGCCCTGTTTTTGAAGTATTTACTGAAAAAGAGCCAATGTTCGATTTCATTGCAAAGCTTGGCAATGTAGCAATAAAGCCAGCAGGTCTTACCGGTGGCAAAGGTGTAAAGGTCATGGGTGATCAGCTCCCTACTGTCAAAGATGCCCAGGAATATGCTGCTCAACTTCTAGAGTCGGGAAGCGTGGTCGTAGAGGAAAACCTTGTAGGTGAGGAGTTCACATTACAGGCTTTTGTGGATGGTGAACACTTGGCTTTCTCTCCTACAGTGCAGGATCATAAGAGAGCCTTTGAGAATGATCTTGGACCCAATACTGGAGGGATGGGTGCTTACACTGACGCCGGTGAAATTCTACCTTTCTTGTGTGCAGAAGATGTGGAACAGGCAAAAACTATCATGGAGCATACAGTAAAGGAGCTATACGCAGAAACTGGTGTGGAGTACAAGGGTGTGCTGTATGGCCAGTTCATGATCACAAAAAATGGCCCGCGAGTAATAGAGTTTAATGCCAGATTCGGTGATCCTGAAGCTATGAATGTACTGCCTCTTCTGGAGACTGATATTGTAGATGTTATGTATGCTGTGGTAAATGGTACTCTTGACAAACTGGCAGTGAAATTCAGTAAAAAAGCAACTGTATGCAAGTATGCAGTGCCTGCAGGATATCCTGACAATCCTTCAAAGGATAAGGAAATATCTATAGGAGACGTGGGTGATGCACTTTTATTCTATTCAAGTGTGTACGAAGCAGATAATAAGATATATACTACAGGTTCACGTGCAATAGCGGTTGTAGGCATTGATGATTCTATTGCCAAAGCAGAGAAGAAAGCTCAGGAAGGGCTTGACAATATTATTGGAGACCTACATTCTCGAAGGGATATAGGTACTGCTTCACTTATCCAGAAACGTATTGATCATATGAATGAAATCAGGGGCAAGGTATAATGCCTCTATATAATGAAAATGGGTTGATTGTATGAAGCATCTTATTTCTTTTGCAGACCTCACGCGTGATGAGGTCATTGAACTGCTTGACATGGCAGAAGATCTGAAGGAGAAACGTGCTCGTGGAAAGCTTACAGACTTGCTCAAGAACAGGAGTCTGGCTATGCTTTTCGAAAAGTCTTCCACTCGCACAAGGGTGTCATTTGAGGTTTCAATGGCTGACCTGGGTGGACAGTCTATATTCCTTTCTTCAAAGGACCTGCAGATCGGACGTGGGGAAAGTATTGCTGATACTGCAGTTGTTCTTTCCAGATATGTACACTGTATCACTGCAAGGGTGAACAAGCATAGTACTATCCTCGAGATTGCTTCTCATTCTTCTGTACCTGTGATCAATGCTCTTTCCGATGTGGAGCATCCTTGTCAGATCCTTTCTGACCTTCTTACCATCAGGGAATATAAAAACCATTTAGAGGGATTGAAGTACGTCTGGGTAGGCGATGGCAACAATGTGTGTAATTCAGCTATCCTGGGTTGTGCGATCGTGGGTATGCAGATGGTAGTAGCCTGCCCGCCGGGATATGAACCCGATGCGAAGATAGTTAAGAAGGCAAAAGAACTTGGGGGAGATATTACCATTATCAACGATCCGTTTGAGGCTGCAAAAGGTGCAGATATTCTCTATACTGATGTGTGGGTTTCCATGGGCGATGAGGATGAGATCGAGAAACGTCTGAGCGATCTAAAAGATTATCAGATCAGTTCCGAGATGCTGGCTCTTGCAAAGAACGATGCTATAGTGATGCACTGCATGCCAGCCCACAGGGGACAGGAAATAGCTGCCGAGGTAATGGATGGTCCGCATTCTGTAGTATACGACCAGGCAGAGAACCGCCTGCATGCACAGAAAGCTTTGCTTATGAAATTGATCGGATGATGTGTATTGTGTTTGCAGCCCTTTTATTTTGATGGGCTGCAACTGAAAAAGCATATATACCATTAATGCAACTATACGCTACCTCAATGCGGGGGTCGCCCAGCCAGGTCAAAGGCGCTAGATTCAGAGTCTAGTCTCGTAGGAGTTCGTGGGTTCGAATCCCATCCCCCGCACTTTTCTGAAGGGATATAGGTAACATAAAAAAACAGAACTCTTACAATTTTATTGGTTGTATATTTTGTTACCTTTAATGTCAAATAAAAATGTGAAAGACATAACTCTTAGAACTTGTTTACATATCTTTTTTTTGCTATTTGAGTTGAAAATGTATTATTTATAAAATAATCCAAACAGTCAAATGGAACAAGTCAAAAAAATTATATCTTAGAAAAGACTATTTTTATCATGGATCAGCCTCTCACTTTCCTAAAATTAGCTGAAACTGTTCTTGAACAAACAAAAATTCCTCTAACATATGTCGATATTTGGGATGAAGCTGTTAAATCGGGTTTATCAAAAAGAGTTAACACTAAAGGAAAAACACCTTGGAACAGTATAGGTGCTCAAATTTACGTTGATATTCGAGATAATCAAAATTCAATTTTTGGCTCTGTAGAAATGCTACTTTTGCTTTTATTTTGACCTAATAATTTAAAAAGAATAAATCCCCTGAGTATTACTTTCCACTGAAACACAAAGGGGATGATTGTGTTTTGTCAAATAAGTACTTAAAGTTTGTTGATACAGCTTTAGCTGTATCAGGAAAATCACACCTGCCGATCTATAGTTGCAAATATTCGAAAAGGAAATATACACAACACCAGCTATTGACCTTGATTTTGTTAAAAGAATATCTTAATGTAGATTACAGAAGTATTGTTGAACTTGTTGAATTAATGGAGAGTTTGAAGTTAAGAATTGGTTTAAAAGAGGTTCCACATTATACCACACTTCACAAGTTTATAACTAGACTTAGGTCAATTCTTTTCAGATCGTTGTTACAGCAAACACTAAAACTGTTCTATTCATATGGCGAAAAAATAGAGATAATTGCCATTGATTCGAGTGGATTTACGAGTGGTCACTGTAGCTACTATTACTCTTTTAGGACTGGAAAGAAACGTAGATCATTCCTAAAAGTGAGTATTTCCATTGATACAAAGAAGTTTATTATCACTGGTTTTAAGATATCTGGTAAGCCTATCCATGATGCAAAGCATGCGATGACATTGCTACGGCAATGTCATAAAAATCGCCAATCAAAGTTTTACCTTATGGACAAAGGTTACGATTCTGAAGCTATACATTCTCTAGTAAGGGAAGAACTAGACGCAGTAGCTATGATTCCTTTGAGAGAAAGGAAAAGGAAGAAGATCAAGGGTAAGTATCGTAGAAAAATGATCGATGAGTTTGAGGAAATATTGTACCATTGCAGAAATCTTGTAGAAACGATGTTCTCTGTTCTGAAAAGGAAATACGGGGAAGAAGTGAAGGCAAAAAAGTATTGGAATCAAGCAAAAGAGGTTAAATTGAAACTATTAGTGCATAACCTTGACAGGTATGTCAAGGTTACATATATTGTTCAAATGAGCATTTCTACAAAGCCCAATTTTTTGTCATTATGGTAAACGCCCAACAAGATTTGGTTTGAAAAGACTATCTTATACAAATATTGTTATAAAACCCGAAAAAAAAGAGACCATATCGTTTCATGAAAGAGATCTTCATCCCCTTGTGACTAGGTTTATAAACACAAATCAACATTTCAAAGCTTGGAAAAAAACAATATTTCACGAATCTTCATCAAACACAAAAAAAGGCCTAAATGAATGGCTACACCCTGATATCATTGGTGTTTATCTTCCATTTTCGGATTACGAGGAAGTAACACTAAAACTTCAGAAATCACTATCTTTGAGTGCTGTAAAGCTGTTCTCCTTTGAATTAAAAAAGGAACTTAATTTCTCTAATTTGCGTCATTATTATTTTCAAGCTGTATCGAACTCAAGCTGGTCTCATGAAGGATACCTTGTTATATCAAAGATGGCAGAAGATCCAGATTTCATTGATGAGTTAAGACGTTTAAATAATGCATTTGGTATAGGCATTATTAAAATAAACACTGATAGTCCTGAGGAGAGTGAAATCCTGTTCCAATCTTTTGTAAAATCAGAACTTGATTGGAGCACAATTAATAGGCTAGTTGAAGAAAATCCAAATTTTAAACAATTTATGGAAGATGTCGAAGAGGATCTTCAACTTAGAAAGATCAAAGGAAAATATGACAAAATATTATCTGATGAAGAATTAGACGCACATATTAAAACTAAAAAACTGTCGTTTTCTCATTATTAGTAATCAATGGACTGTTGAATTCATGATTCAAATGAGTTATCATATACTTCTGTTCATTAGGAATACTTTCCTTTATATGTGGCAATTCTACTATAGAAGAACAATAAGAATTTATATTGTTTATTATTGATGTGTTTGTATGAAAGTGATTTACAAAATAACATATCCAAATGGAAAGATATACATTGGCCAGGATGTGACTGACGATATTCTATACTTCGGAAGCCCAAATCGTGATCTTATTGAAAGGGATTTTACCAGAGACCAAAAACGTGATTTTATAGTAAGGAAAGAAATTATATGGGAATCTGAAACGGCCTCATTCGAGGAAGTTAATCAAATGGAAAACAAACTCATAATTGAATTCCAATCTAATAATCCTAATAAAGGTTATAACAGAAAACCTAAATTCAAAGAATAACTTGTTTTCTGTAAATTCGTTATACCATAGAATAGGATTTATTCCACATCTCTAACCTCGCCCTCACATGAGCATTCAAAGTAAATGGCTTATCAGCCTTAGCATTCCGTTTCATATAATGTAATGTACCTTTAGAGAATCCCATGTTCTTCCAATCAGAATAAGAAATACTTAGTATCTTCTGCCTGATATCATCAGAATCCTCTATAATCAATGACTTCTAATTTTAAGCTCTTCATCTTCTTCGTAAAATTGCCACGATAACCACAAGCCATTACATTACTCATGCAACACTATCAGACGCAACCTAGTCAGATTGTGCCATATCTTTGTTTTATTATCCTGTAGTAGTAAAATTCACATCAGAATATAACAGGCCGTCCCTGTTGATAATAGTCGTTTGTACAAAGCGTACTCTTAGTTCAATTCTAGTACCATCAGGAGGGGTTGGTAAGCTATCTTCCATAATACCCACCTGTTTAGCCGAGGGGGGATTGGGCCCTCTCATTACAGCTCTAACAATCGTAATATTAGGAGTTTGTTCAAATCTAGTCTCTGTCAAATAACTTCCTGATGAAGAAGATATCTCTTTTCCCAGAATTGTCTCGGTCGAAGTTTCAAACAAATTTTTTGAAACAACTTGTTGAAGATTGGAACTCAAGAAAGTTCCCAGTAGTATCAAAATACAAATACTAACTAAATTGCGTCTGAGAACTTTTTTCAATTCAAATACTCCTATTTTACTCGCACTTTGAACACTATTTATCCACAAAATGATAGAAGCAGCAAACTGAATAGCAACCATATTAGTAAAAGCCAACAAAAAGGCTCCCATGGCCAATGTAACTTCGCCTCTGGACAATAATATACTTGCTGATGCAAGTGGTGGCACTAAAGCAGTAGCAATGGCCACACCCACAATACCCGTGTTAAGACGTGGAGAAATAGCAGTATATGCTCCAGCAGCTCCACCCGCCAAGGCAATCATTAAGTCAAATAGATTGGGAGCTGTTCGGACAAGAATTTCATTAGTCAATGGAATCTCTTTGTTAAAAACGCCAATAATAAAAGCTGTAGCAACAACTCCAATAGTTCCTTTAATCAATGTAAAAATGCCCTCTCTGAAGAGTATCATGTCACTATCTGCTAATGCCAAGCCTAGGCCCATAATTGGTCCTAACAACATAGCTATGATCATAGCTCCTATAACTACAGCAGGACTATTAGCTAATAGGCCATAACTTGCAATGATAGTAGCAAGGACATTCATAAAAAAATATGACCATGTGAAAGTAGCATTGTACCGAATGTCTTTGCATGTAAGTCCATCTATGCCACATACACTTTTGTCACTAATTTCCATTTGTACCCCCTAATTCTAAGTTTAGTGTTGATACTCATCCTTTTTGAGCCTTGTCGTTACTCCAATAAGAATGTCAAATTAGAACTTAGGCTCAAAAATCAATTTCTTTTTAGTTTTCGCAGGATAATTCAACAGTTTATAAATACTGAATTTGAGAATTTGGTTGATTGCAGACTTAATGATCCAGTCACAATTCCTGAATAATGATGAATTACCTTATTCTAAAAAATTAAAGGGCAACTTCTATCTACCTATTTTTAAAAGGTTGCTTGGAAAAATGATAGATTCGTAAATTCTGAAAAATCAACATCCTTCCCACATCTCTAACTTCTCCTTTGCATACTTATTGAGTATAATTGGCTTATCTTCCTTAGCATTCTGTTTCATTTAATGCAATTTACTCTTAGAGAATTCCATGTTCTTCCAATCAGCATAAGATATACTCAATACTTCTTCGAATCTTTTCTTTTAATCTCATAACCCTATCACTAATATTCCATGCACGACTCCTTCATACGCTTCTCATTCAAGTTTCTCAAAATCCTTAAATATATGTAAGTAACTACTTACTTACAAATGGATGTAGAACAACAGATTTTGGATGCTGCTTTAAAGGTGTTTGCCAGCGAGGGCTATTCTGGTGCTACTACCCGCAGGATAGCGGAAGAGGCAAATGTTGCCGAAGTTACCTTGTTTAGAAAATTCCAATCTAAAGAGAATCTGCTTAAAGAGGTTCTGATCAAGAACAAAGCTCCAGAATCTGATTATCTATTCACGATTAATTCAGGTTCAGATATTGAAACTGATCTTTCTAATTTAGGCAGGCAAATTAAAAAAATAATGAATCATAAGAAAAAAGATTACAAACATCGTATGTTTATGTTCATGTTGATAGAGGAAGGAAGGAAGATGCCTGAGGTTGCTGAGATCCTATCATCTTTTTTTCAAATGAATTTGTCTCGCCTAACCGAATACTTTGAGCTTCAACTAAAATGTGGAAAAATACGTGATGTAAATCCGCGGTCAGCAGCGCTGGCGTTTATAAGCTATTTTGCTTACACCTCTTTATTGAAGGGGTATGTCCAGGTCGATGACGATAAAGAATTTGAAGGATTTATTGACATATTTACAAAAGGTGTCCTGAAGATAGGGGAGCACAGGTGAGTTAATGGAAGCAATTATTGAGGTCAGGAATCTTGCCAAGGTCTTTCATTCGAGAGGAAGGAAAATTGTCGCAGTAGAGGACGTAAGTTTCGATGTACGTAAGGGAGAAATATTTGGCATGATAGGGCCCAACGGAGCTGGTAAATCTACTACGTTTTCCATGCTAACTACTTTAATAAAGCCAACAAGCGGCAGTATAAAAGTTGCGGGTTTTGATGTTTATAAAGAGGATGAAAAGATCAGACCTATCATAGGTATAGTCCCTCAGAAACTCAGTCTTTATTCAGATCTTACAGCCAGAGAGAATCTGGAATTTATGGGTAAACTCTATAATGTACCAAAAAATCTCATGGATGAGCGAATAGATTACTACTTAAAACTTGTAGGTCTCGAAAACCATGCAGATCGTTTTACCGGAGGCTTTTCAGGCGGTATGAAACAACGTCTTTCCGTTATCTGTGCAGTGCTGCACGAGCCTCAGATCATATTTTGGGACGAGCCTTCAACAGGTCTTGATCCACAAACCAGGCAGGCTATATGGAAACTTGCCAAAAAGTTCAATGGAGAAGGAAAAACCCTGGTCTTTACAACCCACTACATGGAAGAGGCAGATAATCTATGTGACAGGGTTGCTGTGATGAACTTAGGTAAAATGGTAGCTCTGGATACTCCGGCAAATTTAAAAGAAAAGTCAGGAAGTTCAAACCTCGAAGAAGTATTTATGCACTTGACTGGAGAAGAGGTGCGTGATTAAATGACGATAACGACTGAACTAAAGCATGCGTGGATAATAACGATAAAGGAATTCAAGCTTCTTTCAAGAAAGAAAGCACTTTTGATCCCTTTAATCTTATTTCCAATTATCATGATCATCTTCTTTGGCTACGGCATGGGCGGTACTGTAAAGAATGCTCCCATTCTCATCGTCAACGACGATACTGGTACAGCTTCAAATTCCCTTGTTCAACAGATCGGTAGCTATACTGGCAAGTACAATGGAGAGCCGATGTTCTCCATAACCTATGCGAAGGACATGTCACGATCCAAAGCCGAGAGTCAGATCGATGCAGGAGTGTATAAAGCTGTTCTATTGATCCCTTCATATTATAGTGATAAACTAGCGAAAAATGAAAGCATTAGCCTTACTCTTTTGACTGATTCTTCAGACACTACTACAAGTGGCATCATCACAAATTTTATGAGGCAATTATTCTCAAAAGCTGGTTTAGTTTCTTTAACTGTTCCAAATATTTATGGTAATCTTGAATACCTGGATTTCCTGACACCGGCAGTTATAGCCCTTACTGTGTTTATGGGTTCTGTAGCCACCACAGGTTCAGCTATTGCAGGAGAAAAAGAAGATGGTACAATTGTTCGCATGCTGATGACGCCTGTCAGCAAAAGAGCGGTAATTCTCGGAAAAACGATATACCAGCTCATAATGCAATTGGGCAGAGCTGTTATTCTAATACTTGCAGCATATTTCCTTGTGGGATTCCATATGAATGGTAGTTGGCTACTTGTTGCTTTGGTGCTTGTTATATTCACTCTTGGTGGTGTGGGTATGGGTATAGTCATGTCCACAAGAGTAGACGATATGGAGTCATTCTTCCAGCTAAACATGCTGGTCACTCTTCCATCCATGTTTGTTACGGGTGTATTTTTCCCATTGAGTTCAGTTCCGGACTGGATGCGTTATATAGCTTATTGCCTGCCCCTTACCTATGCAAATGATGCTATGCGTACTATCATGATCAAGGGTCAGGGACTGGGCGCCATATCCACAGATCTGATAATACTCTCACTCTTCGCACTTATTACTTTCACAGCAGGTGTCCATCTTTTCAGGAGGGAAGCATAAAATGAAGAAAATGATAATATTAGCCTTTCTATTGATCTTTATGATCTCAGGTGTCGCAGGAGCTTATGATACCCTGAGTGTTTATAGTGTGTCTCAGAGCTTCGATTTCGGTGAAAATTATTACAATGTATACGGTGGTCCTGATATTAGTGCCACTATTATCGGCAGCAATGAATTTGACAGAGGTCAGACTGTAACTTTAAATGTCGATCTGATAAACAATGGTAAACTGTTAGGATTCAAGAATGATAGAACCCCCGATGATGCTGATGAGATCTTTGGTGCTCAGACAGAAATGAAGCTGGAGAGTGCTGTGGTGGATGCTACAGGTATAGTAGCTTCTCTATCAGCTGATCCAGGAAGTCCCATTGAAGTAAAGTCAGTAAGCCAGAAGATAGGGTCTATAAAAAGCGGGCAGAATTCAGTCTCACCTGCTAAATTCGATATAAAAATAGATAAAAATGCAAAGGCTGGGGAATACAATCTTTATCTGAACCTTTCTTATGATTACCAGAAGAATGTGCAGGTCATGGATCCGGATGCCACTACTCAGACTTACGATGTGAACCGCTGGTATGGAATGATGGTCCAAAACCAGACATTGAAAGTGATCGTAAAAGATCAGGTCGATTTTGAGATCGTAAGTACTACAGGCAGCCTTTTCTCAGGTGGAGAAGAAGTAATTAGTGTGGAAATTAAGAACAAAGGTGAAGAAGAAGCAAAGAATGTAAAGATTATGGCAAATCCATCTGATCCTTTAAGCACGACGGATGGTGTAGCATTTATATCCTCTATGACTCCAGGCAGTACGGCTGTTGCAAAGCTTAAAATTAAGGCAGATAGTGAAGCAGTGGCTAAAGTATATGGTATTGATACAGTTATAAGATATGAAACCATGGAAGGCGACATCAAGTATTCAGATACCTTACAGGTCCCTGTAGAGGTAAAAGAAGTTGGACTTTTCCAGCGATTATTCGGATGGATCTAATAAGAGTTGGTATTTGAAGTTGCACTTAGAATTAAGTAGCAACTTCTACCATCTTCTCTGTGCTTTAAATATTTGATTACATTGCCGATCAGTGATATTTATGGTGGAAAAAGTAGGTAATTTCGGACAATCTGCTGAAAATATAGTGTCCTCTTCTGAAGTTTCGGGGATACGTCAAACTCCTTCTGAATCTGCACGTAACACCGAAAAACAAATTGTTCTTATGATAGCGATACTTGCCGGATTCATCACCCCTTTTGATGGTTCAGCGGTTAATATTGCGCTTCCTACTCTGGGTGCGGAGTTCCACATGACTGCAATCTCTTTGTCATGGGTTGCAACTGCGTATCTCCTCTCTTCGGCAATATTCCTTGTCCCGTTCGGAAAAATTGCCGATATATATGGACGAAAAAAGATCTTTCTGTATGGTATAACAATATTTAGTCTCTGCTCTCTGATTATGACTATGGTTCCTTCTACAGAAATGTTGATCGCAATCAGGGTTGTCCAAGGTTTGGGAAGCGCCATGATATTCGGAACCGGAGTTGCTATTGTTACTTCTGTTTATCCGCCGGGAGAGCGTGGAAAGGCTCTTGGCATATATATCACTGCAGTTTACATAGGCTTGTCCACTGGTCCTTTCCTAGGTGGTATAATGACCCAGCACTTTGGCTGGAGAAGTATTTTCTTCGTAAATGTTCCAATAGGTCTTACAGCAGTTCTTCTCATCATTTGGAAACTTAAAGGTGAATGGGCTGAGTGCAAAGGAGAAAAATTTGATTTCATTGGGTCCCTTATCTACGGTTTGGCAGTTGTTGCGGTCATGTATGGTTTCTCATTGCTTCCGGCTATGGAAGGTGCTTTTCTAATAACGGTGGGTATTGTAGGGACAATCATCTTTATCTTGTACGAAAAGCGCATACCTTTTCCCGTAATCGATATGAATCTACTGACAAAGAACCGTGTTTTTGCTCTTTCGAACCTTTCTGCACTGATCAATTACAGTGCAACTTATGCAGTAACTTTTCTTCTGAGCCTTGATTTGCAATACACAAAGGGCTTCACACCTGAGCATGCAGGTTTTATTCTGGTAGCTCAGCCGGTTTTTCAGGCTCTGGTCTCTCCTCTGGCTGGCAGACTATCCGACAGAATGGAGCCGCGTTTGATTGCATCGGCTGGAATGGCACTCACTGCGATAGGTCTCTTTTTCTTAACTTTCATCTCAGAAACGACTCCTATCTGGTACATGATATGTATTCTCGTAGTGCTCGGTATTGGTTTTGGGCTATTCTCGTCCCCCAACACCAATGTTATCATGAGTTCAGTGGATAAGAGGTTCTATGGTGTAGCATCTGGGATAAACGGAACGATGAGACTCCTTGGACAGATGCTCTCAATGGGTATTGCTATGATGATCTTTGCAGTTGTCACTGGCCCTGTGGAAATAACAGCTGAATATTACCCACAGTTCATTGCAAGCCTACACTATGCATTTATTCTGTTCACAGTCTTCTGTATAGTGGGTATATTCATGTCTCTTGTACGAGGAAAAACAATCCCGCCAAATCATTCAGATGCATCTGGAAATTGTCAGAATGTGGGGAGATGATTTGATGTTGGAGTTACAGCGAAGAATAAGGCATCATTATAACTGATACTCATAAGATGGCGATAGGTTCATTTATCCCAAACTACAAGTACCTATTGAGTAGGTGATAACTTTGCAGAAAAATCTTAGTTTTTTATTAATTGGATTGATAGTTCTGGGTCTGATGGTGCTTTCCGGCTGCACGGATAAAACAGTAGAACAGACTGTGGGGGAGAAAGTAAATCAAACTGTGGGGCAGGCTGTAAATCAAACCAAAGATGCTGCAGGGGCTGCAGTAAACGAAACAGTTGGGATAGCTGTCAATAAGACCAAAGACGCTGCAGGGGAAGCTGTAAATAGAACAGTGGGTTATGCCGTCAACGAGACAAAAGAGGCAGTAGGGGCTGCTGTGAATCAGACAATAAACCAGACAAAAGAAAACTTAGGGGCGACTATGAACCAGACAGTTGGTCAGGTAGTGAATCAGACTAAAGAGACAGTTTCAACTGTTGTGAACCAGACGCTGAATCATACATGAGAAGTTGGAAACAGGCAAAAGTCTCTGCCTGTATCTCTTTTGTTCATCAAAAAAAGTCTGATATCTCCTTTTCTTTTAGTTGTTGATAAAGTACCACTTGGCAGAAAATCTGTAATAATTGAACAAGACTATTGTTTGTAAGTTATCTGATTTTCTGATATGCCGAAATCAAAACTATATAGGGTCCTTTGATCTTGTATATCTATTACAGGAATAATTATCTTTTTTTAGAACATCATAGGTAGTTAATACCTCTCCTCGCAAAAGTACATCATATTTAGTCCTTAAAATTGTATTAAAGCAGAATAAAATTGTAAAATTTATTGAGGAGGACGTATTATCCTCCTCTGGCGATTAATTATGCAACCTCCGCTTATACCACTAAACGAAGATCACAAATGGAAATTGCTGTCTGAAATACTAAATGTTTTCGACTCGAGAAATTCCAGGCAAATTCTTTCAAGGAGGGGCATTTTGCCCCTCCAGAAATCAGTATCTGCTCTAAAAATAGTTCTCTTGAGCATGTTCTTTTCAAGCAATGTGTCATACGCTGTCAAAGAAACAGAAGAAAGAGAAAGTCTTAGGAAATTCCTTAAAATAAGCACAGTGCCATCAGAAAGTGAAATGTATACGACCTTTAGTCAATATGATCCTGATAACTTCAGTTATTTTGTTCTTGACATATTAAATGAACTGTGTCCACATAGAAAAAGTGGTTCTAGAGGCATCATAATTGATAGTACAGACATAAACCTCAACCTGAACTGGCATGCAAAAAAGATAAGCAAGAATAGTCTGGAAGACAAAGAATACAAATGGGGATATTCAACACATAGAGGATTCTTTATAGGAATGAAACTCACTCTTGATCTTGAATATTCAACACTGAAACATTTGATGTTTTTATTAAATGAAGCAAATGTGCCGGAAGCTAGATATATCCGATGATTCTTTCAGAGCTTAAAAAAGAAGGATAACGAAGACAGGAGATATATTGTTTGCTGATAGGGGTTATTACTCCTATGAAAATTACACAATATCAATTAAAGAGTTCAAAATAGTTCCATTGATCTTCCCACGCAAAAACTGCAATTTCAGTAAGCTCTTCAACATGATGGCATACCCGCTGAAAATATTTGATTCAAAGAGAGATACAGAGGCCGAAATAGCAATCTACAAGAGGATCATTGCCAAGTTCAAGCAACTGATAAGTGACTGGAAAAACTTCCGAAAAGTAAGGTCTATCATAGAAGACATATTCAAATTGGCGAAGAAAGCATATTCCATGGAGAATTTACACCGAGATACAAGGAGATCTATTCAAAAATACTGTTCTTTAGCTGTACTTTTTGTGGGGATGACTGTAAACCTTGGTATTAAGGAAAAGAAGGCTTTACAAGCCTTCTCTGAGTAAGGATGCTACAAGGACCCTAAAACTATAGTTCCGCTATTTTCATAACCGTATTATAATTTCTTGTGGTTATGTTCCGGCCAAATTCTTTCTCGAGAATGTTCATCAGTTGTGTAGTTCCCATCTTTTCAATATCAATGGCACTAAAGAGTGCATTATCTGTCAGTTCAATTATCTTATAGGAACCATCTTCCGGATAATAAGGAATTTTCAGTTTTGTTTTAGGCGTTTCTCCCAGAAATGTTACGTAAAGCCTTATCTTTGGTGTAATTTCAATAGCTTCGAAAGGATTAGACTTTACAATCTTTGTAATGTTTTCAAATGGTAGGATGATGGTCTCGATCTCAAAGCCAAAACTTTCTTGCAGGATCTTTGGGAGGTTATTGATCGTATTCTTCTCTTCTTCAAAGACAACATTCCCCGTGGCAAGAAGTGTTTTTAAATTCTGGAAACCTTGCTTTTCAAGGACTTCCCGAAGCTTAGCCATTGGAACTTTATTATGTCCCCCTACGTTGATACCTCTTAGGAAAGCTACGTATTTAGCCATGTCTTTCAGTCCTAGAAGAATAAGCGTATTTAGTATACCTTATTCTGGCATTACTACTATTGCATCGATCTCGATCAGCCAGTCTGGATTTCCGAGCCCTGCCACAAAAACAACTGTTATAGTCGGATAATTTTTATTCATACCCCATCTTTTCTGGAAAGCTTGGAATCCCTCTTGCGGTTTTTGTCCCTGAAGAATATGGATATTGAATTTTACAATATTATCAAGTTCTGCTCCCACGCTTTTAAGTATTTTTTCTATGTTGGTCAGTATTTGTTCTGTTTGTTCTTCGAGGTTATTCTTACCAATAAGATTACCATTTTCATCAATGGCATTTTGTCCGCCAATATATACTGTCTTGTGATTCCCACTAATGGATATTGCATGTGAGTATCCTATTGGTTTTACCATATTGGTGGGATTTATGTATTGTATTTTTTCCACAGCATGACCTCCCTTTATTCTTTAATCATGATTTTATATGCTATTTTCATATAGCAATGACCACGTTTCAACCCATCGATCATTTCCACAGGATGCTTCGTTCTATTTGAACACATGTTTAGTTTTTGAGACCAAGCTGTCAGATATTATATGAACATCTATTGACAAGACTATTCCTACAATTATTGCAACAGCTAACTTTAATGGAATATCCTTCACTTCGACACCTGTAAGCAAAATTATTACAACTGCTATCAGTACAAGGTTCAATATTATGCTAAGGGGTCCGAGAACTAGATTATGGGAGTAGCCTCTGTGTTTGAACATGATCCTGTAAGGCCACCAGAGTATTCTGAGTATCTTCCATCTTTTGTAGGGCCTGCTTTTTGTATCTAGATCAGGGCTTAGGAAGAATGTTGCGAATAGGTAGCAGGCAGAAAAAACCATTATCGTGTAAGTGTCCAGATACTTTGTGACTATTTCATTTTTCTGCCAAGTTGAGAAATAATAAAGGCCCGCCAATATAACCATCAGCACTGTAATGTTTATAATTTCATGGTTTTTTCCGCTAGGCATAGTTCATTATATCTCCAAGTATGGTTTTTTGTCATTAACGGTTTAAGTAGTATTATATTTTTTGTATAATGATTCAGTGCTATACGAAGCTAAAAGATTTTGATTAGAGCAGGGATCATTCAAACCCATAAATTTATCAGGTTGGTGAATCACTCTTAATCTAACTTAATCATGGAATACACTGATTCGATATGCTGTTCGATAAACCAGTTTCTGATGTTACTTTTGATGATGTTCAAGAATTGTCTGATCAACAGATAGAAGAATCCATGATACTGGATTACAAGCAGGAACTTAATGATTACAGTATTATAAAATAGGTCACAGCGTTCTCTAATACTAAAGGTGGCTATCTTGTTTACGGGATAGCAGAAACAGGGAAGGGTGGTCATCCCCAGTCGATCAATGGAATTAATAGCGATTTCAACAAGGAACGACTTGAGCAAATAATTCTGGGCAACATAATCCCCCGAGTAAGTGTTCAGATAAAAAAGATACTTCTCCCTGATTCTGATAGAGTTATATTATTAGTTCATATTCCTGAAGGGCAAAGTAAGCCCTATTACAATAACCAGGACAAACGATACTACAAAAGGTATAATTTCTCGGCCACTCCGATGGATGAAAATGAGGTGGAGTGGTTATATCAGTCACGCTTTTTCGGAATGAGAAAGCTTGAAAGATATATTGAGGAAGCTATATACTCCAGTCAGAACAAACTCCCTCATGAACTGCAATTACATGGAATTGAAGGTCATGTAGTCATAACCCCTCTGAAGATTGATGGGCAGATATTCGAACCATCTCCCGAATTTGGTCGTGAGCTTATGGAACTACACTCCAGCAAGGTAAAAGATTGCCAAGGTTATCTTACCTATTCGATCAGACCCTCAAAATTTGGTATAAAATGGGATGATGAAGATCATCTTCACAATGCCAGTAATAAAGTTGAGATCCACAGGAATGGACTGGTTCATTCTATGAAAAGCTGTGGCAGTTTTTATAAAGAGAATTACATCAAAAGGTTCGATGACGAACTCCTCGCCTGCAACTTGTTGCAAACTCTCAAGTTCACATCAACGTTTTATTCCAAGATCAATTACATTGGTAAAGTAAAGATTATGGTAAAGATCTTTAACTGCTCAAATTCCATTTTAACTAATGGATATGGCGACAATAAGGATGATATGAAATGTGATTCCGAAGAGGTTCTCGTTGAACGGCAGTGGGATTCATGGAAATTGGAAGAAGACTCTGTATTGATTGCGAAATACATTATGGATGAGATCAGTAACTATTATGGACTATGGAATTCCAGATTATTCCATATGAGGAAGAAGGCATTATAAAGTATAGGGATGGTTATGAGTAAGATCGGTTTTTTAAGAATGTTAATTCAGGAAAAGAAAATAAGGAATCTTGTTATAGGTTTCATAGTCCTCGCGCTGGCCAACTTAGGTACAGATTTGACAATTGCCCAGATCCCCGTTACCGGTGACCTTGCTAATACTGTTCTTGACTTTATATTTGAGATAATTCAACTAGGCATATTGGCTAAACTAGCAAAGGATGGCTACTCGTATAAACCAAAATGAATGTTTTCCTCATGCTCAGTTAACATATCTGCTATTTCTATTTTCCAGATTCCGGCTCTGTTGAAAACCATTTAAAATCAACATATATAGGCTGAAAATTACAATGAAACAAAAAGAAAAATTAATATGGGTTCCAGTATTATTTGTTATATTACTACTAGTATTAATTGTTCTATTACCAGTTATTTTAGATAAAGGACTTCCATTATTCTACGTTATAAATGAAGATTATACACCATATACTCTAAAAGTAGAAGTGATCTCCCTCTCAAATGAAACACTTTATAATGAGACCTTTAACTTAAAAGCTCGAGAGCAGTTAAGGATTGAAAGAGACGTAACAACATTTATAAAAATGCGTCAAGTGCCGAAAAGCGTATTAAAATATAGGGTTTCACTTGACTCCAATTTACAAGTTTCTAAAAATCTCACTGTTTCTGAGGGATTTTATGCATATATAAGAATAGATAAATCAAATATATCTATAGAATCAGCGACTTTCATGTAAATAAATGCTTGTTGTTGAGCGATAGATACAAATTCATTTCATAAAAATGTCAATTTGATTAGTTCCTTGAAAAGAGAGGATTTCTACAGAGCCCAGATTCCAAAAACTCAAATACAATGTCAATTGTTGTTATTAATATGACTTCGATTGATGAAAATCTTATCACTTCACTTAATTCTAAACAGCAGGCTTATGTGAATCTGCAGCTTTCAGACCCACGTAATGGGGAATATCTACTGGGAGTTTTCCACCTGATCCCGGGTGGAAAGTTGAACATGCTGCAGGCAGCTGCGGAAATAGCAGCGGAGTCATCTACAGGAACCAATTTCAAGGTTAACACTGAAACCCCTTTTTCCAGAACCATGAACGCATTGGTCTACCAGCTGGATCTGGAAAGGAATCTGGTATGGATTGCCTATCCCTGGAGGCTTTTTGACAGAGGAGGAAATGTCCAGAATATTCTTACATATATAGTTGGAAATATTCTGGGAATGAAGGAGGTCAAAGCCCTTAAATTACTTGATGTATGGTTCCCTTCTTCGATGCTTGAACAGTATGACGGTCCAAGCTATACTCTGGATGATATGCGCAAATATCTGGATGTATATGGAAGGCCGGTCCTTGGTACTATAGTAAAACCAAAGATGGGACTTACTTCTGCAGAGTATGCAGAGGTGTGTTATGATTTCTGGGCAGGTGGGGGGGATTTTGTTAAAAATGACGAACCACAGGCAAATCAGGATTTCTGTCCTTATGACAAAATGGTAAAACACGTAAAAGAGGCCATGGACAAGGCTGTCAGGGAAACCGGAAGAAAAAAGGTTCATTCTTTTAATGTTTCAGCTGCGGATTTTGACACGATGATCGAAAGATGTGAAATGATAATATATGCAGGATTTGAACCCGGAAGCTATGCATTCCTAATTGATGGGATAACTGCTGGTTGGATGGCTGTACAGACTCTCAGAAGGCGTTATCCAGGTGTATTCATTCATTTCCACAGGGCAGCTCACGGAGCTTTTACGCGGCCTGAAAATCCAATAGGTTTCTCTGTATTGGTTTTATCCAAGTTTGCGCGTCTTGCCGGTGCTTCAGGTATACACACAGGCACAGCAGGTGTTGGAAAAATGCAAGGTAGTCCTGAGGAAGATGTTGTTGCAGCTCATGGTATTTTGTATATGAGATCTCCAGGTCATTTCTTTGAGCAAACGTGGGCCAAGATACCTGAAACTGATAAGGATGCTATCCATCTTGTATCCGAAGATTCAGTTCATCATATCATTCTGGAAGATGACAGTTGGAGGGGTATGAAAAAATGCTGTCCCATTGTTTCGGGTGGACTTAATCCTGTCAAATTGAAACCTTTTATCGATGTCATGGAGAATGTGGATTTTATCACAACTATGGGTTCAGGGGTGCATGCACATCCCGGAGGTACCAAAGCCGGAGCGCAAGCATTAGTACAGGCATGTGATGCATACCTCCAAAAGATGGACGTTGCTGACTATGCTAAAGACCACATTGAGCTGGCACAGGCTATTGAGCACTTCACAAAGGCACAAAAAAATGCTATGTGATATTTCTGGAGCAGTAACTATATGTCATTTGGTGAACGCGTTATAGCGTTCTCCGACATTTGTTTTGAAAGAAACATCTTCAAGTGCCTTAATTTCTCATTTGTATTTAGGTACAGGATCTGATAACAAAATAAGCGATTAATGATCAGAGTTGTGTTTTATATCATGAAGTATGGAACTAAAAAATTATTTCTAAGTGCACTTGAGGTCACGTTTCCAGTGTTTCTGGGTTATATCCCATTGGGTATAGCTTTTGGTTTCCTGTTTACAGGAGCTGGATATCACTGGGCTTATGTTCTTTTGATGAGTACTTTGATTTACGCAGGATCAGTACAGTTCATATCAGTGGCACTGCTGGCGGCTGGCGCAGGACTCATGGAGTTTCTTACCTTAACTCTTCTTATTAACCTCAGGCACTCATTTTATGGTCTTTCCATGCTTGAAAAGTTCTCTGACACAGGCAAGGTTAAACCTTATCTTATATTTGGACTTACTGACGAAACATATGCTCTCCTTACGACTACAATTGTTCCAGAGGGGGCTTCCAAAAGTAAGTTTTATTTTTACATAGCTTTGCTGGACCACTTTTACTGGGTCACTGGTTCAGTTATTGGAGCTGTGCTTGGGTCAGTACTTGATTTTAATCTTAATGGTATGACTTTTGTACTGACTGCATTGTTTGTGGTATTGACTATTGAGCAGTATTACAATTCCCAGTCCCGTTTTCCTTTTATAGCTGCTATTATTGCGGGTGTGATCTCTATTCTGCTATTCAGCCCCAAAAATATGCTTCTGATTTCAATTCTAATCGGTACGCTTATACTGGTTGCACATGAAAAGATAATTCAGGTTAAACGCACTGCTGCGAATTTAGGTATGGGCAATAAGGGGCGCATATGACCGACGATCAGATGCATCTGCTTGCTGTTACAATAGTTATAGCATCTGCGACTTTTTTTACAAGGGCTTTACCTTTTATCTTTTTCAGCTCAGTGGAAACCCCTGCACTATTATCAACAATTGAAAAGAACCTTCCTGCAATGATACTTTTAATATTAGTTCTCTATTGTCTGAAGGATGTCCAATGGTTTTTGCCCCCCTACGGAACTCCGGAGCTTTTTACGATAATGGTAATAACAGTTCTGCATCTATGGAAACGAAATGCAATGCTCAGTATTTTCATAGGTACTGGACTGTATATGTTTTTAGTTCAGTATGATGTGTTTTCTATACTCTTTTCTTAATGAATGTCTAATTTTAGTGATTACACATGTTTAGTAAAGTTTGGAAGTATCTATTTACAAAAATTAGTTGAGATAATGTTTATTATTTTACTCTGATAATTTATTTATACAACTCGTGTCTTCTCCTTACTAAATTCATTGGTCAATTTGACTATGGGTCAGTATACAATTTGTTCGTTTAAAACAGAACAAAACTCTTATCTATTATTAGGCAATAAGGTTACAATTACTATAGTTTTCTTACAGGTATTCAGATGGCATTAGACAAGTTATTCATCTCAGCTTGTGCATTAATTATGTTAGTTTTGCTTTTAGTTCCATGTGCTAATGGTATGGGTTATGAGGCTAATTTGTTCAATGATCAGGGTCTTGAAATGGCTCGCAATGGATCTTATACTGAAGCACTGCAATCATTTGATAATGCTCTTTCACTTGATTCGAATTCAATAGAGGTCCTTGAGAACAAAGCTTCAACACAGTATCTTATGGGCGATCCACAGTCCGCTCTTGGATCATATGAAGCTATTCTTGCTATACAGCCAAATTCCACTGAATACAATTATAAAAAAGGTGTCATGTTGGAGGCTTTAGGCAGATATCAGGAATCTCTTGATATTTATGAAGTGGCTCTTCAGAAATTCGATGTACTATCTTCAAATCCTTCTTTTGATTCATCTAATACTTCTTCTTCCAATGAATCATCTTTAAATGATGTAAATATTACAACTTTTAACATTGAATATATTCAACTGGTCTATCACAAGGGTAAATCTCTCGATGGTTTAGGAAGACACGATGAGGCGATGCTTTGTTATGATCAGATACTGGGCATTTTCTCAAACTATGCAAATTCCATGTACGATACAGGTTATTCATATTTGCAGGTAGGGCGATATAACGATTCAATTTCGTCTTTCGATACTGCTTTGACATTGGTTCCAGATAATCCTGATATTTGGTTTTCGAGGGCAACAGCTTATGATGGACTTGGTAAATATGAAAAAGCGCGTCAAGATTATGACAATGTTCTCAAGCTTGACTCTACAAATTTAGGTGCTCTCTCAGGGAAAGCAAGAGTATCTACCATTCTTGGTGATTATCCTTCTTCCATTGAAGCTTATAGTTTGATTATATCTCAGGATCCTTACAATATCAATGCCTGGTATCTACAGGCACTGAGTTATGATAACCTGCAGCAATATACTGAAGCTATCAATTGTTATGATCAGGTACTTGAACTTGATTCTCTAAATGCGAGTTCCTGGGATAATAAAGGTAGAGATTTGTATTCTCTTGGCCGTTATTCTGAAGCAATAGACTGTTATGATCATGCATTGCAGCTAAATCCCGATGGTCTAAGTGGTGTATATGTTGCAAATATGTCTTCTTATCTTTTTATAGATGAAATCATTTCAATGGAATGTTATACCGTGACTCCTCAATTCAAGACCGAGTCAGCAGATATCTGGTACAATAAGGGTACAGCTTTTTATAAACTTGGGAAGTATGAGGATTCAATATCTTCCTACGATAAGGCTATAGAACTTGAACCAAATTTTGCTATAGTATGGTACAACCGTGCCATAGCTTTTGATATGCTTCAAAAGTATGAAGAAGCGGTTGATAGTTACAGTCAAGCCCTCAATATAGAGTCGTGTGCCAGAGTATGGTTTGAAAGAGGTATGGATCTTGATAAGCTCGGCCTTCCTGCAGAGGCAATAAAAAGTTATGATAAAGCTATAAAAGCAAACCCCGGGTTTTCATCTGCTCTTTATGCAAAAGCTTCTAACTTGGAAACTATGGAAAGGTACACTGAGGCTCTTACCACTTATAATCAATTACTTGAGTTACATCCAGAATCTGCAGATGTATGGTATCATAAAGGCATAGTGCTTGACAAGCTTGGTAACTATGAAGAAGCTATCTCTGCATATGAACAGGCACTTGCAATAAATTCATACTACCCTGAAGCCAATTTCCGCATTAATGTAGATACTAATCTAATTATAGCAGATAATGCTACCAAAAAAATGGACCGCATGCAGACTGATAAAGCTACCATGCTTCAGATCTTCAAGGGTGCAGTTCTTAGTTCTATTGGTACTAATGAGGTACCTGAGTCTATTATCAAATCAATTAGTGATAATAACGTTCTGCAATCAGAAGTTTTCGATGTAGACTGCATAGATGTATGGGATGCCAAGGGCATTTCTTACCAGAGTATTGACAAGTATGACGAAGCTATTGTTTGTTATGATAAGGCTCTTATGCTTGATCCGACCTCAGTTGTAGTTTTGTGCGATAAAGGCTCTGCACTGGCAGATTCAGGTATGGATCTTTCGGCTATCGAATGCTATGAAAGTGCTGTATCATTTGATCCAGGTTACTCTCCTGCATGGTATTCTCTTGGAGTCATATCTTTCAGCACTGGTGATTCTGACAGAGCTTTGATGTGCTTTGACAATGTGCTTTCTCTTGACCCTCAGGACATTCCTGCTATGGTACAGAAAGGGAATGTGCTTTTAAGTACAGGTTCATATAATGAAGCTCTTCAATATGCAAATATGGCATTATCTCTGGACCCAAAGAACTCCCAAGCTTTACGTAACCTTGGTGATGCTTATTCTGCTCTTGAGAAATATCAAGATGCTATATCTTCTTATGATAAGGCACTTGAAATTGATCCCGGAAATGTTACTTTGCTATATAAGCAGAGTGCTGTATACGAGAAGCTTGGGCAGTTTGATGAGGCTATAGGTTGTTATGATCGGATCATCTCAGAACAGCCTGAAAATACAGATGTCATCTATCAAAAAGGGTTGGCACTTGATAGGATGGGCAGGCACGATGATGCAATTGCTTGCTACGATCAGTTACTCCAGTCAAACCCATCAGATACTCGTCTACTGGGAACCAAGGCTTTCTCTTACTATCTTAAAGGCGATTATCAGCAGGCTCTGGATGGATATGATAAGCTGCTGGCAGTTGATCCCAACTCAGTATCTGCTATGTACAACAAGGGCACGATTTCGTATTTGGTAAGCAGTTATAAAGGTTCTCTTTATTACTACAACCAAACCCTTGAAATGGATCCCACATGCATAACTGCCTGGTACAATAAAGGTTTCATATTGAATGTGATGGGTCAGGTGGAAACAGCTATATCATGTTATGATAGTGCTCTTGCTATAGACCCAACCTCTGCTTCAACGCTTTATAATAAGCGTTTTGCTCTTTATAGGATAGGTAAGTCAGCTGAAGCCGATGTGTGTAAGCAAACATTGGATTCTCTGGACCCTGGCTTTGAAGCAGCATTAAATGATCGCGGAACAAAATTCTTCCTTCCGACTGCGTACAGTGAATCTTTGAATTATACACTTCCAACCAGATGGTATGCTGAAAATGCAACAGTTCCTCAAAATACAAGTATTTCTGAGTTTCAACAGGCTCAGACACCTTCTTTCAGTCAGGGAACTTGATCTGCAGTCCTAGTTTTTAGGTCTGCTATTTTCTTTTAGTCTATTTTAAAAACATAAGTTGTCACTCAAAGCATATTTATTGATTCAAACTTACTATACGTCAAAAAGACGTTAAAAACAACTTCAGGAGATGTATATATGGCAATTCACCCCATTGAATACCGTTACGGTACAGAAGAGATGAAATTTGTCTGGAGCGAAGCTAATCGCCTTGATAAATTGATGATGGTAGAGGCTGCACTTGCTAAAGCCGAAGCAGACATCGGTTTGATTCCTAAGAACGCTGCAGAGATTATTTCGGCAAGTACCAGTCTTGTGGAACTTGATCGTGTGAAAGAGATAGAGGATGAAATTCATCATGACATGATGGCTGTTGTAATCGGAATTTCAGAGAAATGTCCGGAAGATGCTGGGAAATGGGTACATTTTGGTGCCACTTCTAATGATATTCTGGATACAGCTACAGGTCTCCAGCTCAAGGAAGCTGTGAAGGTTCTCGAAGACAAAATGTATAAGTTACTTGATGTGCTGATTGTGCAGGCTGAAGCTCATAAGCATACAGTATGTGCAGCCAGGACTCATGGGCAGATTGGCGTACCGACCACTTATGGGTTAAGGTTTGCTATCTGGGCCTCTGAAGTAGCACGTCATATTGAGCGTCTGGAACAGCTTAAACCCCGCCTGCTTGTAGGCCAGATGACCGGTGCTGTAGGTACGCAGGCCGCTTTTGGTAAGGATGGCATTGAGATACAGAAACGTGTGATGGAATATCTTGATGTCGGTTCTGTAGATGTGTCTAATCAAATCATACAGCGTGACCGACATGCTGAATTTGTCATGTGGATGGCCAACACTGTAACAACTCTTGATAAAATAGGCGTAGAGATACGTTCTCTCCAAAGAACAGAGATAGCTGAAGTTGAGGAGAGCTTCAAGAAAAAGCAGGTAGGCTCTTCTACAATGCCTCATAAGCGCAATCCCATCAAGTCCGAACAGATATGCGGCCTTGCAAGGATTGTGCGTGCTATGGTCGAACCTGAGCTTTTGAACAATACTCTATGGGATGAACGTGATCTAACCAACTCCTCATGTGAAAGGATAGTGTTCCCAGAAGCATGTGTGCTCACTGATCACATAATCAAGCTGGGTATAGGTGTTATCGAGAACCTTAGGTTCTATCCTGAAAATATTCGTCGCAACCTCAATTTGCTAAGAGGCCTGAATATGGGGGAGGCTGTAATGATCGAGCTTGCAAAGAGAGGCGTAGGTCGCCAGGAAGCTCATGAGATCGTGCGTTCCAGTGCAATGGAGGCCCATGAGACCGGGAAGTATTTTAAGGAAGTGTTGCTTTCAAAACCCGATGTTGCAAATTACCTTAGCGAAGAGAATATCAACAGTCTGGTAGATCCAGACAAATATATCGGAACTGCAGTTGAGCAAGTTGAAGTTGTTGTGCAGAAATTGAAGAGGACGTAATTGTCCTCTTTTCCAGAAATGCTATTTAATGCTATTAAACCTCTACAGCACCTTCCCTTATTGCCAAGTATGAAACCAAATAAGAGTTGCCTGTGCTCAAAACCTATTCTTTCAGGGTTTAGATACTGCTAGCAGGTTTTATTACACCATTTTCCTATCATTTTTTCAAGAGATACGTGTTTGGAAACAAATTCCAAATGAAATTTGCATATTTTAAAACGTGAATGAATTATATAACGTTTGTACAAATAATCTATATGCATATTGAATAAGTATGGGTAAGTATCCACTCTATCTATCTCTAGTAAACCGGTTTCCAAATTTGGCATTCTCCATATTACCGTAACAAGAAATACATTCTAGAAGCATTGTATTTCAAAAAAAGGAATAAAAACTCCTTCTGAAAGAAGTGAGGAATTTTGCCGGATGAGGCGGGATTAATTCCGGCTGTAACCTTCCCTATAGGAAAGTGGCTTTAATGCTAACGGAGTTAGAGCCTTCAAATACTGGATTTTGTATTTTGTTCCAGCGCCCTATTATATATTTCTAGAGAGGCTTTTGTCCACACTTCTTTCAACTTTTGGAGTTTGTCCCAGAGGTTGTGGCGTTGGTGTCTATTCCATTTATGGTCTAGAGCGATTACAAATCCCTCCTTCGGTTTGTACCGCTCAATCTTTACATGGAATCGAAGATATATGAAGTTTTCATATTGACTATATATATATATGAAAATAATCTATAGTTATTTCGGTCTATATTTATCAGTACATGTATAATACTGTCTATAAAGTATACTCTAATTTCACTCCTCGTACTTGTTCCACTAGAGTAAATGTGAAAGTACTGCCTTTTCCTTCTTCGCTTTCCACCCATATCTTTCCTTTGTGCAGTTCCACGAATTTTTTTACAAGCGCAAGTCCAAGACCTGTACCTCCGTATTTTCTTATGGTCGATGAATCAACCTGAGTGAAAGGGTCAAATATCTCTTCTAGTTTATGGCTGGGGATTCCAATTCCTGTGTCGGAAACCGATATCTGTATAATATTATCCATCTGTTTGGCAACAACTGAAACCCTGCCATTATCAGGTGTAAACTTAATAGCATTGCTGAGCAGATTGTACATGATCTGTTTGAACTTCAACTTATCAGCAAATATTTCAGTTGATCTCGCGCTGTTCTCTAGTGTAAGATCAATTTTTTTCCTGATGGCTATTGGTGACATCAATGTAAGCATTTCCTCAAATGTTTCTGAAAGGGAAAATAGAGAGCAATCAAGTTCCATTTTACCTGCTTCTATTTTAGACAGGTCTAGTACATCATTTATTATCTCAAGAAGATGTTTACCACTTCTTTCTATATGATTGGTAAAAGCAAGTTGTTTTTCATTGAGATCACCATACATACAAGTACTCAAAAGTTCTGAAAAACCTATAATGGTAGTAAGGGGAGTACGCAACTCATGGCTTATATTTGCCAAAAATTCTGACTTTATTCTATTATTTTCTTCTGCCAGCATTTTAGCTTGAATTAATGAGTGCTCTGCCTTTTTCTTTTCTGCAATATCACTTGAAAACACAAGATAGCGGTTATCTGATAGTTTATTAGCGTCTCTCCTTATCCATCTTACACTTCCATCTTTGCGCACGAGAAGCAGTTCAACTGAGGTAAAACCAGTATTTTTAAGCTCCTCAAAACTTTCATGTGCCATATTTCTACATTCAGGAGCTATTAGGTCAATTACATTCATTCCCAATAGCTCTTCTTCGGAATACCCTGTAAGAGTGCAAGTATTTTTGTTAACTTCTATGTATCTATTATTCTCATCCATGGTAAAGATGCCATGTGGTGCTTTTTCAATATAATCTCTAAACTTTCTTTCACTATCCTGCAAAGCATCTATTGCTCTTTTACGAACATTTACGTCGCGATAGTTCAACAAAATCCCTTTTATGACGGGGTCATGCAAGAGATTAGTAGCTGTGAATTCTATCCATTTGTAACTGCCATCTTTGCAATGGTATCGTGATTCAGAAGTTATCGTAGCTTTTGGTCTGCTTAATATTGTGTGGCAGATAGTTTTTTTCATATGTTCCAGGTCGTCAGGATGGATTCTGTCCCATATAGAAGCCCCGATAACTTCCTCTTGAGTCCAGCCAAACCATTTTTCAATGTTTGGGCTTTTATATTTATTTATCCCATCCTTATCTGTGATTGCAATAACATCTGCAATATTTTCTATCATAGAGCTGAGTTTAGCTTCGCTCTCTTTCAGCTCTTCCTCTGCTTTCCTGTGGAGGATTGCCTCACCAATACCATCTGCAACAACCTGAAGAAGATTTATGTCTTCTTGGTACCATTGTCTCTTGTTCTTAAAATCTTCAAATCCTATAAAACCCCATAGTGTGTATCCAGAGAAAATAGGAAGAATTAAGATGGAAAAAATACCTTGTTTTTCCCAAAAAGTTCTCTCTAGCTCATCCAGTTCTTCTACAATATATGAATAGTACTTCCCAGCTTGCAGAGTTTCCAAAAGTCTTGTCGGTACTTCGCTATAGGGAAGATGTTTGAAAAACAGTTCATCTTTTGGTGGTGTCCTTTCCTCAGCAATTACTGCACATATCGACACGCACGCACCTAGTTTCAAATCGTCTTCATTTTGGAATACATATGATCTACTATTTCCTACAGTGTTGTGGATGATCTCCAGTATTCTGGGTAAAATTGCATCCATGTTTTCAGGATTAAGCAAAAGGCGCATGCACTGTACGGTTGCGAGTTCGTATTTAAGCCTTCTCTTAAGTGCATCTTCTGCTTTTTTACGGCTTAGTGCAAGTCCCACCTGCCTTGTATAAATCTCTACTAAATCATTATCTACCAGTGTCTGGCTGGCAGGCATTAAAAGGACAAAATAGCCGATTATAATATTATCTTTCGCTATTTTTGCAACTACTACTTCTCCGATGCCGAATACCTTCGAAAAGAGCTTTATTCTCCTTTGCGAAACTACTCCATCAGTTAGTTCATGCAGAGCGCGAAAACGAGTAATGCTTCTCTTTCGCATCCTTGTTTCAACAGCATCGTTAGCTTCCCACTTGTTTCCCAAAAGCTCAATTCCTATTATTGAGCTAGCCTTTTTGATTTTATCTAAAGAAGCAGAAATAGCCACTGTAGTATAACATTTGTTTTTATCATCAAAAAGGTTGAAACCAGCGTATTTTGCACCCGATATTTCAGTCAGATTATCTATTATCTTTTGGTAGTCAATATTTTCAGCAGAGCTCTGGAAGAGGTCCTCCGAGGATACAACCAGTTTTTTAAGGTTTTTATTCTCGTCCATATTTATCTGCCACGGGGTTTTGACTATTTTGAATACGCAAAGGCAATTTTTTATCAATGTTGTATCATTATATAATGATTCTCCATAATTGCCAAGTAAGTCTATTTATGCGCAAATTAACATGACTTCTGATGAATTTCAATTTTGAATTGCACGGTTCTATTTGACAGATATCATCTATTTGAAGTTCTTTCCAGTGCTCTTTGCAGAAACTTTCCAGTATATGATATATCATTTGTTACTATTTTCTCCGGAATTCCCTGGGCTATAATTTCTCCGCCCTTTTCTCCACCTTCTGGTCCAAGGTCGATTATCCAGTCAGCCGTCTTTATGACATCCAGATTGTGTTCGATGACCATGACGGTGTTGCCGCTTTCCACCAGTTGCTGGAGTACTTCCAGCAGCTTTTTAACATCATGGAAATGCAATCCCGTTGTGGGTTCATCCAGAATGTACACTGTTTTACCTGTAGAACGTCTGCTAAGTTCAGTGGCAAGTTTTACCCTCTGTGCTTCACCGCCGGATAGTGTCGTTGAGGATTGTCCAACCTTTATATATCCCAAGCCCACATCATATAAGGTCTGAAGTTTCCTTTGGATAGCAGGAACGTTCTCAAAGAACTCCAGCGCTTCTTCCACCGTCATATCCAGAACATCTGCTATATTACGATCCTTATAAGTGATCTCCAGGGTCTCCCGATTATAACGCTTTCCATGACACACTTCACAGGGCACGTACACATCAGGAAGGAAATTCATTTCTATGGTGATAGTGCCGTCTCCGGAGCATGCTTCACACCTGCCTCCACGTATGTTAAAGCTGAACCTGCCTGCTTGGTATCCTCTTGCTTTTGCAAGCTTTGTCTGTGCGAATAATTCTCTTATGGGCGTGAACAAATTAGTGTAGGTAGCAGGATTTGATCGCGGAGTTCTGCCAATAGGTGATTGATCTATAGTGATTACCTTATCTACCTGTTCGAGTCCGCTAATCGACATGTATTTTCCTGGCCTTTCCCTAGCCTTGTTTAGCTCCTTTGCCAGCACCTTGTTCAGTGTTTCATTGATGAGCGTGCTTTTTCCGGAACCAGATACTCCTGTAACACACAACATGATACCAAGGGGGAATTCAACATCCAGGTTTTTGAGATTATTCTCGCTGGCACCACAGAGAGTAAGCTTCCCGGTGGGTTTTCGCCGTTTTTTCGGAACTTCTATGCTAAGTTTCCCACTCATGTATTTTCCAGTGAGCGAGTCCTTGTTTTCCATTATCTGTTGTGGTGTGCCTTCTGCAACAATCTCTCCTCCGTGGATGCCTGCTCCTGGACCCATATCCACAACATGGTCGGCACTTTCTATTGTCTCATCATCATGCTCTACTACTAAAACAGTGTTCCCAATATCCCGCAGATGTTTCAGCGTATTGATTAGTCTCAGATTGTCTCTCTGATGTAGTCCTATGCTGGGTTCGTCTAATATATACAGCACTCCCATAAGGCTGGACCCTATCTGTGTGGCCAGTCTGATACGCTGAGCCTCTCCCCCAGAAAGTGTAGCTGATGACCTGCTCAGTGTCAGGTAATCAAGACCAACGTCCATAAGGAATCCTAATCTTGCTTTGATCTCCTTAAGGATCAGGCGGGCAATAGTGTATTCCCTTTCATTGAGTTTTGTTTCAACATTCTGGAATAAATACAGAGTTTCCTCCACAGACATGTCTGTGATGTCGATTATATTCTTCTCATCAATAGTGACTGCAAGGCTTGCAGGCTTCAGTCTTTTCCCATTACACACCAGGCACGGTTTTGTACTGATGTACCGTGTCATCTTTTCCTTTGTGTTTTCAGATTCAGTGTTTTCGTAGGTCTTGGAGATATTGGCAATAACTCCCTTGAATCTGCCAGTGTGCTGCCATACGCCTCCCGTACGGCCGACATGGACATAGGGTATGTATTCATTCGTACCGTACATTATCACATGCTTTGCCTTTTCAGGTAGTTGCTCGTATGGCGTGTCCATGGAGAATCCCATGTGCTTTGCCAGGGATTCCAGAGACTGCATGTAATATCCATCAGCAGTGCTCCAGGGTTCCACCGCACCTTCGCGCAGGCTCCGGGATTTATCCGGTACGATCAGATCGGGGTCAAACTCCATGGAAGTTCCAAGGCCATGACATTCCGGGCAGGCTCCCTGAGGGCTATTGAATGAGAATGCTGAGGGTTCAAGGTCCTCAAACCCAGTTCCACATTCTGGACAGGCCATTTTTTCACTGAAGGTAAGTTCTTCGCCTTCGAGTATTTGTACTGTCACGGTACCTCCGCTCTTTTCCAAAGATGTCTCCACATCCTCAGCAAGCCTTTCTCGGATACCTTCCTTGATGACTAGTCTGTCAACAACAATGTCAATATTGTGCTTGTAATATCTTCCAAGTTCAATATCCTTAGCTTCTTCAAGAGAATATACCTCTCCATCAATACGCACTCTTGAGAAGCCATCTGTCAACAGGTCAGTAATCAGTTTCTTGTATTCACCTTTTCGTTCTCGGACAAGGGGAGCGAGTATATGGACCTTTGCCCCTTCTTTGATTTCCATTATACTGTCCACGATCTGGTCTACGCTCTGAGGTTCTATTATCCTTCCGCAGTCTGGGCAGTGGCGAATGCCTATTCTGGCATACAAAAGTCTTAGATAATCATATATCTCAGTAACAGTACCTACGGTAGACCTGGGATTCTTACTGGTGGTTTTCTGCTCGATAGAAATCGCCGGAGACAAACCTTCTATGTATTCAACATCGGGTTTTTCCATTAATCCCAGGAACTGGCGGGCATAGGCTGACAATGATTCTACATATCTGCGCTGTCCTTCGGCATAGATGGTATCGAAAGCCAGAGACGATTTACCTGAACCACTGAGCCCTGTAATAACTATGAGTTTGTCCCTGGGTAGTGTCAGGTCGATGTTCTTAAGATTATGCTCTTTGGCGCCTCGGATGATTATATTGTTCAAAGACATGGTCTCATAGGTCTCTTTATGATATGTTCAACATAAAAAAGGTCGAAGGGATGAAGTTTTATCTGCAGCTTGTCCCACACTTATGGTATATCATGGCTCTCGATTGTATTTAAATAATTCGCAGCTCATAACCGAGTAGCTTTTCTATTGCAGATTAGTTGTAGTAGTTTAAAAAGGGAGAAGATGAGTTTCAGTTTCAGTTTCATCTTCTATTTTCAGTGGGTCTTTATGTATTCTATCATTTTCGGTGTCAGCAGAGGTGCGATCTGTGGAAGCATATTCGGCATCAGGTTAGCCATTGCAGCAGGCATGAGGTCAGGCATCTGCTCCAGCATGTAGTCCGGCATTGGCACTCTTTTCTCCACTGCCTTAAGCATCTTTGGCATGACCTTTGGCATCAGGGAGGGCATGAGCAGAGGCATCATTTTCGGCATCATTGGCTTCATAAGCGCATCCATCCCTGGTACATATTTTACTGTCTTCATCATTGCCTGCATGTATGAGGGCATGGCAGCGATCATATCAGGTAGAAGTTCCACCATCATGTCGGTCATGTTCTCAGGCATCATCAGGTCTATCATCTTGTCAAAGGTAGCCCATGCAATAAGAGCATCATTCGTAGTGTCGGGGATATCATATCCCAGACTGCGGGCTGCTAATGCGCCAAGATCCTGTATTTGCAGGTTCACATTGTTATCCCTTGCAGTGATCCTGAACTGTACCATGCAGCATGGGCAAAGGGCAGCCATTATATCTGCATTTTGATCAACAGCCTCCTGGAGACGCACGTTACCTATCTTGCCTGCTACTTTTGGTTCATCTATAAGCGTTACCACGGAACCGCAACAGAGTGCATTCTCCCTATTGTGTTCCATTTCTCTAAACTGCACACCTGGTATTGCCTTGAGCAGCTCGCGTGGAGGTTCATAAACACCTGCACCGGCCCTGCCAATATGGCATGAATCGTGCCACGCAACAACTTTGTTAAGAGGAACCTTGAACTTTGGCTTCAGTACATCCAGTTTATCCACTAGCACTTCCGAATAATGCTTTGCTTCGATGTTGAATTCCATTCCTAACTTTTCAGCCCACTGGGGATAGAGGGTCTTCCACATCAACAAGCATGCAGGACATGAAGTAACAACCGTCTTAACTCCCTTTTTTTGCATGTTTGCAGTATTCATCTTCATGATCTTCTCGAAGATGTCCCATTTCCCTGCCACAAGCATCGGAATTCCACAGCATGCTTCCTTGTCGCCGAGGTATGTGAACTCGATTCCTGCTTCATCAAGGAGGCGTACAGCACCAACAGCTACGTCCTTTTCCACAAAGGATGCAGTACAGCCTGCAAAGTAAGCTACTTCGGCTTTATCCTTTATTTTTGCACGGATATCGTTTGGCAGCCATCCATCCCTGTCCTTCCTATAATTTGCCCAGATATTTCTTTCTTTTTCAAGGCTCTGAGCCATGATTTCAAATGGCGGGATTGTCATCATCTTTTTCTTCTGGACAAAATTCTCCCTGAGTGTCATCCAGGAACGTTCAATGGGAAGGTCAAGTTGACAATAGTGGTCACACATTTCACAAGTAGTACAAGCCAGAAAAGTGTCCACTTGTTCCTGATCCAGTTCTGCTTTTCCAGCAATGTACTCTTTTAGGAAGAACCACTTTCCACGGGGGGATTGTGATTCCCATCCTCTTCCGTAATATTGGTCGCATTCACGTACGCAGTAACCACACTGTGCGCAAGTGTAAGCGTGTGATAGCACATCTCCAGGTATGCCTTTCTGGTCTTTGAACTCCTGAGCACCCACTCCTGAGCGATTGCCTACAAAACGGGCAATCGGCTCAAAGGTTTTTGCCATAGAAAGTCCGGTCTTCATCAGAGATTTACCTGTAAGCGTTTCGGGGTTCATAATGTCTTTTGGATCCACTTGCTTTTTGAGATCCTGGACCATTGCTAGCTTATCTCCGAACACTTTATCGGCATTTTTTGCAAAGTACAGCCCAGATGTGTATATCCGGCCTCCGTTCTCTTCTGCTATCTTTACTATGCTTAGTGCAAGAGGGAATGCCATATTGAACTTAAAGGAACGTTCTGAGTGAGGCATAAAACATAGCAGGACGGCCATGTCGCCTTTAGCAACCATGCCCTCCACAAGTACAGGCAAAGCTATTTTTTTCTTAATCTCATCTAAAACCTTTCCGATGCTAGATACAGGCACAACCACTTCTGCCGGGATGAACGATGGTCCTAGCCTTTTGACCTTCATGGATCTGAACCATTCTTCAGTTTCATGTTTAGCTATCTCATCAGACAATATCTCTCCACCAGTTTCCTTGATGATGTCTTTGAGAGCACTTACATCCCTGGATTCAGGATATGCGAAATTACAAATGTAAGCTTTGGGAAGTTCTGGTCTGTGTTCTTCCACAGGTTCTCCGTAATGTGTCTTTGGAGGTGCCCGGTTCTTCATTTGTGCCCATTCTGGATTAATAAATGATACTGACCAGAGGGGAACCTTGCGATCTCCCACAAGAGCAATGGCTTTTTGCATACTAGTGGCATCAGGGAACTTTGCAGATATGGCTCCAGTTTTCTCGAGTTTTCTCACCTTTAGAATAATTTCGGTAATGATACCTATAGTACCCATGGTGCCTACTATCTTCTGCAGTTCATTTCCTTTGAAGTCCTTTACTTCTCCATTAGGGAGCACAACTCTAGCGCTTTCCATAGTGTCTTGGGACCAGCCGTATTCATAACTTCCATATCCCAAACCGTTCTGTGCAAGCCATCCTCCTACTGTAGCGGACATTGCACTGGAAGGTACAGCCTGTACTGCGAGTCCTTCCTTATTCAGCTTAGATTCCAGTTTTTCCCAGACAATACCTGCCCCTACAGTAACCTTCATGTTGTTTTTATCAACATTGGTGATCTTGCGCATAGGAGTTACATCTGCAATGATGCCGCCCTTTGTGGGTATGACGCCGCCATATCCTGATGATGCCCCTGCCCGTGGTACAATAGCTATCTCATGTTTTCTGGCAAACTCCATGAGTTTTACAGCCTGCTCCTCGTTACTTACTTTAACTATAGCTGCAGGCTCGGTTTTTCCTAAAAATGTTTTTACTACAGGTGGTAGTGATCCCACATCATGTGTATAAAAGTGCCTTTCTTTTGTTTTGAAATTGACACCTTCTCCAAAAATGGATGCAAGCTCTTTCTTTTGCTGCTCGTTCAATTCGTATACCGCTTTAACCATACTTCTTACCCCATGTGATGTGTTGAATGTTTACAGTACTGATATTGTGCAGCAGTAGTATTTAAACAAATTCAAGTACTGTCAAAAATATGTGGTCAACGGAAGTACTGAATGAAATAATATACGGAAATGATAAAAAGCATCAATGACAAACCTTAACTTACAATTGGAGTGTAGCATGATACTTCCTGATCACAAGACTAAAATTGTATGCACAATTGGCCCATCTTCTTCATCGGAAGAAATGATCCGGGGTTTGATACTTAGTGGAATGAATATGGCTCGCCTGAATTTTTCTCACGGGGAGCTGTCTCATCACAGTGAGGTCATCTACAGAATACGGAAAATAGCCACTGAGATGGATAAGATCATTCCTATCCTTGTGGATCTTCCCGGTCCTAAAATAAGGATTGGTAAGCTTTTGAAGGAACCATTTAATCTCCAACAGGGAGACACAGTGACCCTCACTTCATCTACAGAACTTCTGGATGACTCTTTTATACCAGTAGATTTTCCTAAACTTGCAGAAAGTGTATCTCCCGGCAGCTTGGTCTATATAAATGATGGTTTCTTACAACTGGAATGTCTTGAAGTTTCAGGAGAAAATGTGAAATGTAAAGTTATCGTGGGAGGCGAACTTACATCTCACAAAGGTGTTAATTTGCCGGGTTCCAATGTGTTCCTTGAACCAGTTACAGAAAATGATCTACGCATAGTTGATTTTGCTTTGGAGGAGGGACTTGACTGTTTTAGTATATCTTTCATTGAATCGGCAGATGATGTAAAAAAGATAAGGGAACATGTCGATTCCAAGGGAAAGAAAGCATTTCTAGTTGCAAAGATCGAAAGGGAAAGAGCTGTTAAGAACATTGACAGCATCTTGCTTGTAGCAGATGCCATTATGGTTGCAAGGGGAGATCTAGGTGTGGAGATTCCAATAGAGGATGTACCTATAGTGCAGAAGAAAATAATTCACAAAGCGAATCTTCTTAGCATCCCTGTGATCACAGCTACACAGATGCTGGAATCCATGACCTATAACATACGTCCGACTCGTGCTGAAGCTAGTGATGTGGCCAATGCTATTATAGATGGCACAGATGCCGTTATGCTATCTGGTGAAACTGCTGTAGGTAAATATCCTCTTGCCACTGTTGAAATGATGGCAAAGATAGCCAAGCAAACTGAAAAATGGCGCGGTACTTCCAAGAACGGTATATACCTGATGAAAAAAGCTATGACAAAAATGCAATTGCAGATCGATGATATCATTTCCATGCAGATAAACGAAGCTCTGCAGCAATTGCCTATTAAGTATGTACTCGTTCCCACAGCATCCGGAGAGACCTGTAGGCGTGTTTCCCGTTTCAGGTCTGATACATGGATCATTGGATTTAGCAGGTATCCGCATACGTGCAATGTCATGGCTTTCCAGTATGCGGTACACCCGATATTTGTAGAGGGGCAGGTGACTGATTGGGAGCAAAAAGCCTTTGAAAAACTCAAGCAATATGCTATTTATGCTCCCGGGGAACTGGTTATAATTACTCAGGGGCAAACTGCAGGACATGGAAAACAGGGAGGAACAAACCTACTCAAATTCATCCGGCTGGAGTGATCTCAATGGATCATGCAGCCACCAATGCCTCCCTTTTCAAAGTATTGCTGATGGTATTCCTCTGCTCTGTAAAATGTTGATGCAGGCACTATTTCAGTAACTATAGGATTCTTGAATTTACCCGATTTTTGCACAATTTCCTTTGAAGAGATTGCTGCAGATCTTTGTTCTTCAGTGTGATAGAAAATAGCGGACCTATATTGGGTACCATTATCTGGTCCCTGCCTGTTGATTGTGGTTGGATCGTGAATATTCCAAAATACTTCAAGCAATTGCGTATAACTTATTATCGCAGGGTCAAACAGGAGATCAACTGCTTCAGCGTGTCCTGTCTTTCCGGTACACACGTCTTTATATGTCGGATTTTCAAAATGCCCGCCTGTATATCCCACAGATGTTGCTATTACTCCTTTCAGTCTTCTGAAATTAGCTTCCACTCCCCAAAAACATCCTGCTGCAAATGTAGCTTTTTCGATTGTTCTCTACCTCCCCCTTTCGTCAATTATGCGCTTATATCATATCTGTTTTTTATCTTATTTGTTATTTGTTTTTTCATCATTTTGAATAAGTAGGAAATGAACTTTCTTCAATGAGAAAGTATATATTTGGCTTGTATATATCCTCTCACATTATTTCAAGAGGGCGAATATTGAAAAAAATCAGTATGTGTAAACTGGTGTTCATTTTTTTGATTGTATCCTTTTCTTTTCTGCATTTAGTTGCGGGAAATGAGACATATGATACGATAGAACAGTATGGTCCAGTTTTAAAGGCAACATCTGTCCTATCTACTGGAGGATACGGCCAACTATATCTTTTACAGACCGTACACATCTATTGGTTGTGGATACTTCACCTTTTCATCATAGTAGTCTTTCTGGTCCTGTATATATTATATATTCGCAGGTATAACCATTTACTCAAGCAAGAAGTAGCCGAGCGCAATATTATGGAACAAAAGCTACAACAATATGCTGCTGAGCTTAAGCATTCCAATGAGATGAAGGATCTGTTCACTGATATTCTAAGGCATGATCTTTTGAATCCTGCTGGGGTAATTAAAGGTTATACAGACCTTTTACTTGAACTAGAGGCAGATATAAAGAAGCTACAATATCTCAAGAATATATCCCGGTCAAATCAGAAGCTAATTAATCTCGTAGAAGATGCAGCTTCTTATACAAAGCTTGATGCCATTGACAATATTCCTCTTGAAAAGACAGACCTCAAAGGCATCATCATCAATGTTATTGACTCTATGAGCATCCAGATCTCAGAAAAGCACTCTAAAGTTTCTCTTTCCTCTTCTGGACTATATCCTGCAAAGGTAAATCCTTTGGTAGAACAGGTTTTTGTCAATTTTCTCTCCAATGCACTTAAGTATGGCCCATATAGTGGAAATATAGACATTGATATAGTGGATGCAGGCAATTCATGGAAGGTCTGTTTTGCTGATGAAGGCGATGGTATACCTGAAAAGTCCAAAGAAGCTGTTTTTGAACGTTTCAAAAGGTTGGAGGCAGGCGCAATAAAAGGATCGGGGCTCGGTCTTGCAATAGCCCAAAGAATAGTAGAGCTTCACGGTGGTACGTTGGGTGTAAATGACAATCCTGCAGGTAAAGGCAGTGTTTTCTGGGCAACCTTCTCTAAAGCATGACCTGATTTTCAGATTTTCCTCATAACTATGGAACCATCTCTCATATGTACTGCTTCAAATTTCTCTTTCTCTTTTTCAGCTTCATATTTATTATAAAGCATGGATTCGACACGGCCCGTTTCCATGGTTTTGCGGATAAATTCGATGTCAGCTTTTTCCATTCTTGCCTTGGCTGCAGGAGGACTGGTATTCGCTTTTTTCTTTGAATAGATCGCTCCTCCTGTCAGACCAGCACCTACGTAGCCTTTTGCGCTCGTAAAGAGCAACTTCCCTTTTTTCATATATGCGCCTGAGAACTCTCCGACATTGCCATGTACCACAATTGTTCCTCCATTAAGGTGCGAACCTGTGTTCATACCAGCATTTCCGTTGATTGTTATAGTTCCCTGTTTCATAAGCACGCCAGTGCCGTTATATACATCTCCTTCTACAACAATAGTGCCTCGCCAGTTGCACCTTGCCCCTATTGTTCCTCGCAGAATGCCATCATTCAATTTAAGAATGTCTTCGACAAGTGAGTTGCCTTTTAGAGTATCTTTGTCGGGTCCATTAAAGAGTATATCAGTTATGGAACGGAATTTCCTGTAGCCCTCTATATCAGAAGTTACCTCTAAGATGTTTCCCAATGGTTCTGTTATGCTACCCTTTACATAGAGGTTGCCGCCTGCCATTCCCATGCCGGCTTCAGATCCTATATCACCTTGAACAAATATATTTCCTGCTTTTTGTACTTCGCCAGTCCCTCCTAGATGTTTCAGGTCAGTTCCCATACTATAAGCAAGCCGTTTGCCTACATTTCCATCGATGTGTACATCTCTGGATGCTTTGAGCTCAGCTACAAGGTCTGCATATGTGAAATATGTAGCTTCCTGTGAAGGTATCATATCTTCAGGCTGCAGTTTGCTGTCGTTCCAGCAAAAATTGAATGTATAATCGCAAAGATTGTCGATAGGTTCCAGTATTTTTATCTTCAGCATATTATTATCCATGTATCAGTGATGGAAGGCAGCGTGTACAAACCCAAATACTTTCCATTTTATAGCGTAGTGGCATGAGATATCTCTCATTCTCTCCTTTTCCACATTTGAAACATTTAATTGATATGTCCGTACTGCGAGGTTGTGACTCTGCCTTTTCCTTATTGAATTCAACAGTTTGTCTTTGTTCAACTGAGATAGCTCTCTGTGGGCATACGCCTATGCAAAAGCCCATACCGTCGCAAAGCTCCTCTGATACAACTTTGGCTTTACCATTAATAAGTTTTATAGCACCTTCAGCACAAGGTGAGATGCACTTTCCACAACCATTACATTTCTCTTCATCTATTTTCACTATAGTTCTTATTACCATTTATCCTCCATTATTTTTTAATGGTGAGTGCCTTCCACCAGTTCCATACCTGCATTTCTTATTGTTTGTTTAATCTCATCTAAATGTGGACACTTCGGATAATTATCCATCTGCATACATGAGCTTAAGTGAACTACATCCACTTTGAATTTCTCAAGTGATTTAAGAAGGTGATACACCCTGTGGCCGGAACATCCGCTGCATGTGAAGAATGCCACATCTCGGTGTTACTTCCATATTCGCTGAATTGTTCTATTTTCTTGTTAAATGCCAAAGCAACCTATTCCTGGGCAAGCTTCTGAAACAATATCGCATCTTATAATAACTCTCTTTTTATGTTTGTATCCTCCCATTTTTTATCACCCCAACTGGTATCTTTTAGATATTAAGTATAACTAAGATATTCATTTATATACTATGTAGTTTCTATGTGGATACTATGAAGGATTGTACTGTCTATAAGACTGTAGATATCATTGGGAAAAAATGGTCCGTATACATCCTATTTGAGCTTCATAAAGGCGAAAAGGGCGAAAAAGGTTTTAATGAACTTAAACGCAAATTGAAGGACATCACACCAAAGACTCTTTCAGCAAGGCTTAAGGAATTAGAAGAAGAGGGTTTGATACAAAAGGTAGTCGATGATTCTGTACTTCCAGTACGTTGTGAGTATTCTCTTACTCCCAGTGGAGAGGATTTCATATCTATTATCAGGGATATCAAGGCCTGGGGTCTTAAATGGAAATTTGGCAATAAGGTATGTGAAAGTTCCGTATGCAGACTTTGTGAGTTATGAGCACATATCTAATTTCTATTCTACTTATACTCGTTTTTACAAAGCTATATAACCGAATAATTTAAGAAAGGTTAAGTAGATGGAACAAGTTTTGTTCTGGCACAGTTTCCCTTCATACGGGTCTCTGCAAATATTGTACCTAAGTTTTGTACATTACAGGTTTACGCTTCCAAAAAATAATGTCGTATGGAAAGTAAGGTAGTAACGAATAAAAATAAAGTTTCTTGAGTGAATAGGTTATGCACGATGGTCTAAAAGAAGATGCAGCTGAAATCCTTAAAAGTGCCATAGAGGCTGTGGAGCCTTCTGTTGCTGTCAAAAGGGCATTGACAAGAGATAAGAATACATTACAGGTAGGAAACCGTTCATACGATCTGGACAAGTATCAAAAGATATATGTCATAGCTTTTGGGAAAGCATCTGTGCCAATGGCAAAAGCTCTTGAAGAAATTCTCTATGATCTTCCATATCAGGGTGTAGCAATAACTAAATACGGCTCCAAGAGTCAGCTTGAAAGTATAGAGGTCTATGAGGCGGCTCATCCTGTTCCTGATGAGAACAGCCTTAAGGTCGGCCAGATGGTGAAAGAAATATTGTCGAAAGCAGGTAAGAATGATCTTGTCATTTTCCTTATATCTGGTGGCGGTTCTTCCTTGCTCGCGCTTCCGCGCAAGGATGTATCTTTTAAGGATTTTGTGAAGCTCCATGAAGCTTTACTCCTCTGCGGCGCAACCATAAAAGAGATCAATACTGTAAGAAAGCACCTGTCTACGCTAAAGGGTGGAGGCCTTGCAAAAATGGCTTATCCTGCGGACTCTATCAGCCTTGTACTTTCGGATGTGGTTGGCGATCATCTTGATATCGTTGCATCCGGCCCAACTGTTCCTGACTCTTCTACATTTGAGGACTTCAATGATATTGTGGAGAGGTATCATATTACACTTCTTCCTTCCATAAGCCGTTTACTGGAAGACGGTTTGAACGGATTGGTGGAAGAAACTCTCAAAACAGGAGATCCTGTTTTTGATATTTGCTACAACAAGCTGATAGGCACCAATTGCATTGCTCTTGATGCTGCTGCGAAAAAAGCATCAGAAATGGGCTACAATACACTGTTATTAACTTCTTATATTACAGGTGAGTCTAAAGAGATAGCAAAAGTGTTCTCTGCTTTAGGAAGAAATGAACTTTTACATGGAAGGCCGATGTCAAGGCCAGCCTGTATTCTGGCAGGTGGGGAAGCTACCGTTACCTTAAAGAATGTTGGTAAGGGTGGAAGATGCCAGGAAATGGCACTTTCCTTTGCAATAGAGGCAGAAGATCTTGAAAATCTTTTATTCCTTGCAGCCGGCACTGATGGTATCGATGGTCCAACCGATGCAGCAGGAGCATTTGCTGACGGGGACAGTGTGGAAAAAGCCTCCATGTTAGGTATGGATGCAAGAGAGATGCTGGATGTACACGATTCATATGATTTCTTTAACAGCATTGGTGATCTGCATAAAATAGGTCAGACGGGCACGAATGTGATGGATATTTATATCCTTCTTGTGGAGTAATTGCACAAGTTTTTCAAAGATCAATATCAACATCATATACAAGCTCAGGGTTTTCCTTATGGACCTTCCAAAAGGGCTCTTCTCCATACTCTTCGGCAAGTTTTAATGTTCTTTTTGGTATGGTTTTTGGTCCAAGCACAGTTCCAGGTCTTTGTGGATCGTCTATGTAATCTGTTTCCATCATGAACCTGGTGCCTTGGGTAAGTGCTTCTTCTATGGCTCCCTTGCCTGCCAGCACTCCGGGGAATATTCCAAGCCTTTCACATACGCTCACCAGGGGGGGTGCATAATGTTTCACCACTTTGTGAAGTTTTATCCCTGTTTTTTTTGCTCGGGAGGTAATGTCCTCAAGCTCAGTTTCGCCAACACTTTCTGTGTGTAATTGCACCGCACAGTTCAGATCTTTTGCCAGTATAAAAGCATGCTCCATTATTTCATTGGAGGCCTCCCACACTTCTTGCGTAACCGGATAGTGTGGTCTCCCGCTTTTTAAGCCCACTGCAAGTCCTTTTTCAACATACTCTGCAGCTATGTCCAGTCCGCCTTTCATAGTCTTAACCGCAGTGGGAAGGTCCATATAGTCTATAAGGTGTGTGATCTCTGCAGGATGCACTCCGAGCACTGGAAAAGATTTAACTCCCGTTTCGTTGATCTGCCTTGAGATCTCAACAGTTTCGTCAAAAACAGCCTTTTGGTCTTCAGGCTTGGTGACCCTTATCCCAAGAGTCCAGGATGGCTTCATCACAAGGAATATGTGCGTTCCCCCTGCCTGCTGGAACTCTTTTACAGCTACAAGCCCTTTGCTTCTGGGATCAATATGCATGTGTTCGTCTGTTATGGGGAAATTACCTTTCATAAATGAATTATATATGCCACGCTAGGATTAAAGTTTCGCATTTTATGGCGAAGGCTTAAAAATGAGATATGCCTTTAGGTGGTCGGTGATTAATAGTGAGCAAGACTGCAGCAGTAATTAAAGGAGATGGCGTAGGTCCTGAACTTGTGGATGCAATGTTCAAGGTAATGGAAGCTGCCGGAACTAATGTGGAGTTCGTAACCTGTGATGCAGGTTCTACATGGTGGGAACAACATGGTGGAAATTCCCTTATCCCTGACGAAACATGGGATATTCTTGATGGCTCAGATGCATGCTATAAGGGTCCAACCACCACTCCAGGTATAGTGGGTGCACCAAGAAGCGTGGCTGTCTCAATAAGGCAGAAATATGACCTCTATGCGAACGTTCGTCCTATCAAGACATTCCCCAATACCCCCAGGCCACTTGGAGATGTGGATTTCGTGTGCGTGCGTGAAGGAACGGAAGGGCTCTATATAGGTGAAGAGGTACGCCTTACTGATGATGTGGCTATAGCTATCAGAAAGATCACACGCACAGCAAGCGGAAAAGTTGCAAGATACGCTTTTGAAGAGGCAAAAAGAAGAAACTATGATGCAGTTGTCCCTATTCACAAAAGCAATATTCTCAGAAGAACATGCGGTCTTTTCCTGGAAGAAGTGAACAAGGCAGCTGCGAACTATCCGAACATTGAGGTATGGGAATACCACATCGATAATATCGCACAGCAATTGATCAAAAATCCCCAGATATTCAACAACAAGATATTACTATCAACTAACTTGTTCATGGATGTGCTCAGTGAGGAGTGCTCTGCATTAGTAGGGAGTATTGGCCTGATATATTCTGCAAATATCGGTGATAACTTTGCCATGTTCGAACCAGCTCATGGTTCTGCTCCAAAGTACGCAGGAATGGACAAAGTGAACCCTGTAGCAACAGTGCTTGCAGGTGCATGGATGCTTGGGTACCTCGGTGAATCTGAGCAGTCAGCAGCTATATTCAAGGCTACAGAACGTGTTATATCCGAAGGCAAGTATCTGACTTATGACCTGGGAGGCAACGCAAAGCTTAGTGAAATGACGGATGCAATTGCTAAGTATATGATAGAGGAGCTGAAGTAATAGCTTCTCTTCTTTTTAAATCGGTCTTAAAAAACTGTCTTTAGTTGGGGCCTTCAAAAAAGAAAGGTTATGGCAGACTTAACACTTTTTATTCTTTATGATTTGAACGCCTGCCTTTATTACATTTAGTCTACTTCATCATGCATACGTGCTTTAATATCGCGCTGTTTGCTTCCCGAAGTATTATCCTGGCTTTCATCCTCCTCTCTGCGGTGTAGTTCTTGGTCCACTATAGGGTTGAACATGAAGTACTTCTTTACATATGCGCGGATTTCTTCATCTGATATGCAGGAAACCCTCTTTTCCTCGTTGAAAAGTTTCTGGATGTCGGCTTGTATATTCCTGAGACGTTTATCACTCTTGTCTACCTCTATATTTACATCCATCATTTCTTTAAGTGTTTCCTGTATCTTAAACTTCAGTACCTCTATACCCGAAGAATCTCCAATGAGGAAATTTCTCTGGCCTCCGACTATTTCAGGTGGATATGGTTCGTATGTGAAGGGGTTCTTGATGACACCTGCGGTATGGATGCCCGACTCATGGGCAAATACATTCTTACCTACTACTGATTTATTTCTGGGTATCCTTATGCCTATTTCTTTTTCCATGAATTTGGCGAATTCTACCAGACAGCTCAGATCGTATTTCTCAAAGCCTTTTATACGCCTTTTCAGAAAGACCAGCAGCTTTTCCATCTCTGCATTGCCTGATCTCTCGCCAATACCCAGATAGGTTACATTGGACCAATTTGCACCATGCCAGTAGCCTGCCAATGAGTTTGCAACTGCAAGTCCGAAGTCATCATGGCAATGGGTTTCGATGTTTTTTGCACCTAATTCATTTTTGAGATATTCGACAATGGTGGGGATTCCATAAGGCTCATCCACGTTCATGAAAGGAATTCCATATCCTATGGTATCGCAGATACGTAGGGTACAGTCTGGATCTATCTCAAGTATCTTTTCTACCATAGGGAACACAAAATTGTAATTGTCAGCACGTGTCATATCTTCTATGTGAGCACGTGTTCTCAGTCCATGATCAACTGCATATTGCAATGCAGTAAGATATTTTTCCTGGGCTGCTTCCCTGGTCGGAAGTTTCATTTTATCATAGATATGCGGATCGGATACGGACATGAGAATGCCTGTTTCCTCTATGCCATCAACTTTGAGGACCATATCAATATCTGCTGGGTTTGCACGTGCCCATCCAGTGATCTCCGGGAATTCATATCCTCTGTCCTGCATGAGTTTGATAGCCTTTCTATCCCTTTCATTGTAGACAAAAGTCTCCAGCTTTTCAATGCCGATCTTATGTAAATATTCGTATATCTGCACCTTGTGCTTGCTTTTTATAACAATGCCCGGCATCTGGGCACCATCTCTTATAGTACTGTCACTGATCGACACCTCCTGTCCATGGGGAAGTTCTATCTTTGGCAGATCATCATAGTCCCGGTATGTTTTCATGTATTTCCTCCCAGTGCCAAACTCACCATAATCAAGTAAATAGTACGTTTTGAACTTTGCCTTTAAGTATATATCTCACAGTTTTTATGAGACTAATCGGACCATCTGGCAAGTGTGCACCAAGGTATTCTACATGTACGTTCAGATTAAAAGGTTTTCTTCCTTAATTTGCCTTAAAGATTTATAATTTAAAAACTAATCTATAACCCATGTGGAGCGCGATAATGCAAAAATTCGAAAAACATCCAGCTCAGCAGAAAGTTATCAGATTACTTTTTGAGCGAGGTTTTCAGGTTAATGAAGAGGGAAAAGTCACATCCGGTAAGATTGAGATTCCCCATACTCAGCTTGCGCGGGAGGTGGGAGTTGACAGGCGGGTGGTGGACTCGACTACGGAGGCTATACTTGAAGATCCTCTTCTGAAGAACATATTCCAGAAAGTTCATTCCATTCCTTTTCTGAGGGATGTTGCTCCTTCTCTTGGTCTTGGAGTAATTATCATAATCCCCGATGATGCGGTACATACAGGCATAATTGCCGACGTTACAGGTGTGATCTCCAACCACGGTGTAAGCATCAGACAGGCTGTCTCAGATGATCCCTATTTTACCAATGAGCCACGCCTTACAATTGTCACCGACAGTAAAGTTTCAGGTGAGGTCGTAGAAGAGCTTCTGAAATTAAAAAGCGTAAAAGGGGTAAGTGTTTCCTGATATTCATATTTGATAATGGAAATGGAATTTTAGAGGACAGCCTTTGCAAAGGCTGAGAATACCTTCAGCATTTGCTTTGACTTTCTTGGGTCAAGCATTTTTCTGATGAGTACTGAAGGGTGGTCCATGTCTCCATATTCAGTTATTGTGTCTAAAATAGAAGGTGTGTTCATTGAACCTAATAGTTCATCTAATTCGCTATCATTAAGCCCTTTTATAAAATCATGGATCCTCATGCCCATGCCAAGTTCTCTCCCAATGGCGGCTTTCCATTGTTTCTCATATTGTTGTAAACTGCCTGCAGAAGCATCATCTTCCAGGGAAACTGCTACCTTTGCAGCGATCTTTGCACACAACGCACCTGTGTAAATACCGCCTCCTGAAGTAGGTTTAGTTTGCCCGGCAGCATCTCCTACTATCATTATACCATCCGCATAAGTCTTTTGAAGGGGTCCAATGGGTATGCCGCCAACTACCATATCTGTTTGTCCACCTGCATACCTGGAATTAATGTGTGGGTGATGTTGAAGCAGCCATTGAAGGCATTCATAAGGTTTAGGGCCATTGATAGAATCGGTTGCCAGCCCAATCCTGGAGATGTTTTCATCTATTGGCACAGTCCAGGCAAAGAACCCAGGTACTCTGGAACCAACGAACAACTCCACAAAATCAGTATTTTCAGAACGATATGGGGCTTCTATCTGTATGCCGGGCAAGATCCTCTGGACTCTGCCAAGACCTGCCATCTTTGCCATATTGCTACGTACTCCATCTGCGGCTATGATCACTTTAGACTGGATATTTCTCAAGTTCCCATTTTCAAGCACCGTGAGGGTTTGTAATTTATTGTTGCGCTCAATCCCAATGGCACGTGTTCTAAGCATGACATCTACTCCAGTATCCGTTGCCATCCTGAAAAGTGTTCTATCGAACATCTTCCTTGACACTACGTATGCTTTAGTTTTGCCTCCATCTATGGGTAGTGACCTTTCAGAAGGCGGATGAACATAAGCTCCTTTTACTGAGTTTAGGACAAAGTCTTCAGAAGGCTTTAAGTCACATTCTTTTACTGTACGCGTGCTAAGCAGGCCGGTACATCCCACCGGTGAACCTATAAAAGCATGTTCTTCTACAAGCAACACCTTAACTCCTTCCTGAGCTGCATAGCGTGCTGCTGTTGATCCAACAGGCCCTCCTCCTACAACAATGACATCGTACTGCATAATTATGCTCTTTTTCCAGGCTCTATTATGTCCAAGATTTCACTAATATTGTTCAATATAAAATCAGGAGATGCAGTTTCATGTTGATTGTATCTGTCGTTATTTCTGTCTCCGTAAGCTGCATAGGCTGTAAGCATTCCCAAAGTCTTTGAAGGCACAATGTCCCTACGCAGGCTATCGCCCACGAAGAGAGTTTCACGTGGCTGCAGTTCAAGTGATTCAAGAGCGAAAAGGAATGTTTTATGTGAAGGTTTACTTGAACCTGTGATGTCTGCGCAGAAGAGGGCATCCAGCCAATGTGAAATACCGATTTTTTCAACCCTCTTTTTTGCGTTGGTACTGTGTGCATCGGTGAGTATTGCAATTTTTAGACCCATTTCCTTGAGTTTTTGGATGGTAGGGATGGCATTAGGATAAGGATCTACTGCTTTTAACTTCTCTATTTCATATATCTGACAGCATTCATCATATATGGACTGTGAGAATACTCCTATATCTGACATGTAGTCTTGGATATTGTTCCAGTTCTCAAATCCACGGCCTGGTCTTCTGAAGTACTGGAATAGATCAAGAGCTTCTCCACATCCAATATGGTTCACGATCTCCTGGCAAGCTCTTGTCTTCGCTTCCACAAAATCAAAAAGTGTATTGTCCATATCAAACATGACGCATGTAAGGTCTTCAGTACTGATTACAGCCCGTGTTTCAAACTTCATGAATTTCCCCTTTTCATTTCAGGCTATGTCTAATTGTTAATCTATATTATAATTATGTATAATAGGCCAATAGCGAGTTTTATATAGATCGAGTATATATTTAGTAGTCAGTATATATTCGATCGGTGATTATCAAATGTCTCTCAAGACTATTGAACTCAATAGACAAAGTAATTCTGGAAAAAGAAACGATCTACAAACTCATGACTCATGTGAAAGAAATGATGGGTTTTATTCCTCATGTGGACAAGCCTTTATTCGCGTACCCATCAAATAAATTCTATTAGGTGTTTTGTTTGAATTTCATCCAAACAATTAATTGAGGATGGTTGCCAATTCTTTTCTCAATTCCTCTTTTGTAGATGAACTGTATCCATGGGTGGTTCCATTTACGGTGTACATTGTCTTTGGTTCGCTAGCCAATTCAAACGTTTTTTCAGCCATACTATAAGGAATTGTACTATCGTTAGTAGCATGGAACATGGTCACTTTGCGGGGTGATATTGATGCTATGTAAGTTTCCGGATCAATAGATCTATAGAATCTGTATACGTCTTCATCCACCATACTCTTATCAATAGAACCTGTTTGGTATCCTGATGTGCTGATTCCTACTACTCCTTTCATCTCGGAATCAAGAGCTGTTGCGATAATGGCAAATCTGCCACCATTACTAATTCCAAGCATGGCTATATTTTCAGGGTCCACTTCATTTTGATCTCTTAATACTTTAGCAGCCATGAGGGCATCATATACCATACTATATTCCACAGGTTCTTTTCCTTTTTCAAAAAGTTCCAGGTCTGCTTCCGGGTTAATGGCTCCCAGATTCCGCTGATCAATAGTGATCGTAGCATATCCCATATCTGCGAGGTCAGATGCAAGCCCCTGTTGATCTTCCTTAGTAACTCCTGCACCAGGAAGCACTACTATGCCAGGGACTTTCTCTTTAGATGGGGGAAAACGCATAAGGCCTTGGATAATACCATCTGTGCTCTTGAATGTGATCCATTTGAGTATATTGCTGTTTTCTGTAGTATTACTATTGGCAATGGAATAATCTATTTTCTCTGACATATCGTAGGACAGTTTACCCTCATTAGAAACAGACCAGTCTTCAGAGGTGCGCATGTTGTGTAATATTCCTATAATTCCCATGATTATCAGAACAACGCCTATTCCAATTGCTATACTACGTAATTGTATGTTCTTATTGGCAGTTTGCAGGGTATTGCCTTTTATTTTTTTATTCTTTTTCATGTCATCCTCCAACTGGTCTTTCATAATTCACTACTCTAAATACTTATATTGTTTCCCGCTGAAGCTGCAAGAGAGCTGTAAATATCTAGGGTATTACTCTTTTCAATTTATTATTCTTCGTCGCATGATTTAATGTTAAAAGAGATTGTCTAATTAGAACTTGATCTTAAAAACCTATTCGTTTTTTCATTAACTCCATACCTTTTTTTTTAGGGGGGGGCGGTAGCTATAAATACCATAAATTTGGCCCCCCTCATGACTAAAAAATCTAGAGAGTATAAAGGAGTCCTCTTCGAGGAGTCCATAGAAAATTATCTGAACAGAGAAAGCGCCTCAATTTGCCAATTCCTGCACTTTCTCTGCATAGAAGATATTTCAAAGTACGTCGAGCGTACTTTGTATACCAACAAAAGTTGGCATTTTAAGTATAACGTTTCATCGATGATAAAACTCTTCATTGTAATGTGTTTCAGGAAATTATCTTATGAAAAGACTGTTTCTTCTTTGACAGAAGAAGAGGCTATTCTACTCTCTTTTTATGATGAGAACGGATTCATAAAACTTCCTTCGGGAAAGACATTACACCACTTTGTGAAATATAGATTGGGTGAAGATGGGCTTAAAGAAATAATGATGTTAGTAGGTGAGAAGATCCTCAGCCTTACCCAAATAAAAGAAGCTAAGATCGATTCAACCCCGCTTGAAGCTTCAAGATACGATAAACATGCTGATTACAATCCACATTATCAATGTAAAATGGATAAAGCACATATTACAATGGTTGGAACATACCCAATATTTATGACCCATACTAATGGTAATGCATCAGATTCCCCTGAACTTATCAAACACATTGAAGCATTGAAAGAAATGAATGTTGATATTGATTTTTATTCTGCTGACGGGGGTTATGACTCTTTCCTGAATCATGCAGATATCTGGTACCATTTGAATGCAAGGCCAATTATTTCGTATTCTTCAAATGCTGTGATAAACAAAGAAGGTGAAATCGAAAGAATTGATCACTGGGTTAATAAGATGTGGAAAAAGGGTGGAGATATACATGCAAAGATTGAAGACAAGCTAAAATTCCTCTATAAAAACGGTAGATATGAACAGATAGGGATGTATCTTCGAAATAAAAATATCCGGGATAACTTGTTCATGATTTTTTTCAAGAAAAGAGGAGAATGTGAACCAGAACACAGGCATATCAAACACACAGTTAAATTCGATATCAGAGAAGTAAGAGTGGAGAGTAGAGAACTCTACTCTCTACTGAGCTTTGTGGCATATCAGTTTTTGAGGCTTACAGAACTACAAAATTGTATGCAAGGAAAAAATTCAGTTGGGAGATTCTTTTGAGAAAATATAGTCTAATTAGAATAGGGAGTATTGGAAGCTAATTAGATGGTCTCTAAAAACAAATTTCCATACGTAGAATAATATATATATCCGAATGGAGAGTATGTTGATATCATGACAGTTGATCAAAAGCACACAAAAGAGTATCTTCTGTCTGGAGGGTACGTTTCAGATGTTTTATCTGAAGGTACATTCATTTTTTTTACAAATGGTACGTTTCTTCCATTTGAGTCTATTAATTTGGATTATTTTTGTACGCTGCATGAAAACTGTGCTGTAAGATCAAATGCAGCACCAGATCTATGTAATAATATTGAGTGGCCTTTTCATATACGAATGCCTGCAGCAGCAAAAGGCATCACAGATGTTATGTTTGGTAGGGAAGAGTATTTCGGATTAGAATATTCATATGAAGGACAAGAAGGCATTTGTTGGTTCTTCATGAAAGTTTTGCCGATATCTAAAAACTGTCCACGTTCTGTATTTGTTTGTAATATAGATATCACGGAGCGTAAGTCTACAGAAATGGAACTTAGCATACTCAAGAACATGGCAAAGCAGTCTATGAACAGTATGATCTACCTGGACAGGGAATTTAAAATACTCTATTTGAATAAAGCTGCAGAAGATCTTTTTGGTTGGAAGTTAGAGGAGTTGAAAGGAAAAACCCTTGATCTTTTAAAAGTGGATTGCCTTGGTGAAGAAGTAAAGTGTAAATTAACAGAAATCTTATTTGAAGGAGGAAGGCATTCCATAGAATCTTTATCCCGAAAAAAAGAAGGTACTACCTTTTTTTGTGAACTGGAATTCTCTCCGTTTTATGATGACAATGAAGTTGTATGTGGTTTTCTCACTTCACAAAGAGACCTTACTCAAAGGAAACTTGCAGAAGTAACCTTAAGGGAAAGCGAAGAAAAATTCCAGGCTCTATATGAGAACATTCCCAGCGGAACACTGATTATCGGACAAGACTATGTTATTGAGGATGTGAATCACAAAACCTGTGAGATAACTGGTTATTCAAGAGAAGAACTTGTAGGACAATTATGTGATATTCTGTGTCCGAAAGGATCAATCTCAAAAAAGTGTCCTATATGGGTTGATGGACTTAATGGTTTTCAGGGAATGGATACCACTATCAAATGCAAGGATGGTAGAAAGAATCCTATCCTCAAGAATACTAAAAGGATCAATATTCATGGTAAGCAGTATATTCTTGAGAGCTTTCAGGATATCAATGAACGTAAGCAGGTAGAAGAGGCAATGTTACATGCAAAGCTGGTGGCTGAGGAGGCCAGCAGGACAAAGTCCGAGTTCCTTGCGAATATGAGCCATGAACTTAGAACCCCTCTTAATTCCATAATTGGTTTTTCACAGATGTTGCATGAAGGTACATTTGGAGATATGAATGAAAAACAAGAAAAATATGTTTTTAATGTATTAAACAGTGGGAAACATTTACTACACCTGATCAATACAATATTAGATCTTTCTAAGGTAGAAGCAGGAAAAATGGAATTGTATTGTGAAACTTTTTATATCCAAGAAGTATTGCAAGATTTAAGGATGATCATACATCCTATGGCAATTAGGAAGAACATTCGATTTGAGATAAATGAGCTTACTAGTAATGCACAGCTATGTCTAGATAAGACTAAATTCAAACAAGTAATGTATAACTTGCTTGATAACGCGGTAAAATTTACTCAATTTGAGGGATTGGTAACACTCACTGTAGAACTTGTTGATACTGAATTGCGAGCATCTATCTCAGACACTGGTATCGGAATCCCTCAGCATGCCATAGATACTATATTCAAACCATTCAAGCAAGTTGATTCTTCTACTTCAAGGCTTTACGGTGGTACTGGACTGGGGCTTACACTTGTAAAAGAGTTTGTGCAAATGCACAAAGGCAAAGTATGGGTGGAAAGTGAGGAAGGTAAAGGGTCCACTTTCAAATTAATTCTTCCACAACAAGAACCGTACAAAAAGGAAGTTTGCTATTGAAAATGATGTTGTTTACTGTATTTGTGAATAAATTCTTTTTAGCGGACCTGCCGGGACTCGAACCCGGGTTCTAAGCTCCGGAGGCTTAAGTGATATCCGCTACACTACAGGTCCAGGGAGTGAATACCGATAAGGTATTCATCACTGATAAATGTGCTGTTGGTGTTATTTTCAGATGGTCAGCGGCCTCTTGAAGAGCGCTGATTCCTTGGTCCGGATCGCGTTTTGTTCTGTGGCCGTGTCCTGTCTCCAGCTCCACGCTGTTTTCTTGGAGCGGGTTTTGCTGCATCACCTGTGGCATTTTTAGCTTTCTCTGAGTGATAGTGGTGCTCTGCAACCTCTATTTCCTGACGTGTGAGCTTTTCAATGCTTCGGAGGTAATCACGCTCATCTGCCGCACAGAATGAGTAAGCTATACCGTCTGATCCTGCTCTTGCAGTACGTCCTATGCGATGCACATAATTCTCAGGTTCATTAGGAAGATCGTAATTTATAACGTGGGATATATCTTCAATATCAATTCCACGTGCAGCAATATCTGTTGCTACTAATACTCTTAAATTTCCGGACCTGAAGTCATCCATAGCTTTAGTTCGCTGGTTCTGCGATTTATTTCCATGAATTGCATCTGTTTCGACCTTATTCTTGTTAAGCATTAAGGCTATTTTGTTTGCACGATGTTTTGTGCGAGTGAATATTAAAACACACTTTAAATGCTTATGCTGCAGAAGACCAAGCAAAAGATTATCTTTGTTCTCCTGGTCCACATAGAAAATAAATTGATCAATTTTTTCTACTGTTGTTGCCTGTGGAGATACTTCCACATGTACGGGGCTGGTAAGAAGTTTCCGGGCAAGTTCTGCTATCTGCGGGGACATAGTAGCAGAGAAGAAAAGTGATTGCCTTTTTACAGGAAGTAAAGAGACTATCTTGTACACGTCTTTGATAAATCCCATGTCTAACATTCTATCGGCTTCATCAAGTACAAAGAACTCAACACCATTTAGTTTTACATATCCTTGGTCTATGAGGTCAAGAAGTCTTCCAGGGGTGGCTATAAGGACGTCAACACCTTGGGAAAGAGCTTTCACCTGAGGTCCCTGCCCTACACCACCAAACACAACAGTGTGTCTGAATCTTATGAATTTTCCATAAGCAGAAAAACTGTCTCCAATCTGCGCTGCAAGTTCCCTCGTTGGTGCAAGTACAAGTACTCGTGGTAGTCCAGGTTTGGAGGGTTTATGGACATCTGAGATTTTTTGAAGTATGGGTAATACGAATGCTGCAGTTTTGCCTGTACCGGTCTGGGCAATGCCTATAAGGTCTCTGTTTTCCAATAGGTGCGGTATAGCTTGTGTCTGTATAGGAGTAGGAGTGGTATATCCTTCGTTTTCAAGTGCTCTTTGAAGTGATTTTTTGAGCTTTAGGTTTTCAAATGACATTTTACCTCTTGATTTGATTTTACACAGAAATTAGTGTATAGTTTCAGATTCAAATTCAGGATAAATCAATTAAAGTGATGATCTTGTAAAATGCTCAGTGCAGAGCTTCACTTAAATCTCACAAACGTGATATATTTCCAGAACAAAAGAATCAAGTTCTTATTATTATAGCTATCTTTTTTTTTCTGTGTACTAATAAATTTGATTATTATTTCGGCCAATTCTAATGAATGATTGCATTGAACGACTTTTTATTATTTTAATCTATTTGCGACTCAAAGACAAGGCAAATTTGTGATCTCTTAAAATTACAGCTATACTTTCTACTCACCTGTAATTATTCGTTACCATTCGACTATGGACTCTTAATATCTGCAAGATACTAATCTCATATCTCAAATCGCATCAAAAAGAATATTAACTTAAGAATATTAGTAGAAGTTGGAGGATTATCATGACTCATGCAGAAAAGACTGTATCTCACAGAAAAGCGTCCGTAGAGATAAGTAAAAATGGTCCTTATATAGTAAAGAATATGGATAATTTCATCAATTCACAAGGAGTTTCTTTAGCAACTCAGCCTGTAATGGCTTTGTGCAGATGCGGTGGATCCAATAACAAACCCTTCTGTGATGGCACACACAATTCTATCAATTTCGAAGATGATAAGAACTAGCACGCATATAGTCCATTTTTTAATTTTATTAGGGTAAGGTTTGATTCATAATATGGTATGTGCTCCTCTCGGAGCTTCTTTTTCCTCTAAAGTATTTTGTTGCTCTTCCACTGCTTTGAGCAATTCTATCATTATGCCCTTTCCTCTTCAGGTCTTCGTTTCCCTCTCGAAGTTCTATGTGGCAAGTCTGTTAGTTTGAACTAAGTTAGTAAAGACAACTAAAAATGAATAAATAAATAGAATAAGATAGTATAGTTGTTTTCAACAACCATACTTAGTTCTGAAGTACAATCTCTATGTTGATATCTTTCGGTACCTGAATGCGCATAAGTTGCCTTAATGCCCTTTCATCGGCAGCGATATCTATCAATCTTTTATGTACTCTCATTTCCCAGTGGTCCCATGTTGCGGTTCCTTCGCCACTGGGGCTCTTCCTCGTAGGGACTACTAGTTTCTTGGTGGGCAGAGGTACAGGCCCTGATATGCTTACTCCTGTTCTCTCCGCGATCGCTTTTACTTGATCGCAAACACCATCAAGATGTACTGGACTAATCCCTGATAATCTAATTCTTGCCTTCTGTGCCATTTTATTCTCCTCTAAGATAAAAGGAGAGTGTCCTTATTTCTGTTTGACACTCATGCACATGCCGGCAGCAATGGTCATTCCCATATCGCGGATGGCGAACCTTCCAAGCTGTGGAATGGTTTTTACTGGTTCAATACACATTGGCTTTGTCGGCCTGACGGTCACAATTGCCGCATCCCCAGCCTTTATGAAGGTTGGGTTCTCTTCCTTGACTTGTCCAGACTTGGGGTCAAGCTTCTTGTCTATTGACATCAGAGTACATGCGGTTTGTGTAGTGTGGCAGTGGAATACTGGTGTGTATCCAATAGTAATTGCCGATGGGTGCTGGAGTACTACAATCTGTGCAGTGAACTCTTCAGCAACGCTTGGTGGGTTGTCAGTGTGTCCGCATACGTCTCCTCTACGTACATCAGCCTTTCCTACACCTCTTACGTTCCAGCCAATGTTGTCGCCTGGTGCAGCCTGTGGAATTTCTTCATGGTGCATTTCGATGGACTTTACTTCTCCACCTGCGCCGGTTGGCATGAATACCACTTTGTCGCCCTTTTTCATTATACCGGTTTCTACTCTGCCTACTGGGACAGTTCCAATACCGGAAATGGTGTATGCGTCCTGGACTGGAATCCTAAGTGGGAGTTTGTCTGGCTTCTCTGGTGTCTTAAGAGCGTTAAGAGCATCAAGGATGGATGGTCCCTTGTACCATGGTGTGTTCGCGCTTGGGGATGTCTTTATGTTGTCACCCTCAAATGCAGAGGTTGGGATGAATGGGATCTCAGATGCCTTGAAACCGACCATACCGAGTAACTGTGAGACCTGTTCCTTTACTTCTTTATATCTTTCTTCGCTGTACTTTGAAGCGTCCATCTTGTTGACGGCAATAATCAGCTGGTTGATACCAAGGGTTCTGGAAAGGAATATGTGTTCTCTTGTCTGTGCCATTACACCGTCAGGTGCAGCTACTACGAGAATTGCTGCATCTGCCTGGGATGCGCCCGTGATCATGTTCTTAACGAAGTCACGGTGTCCAGGGCAGTCCACGACTGTAAAATAGAATTTGTCAGTGTCGAACCTTCTGTGGGCGATATCAATGGTGATACCTCTTTCTCTCTCTTCTTTAAGGGAGTCCATAACCCATGCAAAGGCGAAGGATTCTTTTCCTTTCTCTTTTGCTTCCTGCTTATACTTCTCTATCATGTGTGCAGGTACTGCTCCAGTATCGAACATCAATCTTCCGACAAGTGTAGATTTGCCGTGGTCAATATGACCGATGACTGCTAAGTTCATGTGTGGTTTGTCAGCCATTTTAATCGTCTCCTATTTGATATTGCTTAAGTATGATTTGTCCTAATAGTTTTTTCTACGTTTAAACCTTTCCAAAGCAAAGGTGAGAGGATTGAGGCATAAGCCTCTCCTCTACTTACATTGAGAGGTAGTCAGATGCCTGTGGTATCTCCTTCTTCAGACCCTTTCTTTGTCTGATGGTTCCTACTACCTCACTCAACAGGTTTGTTGGTAGTGTTTCAAAGCCAGCGAACTCTGTGCTCCACATTGCACGGCCTTCGGTTGCAGATCGGATGTCCCCGGCAAAACCAAACAGTGCAGCTACAGGCGCCCTTGACTCTATTACTGTCGTGTCACCTTCAGTTTGCATATCCATAATTATACCGCGACGACCCTGTATTTCCTTTGTGGCTCCGCCCATCTGGTCCTGTGGTACCTGTATGAACACTTTCTGATATGGTTCAAGGAGTGTATCTCCAGCCATAAGCATTGCTGCCTGTATGGACTGTCTTGAAGCAGGAATTACTTGTGCAGGGCCTCTGTGTACAGCATCTTCATGCAACTTAGCATCCACTAATTTTACCTTAATTCCCATACATGGTTCTCTTGACAAAGGTCCGGCCTTCATTACTTCCTCGAATCCTTCGAGAATAAGCTCCATTGTTTCGTTAAGATACTGAATACCTTTTGTCATATCTATATAGACATTGGACTCAAATATCTCCACTATGCCCTTCGCCTCATCCTTGCTCATTCCGGCAGCCATGAGCTTCTCACGGCGTTCCAGCTCCTGCATGGTCATGGAAACGTCGCCATTACGGATAAGTTCCAGTACTTCAGGTTCAAGAGATTCGATTTCCACATAGAACCTGTTGTGCCTGTTGGGTGATTTTCCTTCCACAGGGCCTGCCTTACCACGAATTGTCTCACGGTATACTACTATAGGGGGTGTGGTGGTAATCTCTACTCCCTTGTCACGCTGTATTCTGTGTGCAATGACTTCGAGGTGCAACTCTCCCATACCTGCCATCAGGTGTTCACCTGTTTCTTCATCAAGGGTTATCTTGAGTGTCGGGTCTTCTTTTGCTACCTGTCTCAGTACCTCTACGAGTTTTGGCAGGTCTTTCATGTGTTTTGCTTCCACTGCCACTGTTACTACAGGCTCACTACCATGTTTTATGCTTTCAAATGGCGTCATGTTTTCCAGAGTGGTCACTGTGGAACCGACGATTGCATCCCTAAGGCCTGTAACGGCTGCAATGTTACCTGCAGGTATCCTTTCTACTTCGAGTCTCTCAGGACCCATAAAAATACCTACTTGCTGTATCCTGTTCTTCTTTGCAGCACCGGATACATAAACTTCCATACCGCGTGTCAGGCTTCCACTGAAAAGCCTTCCAGTGGCTACTTCTCCTGCATGCGGGTCCATTGATATGTCTGTGACCATGAATGTAAGATCCGCAGAAGCGTCAGCGGTCACCATGGCTTTCCCTATTGGTGATTCTCTATCTCCATGCCATATGGCTGCTACTCTTCCCTTCTGTGCCTGAAGTGGATTTGGCAGGAATCTTACAACCATGTCGTTTACTACCTCATGCAAGGGACATTTCTCACCAAGAGCTTTCATGTCTTCCTGTTTACAGTAGTCGTATACCTGATTGAAACTTATTCCTGTCTTCTTCATCATTGGTACGCTGATTGCCCAGTTGTAGAGTGCAGAACCGAAAGCTACAGTACCTGCAGCAGCATCAACTTTCCAGCCTGCCTTATACCTTTCTTCGTTCATGCCTTTGATGAGTTTGTTGACGTGGTCGATAAGTTTTCCCAATCTTACCTGCATTTCCTGAGAGTCAACCTGCAGCTCATTTATGAGGCGATCTACTTTATTAATGAAGAGTACGGGCTTGACATGTTCTCTTAGGGCCTGCCTCAGCACTGTTTCTGTCTGTGGCATTGTACCCTCTACTGCATCAATAACTACTACTGCACCATCTACTGCACGCATTGCACGGGTAACGTCCCCACCGAAGTCAACGTGGCCAGGTGTGTCTATAAGGTTAATGAGGTATTCCTGTCCATCGTACTCGTGTACCATTGAGACGTTGGATGCATCTATGGTAATTCCTCTTGCCTGTTCTTCTTCATCAGAATCCATAAAGAGCTGCCGACCTGCTAGCTCTTTGGATATCATTCCGGCGCCTGCCAGCAGGTTATCCGATAATGTGGTTTTACCGTGATCGATATGTGCAACTATACCAATGTTGCGTATCTTTTCAGGTGTGCCCATCAATGAAGTGACGCGCTCCACCATCTTCTTTCTTCTTCCCATAATACTACCCTATAATCATTATTATTTTCAGTAATGAACAGCTTAACGTGCTGCCTTTGCAACTCTTTCTTTAGCGTCCTTCCTGTTAATGGAGAAACACTTTGCATCACGATTTGCTGCAGCTATTAGTTCTGCTGCAAGACATTCAGCCAAGGATTTTCTTGATTTGAATGCTGCCTGGCTTGCTCCCATGGATATATATCTCAGAGCACTGTCAACACGTCTCTGTGGTGCAGTGTCCACAGCTTTAGGAACAGAGATGCCTCCGTACTTAAGCCTGACTACCTCTTCTCTGGGGCCAGCATTAGCAATAGCCTCTAAAAGTACCTGTACAGGGTTCTTCTTTGTCTTTTTATTGATTATATCAAGAGCCTCATCAACTGTGCGCATTGCGAGCTGTTTCTTGCCTGTGTTCTTTTCACTCCTCATCATACTGTTGACAAGACGCTCAACTATTAGCATATTTGATTTGTTAAACTGCTGACGTGCGTGTCTGCCACTTGAATGTGGCAATATGACTGGGTCAAGGTTTGCATACCTTTTAAGTCCAAGGTCTACCACCTCTACCTCTGCAAGGTCCCATTTCCCATATAATTTGTACATTGACGATTATCTCCTTGGTTTCTCTTTACGGCCAATGACCATCTGGTTCAGGGACACATTGTTGACTGCGATTACTTTAAAACGTACTCCGGGAATATCTCCCATTGCACCACCCATGCGTCCTCCGATCCTTTCTACTGTCACTTCATCGTGTTCATCAATGAAGTTGATAGCACCATCTCCAGGGCAGAATGCAGATACCTGACGACCATTCTTGATCAACTGTATCCTTACACATTTCCTTATGGCAGAGTTTGGCTGTTTTGCTTCTACTCCAATCTTCTCAAGTACTATTCCTCTTCCCTGTGGAGCTCCTCCAAGGGGGTCGGCCTTTACGTCCAAACCAAGCGTACGCCTATTATACTGGGTGTCTTTCCACCTAGCACTTTGGCGAATGCTCTTTAAGGTATGAGCTGCATATTTTCCATTTGGCATAATATTTTCCTCTAAGATTTTATCACAATAATGTTTGCGCTTGCCCTTATTTCTACAAGTTACTGAAGTATAACATCATTTATATCATGATGCCTCTGAGCAACCATTTTCACTTTATCGATGTTTTTTCCTTCACGCCCGATAGCTAGTCCCTTTTCTTTGTTCGAGACCTCTACATAAGCCAGACGTCTATCGTTTCTTGTAGTAATATTAACCGTTTTTACAGTTACGAGGCCAAAAGCATTCTTTATGAATATGACTGGATCATCTGAATATTCCACGAGTTCAACATGCTTATCAACAGTTTTCTTTATACGGTTTATGTGGTCACCATTTCTCCCAATGGCTGCTCCCATGTCACCTGCTTTCACCACATATATTATGCGATCTTCCTCAACAATGCAATCCTTCACTGTTGCACCTGTAATACTTTCAAATAATGCGATGTATCTTATTCCTTCTGTTGAAAGCCTGATCTCGCCCAAGTCAAGCAACTCCTTTTAAACTGCTGCCAGTATATCGGACTCTCCTGTTTCCAGGATTGCAAGGGCAGCGATTACAAAAGGTTTTCCACAAACGGGACCAAGTTCCATGTTAGTACCGGTATATTTGAGTACAGGTACATTTGTAGACTCAATCTGTGCTCTTATTTCTGTCGGGCAGTTGGAAGCAAGAACTACCATTTTAGCGTTTCCACTAACAGCAGCGTCGATGGTGCTCTTAGAGCCGATCACCACCTTTCCTGTCCTGATTGCCTTGATTAATGCTTTGTCGATATTAATATCCATATATTACCATCTCTTATGCAATTTGAACCTAAGGTCTGTATTCTAATAAGTGAATCCTTATATCTACTTTCTGGTTGTTCTTCTGTAATCCGTATATCATTTTGATATCTTACTTGGCGATAAGGTGTACATCTCCGGTTCCGAGTTTAATCGGTTGTCCGACTATGATATTCTCAGTAACTCCATTAAGCTCATCAACATCACCGCGCATTCCAGCATCAAGCAAGTGGTTTACAGTAACCTCAAAAGCAGCACGTGCAAATACACTGGCCTTTTCACCTGAAATTCCATGACGGCCAATTTGCTTAACTTCCCCATCACAACACATGATGTCTGAAACTAACATTATGTGCCTGATATCTACTGTAAGACCCTGTTCTCCCAGTGTGCTGGTTGCTTCTTTGATTATAGCATTCCTTGCAGCCTCTATCCCAAATACCTCATATATCTCACCAATATTGTTGGTATAGGTACGGCTGATGTCCACTCCTTCTACTTCCAGCACTTTCTTTAATTGGGAACCTTCGGTATAGAGCATATACTCGTTTCCATCTTTGCGTATGACAACTCTTTTGATGCCTTCTATTCCCTTCAAGGTGATGCCATTGATGTTCTTTGCCATCTGTAATAATTCCCTGTATGAAGGCTCTTTTGGTTTCACAATGAGTTGGTTCTCAATGTTCTCTGACAGTTTCACCGGTACGCCCAATTCATCACTTAGTTTCTTGATCAGCTCATCTGCGGTTATACTTCTTTGCATCAGAGTCTTCTCATGCAGGTCAATTATTAGCTGCATGTTCAGCAGGTCAGTGGTAACATCCGCAAGCTGATCTATATGTGTAGCTTCGATCTCCCATGCGAGTTTACGAGCCTTATCCCTATCTTGGGCATATTCTTCCAGAACAGCAATGGTCATTGTAGGAGTACTTGGTTCCTTTCTTGCATCAACTATCTCTATAAGACGTGGAAGTCCCAGTGTAACGTTGATTTCAGCCACACCGGCGTAGTGGAATGTACGCATCGTCATCTGAGTGCCTGGTTCTCCTATGGATTGGGCTGATACCACACCCACTGCTTCGCAGGGCTCTACCTTTGCATACTCGTAGTTTTCCTTCACTTTTTCGATGATTTCTTCAAGCTCTTTCTTGTTAACTCCTGCTTTTATTACATCCTCTTTAAGTGTTTGGAGCATGCTTAACGGCAGATCAAGATTGTTAAGCATTGAATCTATAGTAGATTCGATCAGAGCCATTTTAGTTCACCTTCCGTCCTGTCACTGCTTCTACTATCTTATGCACATTGTCAGGCTTACTGTAGTCGCTCTTTGTCGAGTCAATACCATCTTCTCCGTATTTGAACTGGACAATGACTCCCCTTGTTTCCCTTACAGTGCCATCATATTGCACTTCAAGATCTTGCAGAGCGTTGACAAGCCTTCTTTGCAGGTATCCTGATTGTGATGTACGCACGGCAGTATCCACAAGACCTTCACGTCCTCCTATTGCGTGGAAGAAGTATTCAGTCGGGGACAATCCGCTCTTGTAGCTGGCTTTGACGAATCCATGTGCATCAGCCCCAAGATCACCTTTGTCAAAGTGAGGCAATGTTCTGCCCGCATATCCTCTTCTTATACGCTCACCACGAACTGCCTGCTGTCCTACACAGGCAGCCATCTGTGTAAGGTTAAGCATGGATCCTCTTGCTCCCGACTTGGCCATTATAACAGCTGAGTTTTCCAGACCAAGTTCATTACCTGCAATGTTACCAGTTTGGTCCCTTGCCTTACCAAGTGTCTGCATAATCTTCATTTCAATAGTCTCATCGAGGGTTCTTCCTGGCAAAGGTTCCAGTTCTTTTGCCTCGTAAGCTGCTATCAGGTCCTTTACCTCGTTCTCAGCTTTATCCAGAACTTCCTTTATATTCTTCTTTGCAGTTTCAGGAATATCTTCGTCGCTGATACCAAAACTCAGGCCGGTCTTCATAACGCCTCTTATGGCAAGCCTGGTAAAGTCATCCACAAATTTTGCACCGGCTGAAGTACCGTATTTCTTCACTACTTTATCAAGTATAATTCCCTTAAATGCCCCTATTGCTTTCTCATCAATGGTTCCTTGGATCATTTCTCCATCTCTAATCACAACATAAGCATTATATTCGCAGGCTTCTTTCTTACAAGTGTCACATTTAAAGCACACTTCAGCAGGGAATTCTGCATTCAGTCCTTTTGGGAGAATCTGACTGAATATTTGCTTACCATTCCAATATGGGTCACCATTTTCCTTATGTCCTGCAGGCTCTGGTAATTCTCTGATTTCTGCTTTTCTAAGAAGTTCCAGTGCTTCGTTCTTAGTAATACGGTTCTCATTCCTTGTAAGCAGGAACATACCCGATATATGATCGTGGATACCTCCTATAATAGGTCCACCGAAACGTGGTGAAAGGATATTTTCCTGTACCTGCATGAGTATGCTTGCTTCAGCTCTTGATTCCTCGGTCTGCAGCACATGCATGTTCATCTCATCCCCATCAAAGTCAGCGTTATATGGGGGGCATACCGCAGGATTAAGCCTGAATGTTTTGTTTGGAAGGACTTTGACTTGATGAGCCATGATACTCATTTTGTGAAGGGATGGCTGCCTGTTAAACAGTACAATATCCCCATCCATGAGTTGTCTCTCAACTACCCATCCCTTTTCCAACTTCTCAGCCAGTTCTTCCTTATTGTTCTCTGTGATCTTGATACGCCTTCCATCTTGACGGATGATGTAGTTAGCCCCCGGGTGAACCTCGCTTCCCTTTAGGATGTACATCCTAAGAAGCTCTGTATTCCTTTCAATGACTCTCTCAGGGATGGTCATCTGAATAGCTATGGCTTCAGGTACTCCAACCTCGTTAATACTAAGGTTTGGGTCAGGGGATACTACGGTACGTGCAGAGAAGTTAACACGTTTACCTGACAAGCTTCCTCTAAAACGTCCTTCTTTTCCTTTGAGACGTTGAGTGAGGGTTTTTAATGGTCTTCCTGACCTGTGCCTTGCAGGTGGTACTCCAGATACTTCGTTATCGAAGAAGGTCGTCACGTGGTATTGTAGCAATTCCCATAGGTCTTCTATGATCAGCTGTGGGGCTCCTGCATCCCTGTTCTCCTGGAAGCGCTGGTTTATACGTATGATGTCCACAAGTTTGTGAGTCAGGTCATCTTCACTTCTCTGACCGGATTCAAGTGTAATAGAAGGCCTAACTGTTACCGGTGGTACGGGTAATACAGTAAGGATCATCCACTCTGGCCTTGCGCATGATGGATCCATTCCGAGCACTTTTACATCATCGTCTGATATGTTCTCAAACCTATCCCTAATTTCAGTAGGTGTAAGTTTGTGTCCATCCTCTATGTATTCAGTTGGTTTTTCAAACTTAATTTCCAACTGCTCGGCTCCACAATACGGACAAACCTTTGTCTTTCTCGCTTCTTTAAACACTTCATTTATCGCAGGATCGGGAAGGTGTCCCATTTCGTGAAGTTTATTGATCTGGGCAAGGAAATCTTTTTTCTTCGGAGGTTCCAGCAAAAGGGCACTGCAATTGCGGCATATCGAACGCAAAGTCTTACGAATGGTCTTGTTAAAACCAACATGTACTACCGGTGCAACTAATTCAATATGTCCAAAGTGTCCAGGGCATTCTCCTGCTCTACTTCCACAAGTTTTACATTTAAGTCCGGGATCTATAACTCCAAGTCTAAGATCCATTAATCCCATGTCTATAGGGTAACCATCATCATCGTAGGTATCTGCAGTAATGATGTTGGTGACGCTCATTTTTCTGACCTCTCTTGGAGAGATCAAGCCAAATTGTATTGCAGATATCCTTTTAGGTATGGAAGGTATTGTATCCATTTTCTATCACCTTCACACAGCATCGTCCAATTTTAGTCTCGGTGCCACTCCAAGCGACTTGATTTCATCAAGAAGCAGCTTGAAAGCATAGCTCATTTCCACGGGGTGAATATCAGTTTCAGCGCCACAGCTTGCGCAGTATCTAATGTTCCTTTTACGGTCAAAGGTTGCTATCATGCCGCAGTGTCCACAAACAAGCTCTACGACCTTGTCGGACTCATCAAGCAATCTTTCCTTCAGTGTCATGGCAGCTCCATGTCCAATAAGAACATCACGCTCCATTTCTCCGAACCTCAGACCTCCTTCCCTTGCCCTGCCTTCAGTTGGCTGGCGGGTAAGCACCTGTACGGGTCCACGGGACCTAGCGTGCATCTTGGAGGCGACCATGTGGTGTAGCTTCTGATAAAGAATCACGCCAACGAACACATCTGTAGGTATTCTCTTTCCTGTGACGCCATCGAAGAATACTTCTTTGCCTGTGTGGGCAAATCCTTGTCTTTTAAGGCCTGCGCGCAGATCCTCTTCGTTCTCTCCCGCGAAGACAGTTGCATCGATACGTCTGCCTTCCATACTGCCTACTTTACCTCCTATCATTTCAAGCACATGTCCAACTGTCATACGAGATGGGATAGCATGTGGGTTTATGACGAGGTCTGGAACCGTTCCATTCTCCGTAAAAGGCATGTCTTGGTATGGTACTATAAGTCCAATAACTCCTTTTTGTCCATGCCTGGATGCGAACTTGTCTCCTATTTCGGGTATCCTTTGGTCCCTTATCTTTACTTTTGCAAGGCGAGTACCGTTTATTGACTCTGTGAGAATGACCGTGTCTACAATACCTTTCTCATTGGAGCGCATTGTTATTGCGCTTTCTCTGCGCTGTTCTACAGTGATGCCGAAATCAGATTGCTCTTCAAGGAAACGTGGAGGGCTGGTCTTGCCTATCAGCACATCGTTTGGACCAACCAATGTTTCAGGGTTCACAAGTCCATCTACGTCAAGGTTGGAATATGCTTCAGGACTACGTGCTCCTCTGTATTCAGAGTCAGGTATTTCGAATTTGTCTTCCTGACCTCCCGGGTATCTTCTTTCTTCGCCTTCAAAAGTCCTAATGAAATGGCTTCTTCCAAGTCCTCTTTCAATGGAACCTTTGTTAAAGACCAGTGCATCTTCAATATTGTGACCTTCAAATGACATTACGGCTACTACAAAATTCTGTCCAGCGGGTCTGTCATCAAAAGCAATGTTCTCGCATGTCATGGTCCTTACAAGTGCTTTCTGAGGATAGTGAAGGACATGTGCACGAGTATCAGGTCTAAGCTTTGTGTTTGATGTGGATACGCCTATACACTGCTTAACCATGGCTGCTCCCATGGTATTACGGGGAGAAGCATTATGTTCGGGGTAAGGTACCATGCCAGTACAAATACCCAGAATAAGGCTTGGGTCTATTTCGAGGTGTGTATTGTTTGAAACAATTCCAGCCTCTGTAAGGGCGATAAAAGCGTTTTCTTCTTCTTCGGCATCCAGATATTCGACAATGCCTTCCTTTACAAGATCGTCATAGGTAATCTCTTCCTTCTTCAGAGACTCCATATATTCTTCAGTTAAAAGCGATCTGCCATTCTCAACTACTATTAAAGGTCTCCTTGCCCTTCCGATATCGGAGTTAATGATGACCTCATGAATATCCTCATTGAGGGTAACATTCACTTGTCTGGATATTACGCCGCTTCTCCTTTGTTTGCGAATGCTCTCCACAAGGTCCTGTGGATTGCTGTGGGTACCGATGAGTTCCCCGTCCAAAAACACTTTTGCTTCAGTCATCTGCAAAGCCTCCCATGCTATCATCCATATCTGAATAGTCGCTATATCCTAGATCGGGCTTCTCTTCTTCATGTGGAACTGTCTCAAATTCGTCTGTATATTCTTCAAGTTCTGCATCATACTCCACTACTTTCTCCAGACGGTGATGTGGAATGTTCGGTTTTACGTCCAGGTCCACTAATATCTTCTTTAGAATACTTTTCTCATCCACTCCCGTGGATAGCTCCACCATTTGTGCAAAGTTCTTCACCAGTCCACAATTTGGTCCTTCAGGAGTTTCGGATGGGCATAATCTTCCCCATTGTGTGGGGTGCAGGTCACGGGCCTCAAAGTGTGGTTGTGCCCTTGAAAGAGGGGATATCACACGTCTGAGGTGTGAAAGAGTTGAAATATAATCTGTTCTGTCCAAAAGCTGAGATACGCCAGTTCTACCCCCAACCCAGTTACCTGTAGCAAGAGGATGTTGTAACCTATCCGTAAGTACATCAGCTCTGACAAGAGTAACTACGTTCAGTTCGCGGTTCCTCATGTTGGCCCTTTCAAGCTGATATTTCACATCTCTGGCCAGGCGGTTGAAAGCTACTCTGAATAGATCTTCCATCAGATCGCCTGTCAATTTAAGCCTCTTATTAGAATAGTGGTCTTTATCATCCTCAGAACGTTTCCCAAGAGCAAGCTCAAAACAGGATTCTGCCATTCTTCCAAGGAAATATGCCTTTGCAAATCTGTCCTTTGGTTCATTTCCAAGGTGGGGTAACAAATATCTATCCATTACATAGTTGGCACGTTTCATCTGGTAGTCGCGTGCCTGTCCTGCTGCGACCCTGGTACCTATTTTCTCAATAGCTTCGCGGATAGTGGCTACTTCTGCTTCTTCCAAGTTCTCGAGCATGAATTTCATAATTTCAGGGTCATTGGATACTGTATTAACCAGGTCTTCATCAGTTTCCACGCCCAATGCTCTCATCAGTGTTATGAAGTTGATACGGCCAGAGATGGATGGGAAAGATACTTCAAGCAGGGATTTGCGTCCTCTCTCTACAACTACAAGTGCTCTATATCCTCTTCTTTGTGAGAACACCTTGGCAACTTCTATCATATCGCCATATCTCTCCCCAAACTCAGTCAGTATTTTGTTAGGGGCAAGGTCCTCAAGGGTCATGACAACCCTTTCGGTTCCATTTACAATAAAATATCCTCCGGGGTCCAGTGGATCCTCGCCATAGTCTATCATTTCTTTCTCATTGAGGTCCACAAGATTACATATTGAGGATTTAATCATTACGGGTAACTGTCCTATCTTTGCCTCTACAGGTTCAGATTCTTCTTCCCCCTGCACTACATTCATCTGCAAGTATATGGGGGCTGAATAGGAAAGATTACGTAATCTTGCTTCGTTCGGATATAACTTTTCAATAGCTCCATCCGCCTCTTTTACAACAGGCTTCTCCACCCTGATGTTCCCTAGCTTTATATATACGTCCTCTATATCGGTCTCAATTATTCCTTGTTCGTTAATTATATTCTGTAGCCCACTTTCAAGGAATTTGTTGTATGAGTCGATATGGTGCTGGACGATCTTGTCCCTGGTAAAATATGCCGCTAACACTTTACTGCCCTCTGAAGTGATAATTACACCTAATTAGTTGATGGAAGGTATGAAGAACATTACATAGCATGGCCACCGCAAAAGTGGCAATATAAAAAATAAACGCTCTCATTTGATGTTATTTCACTCTATTACAAGTCTGTAATAAAGTGCCTGTCCAGCCGTTTGGCTTTTCCTGTTTATCTTAACTACATCTCCAACCGATGCGCCAATTTCTTTCACTACAGGATCATTGATCTTGATTTTTGGGAATTGTTCCTTCTCTATCTTGTAGCGTTTTAAAACAGATTTCAACTCGTCATCACCCAAAATCTCGTGTTTTGGGATCAGTTCATTGTCGAGCAGGTTGAATTTATTCAAATTTTCTCCTCCCTCAAAAAGTGTGCACATGAATTGTTAATTAATTAGCAAAAAACATATACGAATGTAAAGCCACGAGTTTCATGGCGGGCTCGTAGGGATTTGAACCCTAGGCCGTCTGGTTAAAAGCCAGACGCTCTGCCTGACTGAGCTACGAGCCCATTATGTTTGTATGATTCTTTGCTGCTTACTTCCACGTCAGTTAGGTGTAGCCCTCAAAAACGTACTCAACATATATATACGTTTCGCAGGCACCTTCCGGGGTTAAACAGGTTTGGGATATTTCTATTCTTTAAATATCCCATGTCGTTAATAAAATGTATCAATAGGTTAGATGTATTTACATCATAACCAATTTATACTAAGTTTTCCTCCATTTCAAATTAAGTTCGGATATTTCTCCACTTTCACAACATGCGTTTTCAGGAGTTTTATGTTCCTGATTTCCATCCGCACATGTACTCGCATTGTCCCTTGCTTAAGGAATCAATGCTAACACCCATTGATTTTAGCTTCAGCTCAGCTACATGCATATCTATTTCATGCGGCACGGCATGTACTCCGTTTGCAAGCTTGTTCTCAGCTATATGTCTTACGCACAAAGCCTGGTTAGCGAAACTCATGTCCATCACTTCAGCCGGATGACCGTCGCCTGCAGCAAGATTCACAAGCCGTCCTTCGGCAAGCACGTATACTTTCCTGTCGCCGATGTCATATTCTTTTATGTTCTTACGCACAGTGCGTACACTTTTGGCCATACTCTCCAGATCCTCAAGATTAATCTCAACATTGAAATGTCCTGAGTTGGCAAGGATCGCTCCATCCTTTATTACTTTAAAATGTTCTTCCGTAAGGATATCACAGTTCCCTGTAGTGGTTACAAATATATCTCCTATCTTTGCTGCCTCTTTCATGGGCATGACCAGATTTCCATCCATCTTTGCTTCAAGGGCACGTATTGGGTCTATTTCCGTGACGATCACGTTAGCTCCAAGACCACTTGCACGCATGGCAACTCCCTTGCCGCACCATCCATATCCTCCAACTACAACGTTCTTACCAGCCACCAGCAGGTTTGTGGTTCTCATGATTCCATCCCAGGATGATTGACCGGTTCCATACCTGTTATCGAACATGAATTTTGTCATAGCATCGTTGACCGCCATTACTGGCATTTTCAAGGCTCCGTCTTTTTCCATAGCTTTCAGCCTGTGTATGCCTGTAGTGGTTTCCTCGCATCCTCCAAGTATAGTGGGCAGTAGGTCCTGTCTTTCGGTGTGCAGTTTGAATATAAGGTCTGCACCGTCATCTATTGTGATATCAGGTTTTATGTCCAGTACCTTGTCCATCGCAGCATAATACTCATCATTGCTACATTCATATTTAGCACATGAGAGTATATTATCCCGTGTGCATAAGGCTACAGACACATCATCCTGTGTGCTTAAAGGGTTGCATCCCGTTATTGCTACTTCTGCGCCTCCGGCAGCCAGTGTTTCTACCAGCACTGCAGTCTTTGCTTCCACATGCAAAGCCATTGCAATTCTATGCCCTTCCAGGGGCTTATCTTTTTCAAATTCTTTTCTGATTATATCCAACACTGGCATGTGAGCCCTGGCCCACTCAATTTTCTGATCACCGGATTCAATTAGTTCTGTTTTGTGCATTCTTATATCTCCATAAATTTCATTTTATAGGCTATTTGTTACTTTACTCTTGCCATAAGTTTTTCTGCAGCTATGCTTGCCTGTTCTATAACTTTCATTTCATCCATGCAGAGTATTTTATAATCCTGCATTAGCAGTTTTCCATTAACGATGGTTGTCATTACATCCTGTCCATTAGCAGCATATACCAAGTGCGAGGAAGCATCGTAGAATGGTCTCGTATGAGCTTTATTTTTGTCAACTATTATTACGTCCGCAAGTGCTCCTTTGCATATTCTGCCTGCGTTTATACCCAGTGCTTTAGCACCATTTACTGTTGCCATCTTAAGCACTTCTTTTGCAGGCAGTGCTGTCGGGTCCATGGTGCTGACCTTCTGCAGTAATGCTGCGATTTTCATTTCCTCAAACATATCAAGGTTATTGTTTGAGGCGCATCCATCAGTTCCTAGGCACACATTTGCTCCATTTTGCAGAAGCTTTGTCACAGGCGCAATTCCAGATGCAAGTTTCATGTTGCTTACAGGATTATGGGATATATTCACTCCACGTTCTGCCAATATCTTAATATCTCCATCAGATAACCAAACACAATGGGCAGCTACCACATTGCTGTCAAAAAAGTCAATGTTGTTTAGCATGTGTATAGAGCACATACCATATTTTTCTTTCATCTCTTTCAGTTCAGCTTCTGTTTCCAGCACATGGATGTGTATCTTCACACCATCTTCTCTTGCCTTGTCCCTTACTCTCACCAGGAATTCCTGGGAGCAGGTGTTAGGTGCATGTGGCCCATACATTGCTGTGATCCTGCCACCTGCTTTTCCATGCCATTTCTGCACAAATCGGCTACCTTCATTCAATTCAGCATCTGCCTTCTCCTTATTTCCAAAATCTATCATCCCATAAGATAAAGCAGCCCTAATTCCTGTTTCTTCTACTGCTTTTGCCGTTTCATCTTCATGGATGTACATATCATTGAAACAAGTAGTACCGTTTTTGATCATCTCAAGGCAGGCCAGCATACTGCCTTTATATATGTCGCTTTCAGTAAGTTTTGCTTCCGCTGGCCAGATATGCTGTTGGAGCCACTGTGAAAGGGGCAGATCATCTGCATACCCTCTGAATAGTGTCATAGCCGCATGAGTGTGTGTGTTCACAAGCCCAGGCATAACAATGCCTCCGTGCGCATCCACTACTGTTTCTGCAATTTCATGGGTCTTTTCTCCAACTTCTGTGATGAGTCCATTTTCTATAACCACCACTCCGTTCTTGAACTCACGTTCCTTGCCGGGTTCCATTGTAAGGATATGCCCGTTCTTTATGATTATGTCAGCCATAGTTATCACTTGATGTAGCAGGTTTCTTCTTGAAGTGCATTAAGATACAACTGCATAAGCTTTAGTCTCTCCTTTGCTATCTCTCTGGCAGTGCCAGTGTTAAGCCTTTCTAATATTTTGAAAGGTTTCTTTTCCATATATTCGTAAAAACCCTCAATAGGATCTTCTGTATAAGCGTTCATAGATGTCTCTTTCACTGTTCCTATGGTGGACTTCAAGGCACGCAAAGCGCCCATAGAGACCAGGGACCTGAAAATACCCACAGCACCAAGGGCATCTATCCTATCAGCATCCTGTAATATCTTTGCTTCCAGTGTCTGTGCCTCAAGCCCGCGGCTGAATCTGTGGGATCGGATGCAAGCTGTCACATGTTCTATTACGTCTTTGTTAGCACCTGCAACTGTAAGGAATTCCTTTGCTATCTCGGCGCTGTACTGGGCATGGTCACCTCCTTCCTGATGCTCTTTCACGATACCTACATCATGAAGGAGTGCAGCAAGGCGAAGGACCAGTTCATCGCCTCCCTCTTTATCCCTTATGCGCATACATACGTCCTCTACGCGCTCTATGTGGGGCATATCATGGGTACTGGGCTCATCTGCGAGCACTTCTAATACATATTCTCTTGTCTGCTCTATCAGATCCATTCGATACCCTCACGTCCTGCTTGGTTCCTGAGGCGTTCCTGAATAGCATACATGGCATCAGCAAGAACTTTCCTGTTATCGTATGAATCAATGATTTCTTCAAGTTGTTCTTTACTATCTTTTTTCATCTCTTTTGTGAAATGGATCATATTCCCCAATGCCCTGGTCACGTTATCGATGATTGTTACAGTTGCAGAAAGAGATGTTCTTGAAAGGGGGTTAAGATCTATTGCTATGACTATCTTTCCTATTTCTACAAGTTTTTGGCATCTATCTCCATCTTCCAGGGGCACTAGCACCACATCTGCTGCATATATGCCCTCATGGTCAACTATTCCTCGGTCGTGGGATAAATCAATTCGTGCATCACCTTTCGCGCCAAGTACATGGCCTGCACCATATGCTTTTAGATGATCTATTATCATATGTACTCTAGCGTCGCTACGGTGGAACAGATTAACTTCCAATTGCGCTCCGGTTACATCTGCCAGCGATACAAGGGCTCCAGGTACAAGAGCAGCAGTGTTTCCATTAATGGATATTACAGGTTTCTGTGCAGTGAGCAAATATGCTACAGCCACACGTTCTGCAATTGCTGCGGACTCTATTGTACGTTCACCAATAAGATAATCAAAGGCTTCACCTCTGCCCTGTGCTACAAGGCCTTGCTGGCTGGTGATACCCATCTGTACACCCTCAACTATCTTTTCCCTGGTAATCAGGGATGCATATCTTGGATGATCTTCAGGGATATGTGTCACTTTATTCTATCTCCCATTATTCTATCTTTTTTCTATTTTAGATAATTCCGTTTATATTTACTTGAGAGTTTAATGCAGTAATATACTAAATAGGTTTTTTGTCACATAAGCCCTGCTCTGCAATTATTAAGGTAATATGCCAACGGCTGACCGAATTCTGAAAGTGCTTCTATAACTGCATCTCTTCTTTCAGGTTCCACAATTGCAAAAACAGATTCCCCTAACATGGCTTGGGATGCCATGCCGCCAGCGGATTCTACCGCTTCTATTGCATCTATAATGGCATCTGAAGCAAGTCCCGTACCCAATGCAAAATCTCTGGAGCACTGCATGAAATTCTCAAAAGTAGGTGAAGTCATGAGTTTTTTCATTGCACCTTTTCCCATAGAAGTTATACGCCAGGCAAAGTCCGGATCAGAGATTACAGAACCAGTATCAAGCTCTCCAAGTGTCAAACAGAGCACTTCTTTTCCTGCAACTGGTATCCAATCAACAGTACCATAGTTAGGTGCTCCGGGCGTGGTGCGGATGACAACACCTCCAAATGATTGTGCTATTACATCACCTAATCCGCTTCGGTTTACAACCTCTGCTACATGTGCTGTTTCAATTAACATGGACGATGTAAGGTTAAGGGATAGTACATCGTTTAGTGCATAAGCCGTACTGAGAGCTCCGGCAGCTGATGCTCCAAATCCACAACCTATGGGAATGTTTGATACACTTTCCACCAACAACGGCGAATCTGTAAGCATATTTACCACAGTTCTTGTAGTGTATCCTCCTACCTGTTCCTCATTAAGTATTATCTGTGTCTCTTCCATTTCTTCTGCAGATGTTACGGTAGTAACAACTCCGCCATCAATAACTATTCCACAACCTGTAGAACCTTTTTTACGTGGATCTTCATGATCATGTATACAAAAAAAACCGGTTATATGCGCAGGGGCAAAAGCACGCGCGGACCTTTTTATTACTTGCATGTTTTCACTTCCTAGATATCAGCAGGTGGCTGATCTCATCCAGCAATGCAGAAGCTATTACTCTTTTTGATCCTTTTATATGTATGTGCCCGGGGCTTTCAGTAGTAAGTATATACACCTCGTTATCCTCTGTGCCCATTCCGCTGCCACTTACTTCATTTGCAACAATCATATCTAGTTTTGAAGTTTCAAGAGTATGCGTTGCTCTCTTAAGAAGTTCATCCAGGGTGGTTCCGGTCTCGGCTTTGAAGCCTGCAATGAGCAATTCTGGGTGTTCTTCCCTTGCTCTGCCTACAAGTTTGCCAGTAGGTTTAAGGTGTAGGTTTAGTTCGCCACCGGATTTAATTTTCGTATTAGCCGGGTCCAGCGTATAATCAGCTATTGCAGCTGCACTAATCAGTATATCATAGCCAGAGACCAGTTCTTCTAATACTGCTTGTGTCATCTGGGCAGCACTTTCCGCATAGATCTCTTTGATGCCTGTAAATCCTGCTTTGTTACGATGTACTATAGTAACTTCTGCCGAGCGCCGGTATGCCTCCAGAGCAAGTTCAACACCTGTTTTACCAGATGCCCTGTTGGTAAGTATTCTTATTGGATCAACAGCTTCTGCAGTGGAGCCGCTGGTTATGATTACTTTTCGTCCTTCTAGGTCTTTGCTACCCAATTGCCTTTCGACCTGAAGTATTATTTCTTCATTTGAAGCTATTTTTGCAATTCCTTCCTTTATATAAGGTCCAATGAATCTAATTCCCCAGCATTTCATTTTTTCTATGTTTTCAGCCAGAGCAGGATGATTGTACATAGCTTCATGCATTGCTGGTACTACCATTACGGGTATATCTGACCCAATGGCAGTGGTAGCAAATGTCGTTACTGGCGTATCATCTATCCCGGATGCAATTTTTCCAATTGTGTTGGCTGTTGCAGGGGCTATGAGTAACAGATCTGCTTTCCCACTCATTCCGCAAAACTCTACATGTTCCACAGCTCCGGTTATTTTTGTAATGGCCCCATGACCGGTGGCGTAGTGCAGAGCCATTGGGTTAAGTATCCATGAAGCAGCTTCGCTCATTACGGCATATACTTCAGCACCTCTTCTTATTAATTCCCGGGCAAGTTCTACGGTATGCACGGCTGCAATGCTGCCTGTGACTGCAAGCACTATAGTTTTGCCTGTAAGTGAAGTTGAAGTATTACCTTTTATCCAGATTGTGGGATGGTCACGCGTAGTTTGCATGGGTTAAAAAATGTTGTTTTTGATATTAAATGTTGGTCTATGGTCTTTTTAGGACCATATTTCCAACTTTTTATCCTAATAAAAGTCATGAAGCGCTTTTTGATGCTTCATCAGTGTTTCCATATCTGCCGATGTTTATTCTACCACCATTAGATTCAGGCTCATGAACGAAGCTGGATTGTGGATATCCAGCATCGATAAGTGGGCTTGTTACGGAGTCTGTGACCCATTCTTTACCGGACCATCGGCCTGCAGCACTTTTCAGATGGTAATCATGTTTTGCAGCATCCGCAAATAATGGATCAACGTAGATATCATTTGCCTCATTGATTCCATTCCCTTTATAGTTCTGATAAATGCTGTAGATACAGTTGTTATTTGATATGAAAGTATGATTCAAACTATCCGTATTCCATATTCCGCTGGATTCGTATTTCTTTGAGCCAATTATTATGTTGTTTCTCACAATAGTTGTAAAGTTTGCGTCCATTGTAATTGACTTCGGGTATTTGTAATACTTTATTCCAGCTTCTCCGGTACTATCTATTACATTATTCTCTATTATTGTATTATTGAATTGTCCTATCACTATACCACAATTGCTGTATCCTGTATTTTCATGATACTGGCCTACATCATAAATTACGTTATGATGGATGTATACATCTTTTCCGCGTATTTTATTGTCTGCATCTTCTCCATCTATCCAGATGCCTGCGCCATTAAGGGTGCGAATTTTGTTCTTATATATCTCTATGTCTTCAGATTTGTATCCATCACTCTTGTCGATCTCGATACCTGGGCCAGTTGACCAGTCCTCTATTTCCGAATATATCAGATTTTTGTAGATTTTTGCATGACCTGAACTTGACAGCCTGAAGGCTGTGTTTGTCCTTGTCAATACTTGATTGTTGGCTACTGTCACACCATTCAGTCCCAAAGTGTACAGTGCTTCATGCCCAAGCTTATACACTGAATTGTTAGTAAAAACGATGTTTGAAGAAGGATTGTAGAAATAGTTTCTAACTATCAATCCATCACTTGTTCCCCATTCCATACGCATGTCTGTAACAGTTATGTTAGTACACTTGTAGAAATATATCATGTCATAGTATCCTGAACCACGGGGTACTGATTGGTTTTCACTATTTCCGTCTATCTCAAATCCCTTTATTGTAAAGTTCTGTTTTGCGTCTTCCATGTTTGTGATCAATGGCACATAGTCTCCCCAACCAGCTTTTGGTATTAGCTTGATGCAAGCATCCTTATCGCCAGTAAGAATCGTATTCTCTCCCATTTTCAAGGTACCGTTTATCCAGTAAGTATTCGGGCCTTTCAGGTATACTGTACCCCCGCCTATACTATTGATATATTCCAGTGCTTTGTTGATTTCCACATGGTCATTTACTCCATCGCAATTATAATTCCCAGTTCCATTGGTACCAACGTATGCAGTCGCTCCGCTTGGTACTTTGACTTCTGTGATAGTATCAATAAAATGGTCAACGGATGAAACACATCCTGAAACTGAAAGACTTATTACTAAAAGTAAGAACTTTATCAATAGAGGAATTGCCATGTAAGTTCATAAGTAGTCAATATTATATTAAATATTTATCGCGATTCTCTTATAAAAAGGCTCGATAAGATACCTTCAGATATTTTGAGATACTTTTTACTATCCATAATCAATTCTGCGTTTCATGTAGTCTATATTTTCTATGCATGAAAATCTTAATTAGCGCACCAGAAATGTTATATTTTGAGGCATACCATATTTACTGAGGGGTAAAATATGTTGGGAATATCGTATTTAGCTTTGCAGACACCTGGATTTATGGCTCTTTTCCTTGTACTGGTCTTCTGGGATCTTATGTGGAAAGGAATAGGACTGTGGAAAGCTGCAAGGAATGAAGAGAAATACTGGTTCATTGCCATACTGATCATAAACAGTCTGGGGATTGTGCCTATTCTTTATATATATGTGTTCCAGAAAGGGAAGAAAGGAATTTGATAAATTCCTTTTCATCCATTGAGCACCCATATCGAATAGTTCAATACTGCTGCAAATGATGCCCAGAGGATATATGGTACAAGCAGCAGTGCTGCTGGTTTTGAGATCCTGTAGAACAACCAGATGTTTACAAGAATAGCCACCCACAGGACAACTATGCCATCGAGCCCATAGAGAGGCGACCGCAGGCCGAAGAACAGCACAGACCACATGAAGTTCAGGAAAAGCTGTATTCCAAACACGCCCATAGCTTTTTTTACATCAGCCTTTTCTAAGCCTTTCTCCCATACCAGATACAGGGCAATACTCATGAGCATGTAGAGTAGCGTCCAGACTACTGAGAACGTCCAGCTTGGAGGTACAAAGGATGGCTTCATGAGTGTCGCATACCATGTCGGGATCGCTGGAGTGGTGAACAGCGCACCCAGTAAGCCGGTAAACTGGCAGAGCAGGATTGATATGAGCAGATGCTTCCAGTTGATTTTAGATGGGATCATAGCAAATTCTCTATTTATTCTAAGATGGGATGTATAAAAGATGTACTGCATTAATAAAATGCTTTTCGCAGCTTATCTAAAAATTTCATTTCAATTAGTACGAAAGTATGGCATCTTATATATAAAACATAATTAAGTTTCAATAGATGTTATCCTACCATTAGTAATTAAATACTCATCTATTTCTTCCCACAAAATCCACAAAACTCTTCGCGAACTCCTCATAAGAACTTGCTACAAGATGGGCATAGCAGCCTAGAGTGTTATTTACGGTGAGGCCGTCCCAGCCATCGATGATGCCGGTGCCCCGGAAGAGTTTGATGGCGAATCTAGTATCTGAGGTTAGTTCTGTGACTTCTGAATGGTGGAATTCATGGGCGCGGAAGGAATTGCCGGTTTTACCGATTACGGTGTCCAGTGTGAGAGAGCCAATGTTGTAGCTGACCACTCGCTTGTGTCCCATGAGCGTGTGTCCAGGAAGTGCGCCCACCATTTCATGCGTAGACTCGGGCATCTCGGCCATATGGTATGCGCCTTTTCCCTTGACTCCGGTTGTGAGCTTCTCTGTAAGATACATAAGGCCGCCACATTCTCCATATATGGGAAGTCCAGCTTTCGATGCTGTTTTTATGTCCTCGCGCATGGACGTATTTGCCTCAAGCTCTGCAGCGAACAGTTCTGGATAGCCGCCGCCGATGTATATCCCATCCACTTCAGGCAGGTGTTTGTCATGTACTGGGCTAAAATATCGTAGTTCTGCTCCAGCAAGTTCCAGCAGCTCAAGGTTATCATGATAATAGAAGTTGAAAGCCTCGTCCAGAGCAATACCGATTACTGGCTTCTCTGCTACTTCTCTCTTTACGAAGGTCGTGTTTTCAGGTTTTGGAAGCGGAGCTGCCTGCCCGGCAATGTTCAGCACTTTCTCTATGTCCACGCTCTCTGAGATAACATCCCTAATGGTGCTGATCTTGGCATCGAAATCCGCAGATCTTCGGCGCTCCTCGATGGCAGGCACCAATCCAAGATGCCGCATAGAGATCATCATCTCGTTGTTGCGGTGTATGATTCCTATTACGGGTACACCGGTATAGTGTTCGATGGCTTCCTTTGCCTTCATGGCATGCCGCTGACCACCAATGTTATTCAATATCACGCCTGCAATGTTTACCTGTGGGTCAAAAGCCTTAAATCCGGAAACAATGGCAGCAGCCGAACGGGTAATGCTGCGCGCATTAAGTACAAGGATGACCGCACAGTTCAGGATCTTCGCTATCTGTGCAGTGCTTCCAATGTCACTCAAACTCTCCAGGCCCTCATACAGCCCCCGCACACCCTCAATAATGGCAATATCAGCCTCTCCATCCACTTCACATCCGTGCAGGAACACATCACGCACCCTCTCCTCATCCATCAGGTAGCCATCGATGTTCCGCGCCCTGTGTCCTGTGATCTCAGTATAGTAGCTGGGATCGATATAATCCAGTCCCACCTTGAACGGCTGCACCTTATATCCGGCTTTTGACAGGGCAGCCAGAAGGCCGATGGTAACAGTAGTCTTACCAGAAGAAGAACTTCCTGCAGAGATGAGCACTCTGGGAATGTGTTTCTCCTTGTCGGATGCCATAGATTGCATGTTGGTGGGAGTGGTCATGTGGATCAGCGTGTAAGTTCTCTCAATCTTTCATCATCCAGTGATGTTGGCAATGCAGAATCTGAATTGGACATGATCGCCCGGGCAAGATCACGGTAAATCTGTGCAATGTCTGAATCTGGAGCTTTTTCAAGCACAGAGAACCCATCTCTTTCACAGTCCTGCACTATCTGCTCTTTGGGGATGAAAGCAACCAGCTTGCTGCCTATCTCTTCAGCGAACTTACGCACGATCTCTTCTTCTCTTGTAACGCTTCGAGAGTTGCAGATTACACCGCTAAGACGGGTATCAATCTTGCTAAGTCCCTTGCAGATATTATTTGCAGCGTACAGCGGCATGTATTCGCCTGATGTCAGCACGTATGCATCGTTCACAAGTCCTTTCTTGATGGGGGCTACAAAGCCACCACATACGATATCTCCGGGCACGTCATAGATGATAAGGTCCATATCATCCATTTCCTTGCACATATCCTTAAGTGTCTTTATGGCCACGATGATGCCACGCCCGGCACATCCAATACCCGGTTCAGGCCCTCCTACTTCCACACACCTGACATCCCTGTATCCGTGGAAAACAATGTCCTCTTCCGTTACTTTCACACCCTGTCTTAACAGGTCCAGGATAGTTGGTATTCTTCTGCCGCCCAAAAGCGTGATGGATGAATCACTCTTTGGATCGCATCCTATAATCATTACTTTGTATCCTTCCTCAGCACATGCGGCAGCTATATTGGATGCAGTGCTCGATTTCCCAATGCCTCCCTTGCCATAGATAGCTATACGTTTCTGTTTTTCCATATTTATCGCCTCATGCAGAGTCATCTTACATCTCTCTTGCCATTTCCCGCAGGGTAGCACCCAGTTCGGACTCCACGATGTGGTTCACTCCCAATGTCTTTGGATGCAGGTCAATCTCCACTACCACGTGCTTGTGCCCCATCTCCTTCAGGGGCAGCACCTGCCGGGGACCATTTGTAACCGAAATAATTTCCATGTTGCTGATATGATCCATGGGTATTGCATGAGGAACGCCGGTGATCACGGCAAAATCATAATCTGCATATTTCTTAGCTATGAGGTCATCCACCACATTGCCTGCAATGGGGTATTCGTCCAGCCCTCCAGTTATTTCGTGTATCTTCATGCCTTTTTCCTTCAGATCGTTCATAATATTGTGGGCATGGCCCCTTACACGCGGCAGGCCAAGTGATTCATCCAGGTTTGCCATGTTTACTACATTTGCGGAAACTCCCAGCAGGGATGCAACTTCATGTATAGCCACTGTGATATCTGCGAACATATAGCCCGTTTCCTTCTTAGCGTTCATTATCACAATGCCTTTCTTGCCTTCCCTAAGTAACTCGATGATACGCTGTGCCACTTTGTACTTCAGATCTCCTCTTGACGGAGCCAGGTATTCCTTGCTGGCGGCACCGTGGCGTTTTTCCACCTCTGTTGCCTCTTCCAGAAGCACTTTCTGGCGCTCGAATTCTTCTCTGTCTATAACTCCTACGTCCAGTGCAGATTCCAAAGTGATCAGCACACCTTTTGTATTATTTGCATACCCTGCATGCACCTCAACCTCTATGACTGGCACATCAAGGTTGGCATCCATCACCGGCTCATGCAGTTCCTCTCCAATAATCATGCTGGCGCAAGTCCCAACAACGCCTATTAACTTTGGGTGGAACATCTCATTGACTTTTTCAAGCACTGAAGAAAGCTCCCTGCGCCCTCCGAATACAAAACCGTTTTCATCAAGGGCCGTGGTGACTACATGTATCCCGTCTTCTTCTAGGAGTCTCGCATGCTTAAAAGAACATCCCGGTGGTCCATGCAATATGGCAACATCTACATTCAGATCCCTTAGGGTGTACAACGCAGCAACTATCGAACTCGGTCTGGGGTGTATTATAGATATGTCCTTCGTAGCCATGCTATTCTCCATGGTGTCCTATGATTGTTATGATATTTATTTAAAGAAGTATGATTTTTTACACTTAATCGAATACTACTTTTGCATATACTACAGCTTTCTGATATAAAAGGGCTATTTTATGGAGCAGGCCCCATCTTTTCAGCGGAAGCATTTCACACACAGAGCAATAATAACTTCAGCAGGACTCTTTTTCCTGGCAAGTTTCATTGCACATGTCTTTCCAATGTCAAAACTTTGTGCATAATAAATGTTTCCAGTTGCCAGTGGCTTCATCCTCTCGCCGACCAGTATCAATTCATCTATCTCTTCAAGCCGGCTTCCAAGAAAATCGGAAACATTCTCTGGTGGCAGTCCTTCACATACCTGTGCAGCTTCCTCTCCCAGTACCATAATAACTCTTCGCCTCTTTTTTAAACAATGGTCAAGTGCTTTTTCCACTGAGGTTATCTCCATTCCAGAGTTAGAGTTATCCAGGAATTTAATGTTCTCTTCTACCGTCTCCTGCATCCTTCCCTGCAAACCTCTGAATTGCTGTATAGTTTCTTTCACATTTCTCAGTGGTATCGATATTTCAAAGGCTGCTGCACAGGATGCGGCAAAAGCTGTCATGTATGACTTTGCATCATATACCTCTATAAGACAGAATTCAATTATTTCTTTCCCGCATATTATGGAAACATTATTATTGTGCACGTTCAGGCAATAATCACTATTCAGAGTTTCATTCTCACTCTTGTTCACTATGCTGAATGTACTGATGTTTTCTGATGCGAGTGGTATGTCCAATTGTTTCAATGCTTGTTTGCAGTTTTCATTGAGCACAAAGAGTGTATTCTCAGGGCAGTTGAGCAAAGACTTTACCTTTGCTTCACTTGCCATGGATGTTTTGCCTGCGATCATATAATCCATGTCAAGGGTTGTGATTATACCAACACTCCCACATCCTGTGACTCCAAGGGATACCTCAAATATGTATGCTTCTATCTTTTTGTCTAGTGATCCTGCAATATCCATCACTTGCAGGATGCTCCCCGGAGCAATGCTTAAGCCTTTATGGATCAGCTGGCATACGCCGTTTTCCCATAGTTCCAGCCCCCTGGAAGTGTGCAGCACAACAGTAAGTTTTCTTGAGATCATATCCGCCAGCAAGGATGCGGTACTGGTCTTTGCCTTGGTACCTGTAATTTCAATAATAAGTGGATACTCACTAACATTGGTAAATGCTAGAATCTCTCCTACAGCTCTGTGATGAGATATCAAAGGAACATGCTTTTTCTTTATTTGCTGAAGCATAATATGATCCGGATATAGGTGCACAGGGCTTATTACCAGGTCAAGATCTTCAGTAGGGCAGCTCTTGTCCACCACCCGTATGCCATCTGCTTCCAGAGAGCTGCATTGTTCCGTGGAAAGTGTTCCGTAAACATCCACGCCTATCACATTGAATTCAAGCTCTTTGAGCTTACGGGCAATGATAACGCCACCATGTGTCATATCGAGAACAGCTATATTCTTTATTGCCGGATCTGTAAGGTGACAGTACATATCCCGGAAAAGCACTTAACAATAGATAAGTTCTACGATTATAAAATGCACCAAAGGATAAAGATTGACCGGTCAAGACCGATCTAAGTCAAATTACAATTACGGTATATAATATACTAGTTTTCATCATCAGCTTCATCGTTCTTATAACTGTCACTTCCCACCATAGCGGCGGCAATGGAGTCAATACCATCCATCCACTCAGCTACAAGTCCATAAGGTATATCTTCCATTATGTCATCAGGCAATTTACGCCCGTTGATGATCAGTGCACCCATTTCTGCTACTTTATCCAGTGAGATTTCTATACTATCTGCTGCCTCTGCTTCGAGTGCCTGCTTCAGCAGAGTGGGTATTCTTGATTTCTTATTAAAATCTTGTCCAATGTAGCATTCAAAGGCAGCAAAAGTCCCTATTAGTGACGTCTGCATTGAAGCTATCATCAAATCTATATCCTCGGATATGGGGTCGATTTCTGCAAGGGCGATGTCCTTTATCTGAGAGATCAAATGGAAAGCAGATTCTGCGGAGATGAGTTTCTTATCGAACTTTGCTACTACTTTCAGACATGCAAGGATGATGTCATCTTCCATATTGATAAAAACTGCACTGTCTTTATCCTGTGGTTCATCAGATTCCTTGAACTCAAAACCGCTCTCTTTAACCTGGGTTATCCAGTTGTTCCACCTTTCCATGGTATAAAAATCATGGGATAGGATCTCTGTTTCCATATCAGACATCAAACACCTCTTTTAGGTTACGCTATGTTCTTAGCATTCTGCTAGTAGTATAAAAGACATTCGCATTAATCTTTGTTCAAATTTCATAACTGTAATTCTACCTTCTTCATTGGAGAGGCGCACATGCCCTCATTTTCAATGTTCTCAAAGATATTAGTTATAGTACATTTATCTCCGGTACGCAGTCCTTGTGGGAAGAATAAATCATACAAGTTGTCGGGAATCTCTTTACATTTTGGGGGCTCATAGCTGATCTTGGCACCTTTTATAGCTTTTCTAGAATCCAGAATCGCCACTACAGGAGATTTCACTACTTCTACTGCTATTACTCCTCCGTCATGAAGGAAACATTCATGCACAGAAGGGGTTTTTATTTTAACTACTTTGTATCTGCGTCCTTTTTCGAGGTTTAAACATGTGTTTTTGAGTTTACATCTATTGCACTCATTAGATTCACCTTCAAAGATGAAGTCCATGCCTTCTTTGGCAAGCCTTGATCCAATAAGAGTTATTGTAGTATCGATTTCGACCATATCATCACACCTGAATCTAAATTATGTATTACTCTATTACTTTAGTAATCTTTGCCACTCTCTCGGCTGCTTCGGGGGTAAGGCCTGAACCGAGTATAGTATATCTTTCCGGACGGATTGTATGTGCTAGAAGCAGAGCCTCCAATATATATTTATCTTCAATGCCAAGCTCTGCAGCAGTGGTAGGAGCATGCAATTTTCTTAGTCCATTTCTTATACGCTCCCAGTCCCCTCCATGTAGGTACATCATCATGATAGTCCCTACTCCGCACTGCTCTCCGTGCAGTGCAGGCTTTGGGGCTACCATATCAAGTGCATGGCTAAACATATGTTCAGAACCTGAAGCAGGTCTTGATGAGCCTGCTATGCTCATGGCAACGCCACTTGATACAAGTGCTTTGACCACAATACGTACTGAACTTTCAAGATCAGGTTTTATGGAATCTACAGAGTCCAGCACTATTTTAGCAGTCATCCGTGAAAGTGCGGCTGCATACTCACTGAATGGTTCGTCCCTAAGTCTGTAAGCTAATTCCCAGTCGCTCACTGCAGTGTAATTTGAGATTATGTCTGCACAACCAGCTGCAAGCAGCCTGTATGGGGCATTTGCGATTATTTCTGTGTCTGCAATGACTGCCATGGGAGCATTTGCTTCTACGGAAGTTACTCTTTTACCATCGTGTATAGATGCTCTTGAAGATACTATACCGTCATGTGAAGCTGCAGTTGGAACACTAATGAATGGAATCTTCAATTCCGTGGCTGCGAGCTTTGTCACATCTATGGACTTCCCGCTGCCAACTCCCAATAGGTAATTGGAATCATTCTTTATAGCACATTCTTTTACGTGCTCAACTTCTTTTGTTGTAGCCGAGTCCACTGTTGTCACGTATGGATTGAGCCCAACATCTGTAAGAATATCGCATACGATATTTCCAGCTATATTCCGGGTATGTTTCCCTGTTACTATCAGAGGATTATTTCCAAACTTTAGGTCGTCACAGACACTTTTTACTTCTCTTATTACTCCGTGCCCTATTACAATATCTCTGGGTAATTGCATCCATTTTGAGTTCTCTTCTCTGGGTGGGATCACTTTGAATACCTGCAATAATTTTGTGATTAAATTATATTAAATGTACTTGGAATGTTCGCGATGACATAAGTTATTAAACATTAATTCTATTAAGGATATTCTTGTAGCATCGCATAAACATTTGAGGTTCAATGACTTCGTATATAGATAAGGTTTCAGGATTTATAAACACATATTATATAGACCCGATCCTGCACGATGAAGGTTATAATATAGTTAATACTCTTACATGGGCTATCATACTCGGGCTATGTATATTTGCTGTTGTCCGATTACTTAAAAAATTGGATATACAGGCAAACAACAGATTCATAGCGGCAATAGTGCCCTTTGTGCTTGCGGGATCTTCTATGCGGGTTTATGAAGATGCAGGGATTATACAGTATCCTTTCAATTTGCTCTTGATAACTCCTATTATCTATTTTGTTGTTTTCTTTATTACGCTGGGATGTCTAATCATAGCTAAAACAATCAGCAAAAAATGGGCTGGAAAAAGCATGGAATCCATTTTTGCATCCATGGGAGCTCTCTGGTTCTTTTTTAATATTTCTTTGCTTCTTAGTTTTCAAAGAATCGTTCTTCCAATGGTATTGATTTATATTCTTGGCTTGGGCACATTGGCAACACTTTTTGTTTATTTTGTAGCAAAAAAAGTAGGTTTTGAAGTACTTACGGACAAGTTGAACATATCCATACTTTATGCTCATATGCTAGATGCTTCTTCCACTTTTATAGGAGTAGATATGCTGGGGTACTATGAAAAGCATGTATTGCCCTCTTATCTAATTGATTTGACGGGGACAGCATTTGTGATGTATCCGTTGAAGCTAGCCATATTTATCCCTGTGTTGTACATAATAGATACTAATTTCGATGAAGATGCCGAGTCGCGCAACCTTCGGACATTTGTAAAGTTAGTGATTCTTGTGCTCGGGCTTTCACCTGCATGCAGGAATACTATACGCATGGTTTTCGGGGTATGATTAATATGTATAATGTCAGCAACAAGGAACAAGCGCTACAATATATAAAGGATATACGCAGAGAAATATGGTTCATATCCATATTGTTCGTATTATCTATGGCCATAGGATATGTGGTTGCCATTATGTACCCGGGCATGGTAATGCAATCTTTAGAAGAGCTTGAAGGGGTTGTGGAGCTCTTAAAAAATCTTTCTCCAATACAGATAATGTTTCTTATCTTCCTGAACAATGCCCTTAAGAGCTTACTCATATTGGTACTTGGCATTGGCTTTGGTATAGTGCCATTGCTTTTTATTGCGTATAATGGGTATTTCTTGGGTATTTTCAGTCATAAAATCCTGATGGAGCAAAGTCTTCTTTATTTAATGGGCGGCCTTCTTCCACATGGTATTATTGAAATTCCTATGGTGGTGATCTCAGCTGCTATAGGCATCAGATTGGGACTTAAAGGACTTGCTTCTCTTAAGGGAGAACAAGTAGACTTAAAGGAAGAACTGATCACAGGTATCAAATTCTTCTTTTACTGGATAATGCCACTGCTTTTCATAGCTGCTGTAGTTGAAACATTTATCACTTCAGCTATCATAGGCGTGTTGAGCCAACTATAATATAATAGTGAAGAAGATTGACACAAAGCCTATATATTTCATTGATATGTGTGAAGACAAGAGAGGGTATAAGATGATAGACAGAAAAGAGATTGTAGACATCGTTCAAGATTATAATCCCGACAAGATCAAGATCGGAGCAATTGCTTCTCATTCTGCATTAGACGTATTTGATGGTGCAGTAGAAGAGGATTTCCGCACTTTCGCTATATGTCAGCAGGGAAGAGAAAAAACGTATTCTCACTATTTCAAAGCTCAAAGGGACGCTTACGGAAAGGTAAAGCGTGGCATTGTTGATGAATCTGTGATGCTTAAGAAGTTCAACGAGGTACTGCTTCCTCAAAACCAACAGATGCTTCGTGACAACAACATTCTTTTCATTCCAAACAGGTCATTTACTTCATACTGCGGAATAGGTGAGGTAGAGAACGATTTTGCTGTGCCTATAGTAGGCAGCAGGAACATGCTAAGAAGTGAGGAAAGAGGCATTGACCGTGATTATTACTGGCTGCTGGAGAAAGCTGGTCTTCCCTTCCCTGAAAGGATCAATCATCCTCATGATATAGAAGAGCTCTCAATAGTGAAACTTCCACATGCTGTCAAGAAGCTGGAGAGGGGCTTTTTCACAGCTGCAACCTATGGGGAATATTTGAAGAAATCGGAAGCATTGCTTAAGCAAGGCGTGATCACGCGGGAAGCTCTGGACAATGCGAGGATTGAGAGATACGTCATCGGTCCGGTGTTCAACTTTGATATGTTCTACTCTCCCATTGAGGAAGAGATGAGCAAACTTGAGATCCTTGGTATAGACTGGCGCTTTGAGACCAGCCTGGACGGTCATGTACGTCTGCCTGCACCCCAGCAGATAACTCTTGCAGAGCATCAGCTTACTCCTGAATACACTGTATGTGGGCACAATTCTTCCACATTGCGCGAATCCCTGTTGGAGGATGTTTTCATGCTGGCTGAAAAGTACATTGATGCAGCCAGTAAGCACTATGATCCAGGGGTCATAGGACCTTTCTGCCTGCAAACATGTATCGATAAGGATCTTAATTTCTACATATATGATGTTGCACCCAGAGTTGGTGGCGGCACCAATGTGCACATGTCAGTGGGTCACCCCTACGGCAACACCATATGGCGAAAGAACATGAGTACTGGACGACGTATAGCTTTTGAGATAAGAAGAGCTATTGAGATGGGGGAGTTGGGTCGTATTGTGACCTAACTTTTTCTTCAGTTATGTACTAAATACTCCCAATTATGTCTATACAATGATGTGGATGTATTCTTGCTGCAGGGATGTTGGTTATGTCTTTGCAGACTTCAATATACGGTTCCACCCAGAATATATTTACATGATTTGTTGTATACCTGTATGAGTTTAGATTCTATCTACTATAGATAAGTAGGTTTAATACGTAGATATTACTAAAACGTTGAAATCATTTAAATACCAGAAACCAAATGATAACAACGGTCTGGAGCAAAATATCACCCGGTCATTAGACCGATTGCACGTATTGCTACGTACTTTTATTATTATTTGCCCATCGGAGGGAAATCAGGAATTGAGTCAACCTTGTGTTAATATCGGCATGGTAGGTCATGTCGACCATGGAAAAACCACTTTAGTGAGCGCACTATCAGGTGTGTGGACTGATACCCACAGTGAAGAGATGAAGCGCGGGATATCTATCAGGTTAGGATATGCAGATACTACTATCAGAAAATGCCCCAACTGCCCTGAGCCACAATGTTATACTGTAAAAGATACCTGCCCGGGATGTGGCGAGCCTTCAGAAGAAGTGCGTACTATTTCTTTTGTTGATGCTCCCGGTCACGAGACCCTGATGGCAACAATGCTTTCCGGAGCGGCTATTATGGATGGTGCCATACTTGTGATAGCTGCAAACGAGGAATGCCCTCAGCCACAGACTAAGGAACATTTGATGGCTTTGAACATCATAGGTATAAAGAATCTTATCATTGTCCAGAATAAGATCGATCTTGTATCCAAGGAAGAGGTAATAGATCATTACAAGCAGATAAAGAGGTTTGTGAAAGGTACTGTAGCTGAGAATGCTCCTATCATCCCCGTATCTGCTCAGCAGAATATCAATATCGATGCTCTTCTTCAGGCTATGGGGGAGCACATCCCAACTCCGGAATATAAGATCGACAAACCAGCACAAATGCTCATTGCACGTTCTTTTGATATCAACAAACCAGGAACCCCCATAGATAAAATAAGGGGTGGTGTGATTGGTGGAACCCTTACAGAAGGCGTTCTCTCAACTGATGATGAACTTGAGATAAGGCCTGGATATAAGCTGGAAAGCGAAGGAACTACAAGATGGGTTCCAATCTTCACCAAGACTTCCATGATATTTGCAGGTAAGGATTCTGTGGATAAAGCAACTCCCGGAGGGCTGCTTGCTGTAGGTACTACATTGGACCCTGCTATTACTAAGAGTGATTCTCTTGTGGGGCAGGTAGCCGGAAAACCTGGAACATTGCCACCAACTCGTGATATATTTACTCTTGAGCTTAATCTGCTTGAAAGGGTAGTAGGTGTGATCGATGAGGCAGAGATCGGTTCTATTAGGACAAGTGAGCCTCTTATGCTTAATGTAGGTACAGCCACTACTGTAGGTGTGGTCACCAGTGCAAGGAAGAATGTTGCTGAAGTAAAGCTGAAAAGGCCGGTATGTGCAAGTGACGGTTCAATGGTGGCTATCAGCAGAAGAATTGGTTCAAGATGGCGCCTGATTGGTGTGGGAGTCATAAAGTCTTGAAGGTGATAATCGACACGAATGCTCTGATGATACCTGTGCAATTCAACGTAGATATATTCAGTGAACTGCACAGGCTGGGTTTTGACTATTTCATAGTTCCTTCGGCTGTGCTGGTAGAGCTTGATAGGCTCATTGTGCTAGCCCGGGGCCAGGACCGGATAGCTGCAAAAGTAGGAAAGTCTCTGGCACAGAGGTGTGAACTTGTTTCTCTGGAAGGGCATGCTGATGATATCATCGTGTCCCTTGCAAAGGATACGGAGGCTGCTGTTTTGACAAATGATATTGGGTTAAAGAAACGGCTGTTAGAACTGGGCATCAGGGTAATATCTCTCAGGCAAAAGACTCGTCTGGAAATACTGTGATGAATAATAGTAAAAATTATAACATATAAATAAGTTTATAGCACAATAACTGGGCTTTTGGAGATAATCGCATGTACAAGAAAATGAAACTTTTTGATACCATCCGGGTAGCTCCTACTCTTTTGGGCGGGGATGTTCAGGTCAATGTGAAAAATGCACTGAAGGAAAAGCTTGAGGGAAGGCTTGATAAACAGCTTGGTGCGATAGTTGCTGTCACTGGAATTGAATCAGTAGGCGAGGGCCACATCCTAGTGGGTGATGGTGCAGTTTACTATGATGTTGATTTTTATGCTATCGTATTCTCACCCATGATACAGGAAGTAGTTGAAGGAGAGGTTGTTGAAACTGTTGATTTCGGGGCTTTTGTGAGCATAGGTGCCATGGATGGTCTCTTACATGTTAGCCAGATCACAGATGATTTCATGTCATATGATGGGAAAAATGGCAGGCTCATGAGCAAAACCGGTCCACGTTCTCTTGGAGAAGGTGACAGGGTAAGGGCTAGGATAGTTGCGCTCAGTATTAATGAAAGGGAACCAAGGGAGAGTAAAATTGGTCTTACTATGAGGCAGAGTGCCTTGGGTAAACTGGAGTGGCTTGAAGAAGATAGAACGAAATCCAACGTGCAGGACGAGGGCTGAACATGGCAGATCAGGTTTGTAGGGAATGCCACAGGATAGTTACAGGTCAAACATGCCTAATATGCAGTTCCAGCAATCTTAGCAGTGATTGGAGCGGCATGGTTATTATTGTAGATCCCGAAAATTCCGAAATAGCCCAGAAAATGGAGATAAAAGTAGCCGATCGATATGCACTGAAGGTGCGTTAATTGGTAAAAACAATTCACCTCCCGGAAGAATTGCGTCCTTTGTTAAGGAAAACCTTTGGTGTCCTTTACACGGGTGTAGGGGATGACACCATTCAGAAGCTTTCCAAAGACTTGGGGAGCCCCACAAAACTTATATCGGTGGGTGATGTTACTACATTCCACTTGCTCAATTCAAATATTATTCCGGACATCCTTATCGTTGATGACCGGACAAAACGCGGGCCTGCGTCAGCCAGCGTAGTAGTAGGCACAAAGCATACAGGGTTTAGTGAAATATTCGTGGATAATCCTCCAGGGGTCATAACCGAGGATTTGATCGATGTGGTTCATGACGCAATAAAATCAGAGGACCATGTGCGAATATTCGTGCGCGGCGAAGAGGACCTTGCGGCATTGCCTGCAATCCTACTGGCACCCGAAGGTTCGGTTGTGCTATATGGGCAACCGGATGAAGGTGTGGTGTTTGTCAATATCACAAAATCCAAAAAGGAAGAGATCCTTGACCTGCTTGATAGAATAATTGGCGGGCAGGAAGATAGGAACAATATGATAGATATTCGGAGGAAATTCAATGGATATTAAGATTATTGAGGATAAGAATAATGTACTTCTAAAAAGGCGTGAGCTTAAGTTCGAGGTAACCTTTGAAGGGCCCACTCCTACAAGAATGGATGTAAAGAATAAAATGGCTGCATTACTGAACGTACCACTGGAACTTGTGGTCATCCAGAGGATGAAGAACGATTTCGGTAGACAGTTGGTAAATGGATATGCAAAGATCTATGAGGATGCTGCCCGCATGAAGCAGGTAGAAAAGGATTATGTCCTTGAGAGGAACAAGTTGCCTGAGGCACCAGAGGAACAGGCAGAAGCAGTTCAAGAATAAGTAGGTGTAACAATGGCAGTAAAAGATTATTACAAGGTCAGCGGCGACAAACTAGAAAGGACACACCAGGCCTGCCCCAGATGCGGAGAAGGTGTATTCCTTGCTGAACACAAGGACAGGCGTACCTGCGGCAAATGCGGCTACACCGAGTTCAAGAAATAAATTTTAATTTCATCTTTATTTTTCTTTTTTTAATTTTTATGCAACCTCATCCTGAGCTTCAGCTGCATCTATTTTCACACAGAATAGTTACGAAAAGTTTATATTCGGAATCTGCGTACCTATTGCATGATAGGCAATGTACTAACAATTAAAGCCAGCAAACATATGTACATGCTGCCTTAGGCAATAATCGTAGTGCAATCTTATCTGCTTTAAGGTGGTACAATGATAAATACAAGCAAAAAGATGACAAAACCTCCAACCTATCCAAACTCACTACGCTTTTCTATTGTCTAAACATGCTTAGATTTTTCAAGTACCTCTTATTGCGAATCGAGAGATAAATGAAAAAAGATGTGTAAGCACTCCTGCCCGCCGCCAAGCAAGAACAGGAGTACTTTGCATATTATCGGGGAGATAACATGCGACAAAAATATCTATCAACATTAATTATAAGCATTTTGTTGCTGGTGCTAATGACAACGGTTACATCAGCAGCTGGAGATAAGATCAATATCACTTACGTGGCTTATGCTCCAAGCGATGCCATGGAACAAGCCAGCCAGACAAATCAGTATAGTGGATTCATAGATTATACTTATATCAATGCATACAATGCATCCTATTATGCAAGTGATGATCTATTAGCTGCAGCTGAAAGTGGGTTTTTGGAAAAACAGGATGTCATCCTATTCGATATGGTTGGCAGCAATGTCTACAAAACAAAAAGTGACATCATAGACAATACTCTAAAAGCAGCACATGACAGTGGAACATCATTACTTAGCATAAATGGGGTCAGCAGTACACCTTCGTATTTTGACTACGCTTCTGACGCCAAGGCTAACGATCCCCTCTGCTATTATTACAACAACATGAGCATAACCGGAGATGGCCTTAAGAGTGCCGAAAACCTGCTCATATATCTTGCAACAGGGTACGGTAGCCTTTCTGAGGTCACAGGTGGTAGTGGAAGCAGCACATCTGATAATAGTTCAACCGGAGGCAGTTCAATTGGTAGTGGCGATGTGAAGTTCCTGTTCATACTGGGTACAGATATTAATACTGCTGCTCTTAATACTGCTGCAGCAGCACCGGATATTTCTTCACAATTAGGCATAACGGTTATCAATAAGGATCAAACACTAGCACAGGATTTTGACTTCTCAGAATACTCAATGATATTCATTGAATCACAGCCTCAAACCACGATTGGAAATTGGAATGCCAGTATAAATGCTGCCAAAGCCAATGGTGCTATGGTCATAGGTTACAATCTCTCTTCCAACATCACTCTGCCAAATGTAGACCTCTATTCTGCTAATTACACTGATATCGAAAGATACTGGGTGCAGGGTGGAGAAACCAATATGGGTAGCATGCTCAAGTTCATGGGTCAGAAGTTCGCAGGTGCTTTTGCAGGGGAGACTCTTGCACAACCTGAAATACTGCGGCCCAAAACCAATATTACCTACATCACCAACTCACAGACCAACATTTATTACCTGAATAATGTTCTTTCGGAAAGAAGCATTATCAGTGATCTTTTCAATGTCAAAGTGATCAATGGCATGAGTGGCAAAAATGTTGCTGCAAATCTGTCTGGTCTCTCTCATCAGGATGTTATTCTACTTTACATGATCGGCTACAACGAATTGCCGGAGTTTAAGGGTATACTGCTTAGTGCCAAAGCCAGCGGTACACAAATAGGACTTGTTGCCACAAGCGATGTTTATGGAATGGCCACTGTAAATATGGAAGAACTTCCATACAGTCCCATCAAACCGTACATTTACAGAGATGGTTATACTAATATGGAGAATTTTGTCCGTGCCATCGGAGCAGTATTCGAAAATTCATATATTGAATATTCTCCTGCAGTAGCTCCATCAATACCTGATCATGGTATATATCATCCCGATGCTTATCCACAGGTTTTTGCAAACAGTACCGAGTATCTTGAATGGTATGCGGATCACGGTTACAATGCTTCTGCACCTACCATAGGCCTGATCATGACTAATACGATTTATAAAGACCGTATTTTGCTCTCTACAGAGGATGCTATAATCAGGAATCTTGAATCCAAAGGTTACAATGTGATCTGTGCAACTTATAAAGTAGCTACAGAAGATGTGGATTATTTCACCAAAGATGATGAAGTACTTGTGGATTCTATAATCTCCTTGAAAGGATTCACACTAAATTATGGAAACCAGGAGCAAGGTGTTGAGTACTTGAAAAAGTACAATGTTCCTGTACTTAAAGGAGTGGAGGATGCGTCTCAGTCTACAGATGAGTTCAATGAAAGTGAACGCGGGCTTGGGCTTATCATGGTTCCGTCCTCAGTTATCCAGCCAGAGATCGATGGATGTATAGATTATATCTGGGTAGCAGGTTACGTTCAGGACCCGGAAACACAGCAATATTACTATGCACCGCATCCTGATCAGGTTGACTGGTTATGCAATCGGGCCATCTCATGGACAGAACTTGGAAGAACCAATAACTCTGACAAGAAGGTTACTATAATGTACTGGAACCATGAAGGGGGTAAGAATGATATTGGAGGCAGCTACCTTGATATTGGCTCAAGTTTTACAATAATGCTTGAACAGATGCGTGCAGAAGGCTATAACGTAGGAAACGGTACCATTCCAAATAGTAGTCAGTTCATGGATCTGTTCATAACAAGCAGGAATGTTGGTGCATGGGCACCGGGAGAACTTCAGAAGGTTGTAGATTCCGGCATGGTAACTCTCTTGCCTGTAGATGAGTACCTTGATTGGTATAACACACTGCCTGAAAGTGTACGCAAGGGAGTTGAAGATACATGGGGCAAAGCACCCGGCGATATCATGGTCTACAACAACAATTTCGTAATACCAACAGTGCAGTTTGGAAATGTCAATTTCATTCCACAGCCGTCCAAAGCCGTGCTTTCAGATGAGTCTTTGATCTACCATAATTCTTCAATCCCACCGACACACCAGTATCTTGCGACATATTTCTGGATAAACAAGGTGTATGACGCCGATGCAATTATCCACTTCGGCACACACGGCTCTCAGGAATGGCTTGCAGGAAAGGAACTTGGTCTTTCAAGGTATGACTATCCGGCTCTGATGGTGGACGATACTCCTGTTATCTATCCGTACATCATGGATAACGTTGGAGAAGGAACACAGGCCAAACGTCGTGGTAATGCAGTACTAATTGATTACCTCACACCACCTATAGTAGCTGCTGGTATCTATGGAGACCTTGCTACACTGGATGAGAAAATCACGAACTATCGAGCCTCTGCAAGTGAAAACGACACTGGTATGATGGCACTCTATCGTAACAGTACCATTCAGTTCTATGAGAATCTCTCATTACAGAATGACCTGGAAGTAACTCCGGATGAACTTCGCTCAATGTCAGAGGCCGAATTTGAAGATTTCATAGGTAATACTGTTCATGAGTATCTCGATCAACTACAGTCTACACTGATGCCCTATGGAGTTCATACTTTTGGTGTTGCACCGGAGGGTGAGAAGCTTGTATGTATGGTTAAATCAATGCTCCGAAGTGATTTTGTAGAACATATATATACTGTCCTACCAAAGGAAAGGGGTGTTGAGGATGATTGGGCAGATCAGGCTGAAGCATGTGCAATGGATCTTTTGAATGCTACACTGCTTAACAGCACAAACGTCTCAACTGCCCAGCTTGATATTCTTGGCCTGACTGATGATAACATTACTCAGGATCTTAATTTGGGATTGGAATATGCAGATAAGCTAAGTCAGACAACCCGTGAAATCAACCAGACACTACGTGCACTTGATGCAGAATACATCGAACCTGGGCCTGGAAACGATCCCATACGTAATCCTGAAGCATTACCCACCGGAAGGAACTTCTACAGTTTTGATCAGAGAAAGTTCCCTGACGAAGAGACCACTGCAATGGGAGCTATACTTGCAGATCAGCTGGCAGAGGATTACTACAACAGCCACAATGGTACGTACCCAGAAAAAGTCTCGTATACTCTCTGGGCCATGGAAACGATGCGTCATCATGGACTCATGGAAGCTCAGATTTTCTCTTTACTTGGTGTAGAGCCTGTAAGGAACAATGGAGTTCTTACTGGTTTTACAGTCATTCCTGTTGAAGAGATGACTCATCCAAGGATAGATGTCCTCATTCAGTCTTCTGGCATGTACCGGGATACTTTCCCCTATCAGCTTGCTCTCATAGACACTGCCATCAGGACAGTTGCAGAACTCAATGAGACAAACGAGACCAACTATGTGAAATGGAATTCCCTTAAGATGAAGAACGAGCTTCTTGCTAACGGTTACAACAACAGCACCGCTGATTACCTTTCAAAATGCAGGATATTCAGTGAGGCAGTCGGAGATTATGGTAACGGTATGTCCGATGCTATAGCTGCAAGTGACACATGGGAAAATGAAACAAAACTTGCTGATCTATTCATATCAAAGACATCTTACGTATATGGGCAGGATCTCAGTGGTAATGGTCTATGGGGTGATTGCTATGAAGACTTGCTTACAATGAACCTTATAGATATAGATGCTTCCATACATAGTGATTCTTCAAACCTGTTCGGTATAATGGATGGTGATGATTATTACGGTTATCTGGGAGGTATCGGTTTGACAGTGAGGGTACTGACAGGAGAAACTCCTGAGATGTACATAGCTAGTCTGGAAAATGTGGATAATCCAGAGATCATCTCTTTGAAAGAGGCTTTGAGGACGGAGTTGCGTGCACGTTACTTCAATCCACAATGGATAACCGGAATGATGGAAGCTGACTACGCAGGTGCGCGGCAGATGATGAAAACCGCGGAATATATGTGGGGCTGGGATGTGACTAATCCAGATCTAGTCACAGACTCTGATTGGAATGAGATGTACGAGATCTACGTCAATGATAAGTATGACCTTGGATTGGATGAGTTCCTGAAGACAGAAAACCCCTATCAATATCAGTCTATAACAGCAAGGATGCTTGAAACAGTAAGGAAAGACTATTGGGATGCATCCGATGAGGTAGTCCAGAACTTAGTGAAAGAATATGTAGAATCTGTAGTCGAAGACGGGGTTACTTGCTGCCATCACACTTGTGGCAACCCTTCACTTGATGAATACATACAAGGTGTCATGTCTGTCCCGGGTGTTGTAGACGAAGAAACTGCCGCAGAATACAAGAAACTCATGGAAGAAGCCACCACTGCGACTGAGACTAAAAGCAGTTCCAGTCACAGTAGCAGCAGTTCCAATGATAAGGAACTGGAAATTACCAACCAGGCCACAAGTTCTGGATTAAACCAGACAACTAATTCACAGGCGGGTGCAGGTTCTGATCTTAGTAAGCAGGCACCGGAAACCTCCAAATCTACTCAAGAGAATTATGTAGAAGGCTATGAAATGACAAAGGAGACTGTGTCCCAACCTGAGAGTAACAGCAGTCCTACATTCTCAAGTTCAGATTTAGTTGCTTTTGTATTAGTCGCAGGTGCCGCAGGAGCAGTATTCCTTGGGTTTATGAGAAAGAAGAAAATGTAAGAACACTTAATTTCAGATGGTTTGGACAATCCATGATCTTCTTGCAGAATTAGGATTGTCCGGCTATTTTTTAATTTCCATGTTTTCTGTAACTTCTACTTCTTTTTCGCATCTATCTTATAAATTTTATCACCATGCCTCAGAATTCTAAATATATTTTAAAGTATCTCTCTACATGCCGATAAATATAAGAAGGCTTAAGTAGTGCGACTTATTATCTAAAAAGAATACGTATCTTATATCTAAGCATGCATATGATGGCTAATTTCGAACAAACATAATTAATTAATTCTCATATGTCTGGGTATTAAGCATTGTAAATTGCTTTAAACAAAACACTGGTAATTAAAGCACACAAAGTGTATCGCAAAAAAAGAAATGGGTAGGAGAGAAATGAATTCAGTTTATGCTATTGTTGTTGGTATCCTGTTAGGGATAATGATATTTGCCCTGAAAACAGGTGTAGGGTGCGGTTTTTCCAATATCCGCAGAAGAGATATCTTGATCATTGCTTCAAGTTATTTTGTCATTTCCGTAATACTTGGCAGCCTGATAGGACTGGTGGATCAATCCAATCTTGATAAAATAACTAGTCTGGGTATGACCTTACATGTGATTGTGGCACTGCTCCTTATAGGTGCGGGAATCTACACCCAAAAAAAATGGTCATGCGGCCATGATGTGTCAAAGCGCACTTTCCTTTTTATCTCAGTACCATGTCCGGTATGTCTTACCGCTCTTTTTCTGTCCTGCATGATACTTGCTTCCACTCTTGCGTGGAGTGGGTTCAGGATCGGAGCCTTGGTTGGATTTGTCTTTTTTATCACAGTTGTAACTTCAAGCTGGATATTCCGTAAAATGCATCGTACTCCAGAGGACCTTGGGGCTGTGATGATGTTCCTTGGCATATTCTATTTGCTTGGTTCCATGCTTGTGCCAGCTTACATAAAATCCAAGCAAGTAGCTGCATCTAATATAGGAGGAGAAATTGACTTACTTCCTCTGTTATTAATGGGAGTTGTTGTTGGTTGTGGATTTTTAATTCATACTTTGAAGGTGAGACAAAATGAGTTTCTTTGATGTAACAAACAATATAATGAATACTATTTCAAATTCATTACTATTTCCAGTAATTTTCGTGTTGGTATTGTTATCTTTTGTAGCCTTACTCTTAGTAGGAGAGTTTCTTTCAGAATATGCAAAGAGAAATAGGGATGTTAAAAATCTCGAAAGTACATGTTCTGAAGTGCAGAACAATGTACAGCATGCCAATTACAAAGCAGCAGCAGATGCTCTAAGAAGGATTAAGCAAAACTTCATTGTAACAAACTTTGCGCATGCTGCAGCTGAACATATGGAAAAAAACAGAATTGCTGCCATAGAATGGCTTTCACAGGAATATGAGATCAAGATGGCAAAGAAACTTGAGTTTACTCGTATCATCACAACCATCGGTCCAATGTTAGGACTTATGGGTACTCTCATTCCTATGGGACCTGCACTTGTGGCTCTAGCAGGAGGGGATCTATTAACCCTGGCTCATAATCTGATGATAGCTTTTGCAACTACAGTTGTCGGGATTTTTGTCAGTGGTATCGCTTATATCTTGACTCAAATACGAAAGAGGTGGTATTGGCAGGATATGGCGGATATTGATTACATCCTTGATACTATTGAGGTAAAAGCATGAGGCAAAGGCGTTATAGGCGGACAGGCCTGTTGAGGGATGAAGAGGAACGTAATCCTTTGGAAGGGGTTGCAAACCTTTTTGATACTGCAATGGTGTTTGCAGTAGCTCTTATGCTGGCATTGTTGATGTCATACAATTTGACTGACTTACTCAATCCTACGGAAAGTACGACCATTGTTAAAAATCCTGGACAGAAAGATATGCAGATCATCGTAAAGGAGGAAGGCAAGCCCATCGAAGTGATGAACCTCACTGACCAGATCGGAGGAGGATCGGGTGACGTTCTTGGCACTGCATACAAACTGGCTGATGGAAGAGTGGTATATGTACCTGATAGTGGAAATGAGACATCTACTACTTAATTTGTAATAGTGGAGTAAAAAACAGGACGTGAATTGCAGTGAGCACTTCGGTACCGCCGCCAAGCAATGTATCCAAAGTGCTCAGCACACGTTATCGGAGGATAACATGCAACGAAAATATGTATTTGCATTAGTATTAAGTGTATTGTTGCTAGCATCGCTAACGACAGTGGTATCGGCAGCCGGAAACAAAGTAAATATTACGTATATTGGATACAATCCAAGCGATGCATTGCAATCTGCAAGCCAGGCAAACGTGTATAGTCAATATATAGACTACACATATATTCCGGCATACAATGATTCATATTATGCAAGCAATGAACTGCTCTCTGCTGTAGAAAGCGGATTTTTGGAAAAACAGGATATAATATTCTGTGATATGGTTGGTAGCAAGGTCTACGTTTCTAACAACGGAGCAGTGAATGCTAGTTTGCAGGCAGCACACGACAGCGGAACCTCTTTGTTAAGCATACGTACAAGCAGTGCTCCATCGTATTTTGATTATTCTTCAGATGGCAAGGGTAACGATACCATCTGCACATACTACAACAGCATGGGAACAACAGGTGAAGGGCTTGCAAATGCAGAGAACTTACTAATATATCTTGCAACAGAATACGGCAGTCTTTCTGAGCTTATAGATACTGCAGATACCTCAACGGATAGCAGTTCAGCCGATAATAGTACAACTACCGGTAGCTCAACTGGAACTGGCGATGTGAAGTTCCTGTTCGTTCTTGGTACTGATTTTAACACTGCTGCCCTAAATAGTGCTGCAGCTGAATCAGATATATCTTCGCAATTAAGTACAACAGTTATCTCTAAGAGTGAAACAGTACCAGCAGATTTTGATTTCTCAGGATACTCAATGATATTCATTGAATCACAGCCTGAATCCACTTTAGGAAATTGGAATGCCAGCATAAATGCTGCAAAAGCCAATGGTGCAATGGTCATCGGTTACAACCTTTCTGATAATATTACTCTGCCAAATGTAGACCTCTATTCTGCCAATTACACTAATATCGAAAGGTATTGGGTGCAGGGTGGAGAGGCAAACATGGGTAACATGCTCAGGTTCATGGGCCAGAAGTTTTCAGGTGCCTTTGCAGGACAAACAGTTGCTGAAGCAGAGATCTTGCAAAAGAAAGTGAATGTTACTTACATCATCAATTCAGATACCAGTGTGTATTATCTGAACCAAGTGCTTGCTGAAAGAGCAGTGATCACAGACAGGTTCAATGTTAATGTGATGACAGCCGCCGAGGCCATAAACAGTTCCAAGGATATTGCCAATGAAGATGTTATCATGTTATACATGGTAGGGGCTAATGAACTTCCGGAGTTGAAGGATAGGCTTCTTGCTGCAAAGAATAACGGTGCTCAGATTGGAATGTTTGGTATGCTATCCGATGTATATGGTATAGCAACTATTGACATGTCTGTTTCTCCATACGCTGCAATGACAGATTATCTATATAATGACGGTTACGACAATATGGAGAACTGGATTCGTTGTATCGGAGCTACTCTTGAGAACGTCTATATTGAATATTCTTCTGCAGATGAGCCAGCTATTCCGGACGATGGTATCTATCATCCGGATGCATTCCCAAGAATCTTTTCAAATAGTACTGAATATCTGGAATGGTATGCAGATCACGGCTATAATGCATCAGCTCCTACTATTGGAATAATCGGTAACAAACTTGGTAAAACTTCTATTGAATATAATACAGAAGATGCCATTATAAGGGAACTTGAGTCAAAGGGATGCAATGTAATCTACACTACTTACTCTGTATGTACGGATGATGTGGATTATTTTACCAAGGATGGCAAAGTGATTGTTGACTCTATTATTTCATTGAAAGGTTTCTATCTTAACTATGATGACCATGAAAAGGGAATAGAATATCTGGAAAAGTACAATGTGCCCGTAATTAAAGGAATAGAAGATTATTACCAGACACCGGATGAATACAATGAAAGTGTACTGGGATTAAGTACTGCTTCTATTCCCTATCAGGTTACACAGCCTGAAATAGACGGCCTCACAGATTATATTTGGGTTGCTGGAAGGGTAAAGGATGAGGAAACACAACAGTATTATTATGAGCCACTTACTTCTCAGGTTGAATGGATATGTGGCAGAGCCATAGCATGGGCGGATCTTGGCAGAAAGGAAAATGCTGATAAGAAAATCACCATCCTCTATTACAACCATGAGGGCGGTAAGAACAATATTGGTGCCAGTTACCTCGATATTGGTTCAAGTTTTACTTTGCTGCTGGACAATATGAAGGCAGCAGGCTATAACATAGGCAATGGAAGTATTCCAAATGGCAGCGAGTTTATTGATCTTTTCATTGAAAGCAGGAATGTTGGTACATGGGCACCCGGAGAACTTGAAAAAGTCGTGCAATCAGGCTATGTAACCCTTCTTCCCGTGGATGAATATCTTGAATGGTATAACACATTGCCAAAGAGTGTGCGTACTGAAGTAGAGGATACATGGGGAAAAGCACCTGGCGATGTCATGACGTATGAGAATTCAAGTGGAGAGTACTTTGTAATACCAACTATCCAGCTCGGAAACGTCAATTTTGTGCCTCAACCAATGAGAGCAATACTTTCTGATGAATCACTTATCTACCATAATTCTTCTATACCGCCTACACACCAGTATCTTGCGACATATTTCTGGATCAATAACGTTTATGATGCAGATGCAATGATTCACTTTGGTACGCATGGTACACAGGAATGGCTCCCAGGAAATGAAGTAGGGTTGTGGAGGTATGATTATCCGTCTATCATGGTGGCTGAGACACCTGTCATTTACCCGTATATCATGGATAACGTAGGTGAAGGCACACAGGCTAAGCGCCGTGGTGATGCAGTCATAATAGATCATCTTACACCGCCGATCATTGAAGCAGGCCTTTATGGTGATCTTGCTACGATGAGTGAGAAGATCCAGAATTATCAGGATGCAAAGAGTGATGATGAAACTGCAATGATGTCTCTCTACCGTAACAGCACGATAGAACTTTACGGTAATCTCAGTCTATCAGAGGATCTGGAAGTCTCAACTGGTGAACTGTATAATATGACAGATGATGACTTTGATAATTTCCTTGATAGTGTGTTAGAAGGTTATCTTGAAGATATGAAATCGGAACTCATACCTTATGGTCTTCATGTCTTTGGTGTGGCACCGGAAGGAAATAAGCTTGTCTGTATGGTAAAGTCCATGTTAGGTGATGACTTCAGTGACCATATATACAATATGCTGGACAAAGACAACGGAACTGAGGATGACTGGAAAGCAGAAGCAGATTCAGATGCTATATTGCTTTTGAATGCAACAGTCTTAAATGAAACGAATATTTCGACTGCTCAAGTCAATGTTCTTGGTCTTACTAATACTAATATTACCTCTGACCTTGAACTGGCAACTAAATATGCCTATAATCTGTCTCTGACAACACGTGAGATTAACCAAACATTGAGCGCACTTAACGCAAAATATATAGAACCAGGTACTGGAAATGATCCAATACTCAATCCAGATGCATTACCCACAGGTAAGAACTTCTATAGCTTTGATCAGAGGACCATTCCTGATGAAGAGACAGAAGCAATGGGATCTGCTATTATAGATGATTGGCTTGAAACCAATTATGCAGCTAATGGCACATATCCTAACAAGGTAGCTTTTGTAATGTGGTCTGTTGAAACGATGCGCCATGAAGGTCTAATGGAAGCAGAAATTTATTCTCTTCTAGGTGTGAAATTAGAGAGAACGAGTGGAAGAATTACTGGATTTACAGTGATCCCGCAGGAGGAGATGACACATCCGAGAATAGATGTCTTGCTCACAACATCAGGGCTTTATCGGGATACTTTCCCATATCAGGTAGAACTGCTGGATAAAGCAGTACGCATGGTTGCGCAGCTCAATGAAACAAATGAGACGAACTATGTAAGGTGGAATTCATTAAAAATAGAAGATGCAATGCTGGCAAGTGGGTACAATGAAAGCGTTGCACACAATATCTCTATGTCTAGGGTGTTCAGCGAAGCTGCAGGTACATATGGTACGGGTGTTACTGAAGCTGTAGAGGCAAGCAATACATGGGATAATTCTTCTGAAGTTGCTGACCTGTACATATCCAGGATGTCGAATGTTTATGGGGCAGATGTATGGGGTGTTAATTATGAGGATGTGTTCAAGCTGAATCTTGGAAATGTGGATGCAGCCATACATAGTGACACTTCAAACCTTTATGGTCTCATCGACAATGATGACTATTACTCCTACTTCGGAGCACTTGGACTTGCTGTAAAATCTATATCAGGTGAATCGCCTTCAATGTACATAGCCGATCTTACAAGCATGGATAACCCGGAGATCATCACGCTTGGAGAAGCTTTCAGTGCTGAGCTGACTGCAAGGTATCTTAATCCTAACTGGATTACCGGTATGATGGAATATGATTATGCAGGTGCCAGGGAGATGATGAAAACCGTAGAATATATGTGGGGATGGGAAGCAACTACTCCTGACCTGGTAACGGATTCAGACTGGAACAAGATGTATGAAACTTACATCCAGGATTCACAAAACCTTGGGCTGGATGAATTCCTTAAAGAAAATGCATATCAGTATCAGTCTATTACAGGAAGAATGCTTGAAACAATAAGGAAGGGTTCATGGGATGCATCTGATGAAGTGGTCCAAGATCTTGTGAAAGAATATGTAGATTCCGTAGTTGAAAATGGTGTTACGTGTTGTCACCATACATGCGGTAATCCCCTGCTGGATGAATACATACAGGGTGTAATGTCTGTTCCAGGTGTGGTGGACGAAGAAACAGCAGCAGAATACAAGAAACTCATGGAAGAAGCGACCACTGCAACTGATACTCAGAGCAGTTCCAGTCACAGCAGCAGTAGTTCCAATGACAAAGAACTGAAAATTACCAATCAAGCTGCAAGTTCCGAATCAAACCAGACTACTAATTCACAGGTAGGCGCAGGTGCAGATCTCAGTAAGCAGGCACCTGAAACATCCAAGTCTACCCCTGATAATTATGTCGAAGGCTATGAGATGACAAAGGAAACTGTTTCTCAACCTGAAAGTAACAATAGTCCTACATTCTCAGGTTCGGATTTAGTTGCCTTTTTATTGGTAGCAGGTGCAGCAGGTGCAGTGTTCCTTGGATTCATGAGAAAGAAGAAAATCTGATAAAGGCAATTTCTTTTTGATGCCTCTCTGAATTATATAAGTATGAATGAAGTATAAACCGAAGAGCAGAACACTAATTGGATATGCCAATTTATTTAGTGAGTGTTCTGCTGCACTCGGTTAATTATTATTCAAAATTGTTTTCATATTTCTTCTTGTTATTAATCTATTAATATGAAAAATAAAATATAATTTAAGATTACTTACTTAAACTCTTATGACATACCCCAGAAAGTATATTGATTACACATTGATCTTTCTTTTGGGAAGATCCTTCACAACTATTTATGGTTAAGGGGTACAATGAACTGTAGAGGACAGATTCAGCAACTGATTAATTTTGCAGTAATTTTACTAATTTCAGGTATAGTCTTATTTGGTTCTTTGTCTGTAGCAATTGGAGAGGAGAACACAAATAATAAAAATCAGGTAGAAAACACAACTGTAATTGACAATTCAAATCTGACTGAAGAACAGCAAAAAATAAGTAGTGGCCTTCTCGGTCTGACTATGGATGCGAATTCAGTAACAAATGTTTATACCAATTCTGTCGGGTCTTCAACGGATGTAGTAAACCAATCCGGACAGCAGCTTGTATTTGTATATGTCAGTCTGTTGCAAGGTGAAGAAACATCTGTAATAGATCCCTATGTATGGAATATTACCAGCAGAGATGAAGAAAATTCAGTTGTTGCTGCTTGGGTAGACGTAAGCAGGCTAGAAGAAATTGCCTCTCTTGAACAAGTCCGCAATATAAGAACAGTTGTACAGCCAGTGGTCAACATTGGTTCTGCTACTACTGCAGGAGATGCCATTCATAGGACAGATGTTGTGAGATCGGGCTACTCTCAAAACGGTGCTGGCATAAAGATAGGGGTAATTTCTAATGGTGTGGATGCTATTTCTAAAGCTCAGGCTTCAGGGGACCTACCTTCAGATGTCAAAGTACTGAGTAACAGTGTTGGGGGTAATGAGGGTATTGCCATGATGGAGATCATCTATGACATGGCACCCGGCGCAAAATTATACTTCCACGATCACGGAAGTAGTGTATACGAATTCAATAATGCCATAGATGAATTAATAGCCGCAGGCTGTACCATTATAGTGGATGATATTACTTGGCCAGATGAGCCATTCTTTGAAGATGGAGTCGTGGCCCAACATGTTGCTGAAGTAATAGCAAATAACAATATTGTCTACATATCTTCTGCAGGTAACTCAGGGGGGAGGCATTACCAGGGCCTATTTGAAGATGCTGGTACTGGTTATCATGACAAGATATTCACTCTTCCTGCAGGTTCTTCTTACCAGCTGTTCCTTCAATGGGACGATCAGTTTGGTTCTTCTGCCAATGATTACGATCTTTATGTAATGGATAAGTCTGGAACCACAATCGCTTATTCCGCAAACACCCAGAATGGTAATAGTGATCCTTTAGAATGGACTGTTACTCCATATCTTACAGAACCAGCTTATATAAAGATTAAAAATCGGGACGGTACTGCACAGCAGCGTACTCTTGAAATGTTCATATATCCAACTTCTGCTGTAAGCTTAGATAAAACTAATCTTACTTCCGCAGATTCTATATTTGGTCATCCGGCAGTAACAGATGCTATTGCCGTAGCAGCAATATCTGCCAATGATCAGGGTCATGATCAAGTAGAGTCATATTCATCACGAGGTCCTGTAACTATTGCCTATCCTACTTCCACTACAAGACAGAAACCAGATCTGGCGGGTGTTGACCGTGTAGCTGTTAGCGGAGCGGGCAATTTTGGTACTATTTTCTCCGGGACCAGTGCATCAGCACCCCATATAGCAGCAGTGGCTGCACAGATTTGGGGATACGATAAAGACATGTCAGCTGCCGAAGTACGCAGCATATTATATGAAAGTGCTGAGGATGTAGAATCTTCCGGTTTTGATTATCTTTCAGGATATGGGAGGGTGGATGCACTTAACGTTTTCACAAGGTATGTTAATCGTGCTCCTATACTTGCAGCTGTTGAAGATCAGGAACTAAATGAAACAGAATCAATAGAAATTAATCTCATTGCTACTGACATGGATGGGGATGATCTTACATATTCTACAGACGCTTCATTTGGTACTCTCACAGGTAACGTATTTTCATGGACTCCCACATATGACGATGCGGGAACCTATACTGTCCAATTTTCAGTAACAGATGGGAAGTACACAACTTCTAAAACGGCAACCATCAAGGTAAATAATGTGGACAGGGCACCGGAACTTGAGTTTATCGATAACAAGGCGATAGACGAGAATAGTCTTCTGGAATTTACCGTTTCTGCTAATGATCCAGATGGCGATACAGTTGCATACTCAGTAGCTGGTTTGCCTTCAGGTGCTGTATTTGATGCTAACACAAGGTTGTTCAGTTGGACTCCATCCACTGAGGCTGCCGGAAACTATCAAGTAACATTCACTGCAGAGGCCAATGGTCTTAGTGACTCGGAATCAATTACAATTACAGTTGGTGATATTGGTAGTGCACCACAACTTGATCCTATTGGCAACAAAAATCTGAATGAAAATGAACTGCTTGAATTTGTTGTTTCGGCTACTGACCCTGAAGGCGATGCAATTACATATTCTACTGCAGGTTTGCCGGAGGGGGCTACATTTGATGCCAACACAAGAGCATTCAGCTGGAGGCCAGATTACAATGATTCTGGTTCTTATTCCATAGATTTTGTTGCAGAAGCAGGTAATCTCACAGATTCTGAAACAGTTACCATCACTGTGAACAATGTTGACCGAGAACCGGAAATGAGTGCTATAGGTAACAAAGTGGTAAACGAGAATGAGTCACTTAGTTTCATGATCTCAGCTACAGACATTGACAACGATCCAATTTCATATTTGGCTGTGAACTTGCCCGCTGGAGCCAGTCTTAACAATGTAACAGGTGAATTCAACTGGGTTCCTACTTACAGTGATTCAGGCGAATATAATGTGGTGTTCATAGCGGCATCCAATGGTCTGATTAAATCGGAAAATGTATTAATCACAGTTCATAATGTGGACCGAGCACCGGAATTTGCGGCCATAAGTGATAAAGAAGCAGATGAAAATCAGCTTTTGACCTTCAATATTTCAGCTACGGATGAGGATGGAGACATTGTTAGTTATTCATCAGACTCTCTTCCCGAGGGTGCAGAGTTGGATAGTGAAACCGGTGATTTCAGCTGGACACCGGATGCTGCAGGAAATTATAATATAACTTTCATTGCAGAGTCTAACGGCCTCAAAGATTCTGAAACCATAACAATTAATGTACTTGATTCTGCACCACTTATCTCCAATCTTGAAGAGAAAGATGCAAATTCAAACTCTATAACTTTAGCATGGACAAGTTCTTCGGATGTATCTTTAGTTGAAGTGTATAGAAACAGCACTATTATTGGAAATGTGACCGGATCTGTATCTCAATACGTAGATCGGAATTTGAATAGTGATACTACATATGAATATTCTTTAGTGCCTTATGATGTCAGCGGAAACAAAGGTACTGCAATAAGCATTACTCTCCACACTTCCTCTTTATCATCTAGTAACAGTGGAAGTGGAGGAAGTAGTACGAGTAGTAGCAGCACATCCAAGAAGAGTAGTGGTAGCGGTGGTGGAGGCGGCAGTTCAGGCAGTACTGAGGCCTATGAAAATATTGCAGTGAAAGATGTTGCCACCGAATACTTGGGAATAGATTCCAATGTCACTTATGAGTTCAATGGAGAGGGTAACGACATCCTTGCAATTACTTTCCATTCTCTTAAGAATTCAGGTGAGATCACTTCTACTATTGAGGTACTTAATAACAAATCAAAGTCAGTTAATAGCGAGCCAGAAGGTATTATATATAAGTATTTGAATATATGGATTGGCAAATCTGGTTTTGCTACAGCCTCTAACATAGAGGATGCAAGGATCAAATTCAGAGTTTCTAACTCATGGATTGAAGAAATGGGTGTAAGTTCTGAAAATATAAGATTAGAGAGATACAATGGAGCTGAATGGGAAGTACTGCCCACCAAATTTGAAAGCAGGACCACGGACTATTCAATATTTGAATCAACTACGCCTGGATTTTCTCCATTTGTCATTATAGCTGAAAAAGTTCTGGCTGCCCCTGTAAGTAGTGATGCAGAGTCAGAGCCTACTCAGATCGAAAATACCGGTCCGATAGAAAGTCAACCTGAAAAGTCCAACATATGGACAATTGTAATATCCATGCTTGCAATCGCATTGCTTGTTATTGGATATTCCTATATGAAGAACCGAAATAATTAATTCGGTACCCCTGTGCGCATGCACAGGGGGTCAAAAGTAACGAAGATTGACATAAATCAGAATGTCGGAGAAGTATACAAATTCTTACAATAATCAAAATCCTCTGCATTGAGGAGCTGGTGATAAAAGTGCAAATCAAAGTAAGTAGATCAGTCCATTTTGGGTTGATGTTGTTAATTTTGATAGCAGCAACTGGAATCTGTTCTGCAGCTAACGTAAATGTGGATCTCGTTAGTCAGTTCAGTGAGGATATTTCAGATGTTGCTGTGGATGGAAGTTATGCATATGTAGGCCAAGGCGAGAACTTTGTTATACTTGATATAACCGATATTACGAATATTTTCGAGGTAGGCAGGATCACTGCCCCTTCAGACATAGAAGGTATTGCGGTATCAGGTACTAATGCATACTTGGCTGATGGGGAAAGTGGCATTGTTGTCCTTGATGTTAGTACTCCTTCATCTCCCGCCATTTTAGGCAGTTATGCTACAGAGTATTCAATTCTTGATGTTTCTGTATCAGGCAATTATGTTTATGCAGCTGATAGTAGCAATCTTATTATTGTAGATGTCACTAATCCTTCCTCTCCAACCCTTGTAGGAAGTTATGATACTATTGGTTCTGCAAATGGTGTTGCAATTTCAGGAAATTATGCTTACGTATCCGATGATAGCAAAGCTATTTTTGATGGCAGCAATGGTCTTTCTATTATAGACGTTTCAAATCCATCTTCACCAAGTCTTGTAGGAACTTATGATAGTATTTATGCATATGATGCATTTGTATCGGGTAACTATGCATATGTGGCCGATTCGAATGGTCTTGCTATTTTGGACGTAAGTAATCCATCATCACCGACTCTTGCTGGAAGCTATTCCGGTAATGGGGATTCAAATGCTGTCGAAGTTTCAGGTAATTATGCATATTTGATTGATTCTGGGGGTCTTGTGATCCTGGACATTAGTAATCCTGTTTCTCTTCTTAATATGGGAAGTTACGGTGAAGATTATGCAGCTGATGTTAGTGTGTCGGATGGTTATGCATTTGTGGCTGATTACAGTAATGGTCTTGTTATTGTTAAGCTGGGAAGTGCATCCGGAACTGCTGTTTCGGGGGATAATTCTACAGCACCTGAAGAAGAGACAGACGAAAGACCTTCTATTTCAGAAATAGGAGATAAATCAGTCAATGTGAATGAATTGCTGGAATTCATGATTTCGGCGACATCTCCGGATGGTAGTGAGATTACATACTCTGCAAGGGGTTTGCCAACTGGAGCAACTCTTGATAAAACCGCAGGTGCTTTCAGCTGGGTTCCCGATACTGCCGGTAGTTATATTGTCACATTTGATGCAGAATCTAACGGCCTTACTGATTCTGAGACTATAACTATTATCGTTTCTGGCTCAGGCGTTAGTTCAGAAGGGTCAGATATTTCAGAGCTTTCGGGGAAGGACATTAGTTCAAATTCCATAACATTGACATGGTCCAATTCTGCAGACATAGATACTGTTGGATTGTATCGTGATGATGTTCATATTGGAAACATAACGGGCTCTACTTCAACATATGCAGATACTGGTTTGGCTAGTGGCACCAGTTATGCTTATTCTTTGTTGCCATACTACACTAATGGAACTCAAGGAATTGTAGCACGTATAACTTTAAGCACTTCTTCCTCCTCTTCTTCAGGCAGTGATAGCAGTAGCAACAGTGGAAGTAGTAGTGGAAGCAGCAGCAGCAGTGGAAGTAGTAGTGGAAGCAGCAGTACAACGAGTAGTAGTAGTGGTGGTGGAGGCGGTGGCTCAGGTAATGCCGAGAACTTTGAGAATATAGTCCTTAAAGACGTCAGTAATGAATATCTGAGGACCAATTCTAACACTACCTATGAATTCTCAAGGGAAGGTAATCCCATAGAATCTATTAGCTTTTATTCCCTTAAGAACTCAGGTGAGGTCACTACTTCTATAGAGGTTCTTAAAAACCAGTCACAGTTTTCAAATAGTAGTCCTGAAGGGCTAATTTATAAATACGTCAATATATGGGTAGGTAAATCTGGCTTTGCCACAGAATCTAACATCAAGGATGCACAGGTGAAATTCAAGGTAAACAGTTCCTGGGTCGAGGAGATGGGTCTAAGCCCTGAAGGTATAAGATTGCAAAGATATGATGGAACTTCATGGGAAGTGTTACCTACAACTCTGCAGAACGAAACAGCGGGATATTTAGTATTTGAATCCCAAACTTCGGGATTTTCTCCATTTGTCATTATCGGCGATAAAAATGCCGGAGCCTCTTTAAATACGACGGATCAAAATCTAAAGACTCCCGAGTCAGAAACTCCCTCTGTTGCTGTCCCAACAGAAAGTCAAAGTAATGTGCAAACGCAGCCAGATAAATCTAATATACTGGTTCCTGTTATGGCAATACTGGGAATTGGGTTGCTTGTGGTTGGATCTCTGTACATGAGAAGAAGTTAAATCAGTTTTTACCCTGTACTGAGGTACAGGGTAATTTTACATTTTATGGAATTTTTTATAGATTAGCAAGATGATCAATTTTACAATATATCTATAAAAGATCAAAGTCCTCTATTGTTGAGGGGCTGTGAGAATGATGCAAATCAGGTTAAATAGTTCTATTCGTTTTGTAATGATATTGCTTTTTGTGATGGCTACTGCAGGAGTTGGTCTGGCAGAAAATACCAGCGTAGGGCTTGTTAGCCAGTTCAGTGGGGAAATCTCAAACGTTGTTATAGCAGATAATTATGCATATCTAGGTCAGGGACAGGACTTTGTCGTACTCGATGTTAGTAATGTTGCTAATCCTTCCGAAGTGGGGAGGGTAGCTTCTTTATCGGAAATTAATGATGTTGTGATCTCTGGTAATTATGCATATATAGCCAATGGTGATAGCGGTCTTGCCATCTTTGATATAAGTACACCTTCTTCTCCCATCTTTGTAGGCAGCTATGATGCAGAAGGTTTTATTTGTGATATTGCTGTATCAGGAAATTCTGTTTATGCAGCAGATGGCAGCGGCCTTGTTATTGTCGATGTCAGCACTCCTTCTTCTCCGAAACTTGTAGGTACATATGATACCATTGGGTCTGCAAACGGTGTTGCAATATCAGGCAACTATGCTTACATAGCTGATGATAGCAAAGGTATTTTTGATGGTAGCAATGGTCTTGCGGTGATTGATGTCAGCACTCCTTCTTCACCAAGTCTTGTTGGAACGTATGATTCCATCTATGCATATGATGTTGTTATATCCGGAAACTATGCTTACGTAGCTGACTCCCTTGGACTTGTAATTTTGGATATTAGTACTTCTTCATCACCGGTACTCACGGGTAGTTACTCCACTAATGGAGATGCAAATGATGTTGCTATATCAGGCAATTATGTCTATGTAAGCGATTATGCTGGTCTCACAATTTTGGATATATCTACGCCTTCTTCCCCATACTTTATAGGCAATTATGGGACCGAAGGAAATGCTAATGGCGTTGCAGTATCAGATGACTATGTTTATTTGGCTGATCCAAGCAATGGTCTTTTTATTCTTCAACAAGGATCTTTAGGGTCATCGATTGTCTCAGGCGAAAATACAACTTCTGATGGCTCGATGACTAGCAATATGAGCGGAGCACTGGAACTATCTCCCATAGGCGATTACTCTGTAGGCGAAAATGAAGTGCTTACTTTTACAGTTTCAACGATGGATTCTGATGCTGGTGTTGTATACTCGGCTTCGGATATGCCAGCAGAAGCTACTCTTGATCCTAGTACCGGTGTTTTCAGCTGGACTCCAAGCACAGGCAGTGCTGGGGTATACACAGTTACATTCACAGCAGAATTAGATGGACTTACAGATTCAGAGATTGCTACTATAAACGTAATCTCTTCGACTGCTGCTCAGATATCGCCGAATTCTTCTACTGAAGTAAGTAATTACAGTTCAGAGGACGTTACCAATTTAGTCATGACAGATGTTGTAACTATATCTATTGCAATGGATTCAAATGTGAGTTATGAATTTATAGGAGAGGGCAATGATATTATTTCAATTAGCTTCTATTCTCTTAAAGAGTTGGGGGATGTAACTTCCACAATAGAAGTACTTAAGACTAGGTCAAGTCAGGTGAGTAGCGACCCAGCAGGGATACTATACAAATATGTTAGCATACAGGTGGGAGATCCAGGTATTGTTGATGAATCTGCCATTAAAGATGCTCGGATTAAGTTCAGGGTTAATAATTCATGGCTTAACAAGGTGGGTTTAAATGCTGCAGATGTGAGATTGCAAAGATATAATGGGGATGTTTGGGAAGTATTGCCAACGACTCTGGAAAGCAGCACTACAGACGATTCAATATTTGAATCAAGTACATCTGCATTTTCTTCATTTGCTATCACTGCAAGCAAAGAACTTGCTGCTTCTAAGGCTAGTGATTTAGATAAAGAGGATACACAGGGAGAAAAGTTCAATATATTGATTGTTGCAATGTTGTTCCTTCTGATCGGGGCATTTGTAGCCGGGTATTTGTATCTTAAGAAAGGGCATAAGTGATTCAGATTATTCTCTGTAGAATGTACAGGGGATCTTCTAAACTATTTATCTAAACTTGGAGATCAGTCATTTGTCTGAGTGATTTCCAGTCTTTAACTTCCTCTTATCATTCTTTTTGCTACATTTCCATTTACTTTTCAAGTAAACATCTACCACTTCTTTACTTATTTTAACGCTAGGCAAAGGAAACGCGGTATCAGTAAAATATAATATGACAGGACATATTTTTTTAAACATCTTTAAATATATCCTTATTAAAATTACAATCAATGACACAACAATAAGGAAAATAGAAATCCTCTATGGTTGTGAAGTAGGTGGTACTTCTGCAAATCAAGTTCAATAAATTAACTTATTTTTTAGTAGGGTTGGTTTACGTTGGAATAGTATTGTTCTTGGTATCAATAACGGTGGGAACAAGCTTAGCTGATAATGCGACCATAGATTATAAAGCTGAATTAATATCAGTTATTGTAACTGCCAATGACAAATTAGATAATGCAGTAGTTGGTACTGTTTCTGGTCAATATCCCCAATCTGCAATTGATGCATTTGAACTGGCTATTGGCAATGCACAAAAAATTGTTGATAATCAAAATGTAAGTACAGAACAGGTAGATCAGGCTGTTGTAGATCTTAAAAACGCGGGGGTGATCTTCGATAAAGCCAAAATAGCTACCGTTAACAAGGCTGCTTTAACCTCGGCTATCAGTAGTGCATCTTCAAAAGCAAATAATGCAGTAGTTGGTACTGCTTCTGGTCAGTATCCGCAATCTGCAATTGATTCATTCAAATCAGCTATTAATAAAGCACAAGCAGTTGCTGTTGATGCCAGTGCAACTCAGGCCGAAGTAAATAAGGCTGTAACAGACCTCAAGTCCGCGGAAGCAACATTTGATGCAGCTAGAATCACAAATGGAGGGTCAACCCCGCCCGCATCTGTAACAAACCTGAAAGACCGTGCTGTAGGATCAACCTGGATAAGATGGGCATGGACAAATCCAACAGATTCTGACTTTAGCCATGTTATGGTCTATATTGACAATTCTTTTGTCACTACCACTTTCAACAATTATTACGAATTGTCCGGATTGGTCGGGGGTACCACACATACCATCGGTCTTAAGACTGTTGATACTTCAGGTAATATTAACTCTGAACTGATTGTTGATTCAGCAACAACAATAACAACAAATACAGTTCCTGAGATCACTAACGTTGCTGGAAATAATATTACAACCACTACGATTAAGATTGTATGGGTGTCTTCTAATGATACCTCAAGTGTGAAAATTAGAAGGAACAACGTATTCCTTAGTATTGTTACAGAATCGACATATTATGTAGATAGTGGTCTGGAGGCTGGCACTACTTATAGTTATAGTCTACTCCCATATTCCACCAGCGGGGTTGAAGGCAAAGCAGTGAATGTCAGCCTGAAAACCAAATCTTCCAGCAAAAGTGGAGGGGGAAGCAGCGGGAGCAGCAGTAGTAAAAAGAGTAGTAGTAGTGGTGGAGGCAGCGGTGCAACTAGCGTTGAGGATTTCGTAAATGTAGCAATAAGGGATGTGGACAGCGCATATCTAAAAATGGATTCCAATGTAATCTATGAATTTTCAAGAGAGGGTAATGATATTCAGTCAATTAGTTTGTATTCCCTTAAGAACTCCGGGGAAATAACCTCTACTATTGAGGTATTGAATGACAGATCAAAACTGGCTCATAGCAATCCAGATGGTCTGGTGTATAGGTATCTCAACATCTGGGTAGGTAAGGCTGGATTTGCTACCTCTAATAACATCAAGGATGCTCGTATTAAGTTCAAGGTAAACAATTCATGGATAGAGGAAACAGGTGTAATCCCTGCAGAAATAAAGCTGCAAAGATATAATGGAACTGCATGGGAAGTGCTTCCGACTACTTTGGAAAGCAGTAATGTGGACTATACCGTCTTTGAAGCGCAAACACCAGGTTTCTCTCCATTTGCGATAACTGCGGAAAAAACCTTTGCAGTTTCTACCAATGGTAATGTTCAAAGTGATGTAGCCCACGTAGAAGATATCGGGCTGGAAGGAACACAACCGGTAAAATCCAATGTGTGGACCTATATTATGGCTATTATCCTGGTAGGCATGCTTGCAGTTGGATATGAGTACTTGAAAAAAGAAAATTAAAAATGATGTAAAATCCCTGTAAAAGATGCAGGGATTTCAGATAATTTTCATGAACAGCTAAGTAAGTTTGTTACTATGGTAAATAAAAAGGTCTCTTTCTCCGTCATCTTTTGTAGCTCTTCTTAAACCACTAAAAGTCATCTAAATAAAGTTTGGAGCAAGAAATATATATAATTTAAAGTTATATTTTTTTAAATATCTTTATATACTACATAATTGTAATAACCAATAATTACACAACGATAAGGTGGACAGAAATTTTCTGTAGTTGTGAAATAGGTGGTACATATGCAAATCAGATTGAGTAGATTGATCTGTATAAACACGTCAATATTACTTTTTTTAATAACCGCAGGAATTACTTCAGCTATTCCAGTATTTACAACAATTGGTGATAAAACGGTTACTGGTGAACAACTGACTTTTACTGGTACTGAGAATGAACAACTGATTTTAACTGTCTATGCAACTGATGCTAACTGGTATACTACAATATATTACTCAGCTGTAAACTTGCCATCAGGAGCTACATTTGATCCATATACACATACTTTCAGCTGGACTCCGGCTGTTGGTAGTGCAGGTACTTATAATGTGAAATTTATTGCAGAATCATATGGCTATCATTCATATGGCTATGATTCTGAGACAGTAACTATTACTGTCATGGCAAACGTGGACAAAAGCGAATTAACAGCAGCGATTGCTAATGCCAATGAAAAAGTAGATAGTGCAGTTGCAGGCAGTGATATAGGTCAATATCCAGAGGCAGAAATATATGAATTTAAGGCTGCAATTGACACAGCACAGGAAATTGTAGATGATGTAGATTCCACACAAACAGATGTTATTGAGGCACTTAGCGATCTTGAAGCAGCTGAAGATGAATTCGATGCTTCTAAAATATCATCTATAGATAAAAGTTCACTAATAACAGCTATTGCTGCTGCCAATAAAAAAGTAGATCGTTCAGTTGCAGGAACTGGTGTGGGTCAATATCCAGAGGCAGAAATATATGAATTTGAGGCTGCAATTGACACAGCACAGGAAGTTGTGGATGATGTCGATGCAACTAAGGCCGATGTTTCTAAAGCTCTTATCGATTTAGAAGCAGCCGAAGATGAATTCGATGCTTCTAAAATAACATCTATAGATAAAAGTTCACTAATAACAGCTATTGCTGCTGCCAATAAAAAAGTAGATAGTGCAGTTGCAGGCAGTGATATAGGTCAATATCCACAGGCAGTAATAGATGAATTTGAGGCTGCAATTGACACAGCACAGGAAGTTGTGGATGATGTCGATGCAACTGAGGCCGATGTTTCTGAAGCTTTTATCGATTTGAAAATAGCAGAAGACGTTTTTGAATCTTCTAAAATAACATCTATAGATAAAAGTGCGTTAATTACAGCTATTGCTGTTGCCAAAATTAAAGTATCTACTGCAGTTGCAGGAACTGATCCAGGTCAATATCCTCAAGCAGCAATAGATGAATTTAAGGCAACAATTGACCTAGCACAGGCAGTTGCTGAAGATACTGGTGCAACTCGGGCAGAAGTAAATGAAATATTAACAGACCTTCAGTCAGCAGAAGCAATATTCGATGCAGCTCAGGTCACAAATGACGAGTCAAATGCATCTGCACCTGTAACAAACCTGCAAGACAGTGCTGTTGGATCAACCTGGATAAGATGGACTTGGACAAATCCAATAGACTCTGACTTCAGCCATGTTATAGTATACATTGATGATTCCTTTGTCACAATGACTTCTAACAACTATTATGAGTCAACCGGGCTGGTTAGAGGTTCCACTCATAGTATAGGCCTTAAAACTGTTGATATTGAAGGTAATGTTGATTCTGAAATGGTTGTAGATTCGGCAACTACAGTGGATGTCTATCCAGAAATCACTACTCTCGAGGGAGTGAACATTACAACTACCTCAATCACAGTGGCGTGGGAATCTTCCAATGACACTTCAAATGTGGAAATAAGCAGGAATGGTGCTATACTTGGAACTGTAAATGGTTCAATGTACTATATAGACAGCAGCCTCCAAAGTGGCACTAGTTACAATTATACTTTAGTCCCTTATGCTAACGATGGACTTAAAGGTGAAGCAGTAAGCGTTAGCCTCACTACTAAATCTGTCAGTAAAAGTGGAGGAGGGGGCAGCGGAGGCAGTAGCAGTAAAAAGAGTAGTAGCAGTGGTGGAGGCGGTGGTTCAGGCAGTGTTGAAGACTTTTCCAACTTAGCAATGAAAGATGTTGACACTCAATATCTAAAAATAAATGGAAATGTCAGCTATGAGTTTTTAAGAAAAGGGAATCCTATACAATCAATAAGATTCTATTCCCTTAAGAACTCTGGAGAGAAGACTTCTACTATAGAAGTGCTGAACAATAGATCTAAGCTGGTAAATAGCAGCCCTGAAGGATCTGTATATAAATATGTCAATATTTGGGTTGATAAAGCGGGATTTGCTACATCATCAAACATCAAGGATGCCAGTATTTGTTTCAAAGTGAACAATTCATGGATCGACGAAATGGGTGTAAGTCCTGCAGAAGTAAGATTGCAAAGATATAATGGAACTGCATGGGAAGTGCTTCCTACAACACTGGAAAGTAGCAACGAGGGCTATACAGTTTTCGAAGCCAAGACTCTAGGATTCTCTCCCTTCGCAATAACTGTCAAAAAGACTTTTACATCTACTAGCAATGGGAATATCCAGAGGGATATTGCTCAGTCAGAAGAACTTCCTCAAGTAGGAGATCTCCCTATGGCAGTAACACAATCTGAAAGATCTACGGTATGGATCTACATTATGATCAATGTACTGGCTATTATGTTTGCATTTGGATACAAGTACTTTAAAAAAGACTATCATAATTAATGTATATTCCCCTGTACAAAATGTTCGGGGGAATCTATATTGAATACTTAGACCTATAGTTATAAATATCGGTTTGATTCAATTTAATATATGGGGTATAAGAGGTAATTTCCTCAATTTATTTATCATTTATCTAATCAGTTAGGAGATCAACTGGGGTCGTGGGTTGATCTTAGGTTTAATTCCTCTCTAACTTGTGGAGTGGTGAGCAATGCGAATCAAGTTAAGCGGATTAATCTATTCAGTATTGTGGTTAGTTTACTTTGGAATAATATTGTTTTTAGTTGTAATGAACGCTGAACCCGGCTTAGCGGATAATGTGACTGTTGATAAGAGTGGATTGATCTCAGTTATTACTTCAGCATCTTTAATATCACAAAGTGCAGTTGCAGGAACTGAGCCCGGTCAATATCCTCAATCAGCTATAGATGCTTTTGATGAAGCAATAGACATCTCACAGGCGGTTGTTGATGATGCTAGTGCAACACAGGTTGAAGTCAACCAAGCAGTTAAAGACCTTAAAGCAGCTGAAACAATATTCGATGCAGCTAAAATTAAAGTTGTGGATCATACACCTCCTTCCACTGTAAAAGACCTTAGAGAAAGCAGTTCAGGTACAAGCTGGATCAGATGGACTTGGAATAATCCAGATGATAAGGATTTCAGTCATGTGCTGGTGTACCTTGATGGTGTATTCATCAGAACCACATCTAATGCATTTTATAACGCTACAGGACTTGCTGCCGGAACACTCCATACTATCAGTATCGAAACAGTAGACGCCACAGGGAACATTAATCCTGCACTGGTAAGTGATTCTGCAACAACTAAAATCCCAGTGGATATAGTACCCCCATCACCTGTAACAGGTCTTAAAGAGAGCAGTACAGGCTTGGACTGGATTAGATGGACATGGACAAACCCAATAGATGCTGATTTTGAACACGTTATGGTATACTTTGATGGTATATTTGTTACAACCACATCTGATGCGTTTTATAATGCAGTTGGGCTGCTTGAAGGTACAACCCATACGATTACTGTCAAAACTGTAGACACTTCCGGGAACATTAATCCTACAACTGTAAGTGATCAAGCAACAACTAAAGTCACAGACCGGACTCCCCCCGGACCTGTAACTAACCTTCATGAAACTAATGTCGGCGCAAGTTGGATATACTGGACCTGGACTAAACCCGCAGACACAGATTTCAGTAATGTGAGGATATATATTGACGGAACATTTATTGCAACCACCTCCAGCAATTATTATAACGCAACAGGACTCCGAAATGGAATAAAGTATGCTATAAGTATTGAAACGGTAGATACTTCAGGAAACATTAATAGTTCACAGGTAACTGATTCAGCCATTACTTTGAAGTTGCCTGTGATTTCAAATGTAGTCGGAAAGAGCATTAAGTCCACTTCGATCACATTAGAGTGGGATGCTTCTGAAGATACTTCAATAGTGCAAATTAGCCAGGATGGTATTTTTCTTGATAATGCAACTGAATCAACATACGTACACCGTGATTTGAATAGCTCTACAACTTATAATTATACTCTGATCCCATACAATGAAAATGGATTGGAGGGGAAAGCTGTGAGCATTAGCCTCACAACATCTTCTTCAACTAGTGGTGGAGGAAGTAGCGGAGGCAGCAGTAGTAAAAAGAGTAGTAGTAGTAGTAGCGGAGGAGGGGGCGCTGCGAGCAGTGTTGAGGACTTTACAAATGTCGCAATGAAAGATGTGGATAGCAAATATCTCAGAATTAACTCCAATGTTACCTATGAGTTCACAAAGGCAGGCAATGATGTCCAATCTGTTAGTTTTTATTCCCTTAAGAATTCAGGCGAGATAATTTCGACCATAGAAGTTCTTAACAACAGATCAAAGCTTGTGAATACTAACCCTGAAGGGTTTGTATACAAATATGTCAACATATGGGTGGGCAAGGCTGGTTTTGCTATCTCAGATAATATCAAAGATCCCCGGATTAAGTTCCAGGTAAACAATTCATGGATCAAGGAGATGGAGATAAGTCCCGCAGATGTAAAGTTGCAGAGGTATAATGGTACGTCGTGGCAAGTGTTGCCTACTATCATAGATAGTAACACTACTGGATATTCAGTATTCGAAGCGGATGCCCCCGGATTCTCTCCATTTGCAATTACTGCTGAGCGTCCGCTTCCATCTATTCCAAATAGTGATGTTGAGGTACTTACTGCCAATGTAGCAGATGTCGGTCTGGAAAAAATACGGCCCAAAAAATCAGGTATGTGGACAATTATCATTGCTTTCATACTGGCGGGAGTCCTGGCAGTTGGATATGAGTACCTGAGGAAAGAGTAAGATTAATCTGCATTACATCCTTTACCAGATAGCAATGAAAGGAACAGTTCTTGGAATAGAGGGCACTGCATGGAATCTCAGCGCAGCTCTAGTCAATGAGAAGGATGTTATTGCTGAGGTTACGCATACGTATGTGCCGCCAATCGGGGGTATCCATCCCAGGGAAGCTGCACAGCACCATGCGAAATTCGCTTCACATGTAATAGGAAAACTGCTTGAAGAAGGACGAAAGAAAGGCATATTCATCTCTATGATAGATGGTATAGCCTTTTCACAGGGTCCGGGTCTTGGTGCCTGTCTTCGTACTGTAGCTACAGCTGCACGAGCTCTTTCTCTTAGTTTGGATGTACCCCTTATGGGGGTCAACCATTGTCTCGCGCATATAGAAATAGGTCGCTGGAAGACTCCTGCCAAAGATCCTGTAACCTTGTATGTCAGCGGCGCCAATTCACAGGTACTGGCGTATAAAATGGGAAAGTACCGTGTGTTTGGTGAGACGCTGGACATTGGTCTGGGTAATGCATTGGATAAGTTTGCCAGAAGTGCAGGGCTTACTCATCCCGGAGGTCCGAAGATAGAAGAACTTGCCAGGAAAGCCAAGAATTACATTCCGATGCCATACGTAGTGAAGGGTATGGACCTTTCCTTTTCGGGACTTTCCACAGCTGCCACAGATGCTCTTTCCAGGGAAAGTCTTGAAGATGTATGCTATTCTTTTCAGGAAACGGCCTTTTCAATGGTAGTCGAAGTAACAGAAAGGGCCCTTGCTCATACTGGTAAAAAAGAAGTCCTCCTTGCAGGGGGCGTAGGAGCTAACATGCGCCTGAGGGAAATGCTGAAAATTATGTGTGAGGAACGAGGTGCTTCTTTTTATGTTCCAGAAAAACGTTTTATGGGTGACAATGGAGCCATGATCGCTTATCTTGGTTTATTGATGCTGAATTCTGGTAGCATCATATCTCTTGAGAACTCCCATGTGAATCCTAATTTCAGACCAGACTCCGTAGATGTTACGTGGATCAATCAAAAGGATCTGGAAGGTGATGCATGAATGTACCTTGCCAGAGGAGCAGAAGCGGTGGTTATACTTGAGGAAAACATAGTGATCAAAGAGCGCATTCCTAAAAATTATCGCTTACAGCAGATCGATGAGCGCATACGCAAAGAAAGGACACGTGCAGAGGCGAGGCTGATTTCCGAAGCCCGCAGAGGTGGAGTACCAACTCCTATTATATATGATCTACAGGACTTCAGAATAGAGATGCAGTATATTGAAGGTTCACCCCTGAAACATGTCATGGATGAAAAAATGAGCAAAAAAGTTGGCCATCTTGTGGGTCGTTTACATTCTATTGGGATTATACATGGCGATCTGACAACTTCTAACATGATATTCTCCAATGATATAATATACATGATAGATTTTGGATTGGCCTACATGGACAGCAGTCTCGAAGCTCAGGGTGTGGATGTGCACGTACTTTTCCAGACATTCGAAAGTACTCACAGTGACCATGAGAAATTGATAGCAAGCTTCTCTCTGGGATACAGGGAAAGTTTTGTATCCGCTGATGATGTGATGGAAAGAGTGAAAGAGATAGAGAAGAGGGGTCGTTATGCGTAATATAGTGTTTGTGACCGGTAACAAAGGAAAATTTAATGAAGCCATATCCATACTTGAGGCAAAGCACATTGAGTTGCTTCAAAATACCGGAGGCTATCCGGAATTGCAGGAAGATGATCTGGAACCCATAGCTTCTTTCGGGGCAAAGTGGGCTGCTGAGAAGCTACAAATACCTGTAATGGTTGATGATTCAGGTCTTTTCATTAATGCCCTTAATGGTTTTCCAGGTCCTTACTCTGCTTTTGTTGAGAATAAAATGGGTAACAAGAAAGTGCTCAAGCTCATGGAAGATGAAGAAAACCGTACAGCTGTCTTTAAGTCAGTTATCGGTTACTGTGAGCCTGGAAAAGAAGCCATTGTATTCACAGGCACAGTTGAAGGTATCATCTCTTTTGAGGAAAGGGGTACTGGTGGATTTGGATATGACCCTATATTCGAGTATAACGGCAGGACTTTCGCAGAGATGGGTGATGAAGAGAAGAATACGCTTTCTCATAGGCGTAGGGCACTGGACAAATTCTTTGAGTGGCTGCCTAAGTGAAGGTGACATCTTTTGGTGCGAAGCTTCTTCACAGATAGCGAAGGTATAGACACCATTCCTCTGAAAATGGTAGTGTATCTGGTTATCACAGGTTGTGTGCTTGCTTTGATAGCAATATCATGGAATGCCATAGTTCCAGTAAAACAAGGGTATAATATTGAAAAACAATTGTCTGAAGCATCTCTTGAACTAATTTCTCTCCAAAGAGGTAAGGCACGTGATCTTTCCATGCCTTTCAGTAGCGAGGGTAGTATATGTTCTATTGAGCTTGATTTCCCGCGGGAAATAACATACGTTGGATTCGGTGTGGATCCTGATCCTGATAACGATGGTAATGTTACCAATTCTGTCTGGAACGTAGAGAACAATACCATTATTTTTAGATATGATGGCGGTGTCAGGAAAAGATGGCTTATAGAAAGTGAAAACATCAATTTCTGCCAGGGTGTCCAGTTGGATAATGGTAATTGGTATCCTGATAACACCTTTAATATGTCCACTATGAACAAAGGTGTTGTCATTGAAAAGCCAGTATCAGGGACATATGTTTTTGAACTTGTCAGAATTAATGGCACTTATACCTTATCTCATTTTTCTTAGTCCCTGAAATCTCAGGGACTTCAGTTCAAAAAGAAGGTTAGTAATACAGTAGGATATACCTGTTATCAAAGTATGCACCAGGTGTTGAAAAATCAAATATTACAAGTGAACCAGCTTCAGGTCTTACTTGCATTGATAGTTCCGTTCTTGTAGGCAGGCCAATATATGTAGTATCTTCTTCTGAAAATACTCTGCGGACATCTACTACTATCTCCATTATATCGCCGGTACGAAGTACTGGCTGATTTGCTTTAAAAGTTGTTTGGTCTCGTATTCTAATTGGGCTAATTGAAATATATTCATCTGTAGCTAAGTGGATTACTGGCCCTGTATCAGCAGTGTCGTATCTCAAATTCGCCACATGGGCTCCATCTGACATGTATACAATAAGTTGTGAAAGATCCACATCTTCACTACCAGGACCCAAAGATACAGAGATATGTAATTTGGCTATTTGTCCATAGTCCAATTGATCATCTACTATGATTGTTCCGCTGGTAGTACCGGCTGTAGTATTTGAAATAGTAAAACTATATGTTCCTGCTATTAGGAATCTATGTTCATAATATGAATCATCTTCAACATTTACAGTAGTATTTGCAACATTAATTGTAAAAGATCCATTAGTTGAAATCCATTCCACTATACCTCCTCTTGGAATTTCAATACTGGTTTCTGAAAGGGTACCATCGTCAATATTGATCGTTCCATAGGTTGCACGTTCTCCTTCCACTCGGTCTACACGGAGGTTGGACGCTACTTCCTTTGTAGTTTCCTGACCAGTCTGCGAAGCTTTCTGTTGCAATACACCCGATGTCTTGATGAGAAGCGCAGAAGCTACTGCAGCTACAAGGACCATTGATATGAATATGATGAGTGTACCAATACCCATCTGTGCACTTTCATCTTTGTGCATTGAACGCTTCCTATTTGCTTTCGTGCGATTTCCCTCGACTAAGTTCTAAATTATGAAAGTTGGTAAATAATGGATAATAACTTTTATTAGCACTTATAGTATATTAATCCTATTATAAATGACTTTATATTCAGTTATTACCATCAATTAGAACATGAAAATATTTAAATTAATCGATTAATATAAATCTACCTAAAAATGGATTGCACACATTCATTCTTCAATAAGAATAGCGCGCGCAGGTGCGCCATCACAACCTGTGATTTTCAATGGAAGACAAATAAGAGTATAGTGTCCTTCTTCTACATGTTCTAGATTAAGGCATTCGATAATATTAATTCCTTGGGAAAGCAGTGATCTATGCAGTGGTAGACCATTTTCATTTTCTATGGATAATGCATCCACCCCCAAAACTTTAAGAGCTTTATCATGGATCCAAGAAGTTATGTCTTCACTCAGGCAAAATTCATCTGTTCCTTTAAGTGGATTGATGGCACCTGTTTTTAATAATAATACTTCTGTTCCCTCTCCTGGACCAATTTTCTTCCATGCTTTTTCCATATGTTCAGCACTAATTGGACTATCGATACAACTCATATCCAGCAAAATTGCACTCCCCATAAAACTTTCAGGAAGCAGCATATCTACAGTACTGCCATTCTCAATGACATGGGAAGGTGCATCTACATGTGTGCCAGTATGGCTACCCATATTAATTGCTGAAAGTGCAAAATTATCTTTTTCTATGGAGTAGATCTGTCTTATTACCGGTTCTGGATCGCCCGGATATACTGGCATACCTTGCCGTATGGGCGAAGTTATATCAACAATTCGTTTACCCTTTAATATCATTGACACTTCTCGTCTACGATCTTTTGAGAATTGTTGAGAACCTTTTCTGTCTGTTCAAGAGTAAGTCCTGCTCCCATAGCAATTTTAAGGGCAGTATTCCGGGTAATAAGGTTTTCAGGACTATGTGTATCAGTATCCACCACACACTTCGCTCCAGCTTCAAAAGCTATTCTGGCTACATGGCCATTGGTACGATTATGTCCACTTCTTGCGGTTATTTCAAGGTGAACATTATTCTCGATCGCTTTTTCTGCTTCTTCAATAGTTATAAAGCCAGGGTGTGCAAGAATATCGACTTCAGCAAGCTCCACAGAAGCGCTGTTAGTTCCCGGAGCAACAGGTTCTACTATCGTCTCTCCATGTACTACTACTATTTCAGCACCTAGGTCTTTTGAAAGGCGTGCCATTTTTCCAATTTTGGCAGGAGGAACATGCGTGATCTCTACTCCTGCAAGCACCTTGATATCCATTACCTCTTCAAGATACTTCGCTTTTCTCAGGCACTTAAGTACGTGTTCCACATTAGTAAAATCTACATGGTCGGTTATTGCAATAGCCCTATATCCATGCATTACTGCCCTTCTCACCAGTTCGCTTGGGATTAGTTCACCGTCACTAAATAGGGAATGTGTATGCAAGTCTATCATGATGTCACCATTATCTTCTACATATTATATAGGACGGCATTTGAAATAAAGATTTATATCATCAATGCTGATATGCAGATTGATAACTAACCTACTGATGAACTACTATAAATTGAATTTCAAGGTCATTTAAAGGAAGGATGAATCAATTGCCTGGAATTAGAAGAATGGTTTTAGATGTTTTAAAGCCACACCACCCATCGATCGTAGAATTTTCAAAAAAACTAAGTATTCTGCCTGGTGTTTCCGGAGTCAACCTCAGCTTGTATGAAGTTGATCAGCAGACAGAGACTATTAAGATCACCATTGAAGGGGATGACCTGGATTATGAGGAAATAAAGCAGTCTATAGATAATCTGGGTGCTGTGATCCATAGCATTGATGAGATTGTGGCAGGACACAAGCTTGTAGAGGAAGTAGAGACGCTACAGGAAAGATAAGCATCTTACTTCTTTTTTTTGTATTTTGCTCAGTATTTTGCAATAACGTCAGCAAAAGCAAAATTAGGTTTTACGTCCTTAACTTTCACTCTAACTTTGTCTCCTTCACTCGCTCCTTTTACGAATACTACAAAGTCCTGGACCCTGAATACTCCGTCACCTGTTGATCCTGTACTGGTAATTTCCACATCAAGTTCTTCCCCTTTCCTTACAGGCGCTTTAATAAATTTACTCGCGATCACATATATCTCTGCACTCTGAGACCGAGATGCTACCGGGGAAAAAGACCTTGTGTGAGTAAAACTAGTCCTTGCTTCTTCAAGAAATGTCTTAAACATATCTCCTTGAAAAACCTTTACCACAAAATGGCCACCCGGCTTGAGAATTTTAATCGCACATCCTAGTGCAGATTTGGCAAGGTCTATAGACCGCGCATGATCATAGCTCCAGTTGCCCGAAAGATTGGGGGCAGCATCGCAAATTACCACATCCACCCCACCCTCACCCACCAGGTCAAATATTTTTTTTATGGTTACATCTGAAGTTATGTCTCCTTTTATTGTCTCCACGCCTTCTATTGGTGAAATTCGCTGCAGATCAACTCCTATGACCCTCCCGCCTGAGAGTTTTTTTGCCACTTCGGACCAGCCACCAGGTGCTGCTCCCAGGTCAACTACGTTATCTTCTTCTTTAATTACATTGAACTTCTCATTTATCTGCAATAGTTTGTACGCAGCCCTTGACCTATAGCCTTCTTCTTTTGCGCGCCAATAATAGGTATCTCTTCTATCCCTTGCCATTATCCTGCCTGTCGTTAGTTTGATTATTTTAAGTATTCGATCTTTTTACTTAGTTCCATCAGTTGATCAGCTACTGCTGTAAATCTGCCTGGTAACCATGAATCGTAGTCATAATAAAGGTTAAGCAGATCACTATAGTGTGATTCTAATTTTTTTATTTCAGCACTACCACTTCCGATAGAGCTTATTCCCATTTCAAGATCATGCATTCTTTTCTCGAAGTTTTGCAATAATTTTATTGCAATGATATTCATATCTACTTTTCTCACAGATAGTTTCAAGATATCAATGACCTGGCTAAGTTCAGTCGGGATCTCCGGGAATGCATTTGGTCCTGTTATGAAATATATATTCTCATCGGTTTTTGTTCCCGATATTTCCTCTGCAGAAACAGATTCGATAAGATGTTCTTTTGTAGCTTCAATGCAAAGCTCATGCAGTGCATTGGTTTCGTGAGTAGAATCCCTTAACTCTGATATCTCTTTGTCCACAGCACATATTTCCTCAAAAGTAATAGCACCCAGAACATAGGTTATACCTGTAAGCTCAGCAGCGGATATCATAAGACCATGCCTTAAAGGAAAGATATATCATAAATAAGAAAGAGGGTAATAAAGTTACCTATAACTTATATCTTCTACAAGCAAGTGACTTAAGAAGGATAGTATCTGGATTATTTTTACCGATATGAATATCCACTGAATGTTCTATTACATTGCTTTTGAGATCCACATTTTCCAGAGCTGCTCTTGCAAGTTGTATGTCTCCACTGACTAATACATAATCGGGTTCTTTTCCTATGTCTTCAAATATCTCGACAATAGCAACACATACTTTTTCTACATGGTGAGCAATGTCTTCATCTCTCAAGCGTTCAAATCTTCTCTGGCTAAACCCGCCTTTTGTATGTTTTGCTTTAACGCTGCTTCTTATGATCTGTGATTCAATCAGGTGTTCCCCGTCTTCAGTATAACCTACAAAGCTTTCACCCGCATGTACTATCAAGATCAATACACTCGATTCAAGTTTCAGGATTTGACTAAGTTCATCTACATTGAATTTATCATCGACAGAAAAATGATGTTTTGTTATGGGAAGAGGTGGCATGATAATCTCAAATATCAGATTGTCGATGTCATGAAATATAACCATGCCTGTAAATGATCGTAATTTTTCCATTATCTGTTTACTATTATCGCTAAAATGCTGAAGGAAACCCATATCCACATCTTCTACCTTATAGTTTTGAGGAAGATACATAGAGATAAATGTATGTTTTACAGAATGCATAGAGCTTAGTATAGAGAGTATTTGGCGTATTTCATGCAAGTTCAATGATGCTGGCGAAGGAATGGAGATATTTTCTTCTTCCGCTGTTTGCAACTGAAATTGCTCGGTTAGAGTTGTTACTCTTGCTTCTGCTTTGTTAAGTGCTTCTTCAGCGATCTGTTTTGAAGAAACAGCATTTCTTTGGATTTCCTTGCATTTTTCCAACTGGACATTCAACCGATTGTTATCAGCCTTAAGTTCGGATATATCAGACTGAAGCCTCTTCATCTCTTCTTCGAGTTTTTCCTTACCTGAATACCTGCCAATAAATGAGGTTATATTGTCTAGCACACGGTCCTTTTCGTTCATTGAGACTATAAAAAGATGCCGGCCTTTAAAAGATAATCTCCATGCACATAGCTGTATGATATCTATGAAAGAAACGATTTTGTAATCGCAGATGCATTAAAAATAGAAAAAAGGCTGCAATAATGCAGTCTTAAAATTATTCAAGATATATAGCTGGTCTCATTGGAACTGCAAATCTGGACTTCTTCTCCGGGTCATAGTCCGGCGAATCTGCACCATAAACTTCTACGGCACAGTAAAACTCTTTTTCAAAGAAGCTCTGGTTTTCTCTGAGGATTGCCAGCTCATCCAGCTCATAACCATCGAACATCTCTAAACGTTCGACTTTCATGCTGGTTATATCGGGCACAATCTTCTGTACGAACTTTGGTATTTCTTTTCCATATGCCCTGTTCGCAGGTTCTGCCATAAGGGTCTTGATGAGGTTACCAGGATTAAGACATCCTTCGGCCTGCATCTTTAGAGCCATCTGGAATGTTTTTGTCTTCCATGTTGCAGATGTGTACAACACTACCTTTTTTGGCGTCATTTTTGTGACCTTTAATATTTCCTCTATGTCTTCCAGGGTGTTGTCCACAAGTTCTTCTGCAAGCTCTGCATTGCTGTTAAGCAGCCCCGCATCAAATGTCGGATACGGAGCAAGGGATACAATATCATTACCTTTATGTCCCAGTGCCTGCCATATCTCCTCACATACATGCGGTATGAAAGGTGTCATCAAGCGCACCCAAGTATCCAGCATGTCATAGAGCAGGTTACTACCTCCCCTTTTCTGATACCACTTTATATCGTTGAGCAGCAGGAAGAATGCATTTTGCAGGGCACTGCGTGTCCTCAGGGACATCATATCGTTGTTCGTTTCTCTGATGCGCTGTTGCAGACGGCTAAGCATCCATCTGTCTATAAGTTTCAGTTCTCCGCACAAGCCGCATACGACACCGGATTCAATGATCTCTCTGGCAAAGGAGTAGAACCTTTCCACCTGTTTCTTTGCGGCTTCGACACCACTGTTCCTCCAGTCAGCATCCTGTGTCTGTTCGGCACTTGAAAGGATGTACATGCGGGCTATATCTGCACCATATTCATCCACTGCAGTCCTCAGAGTAAGCAGCGGACCTTTTGATTTACTCATTTTTTGCCCTTCAAGGGACACGAAACCATTGACTGCAAGGGCCCGAGGCCACTTCTCCTCATCAAATATGGCTACGTGGTGGAAGAGGAAGAAGAGTAAGTGATTTGGCACAAGGTCTTTACCTGAAGATCTGAGGTCAACAGGATACCAGTAATCTATGTCTTTTTTCATCTGTGCTATTAGTTGCTCATCAAGACCTGTATCAGCAGCAGTTTGCTGTACAGTACCCTTTCCAAGTAGCACGTAATCGAAAAGTTGAGGAGTAAGATGTTCCGGTCCAATACCGCGGGCAAAGAACTTGTTGGTGATATAATATGTCATATAGATGGTAGAATCGCCAAGCGACTCAATCAGCCATTGATCGTCAAAAGGCAGATGTGTGCCAAGACCCTTTTTCCTTGCACATGCTTTGTCCTTGAGCCAATCGACTTTGTTGTTGAATTCCAATCTATAATCTTCAGGAATGATCTCCATTTTCTCAATGCATCTGTAAACTTTATCCTTCCACTCTGGATTAGAATAGTTGAGGAACCATTGGCCTTCAACCATATTTACCACACAGGGCGTTCCGCAGCGGCATACAACCGGTTCGCTGAACTCATAGAATACTTCTCCTATACCCTGGCTTATAAGATCCCGGGTGAGTACATCCTTGATTTTGGAAACTGCAATTCCAGCATACTTTCCAGTATTCTCTTTGAGGATTCCGCCATGGAATTCTCTTCTGTATACCATCTTGGTGGCCTCTTCAGCTTTCGGATCTTTCTGATCCATCACACCAAGCTGTTGCACAGCTTCTACAGCAGGATACTCCCCGAATTCCTTGGCTGCTATCAGAGAAATTAATTTTATATTGCGCAGGTCTTCCTTGATCCCATATTCTGAAAGGTCTTTTTCATAGAGGTCCTTCAATGCAAGGTAATCATAAGGTGCATGTGCAGGCACACTCATCACAATTCCGCTACCATTCTCTCCCCTTACAAATGAGGCAGGCAATGTAATAACATCATTGCTTGTAAGCGGATTCTTCACCTTGATACCTATTAGGGATGTAGATGGCACGTTCTCTACAAATTCTACTTTCCTATCAGTGAAAGTGAGTTTCCTGTAAGCTTCCTTGCTTACGACCCAGAATTCTGTTTTTCCATCCTTTTCCACTTTGATCTTCACATGCTCTATATTAGGATTGATCCATAGGTTCGTAACACCAAAAATAGTCTCAGGGCGCAGGGTCGCACAAGGCAGTACTACGCCATCATGCTGGAATTTAACAAAAGTATAATCTACGATAGTTGCCTCTTCACCATGCAGGATATCGTGATCTTCAACTGGGTTATTGTCGTTCGGACACCACTTGACCGGATGTGATCCCTTCACGATGAGTCCCTTTTCATACAACAGGTTGAACTGCCATTCAATGAACTTTTTGTAAGTTGGGTCAGTGGTGGTGAATTTGCGTCTCCAGTCAATAGAGTAACCAATAGAACGCATAGCCTTTTCAGCTTCTTTACTGAAGTACTCTACTATTTTCTCAGGAATGACCAGTGTTTCCAGAATATCTATAGGTATACCATGCAGTTCTGTATATACCTTCATGGTCTGAGTGTCACGGTTAGCTATCAATTCGGCAAGACCTACAATAGGTGTTCCTGTTACATGGAAACCCATAGGAAAAAGCACGTTATATCCCTGCATTCGTTTATATCGTGCTATAACGTCCCCTATGGTAAAGGTCCGGGTGTGTCCTGCATGTAAATTACCGTTGAGATAGGGGTAGGGTATTGTTATGAAGAACTTTTCTCTCTCATCTGGCTCAGGCTGAAAGACCTTTGTATCATCCCATGTCTTCTGCCATTTTCTTTCTATCTCGCACGGTATGTAATCCTGTTCCATGGTTACGCCTTTCCAGTACACCTGTTTTGATATTCAGTCAGTAATTCCATCTGGAATTCATTGAATACCTTATTTATATGTTGATTACCACCTAAATAACTTACATCCACATAAAGCCTACTCTTTTTAGTGGTCCATTCAGCAGAACGATTCTCGGCATATTGTGCAAAGATAAATAGTCAAAACTAAGTACAACGAGTAGGGTCGTTTTTTGATTAGTGTTCTCAGCTTCGAAGTTGCAGTTTTTCACCGCAGCATGGACAGTTGATGTTGCCTTCATCACAATGCTCGCAAGGGGTCACAACTTCAAGCTCGAATCCGCAGCTTTCACATAAGTAGTGTTCCCCTATCTGCATATCACATATCTTCATTTTCTCCCCAAAGAAAAGTTGCTTCGAAGAGTACTTATAATTTTTCCTGGTATCTACTAACATACCGTTATGCTTATTCTTAAAGAACTGAATTTAGCTCCATGCAAGTTGAGTTTCTAAGTGGCTGTATTTTCATAGAAGATCTGAAGGCATTTCTCAGGACAACCGCAGACATATCAAAGGCAAATAGTTGCATAATTCAGGCTATCAATGCAGATAAGATCGCGGGTGAAAAACACTTACGGTTTGCCGTTGCAAAAGCGCTCAGGGCATTCGAGCAGGAAAGAAATGCTGCAAAGGACATGGGTATTGAGATAATGCGTTATGCATCCGGGAAGCGCCAGATTGAAGAGGCATTTTCCATGGGTGTACATCAAGGCCAGAATAATGTTGTTTTCGTAGTGATAGGTGAAGCAGATTCTGTTCCTATATGTTTGGATATACTTAAAGAGATGGTCGTGCCTTCCGATATCATTCAATATCTGCTATCCAAAAGAGAAGAAATAATCATGCAATTTGGAATCACCACAGATGAGATCGCAGTCGTCGGCGAGCAGATGATCCCGGAACTTGTGATCGAACGAGTGGCACTTGTGGATGTATTGAAGTAATGACTCTACGAAATAGTAATATATGAATGGACAGTAGACTTGCAATTATTAATAAGTTAATGACATTAGATATAATTGTAGACCTTATTATATGGGAGGGTTCTAATTATGCCACATAAGAAAAAAGCAGAAGGGATGATCAAATGCGCAGGGCTTATAGAATGTGCCCTGTTACCAAGACTTCTTCAGGTTACAGAAGCTGCAGCCATAGCAGCATCTTATCAGATGGGCAGAGGAGACAAGCATTATGCTGATCAGGTATCAGTGGAAGCCATGCGCAGGACTTTGAATTACCTTGATATGAAAGGAATCATAAAGATCGGTGAAGGAGAAAGGGACGAGGCACCGATGCTGTACATAGGCGAACAGGTAGGTACTTGGGAGGGAGATCTGGAAGTGGATATTGCTGTGGATCCACTTGAAGGCACTAATCTGGCGGCCAATGGCACTCCAGGCGCTATATCTGTGATGGCAATGGCTGAAAGAGGTGGCCTTTTCCATGGTCCTGACATCTATATGGATAAAATAGTGGTAGGTCCGGAGGTCGTGAGGTATGAAAGGCTGCATCCTGAAGATAGTATAAATCTTGATGCTCCTGTTATCGATAACCTTGAAATAGTCGCAAAGGCGCTTAATCGTAATATCGACGAGCTGGTCGTTGTCATCCTTGACAGATCAAGGCATGAGGCTAAGATAGAAGAGATCAGAAAAACAGGTGCGAGGGTCAATCTGATCACTGATGGTGACTTGATGCCAGGAGTTGCCACAGCCATACGCGGTTCAGGTGTTCATGTGGTCATGGGCGCTGGAGGTTCAGGGGAGGCAGTTCTCACTGCTGCTGCTCTTAAGATCCTGGGTGGCAAGATACTTGCAAGGCTTGTATTACCTACAGTTGCCAATGGCAAGTCTGAAGAAGCTATAGCCAATGAAAAAGCTGAAAAGATGCCAAGGCTTGAAAAGATGGGTATTACAGAAAAGAACATGAACGATGTGCTTGACATCAACAAGCTTGTTCCTGGAAATGATGTGATCTTTTCTGCAACAGGTGTGACTCCGGGTACTCTCCTAAAAGGTGTGAACCTCTTTGGAGAAGGCGATGCAAGAGTTCACAGTCTGACCATGGGCAGTTCAGGTGTGGTAAAATTTACAGATACCATCTACATACATGATAAAGAGGTCACTCCTCTTCGGTTCGTTTAAATAATGAAAGTCCACGTATCGACATTTGGTTGTTCTGCTAACCAGGCTTCTGCAGAGGTCATGATGGCGACCATCAGAAGCCTGGGTCATGAACTGGTATCTGAGAAAAATGCCGACGTAGTAGTACTCAACACCTGTACTGTAAAGTATTCTACTGAACAGAAGATCCTGCATAAGATCTGGGAGCTGGGGGAAAAAGGCAGAGAAGTAGTAGTAGCTGGCTGTATGCCTGAAGTGCAGCTTGAGGATATCATCCATAATAATCCTGCTGCTCACATTTTGGGTGTCAATTCCATCTCAAGGATAGGGGATATCTTGAATTCAATTGCTTCACCGGAGATTTCTTCACAAAATACTTCTCGACAGGCTTTACATGTGTTTTCTCATGAACCTCAAGGTTTCATTAATGTGCCAAGATTCAGGTTCAATTCTAATATCCATATCTGTCAGCTTTCCCAGGGATGCAACAATGCATGTTCCTATTGTATAGTCAGGTTCGTAAGAGGCCCACTGAGGTCTTTTAATCCAGATCCCATTGTAGAGGATATACGACAAGGAGTTGCTGAAGGATGCAGGGAAATATGGCTTACTTCACAGGATAATGCTCAATATGGTATGGATCTAGGATATCAGCTTCCTCAGCTTCTTGAGAGAATATGCGATATACCAGGCGATTTTAAGGTACGTGTGGGCATGATGAACCCCTTTTCTGTGCTCCCTATACTGGATGAATTATTGAACGCTTTTGAGCACGACAAAATCTACAAGTTAGTTCATTTGCCGATACAATCAGCATCAAACGATGTTCTGAAAAAAATGAACAGGTTTCATTCTATAGAAGAGGCAAATCATCTAATCAGTTGTTTCAGAGATCGTTTTGATGATCTTACTCTGTTTACTGATATCATCGTAGGTTTTCCAGGGGAGAAGGATACTGATTTCATGAAAACAGTTGAATGGGTGAAAGAGTACAGGCCAGAAAAGGTTAACATTTCAAGGTATACTCCCCGTCCGCATACAAAGGCGCTTGAATACCGTAACATTGATTCGCGTATAGTCGCGCAGCGTTCTAATGAACTGCATTCTGTATGTGAAAAAGTCAAAATAGCTGTCAGAAAGAGTATGATGGGATGGACTGGCCGGGTCTTTATTTCTAAAGAGGCTAAAGTTAAAGGTCTCATGGCACGGACGGCATCCTATAAACCAGTGGTAATTCCGGAATCATCTGCCATCCCTGGAAGCTATTGTGAGGTTGAGATATTCGATGCGACCCCTGGATATTTCCTGGGAAGAGTCAATTTAAATCAAAATAATTTTTAATCAGATTGATATTTCATTCTTCCCACAATTGTTTTATCATACAATTTTACGATATCACTGCGCGTGATAATTCCAAGTATTTGTTTGTTGTCTTCCCTTGATACTACAGGAAGCCTGCCTATATCTTTTGTTGCAAGGCGCTGAAGTACAGTGTTCAAAGATTCGTCTGGGTACGCAACAACTAAATTTGAAGTGGCAATCTCACCGATGGTTTTGTCATTTTCTCCCTGTTTTACCTTGTCCCGAATGTCTTTTAAGGTTACTACACCCCACAACTTGCCTTCAGAATCCATCACGGGAAATCCTATATGACGGCTGGATTGCATGAGGGCGTTGAGTGCCTCTACTTTTTTGTTCATAGAAATGGTTTGCACTTCTCTTTTCATGGCATCGGCAACTTTTAATGACTCCATTATGTCCACTTCTTTTCCTTTTCGTATGGTGAATCCGCGTCTTCGCAGTGATTCAGTAAAAATGGACTCTGGATGAAGAGCACTTGAAATAAGATTACTCAACACGCATGCAAGCATTATTGGAAGCACAAGATTATAATCATGTGTCAGTTCAAAAAGGATTAGTATAGCTGTGAGTGGTGCCCGTGTAACGCCAGTGAAAACAGCTCCCATTCCAGCCAGGGCATAAGCACCTGGTTCTGATGTGAAACTTGGGAATATTTGATTCACAATGAATCCATAAGCTCCTCCAAGCATAGAGCCTATGAATAGTGCCGGAACGAATGATCCACCGGAACCTCCAGACCCCAGGGATAAAGAGAATGCAACTATTTTCAGCAATAGAAGCGCGACTATGACCTTGAAGACTAATTCATTTGCCAAAACCTGGCTTATTACTTCATATCCTACACCAAATATCTGAGGATAAAAAAAGCCTATCACTCCAACACCAAGCCCGCCAATTGCCGGTTTTATTATTGGATGAACTTTAAGAGAATTGAAGAAATCTCTACATCTATATAAAGAGCGCATGAATATTACAGAAACTATACCTGCAAGTACTCCAAGAATCAGGTATAAGATAGATTCTTGTAATGGATTGACAAGTTGATATTGCGATATCTGGATTGGTCTGACGCCGAAAACTACGTTGGATGTAAGAGTAGCAAAAACTGAGGCTATGACAATAGGAATAAATGTGCTGGATTCGAGCTCTCCTAAAATTACTTCTACGGAGAAAACTACACCTGCAAGAGGTGCATTGAATGCAGCTGCTATACCTGCGGAGGCACCACAACCCAACAGTATTTTCAGCCTGTTTCCTCTCATTTTAATCGCTTGGGCTAATGTGGAACCAATTCCTGCGCCAGCAAGCACTACAGGCGCCTCTTTACCTGCTGATGCCCCAGAACCTAATGATATAAGTGAGGATAATACTTCAAGAAACACATTCTTAGGCTGCATTTTACCGCCATGAAGTGTGGTAGCTTCGATGACATTCTCAATGCTATATCTTTTCTTTTTCATCAGATAATGTGTTATCATTCCCACTAACAAGCCGCCAATTGCGGGGAGGAATATTATATAATAATCTGATTCCCCTGGTTTGTGTTGAAAAAATAAATGAGAACTGAGTGCGAGGGAACGATCATATAATACTATAGTAAGACCAGTTAATACCCCTACTATCAGAGCCAGTGAATTTGAGACAACAGAATCTGTGTGCAACCATTGCACTAGATTCCGTTTTTCATTATGCAATAGTTCGCTTAGATCCAAAAACGTCATCTCATTATAATTTAATTGCAACTTGCAATTTATATATCAAATCGTATGTAATTCAATATATTATATCTCTCTTTCGCCTCCCTTAAACTTATCTCTTATTACTTCGTCTAAATAATATACATAATCAGGGAAATATATGTTCGATAAATTGTTCAATCCGGATGTTGTTGTGGTCATAGGTGCATCTCGTACAGAAGGAAAGGTGGGCCATGCGGTACTAAAGAATCTCCTGCAGGGAGACGGTCGTAAGGTCATTCCTATTAATCCTAATGTTACTGAGATTCTGGGGTTGAAATGTTATGCTGACATTCTTGATGTCCCAGAAAAAGTGGATCTTGCTGTAGTAGTGGTTCCTGCAGTTGCAGTTCCTTCTGCAGTGGAAAAATGTGGTCAAGCAGGCATAAGTTATGTAGTTGTGATATCTGCAGGCTTTAAGGAAGCCAGCCTTGAAGGTGCAAGGCTGGAAAGGGACATTGCATCTATTGCTTCTAAATATGGCATAAGAATGGTTGGCCCGAACTGCTTGGGAATAATCGATACTTCCTCTTCACTCAATGCATCATTTGCTGCATCAATGGCTCTTGAGGGAAATATAGCTATGATGTCCCAGTCTGGTGCCATCTGCACCGTAACTCTGGACTGGGCTGATAGGGTAGGGGTAGGATTCTCTAAATTCATAAGTCTGGGGAACAAAGCCGATCTTGGAGAAAATGATTTTCTTGAGTTATTTATGAATGACGATTCCACTTCTGTAATCGCTGCCTATCTGGAAGGTGTGAAGAATGGTCCACGTTTTATGGATGTTGCAAGGCATGTTACCAGAGAGAAACCGGTGATCGTAGTAAAATCAGGCCGTACAGCTGTGGGTTCAAGGGCAGTATCTTCACATACAGGTACACTTGCAGGATCAGATGCTGCATACAATGCAGCATTCAAACAGAGTGGTGTCATTAGGGCCGATTCTCTGGAAGAAATGCTGGATTACAGCAGGGCTTTTTCTGCATATCCTTTGCCCAAAGGTAAGAAAATTGCAATACTTACAAATGCAGGAGGACTTGGCATACTAACTGCTGATGCATGTTATAGCAGCGGTCTTTCCATAACTTCTTTTGACGAAGATACTATAAAAAAATTAAGGCAACGTCTTCCAGAAGCAGCCGGATTTTATAATCCAGTGGACATTTTAGGAGATGCTAGCCCTCAATTATATGAATATGCATTGGAAGTGCTATTAACTGATCCTAATGTGGATGGCATCATTGTACTTGTTTCTCCTCAAGCTATGACTGATGTACCTGCTATAGCACAGGTTCTTATTAACGTTATTAAGAATTCCAACAAGCCTATTTTGTGTAATCTTGCAGGCGGAACGCGCATTGCTGCAGGAGAAGAACTGCTGAATAAGTATGGTGTACCTAATTATTCTTCTTGCGAAAGGGCTGTTGCCAGTATGAAAGCTCTATGTGATTACAGTTCCATAAAGGTAAAAGACTATAGTGCACCAGTTTTGTTGGCCGTTGAAAGTCATACTGCAAGAAAGATGATAGATGATGCAATAAGTAGTGGAAAAAGGACACTTGGTTTGGAGTCTATAGATTTGCTAAAATCTTATGGCATTCCAGTGGTTCAGTCTAAGATGGCTGACAACCTTGCAGAGGCTATAGTAGCATGTGAGCAAATAGGCTATCCCGTTGTAATGAAGATTATTTCTCCTGATATCTCTCATAAGACAGATGTAGGTGGTATCAAACTTAATCTGAAGAATGCAGAGGATTTGGAGCGTGCCTATCTCACAATGATGTCAGATGTTAAACATTACATGCCTAATGCCAGAATAACGGGTGTGCAAGTGCAGCAGATGGTAACAGGTGGTAAGGAAGTTATTATCGGCATGAATCGTGATCCCCAGTTTGGTCCTCTTTTAATGTTCGGGCTGGGGGGTGTTTATGTGGAGTTTCTCAAGGACGTATCTTTTGCTGTGGCTCCTATCAACGATAAGGAAGCCCAGCATATGATCTCATCTATCAAAACATATCCACTTATAGCAGGTGTAAGGGGTGAAACGCCTTCAGATATCAAAGCCATAATTGATACTTTGCTTAAAGTGTCACAGCTTGTGATGGATTTCCCTAACCTGATGGAATTCGAGATAAATCCTCTCATGGTCATGCCCGAAGGTAAAGGCTGCCTTGCAATGGATATCAGGATGACATTAAGACAGGAATGAGAAGTGGTATTAGATGATAGATTATCTTTATTAGAAATAATCAATTAGTTACTATTAAGGAGTGTTAGGAGGGAGATTATGGCTTCAATATTGGTAAGCTCATCGGAACAGTATTCAGGAAAAAGCTCTCTGTGTTTGGGTTTTGGCGTTATTCTTAAAGAGAGGGGTTACAAGATCGGATACATGAAGCCCATTGGCAATCTGCTTATAGATGTCAATGGATCACTTACAGATGAGGATGCCGAAGGAATAAGGAAATTATTGGCATTACAGGACGATCTAAGTTCCATTACTCCAATTTTGCTTACGGAGAACCTTACGGATGATGCTCTAATGGGTGTGGAAAAAGGTCTCGATTCCAGGTTGAAGGAAGCTTATGAAAAAATATCAAAGGGTAAAGATGTGGTCCTGTTGGAAGGGGCAGGGGGCATCGGCGGCGGGGCAATGTACAATCTCTCAGACCCAGAGATAGCCACAAAGCTCGATACCAAGATGCTGCTTATCACAAGATATGATTCTGAAAGAGCTGTTGACCGTATCCTCTGCGATCTGCGTATAATCCAGAACACAGAGATCCTTGCAGGCATAATACTTAATGAGGTGCCTGTGGGTAAACTTGAAACCGTTTCTCATTTGGTGGTGCCTTTCCTGGAGAAAAAAGGTATAAAAGTGTTCGGCTCCATCCCCGAAGATGATATGCTGCGTTCAGTATCAATATCTGAAATAGTCGAAGACCTTAATGCAGAAGTACTGGTGGGTGCAAACCACTTGGAAGATTTGGTAGAACATTACCTTGTAGGTGCTATGGAGGTAGGGTCTGCCATAAAGTATTTCAGACGTATGCCTAACGCCGCTGTGATCACTGGTGGTGATCGTTCAGATATACAGATGGCTGCCATTGAGGCTAAAGTAAAGTGCCTGGTGCTCACAGGCAACCTACGCCCCAGTGGTGCAGTGCTGGGAAGTGCGGAGGAGGCCAATATTCCCGTGATCCTTGTCAGGGGTGACACCATGAGCACCATCGAAAAGATGGAGCACCTCATTGGCCATGCACGTATAAAGCAGGAAGCTAAAATAAAAAGGGTAGTGGAGCTTATCAAGAAGTACGTAGATGTTGATGGGTTGATCGCGGAAATGGGACTTACTAAATAAGTCTATTTTCCACTTTTATTATGGAGATTTTCGATTTCTTTTGTCCTCTGCCTGAGTATTTCTACAATATCAGGATTTTGTAGCGTTGTGACATCGCCAGTGTTCCTGTCATTGACAATGGCCTTGAGCACACGGCGCATTATTTTTCCACTTCTTGTTTTAGGCAGATCGTCTGTGAATATCACCTGCTTTGGCCTTGCAAAGGGACCGATGTTTATTGCCACATGGTCGATTAGTTCTTTCCTTAGTTTTCCAGTGGCCACTATCCCTGAGCGAAGAATAACATAACAATAGATCACTTCTCCCTTGAGTTCATCCAGCTTTCCCACAACTGCCGATTCTGCAACAGCAGGATGTGATATCAGTACACTTTCCACTTCTGCAGTACCGATAAGGTGTCCAGCTATCTTGATACTATCATCGACACGCCCAATTATCCAGAAATAGCCATCTTCATCCTGTTTGGTACCGTCCCCTGCAAAATATGTTTTTCCATCCCATTTGCTCCAATATGTTTCCTTGAAACGTTCACTATCGTTGAAGATGGTGCGCACCATACTAGGCCAGGGTTTCTTGATGGCGAGGAGGCCATCCGTTCCTCGGGGCACTTCATTGCCTGTCTCATCAAGCACGATTGCTTCTATTCCTGGGAAGGGTCTTGTGGCGCTACCGGGTTTGAGTGTGGTAATTCCAGGCAGGGGGGTTATGAGCACCATGCCTGTTTCTGTTTGCCACCATGTATCAACTATGGGACATTTCTTTTGTCCTATATGTTCATGATACCAGAGCCAAGCTCCGGGATTGATGGCTTCTCCAACGCTTCCCAGCAGGCGCAGTGTGGATAGGTCATGTTTATTTGGCCATTCAGCACCCCATTTCATGAAAGTCCTGATGGCTGTAGGTGCAGTATACAGTATGGTAACTTTGTGCCTTTCTATGATATCCCACCATCTATCCTTTTCAGGGAAATCAGGTGCACCCTCATACATCACTATTGTAGCACCATTTGATAGAGGTCCATAAACAAGATATGAATGCCCTGTGATCCAGCCGCAATCAGCAGTACACCAGTAGATATCATCTTCTTTCAGGTCGAATATCCACTTAGTAGTGACATGTGTGCCCACCATATAGCCGCCTGTAGTGTGCACAATACCCTTGGGCTTGCCAGTGGTACCACTGGTGTACATGAGAAAAAGCATGTCCTCTGCATCCATTGGTTCAGCTTCGAACACAGTGCTTTCGTTTTTCATTATCTCATGCCACCACACATCTCTTTCAGGGTTCATCTCCACCTCAATGCCGGCTTGCTTTACAACTATCACCTTTTCGATGCACTGGCACATCTGTGCATCCCTGTCTATTTTCTTTTTCTGTTCCACCACATTACCTCTACGGTAATATCCATCACATGTAATGATGAACCTGCTATTGGAGTGTCCTGTCCTTGTGAACAGGGCTTCACCAGAGAAAGCTGCAAAAACCACATTGTGGGGTGCGCCTATTCTTGCACAGGCTAGCATAGAGATCACTACTTCAGGTATCATGGGCAGGTAAATGGTCACAACATCTCCTTTTCTGACGCCCAGTTTTTTCAGGGCATTGGCAAAGCGGCAGGTCTCATCCAGAAGTTGCCTGTATGTATATGTACTGACATCTCCCATTTCCCCTTCCCAGATGATGGCTGTTTTGTCAGCTCTTTTTTCCATATGCACATCCAGGCAGTTGTAGCAGGCATTTAGTTTCCCTCCCACGAACCATTGTGCGTTGGGTGGCTGCCAGTCAAGTATTTTGTCCCACTTTCTGAACCATTGAATGTCATGAGCAAGCTTGTCCCAGAATCCTTCCAGATCCTGTGCTGCTTTTTGATACACACCAGGATCATTGATATTTGCGTTCCTTACAAAATCCCGCGAAGGTGTACACTCTTCACTCATGCGGTTTTCTTTGTTTGTGTTTACTCCCATTTTCCACACCACAAAGTTGTTGTTCCTATTTTTTTATTGGGTCCGATGACTGAAATAGTTTGCTGTGACAGCAAAATTGGCATGAAGTAAGCAAAAAGAGAAACAAAAGAGAAATAAACAAGTAAAGCAGAAACGATCTTATTTCATCTTTTCAAGCACATCGCACATTTTATTGATGGTATCAACAGCCGTTTGCATACCCTCTGTGTCTTCAAGAGCAGGCTTTTGCAGGATGCCGCCGAAATGTCCTCCATCGCCGACAACTATCATCCCATGTATATGCATCCAGTCGTGGATTGTCTGGATGGTCTTCTCCTGTCCGCCATTGCGTGAGCCTCCAACTGCTAAAGATGCACCCACTTTGTTCTTTAACTGGAAACCCTGCCTTCTGTGCAGTACGCTGCGGTCGAACAAAGCTTTAACTTGAGCCGTAACTGATCCAAAATACACTGGTGATGACACAATAATGGCATCCGCTTCTTTCAATTTCTGGTATACTTTTTGCATGTCGTCGTCGATAGGACACATTTCTTCATCCCTGCATATTCCACATGCAGTGCATGGAGCTATCTTTGACGATGATATGAGCACACTATCAACCTCAAAGCCTCTGCTTTTTGCGATCCCAAGAACTTTCTCTATAAGTTTATCATTATTGTCACCTTTAACGGGGCTTGCGGAAATACCTAATATCTTCATATGAATCATGCATGTGAAATACGACTGCATTTATTATCTTTTGCTTTTGGTGCAACACTAGTTCCAATGTGTTAGAAGGAACACATAAATATAAGAATAAATTCATTTATAATTCTACTTCGATGTTTCAGACGTAAGTGTCGAAATATTCTTACTTTATTTATATTAACGACTGATAGCGGTGATTGAATTTTGTCAGCTAAGGAAATCCTCACTATAGATGATTTTGATGTGAAAGATAAAACAGTGCTGGTAAGAGTGGACATTAACACTCCTATGGACCCAGAGGGAAACATCTTGGATGATATGCGCATCAAAAGCCATATCCCCACGTTGGTTGATCTGCATGAGGCCAAGGTCGTGTTGCTGGCTCACCAGAGCAGGCCTGGCAAAAAGGACTTCACTACTATGAAGGCACATGCTGTCCGGATGTCTCAATATCTGGGACGTGAAGTAAAATACGTGGATGATATTTTTGGTACGTGTGCGAAGAACAGTATCTCTGCTATGAAAAATGGTGATGTCGTACTGCTGGAGAATGTCAGGTTCTATTCGGAAGAGTCAATGGAAAGAACTGTAGCAGAACATGCAAAATCACATCTGGTCAAACAACTTCTACCATATATGGATATTTTTCTCAATGATGCTTTTGCTGTATCTCACAGAGCTCACCTTTCTATATTAGGATTCACTGAAGCTCTCCCTACTGGAGCAGGAAGAGTTATGGAAAAAGAGATTATTTCTCTGGATAGAGGGATAAAGGGCGGTGAACGTCCATGTATCTTTGTGCTGGGTGGTGCAAAGGTGGATGATTCCCTGAAAGTTGCAGAAAACGTTCTTATCAATGGAGGTGCTGACAGGGTACTTGTTACCGGTGTGGTTGCAAATGTAATGCTTGCAGCATCGGGTGTTGATATTGGTAAGGTCAATATGGATTTCATAGAATCTCAGGGTTATACCGAACAGATCGAAAAGGCAAGGAAAGTGCTTGAAAAATTCAATGGAAAGGTTGGTCTTCCTATAGATGTAGCTCTGAACGAGAATGGTAAACGTTTAGAAGTACAGGTGGGAGAACTTCCCAACGGCAACATGCCCATTTATGATATTGGCCTTGAGACTATTGTAGCTTTTTCCAATGAGCTCAAGAATGCAAAAACTGTGGTTCTTAATGGTCCAGCGGGGCTTTCCGAAATGGCTGAGTTTGCATTGGGTACTCATGAGATCATAAAAGCTGCGGCACATTCCGAATATTCTATAGCCGGAGGAGGTCATATTTCAGCTGAGATCCGTCATATAGGTTATGAGGACAAGTTCTCTCACCTGAGCACAGGCGGTGGTGCATGCATAGATTATCTTGCCGGAGAGAAATTACCAGGTGTCGTGGCTCTGAAAGAAGCTGCAATTACACATAAGCTTCACAAGTAATATCCTTAAGCGATACTAAAAAAGGGGTGGGTATCATATTAACAGAAAATGAGGGGAAAATAGCTGTAAAGCTTGCGAGAGATACCATTGAGACATATCTCAAAAGTGGCAGGACGATAGATGGTTCTGGGGCAGTGCTCCCATCGGTGTTCAATGAAAATAGAGGGGTATTTGTCACTCTTACAAAGGGTGAATTGCTACGCGGTTGTATTGGCCACCCCTATCCTGACTCTTCTCTTAAATATGCCCTCACTGATTCTGCAATATCGGCAGCTTTCCGTGACCCGCGCTTTCCACCACTTCATACTGATGAGATGAAGTGGATTGTTGTGGAAGTAACTATCCTTACTCCTCCAAAAAGGATTGAAGCTTCTCCAAAGGAGCTTCCAGGTAAGATAGAGATTGGAAGGCATGGGCTTATTGTGAGAAAAGGATATCATCAGGGTCTTCTACTGCCTCAGGTTGCCCCTGAGAACGACATGGATGAAATTGATTTTCTTAGCCACACCTGTCTCAAAGCTGGCCTTGAATATGATGCCTGGCTTACGGGGGCTGAAGTATACTCTTTTGAAGGGCAGATATTTGCTGAAAAAGAACCTAATGGTGAAGTTGTTGAGAAGCATTTTGATACGAATGCTTCGAAAAAGTAGAATAAGCTCAAATCCATTTCAAGCATATCTTTTCAGTGAGGAGATCAGTCCCTTAACATCTTTCTCCAGAGCATCCAGTGAAACCTCTATCATAAGATTGACATTCCCTTCAGGACCAAATGTTCTGAAATCCGTTCGTATGCCCAGAATTTTCTTTTCTTTTGCATATGCATATCCTATTTCCCAGGCTGTGCCAGAGTCCACATCACTGCCTCCATCCAAAACAGCTACAACAATTTCGCAGTTATCTATGGCCTTTACGTCCATCTCAAAAATGTTTTTCTGCCTTACTTCAAGCCGCGTTTCTATGTCATCATTGCCATCTTCCTGTGGCAGGAATACGGAGAAACCATTTTCCACAAGCTTGTCACGCAGATATACATTGAAATCCCTTTCAGCATGGGAAAAGAGAGGACCTGCAAGATAAATGTTCTTTTTATTGATCATGAAATCATCCTTTATAGAGAAGAATCCTTACTTTAGGAGGTCTTAATAGATAAAAATAACCAAGCAGATTCAATGGATACTTTTTATCAGAATGCATAACTATTTTCAGTTAGTGTAAATTAGATTTAGTGGATTAGTTTACGGTGTGACTAAATTCATGGTGCTTATATACACAATAGGGTCCTTTTGAAATAACATTCAAATGGAGGATTTACTGAGGCTATTTTTAGCTGTAAGCAGTCAATAGAACCTCCCCCATAAAAAGTACATCTTGATAATTGGTTAATTACGCAAATCAGGACTTGTATAAGTCTAATACAGAAATGAAGTAGTAAAAATCCTTTAATGGCTACTTATTGATATACAGGCTATTGTTACTGGTTTTTTAAATATCCAATTCTAACTAAATAAAGGGTAAATATGCCATTAAAAAAGAAATAAGGCACTAATTAAGAGTAAAATGAAAAGTAACCTTGTTTTGAGATGTACATTTGAAGGGGGAATATGGATTAGTACTAAAATAGAGAGAATAAGTTATATTAATCCTAGAAATGAGTTCTATTTTCAAAGGGCCCTAATACACAAAAGAGAACGGCTTATAGCAAATACATATCGATTATAATTAAACCTATTATTCAGATATTTAATTTGTATTGAAATTACATATAACTGAAATCAATATTATTTTATTGCAAGGATTTTAATTAAATTTATATAGTTATATTACCTTTCAATATTTTGAGAATATATCTCAGGACTCATTCTTATTACAGAGTGGGTGGTAGGAATGCAAAAAAAATCAAACAAATTAATTTGTTTTGGACTTGTATTGTTTACGATCATGACAATTGGAATTAGTTCTGCTGATTCCTTGGATGTAGAACTGATTGGTCAGATTGGAGGAAGTGATTCAGCTGTTGCTATAGCTGGAAATTATACATATACAGGACAAGGTCAGGACCTTGTTGTCTATGATACCACTAATGCTGATAATCCGGTCGAATTAGAAAGGATTACAACTTCAGGATTTGTGTATCACATTGCGGTAGAAGGCAATTATGCGTATATAGCCGGTAACAATGGTCTTACTATCTTTGATATTAGTATTCCTTCATCTCCTGTTATTGCAGGCAATTATTCAGGTTATACAGAAAATATTGAGGTATTAGACAATTATGCATAGAGCCTGTATCAAAACTATAAATACTATTTCTCTGAATGTTATTGTGGGGATATGAATGGAATTCAGAGAACTCTCTGATGATCAATGGAAGTTTATAAAGCCACACTTGCCACCACAACCAATTACCGGAAGAAAGAGAGCTGATGACCGTAAGGTCATCAATGGTATTCTCTTTGTTCTGATAACAGGTTGCAGATGGGGAGATATGCCAGCTATTTATGGTTCCCAGGCAACTGCCTGGAGAAGGCTGAAAAGGTGGTCAGAGGAAGGTATATGGAACGAGATAATGGAATCCCTTCGGGATTCCGCTTACCAGAAAGGTAAGTTCTCATTGGATACAGTGTGTATCGATAGCAGTTTCATCGAAACTAAAAAAGGGGAGATGACTCCTCGTACAACGGTCACAAGAAAAGAAAAGGCATAAAGATCCATGCATGTGTAAGTTGTGAAGGTTTTCCACTTACAATCCAAATATCTTCTGGAAAAGAGCACGATAGACAGCACTTCATTGAAGTTATGGAGGATATTAAGGTTAAGACCGATGGAAGACCAAGGACAAGACCTCTTGAAGTTCTGGCAGACGCTGCGTACGACGATACAGAAATCAGGCAGTACTTAAGGTCCAGAGCTATCAAAAGCAACATACCGATCAATACAAGGAACAGTAAAAGAAAGAAAAGAGGAAGACCTACTCGATTTGATGAAGAAACATATTATTACAGAGGAACTATAGAACGATTCTTTGCATGGTTGAAGATGGGATTTAGAAAATTAGCAAGTAGATATGAACGTCTTAATGTGGTTTTCAAAGGATTGTTAGATATTGCATGTTTCCTGTTGTGTTGGAAAAAGGTGTGAGTGAAGTTTTGAAATAGGCTCATACATAAACAAGGATAATTCCATCTCTATTGTAAATGTCACTAATCCTTCAGCACCAGTGCTTGTTGGTAGTTATCAATCTGCCCACGTATCAGATATTGCAGTATCAGGTAGTTATGCATATATTATTTCGGATATCCGTCCAGAAGATATAGATGAGACTGGATTTACGATAATAGATATCTCTAATCCTTCAGCACCAATATTCAAAGGATATTTAGAATTTTCTAAGAGTACATATGCTATTGCAGTTTCAGGCAACTATGCGTATATGGCAAGTGAAACTGGTCTTATGATTATAGACATTACTAATCCTTCCACACCAACTATTACAAATAGTTATGATACTGGTTGGGTAGGTGACATCATTGTAGAAGGTAACTATGCATACATATCCAATAGTATTGCTCTTTCTATTCTGGATATCACTGACTCTTCCTTACCTCAACTTGTAGGAAGCTATCCTATTGAAAATGTATCTTGCATTGCTGTGGAAAATAATTATATCTATGTAGTATCTGAAAGCAGTGGCCTTTCCATCCTTCATGTGAATAACGTACCAAGCATTGACCAAACTACCACCACCTCTTACGCAGTAAATGACGACAATAGATTGCGCGAGTCTTCTCCAAGTAGCGTCCTTTCTACTAGTAGTTATATTGATCTCGGAAAGAGCACATCTCGCTGCAGGGATGTAATGGCTTTCAACCTTAGTGGTTACGAGACAACAGGTACAATAGATAAGGCAACTCTTTCACTTTACTGGTATTATCCAGCAGGTGCTACCCGTACTTCTGACACAGTAGTTGAAATATACAGGCCAATGGAATGGGATCCAAAGTATGTGAGCTGGAAAAACAGTGCTTCCGGTAAAGCCTGGACAAATGCAGGAGGAAGCTGGTATGATAAGAACGGTGTACCTCAGGGTACTACACCTTATGCCTTTGTAACCTTCTCAGCTGACAAAGTGCCTGATAACAAGTACTATGAGTTTGATGTCACAGACCTTGTACAGGAATACATAAATGGTACGTATGATAACACAGGTTTCTTCCTCAAGGCAAAAGATGAGAGTGGTAATTACATTGCATTCTACAGTTCAGACTGGTTAAATGCTGCACAGATACCAAAATTAACTATAACCTCAACTTCAGGTTCAGGGAATGTTACTCCTGTGGATGAGTTGCCTGTGGCAAATGCTGGTGATGATATTACTGCAACTACAGGTTCTGCTGTGAGTTTTGATGCAAGTGCATCCACAGATGACAAGGGTATATATTCATATTCTTGGGATTTCGATGTTTCAGATGGAATAACCTCTGAAGCTACTGGTGTTACAGCTACTAAGACCTACGCGAGTCCAGGTACTTACACTGTAACTCTAACCGTTACAGATACAGCAGGACAGGAATCTACTGACACAATGCATGTAATTGTAAGCAGTAGTTCAAGTTCAGTAACATATTCCCCTCTCTATGATAACAGATTGCGTGAGTCAAGTTCAAGCACTGTGCTTTCCACTACAGGCTATATTGATGTTGGAAAGAGCACATCCATTAGCAGAGATGTAATGATATTTGATCTAAGTGATTACGAGACTACAGCTAAGATCTCAAAAGCAACGCTTTCGCTATACTGGTATTATCCTGTAGACAAGACCCGTACTTCTGACACAGTAGTTGAAATATACAGGCCAATGGAATGGGATCCAAAGTATGTGAGCTGGAAAAACAGTGCTTCCGGTAAAGCCTGGACAAATGCAGGAGGAAGCTGGTATGATAAAAACGGTGTACCTCAGGGTACTACACCTTATGCCTCTGTAACTTTCTCAGCCAGCAAAGTTCCTGATAACAAGTACTATGAGTTCGATGTCACGGACCTTGTACAGGAATATATAAGCGGCGAGAGTAAGAACACCGGTTTCCTGCTCAAGGCAAAGACAGAGAACGGTAACTACATTGCATTCTATAGTTCAGATTGGACAAATGCTGAACAGAGACCGAAGTTAACCATAACAAGTTAACATATGAGCGAATAAATATTCGCTCTACTTTTTTTCATGTTCATTTAATAATTACATTGCAGAATAGTGATATTTTGGCTCTGTAGAAATCCATGACGATTTTTAGGATAATATATCTACTTGCTTATCCTATCATATTAATATATAATTAAGTATATACTATATTGTCGAAATTCGATAAATTGTTGTGTATGTCCAAAATCTAACGAAGCCCCTCTGCAGAGCTGATCAGTGAGAAGTGATTGTATGGTCAAGATGAAAGGGAAATCAAAAGCGTTACTTTACTTTGAAATAGTACTATTCTTTTTGATATTATGCACAGGACTTGGTTCAGCTACCAATAGTGTCAATGTTGAATTAGCAAGTCAGTTTGGGGGCTCAATTTCCACTGTTACATTTAATGGAAAATATACATATCTAGGGCAGGGTGAAAGTTTAGCTATTCTGAATACAACAGATCCATTACATTCAGCTGAGATTGGAAGAATTGCAACGTCATCACCTATTAAGGATATTGTTCTTTCAGGGAATTATGCGTATGTAGCTGATTCTAAGAGCGGGTTTTTGATAATTGATATCAGCAATTCATCAGCGCCAAAACTCGTAGGTAGTTATTGTACTGCAGATGATGCATATGGCGTTTCAATAGCAGGAAATTATGCTTATGTGGCTGCTAGTCAGAAAGGACTTGAGATAATAAATATAAATAATCCTGCAGCACCAACACTTGTTGGTAGTTATGATACTGCTGGTTGTGCACGGGACGTTACTTTATCAGGTAATTATGCTTACGTGGCTGATGATTCCGATGGTCTTGTAATAGTCAATGTAAGTAATCCAGCAGCACCGACGCTTGCAGGCAGGTATGATACTGCTGGTTATGCATGGGATGTTACTTTATCAGGTAATCATGCTTATGTGGCTGATTATTACGATGGTTTAGTTATAGTTGATGTAAGTAATTCATCAAAACCAAAACTTATAGGTAGGTATAATACTGCTGGTTATGCACTTGGTGTTGCTGTTTCAGGTAATAATGCTTACGTGGCTGATGGTGGCGATGGTCTTATTATGGTTGATTTAAGTACTCCTACAGCACCAAAACTTGCAGGAAGGTATGATACTGCTGGTTATGCAGTTGCTGTTGCAGTGTCAAGCACCTGTACATATGTGGCAGATAGCAGCAATGGTCTTGTAATAGTGTACAGTTCGTCGGTCATCAATAGTTTTGATACAATTTGCTATTCACGTGATGTTGTTGTATCTGGTAATTATGCTTACGTGGCTAATGTAGAAGATGGTCTATTAACAATCGATGTAAGTAATTCATCAGAACCAAAAATTGCGGGCAGGTATGATACCGCTGGTGAAGCATATAGTGTTGCTGTATCTGGTAATTATGCTTATGTGTCTGATTGTTTAAATGGTCTTTTAATAGTCGATGTAAGTAATCAATCAGCGCCAAAACTTGTAGGCAGGTATGATACTGATGGTTATGCACTTGGTGTTGCTATTTCAGGAGATTATGCTTACATAGCTGATGGTGACGATGGTCTTGTTATAATTGACATAAGTACTCCTGCGTCACCAACACTTGCTGGCAGTTATGATAGCGATGGTTATGCAAATGGTGTTACTTTATTGGGTAATTATGCCTACATAGCTGACTATAACAATGGTCTTGTAATAGTCAATGTAAGTAATCCTACATCACCAACACTTGCTGGTAGTTATGATACTGCTGGTGAAGCAGAAGATGTTACTTTATTGGGTAACTATGCTTACATAGCTGACTATAACAATGGTCTTGTAATTGTCGATGTAAGTAATCCCACATCACTAAAGCTTACTGGTAGTTATGATACTGCTGGTGAAGCAGAAGGTGTTGTTGTTTCGGGTAATTATGCTTACATAGCTGATGGTGACGATGGTCTTGTTATAGTCGATATAAGTAACCCCGCATCACCAACACTTTCAGGCGGTTACATTTCCGAAGCTGATGCTTCTAAAAGTTCTGCAGTTTCAGGTAATTATGTATATCTGGCTGATTTTAATAATGGTCTTGTAACCCTAAAAAGCGATGTCCAGAATAATCCTCCAGTACTCGCTGAAATTGGCAATAAAACCGTCAATGCGAACTCTTTGCTTAGTTTTACTATCTCGGCAACTGACCTCGAAGGAGATGGAGTAACTTATTCTGCTACCGGATTGCCTGCAGGATCCAAACTGAATGCAATAACTGGTTTGTTTACATGGACCCCAACCACTATAGAGACTTATACTATCAAGTTCATTGCAACAGCCAATGGGCAGACAGACAATGAAACAATAACGATTACAGTAAAAACTAGTGTAGGAAGCACCGTATCATCTCCACCTCCATATGACAATAGGTTAATTTCAGAGAGTCCAACTGTCGTATTCTCTACAAACACTTATATTGACATTGGAAAGGACACGATCACTGCCAGAGATGTGATGCTGTTTGATCTGAGCAGTTACAAGACAACTGATACTATATCCAAAGCAACTCTATCATTGTATTGGTACTATCCTTCTGGTAAGACACGTACCTCTGATACTGTAGTTGAGGTATATAGACCAGTAGAATGGGACACAAAGTATGTGAGCTGGAATAATCGTGCTTCTGGCACTGCTTGGAGCACAGCAGGAGGAAACTGGTACGATAAGAATGGAATTGCTCAGGGAAGCATACCATATGCTTCGGTGACATTTGCAGGTACTAAAAAGCCTGATAGAAAGTACTATGAGTTTGATGTCACTCAGTTAGTAAAGGAGTATGTAAGTGGTAAGTACAAGAATACTGGATTCTTCCTGAAAGCAAAGACTGAAAGTGGCAATTACATTGCATTCTATAGTGTCGATGCATCGAATGCTGCAATGAGGCCGAAGTTAACCATAACAAGTTAACTTAAGGATAAGAAAATGACGTGAGCGAAATAATTTCGCTCCACATCTTTTTTTGATCATTTCTGGAACATAAGCACACTCAAAAAAAGAGATGCTAAAAATCCTATTGTTCCCAGGATTATCGTATTAGTTTCTCCCAGGATTATTAGGTATGTCGAAATCAGGGCTATCACTACCAGGAACAGGTTTTTAGTCAGCCTGTCCAGCAGTTTGTATCTTTTCACCTTGTATGTGCTTTCCTTCAGTTTTTCAAATCTATATCCTCTAATGGTCTCAATGACATCATTGACACCTGCAGGGAAGTTTCTGAACGTCTCTATATATTTATCTCCTTCAAGCTGAATGGCTTCGAAAGCCTTTTTCAGGTCATATCTTGTCCATATGGCTTTTGAAATAACTGGCTTTGCCGCGTCAAGCAAATTAAATTTAGGGTCAAGATCAAAACAAACAGATTCTATAAGCAACAATCCCTTTTCCAGAGTGGAAAATTCACTTGGCAGAGACATATTATATTTTAGGGCGATTTTTGCATAATTATCGCTTTGCCTTTCTCCCATAGCATATTTTTGTGCGATAATTAATTCATCCATATCTCTTCTGAATCTGCCTATATCGATATCTTCTTTACGCAACTTTCCTATCTTGAGGAATGCATCAGAGGCAATTTCAACATTTCCTGCATATACTCCATAGAACAGGTTGAGCATATCCCTCTTAAGTTCGTTGTCCAGTTTGCCCACAGCGCCAAAGTCAATGAATGCAATTTTTCCATCCTTTACGATGATATTGCTTCCATGAGGATCTGCATGGTAAAAACCATCGATATAAACCTGCTTGAGGTAACTTGCAGCAATAAGTTTTGCATAATTTGTACGGGTAGCCTGGTTTACATCTTTCAGATCCTTAATCTGTACACCTTCAATGAAATCCATTACAAGAATGCTCTCACGGCTGTACTCGGTATGTACCATTGGAATTATGACATTTTCATCATCCTTGAAATTGTCATAGAATCTCATCATGTTTCTGGCTTCTATTCTGTAGTCCAGTTCGGCGGTAAGGACTTCTCTAAATTCTCTCAGGAAAGCATCTACATCAAAATTATTGCCAATACCAACAATTCTCACAAAGAGAGGTTTCATATCCTCGATGATATCAAGGTCAAGGTTTATGGTGTCTATAAGTCCTGGGCGTGCTATTTTCACTGCTATTCTCTTGCCATTTAACACGCCTTTATACACCTGTCCAATAGATGCGCTAGCTATGGGTTTGGTGTCAAATTCATCAAAAATGTCAAGTATGTTCTGTGGCCCATAGTTAACTGCTGTATCTTCGTTTTTATTGCCAATAGCATTGCATGCACATCCAGTTTCAAAGGATGTTCTCATCTCATTGAAATCGATAGGTTTCACTTTGTCCTGCAGTTTCTCCAGTTCAATTACATATGATCTGGGCACAATGTCCGGACGTCTGCTTAGCATCTGACCAAGTTTTATGAAACTGGGTCCTAGTTCCTCAAATGCATCACGAAGTTTTGCAGCACCGCCACGATTTTCCAGGTCCAGGTTACAAGTGCATTCACTGTTGGAGATATAATTGCGTTTTATATCCTTGTAAAGCAAGAAAAATAAATTATATTTAATAAATACCCGAACAATTGTGATATATCTGCACGTTTTTTTAAACATCTAAGGATAATAATGTTTTTTAGTAAATATATGTTCGCTATTCATACTTACTTCATTTCAAGCAAACTTTTTATCATTGTATAGAGTCCAATACCCTTTGGGGAAGTTTATGTTCTATGTGGAGTTCATCTCAAGTAAGTATAATAATAGCAGGTGGCATCTATGAAAGGACGCTATCTGGTAATTATTGGTATTCTTCTATTGATCATCCTATGGATCGGTTATAGTCAATTTGGGGTGAGGCCTTCTGTAAGTGAAGAGAATCTGTCTTATATACAACTTCCTTCGGGATTTAAAATAGAAGTATTTGCAGATGGTCTGGGTGACAGCCTTCTTTCTTATCCGGGACCAGCTCCAGGTCCCCGCATGATGTTGATTATAAATGGTACGCTTATGGTATCTATTCCGAACAAGGGACTAGTAGCGGTGTTGCCCGATAAGGATGGAGATCACAAGGCTGATAGTGTGAGCGTATTCATTGATGGATTGAATCACCCTCATGGTTTGGACTATTATAATGGCTGGTTCTATATAGCTGAAGAAAACCGGCTGATCCGGGTAAAAGATACTAATAATGATTTTGTTGCAGAAAAGGAGACTATTGAAGTATTGATGGATAATATTCCTACTGGCGGTCACTCTACCAGAACAGTAAAAGTGCACAATAGTAGCCTGTATATGAGCATGGGTTCTTCGTGCAATGTATGTTACGAGACGGATGCCCGAAGAGCAGCCATTACGCGTTGTAACCTCGATGGTACTAATTCCACAGTGTTTGCTTCAGGGATGCGTAATGCAGTTGGCATGGCATTCCATCCTCTTACAGGTCAGTTATATGCCACAGAGAACGGCAGGGATTGGCTTGGTGATGACCTGCCACCTGATGAGATCAATTTGGTGGAAGAAGGTGAAGATTATGGCTGGCCAATCTGTTATGGTAAGAATATACATGACACTGATTTCGATAATAACACATATATCCGTGATCCATCTGAGGATTGTATTCCCAGTCTGATAGATCTCCAGGCACATTCGGTTCCATTGGGACTTAACTTCTATTATGATAATTCCTTCCCTGAAGAATATCGGGGAAATTTGTTCGTGTGCTTCCATGGTTCATGGAACAGGCAGGAACCTACAGGGTACAAAGTCGTACGTATAAATATGACAGACCTTACTATTAATGATTTTGCAACAGGATGGTTACAAAACAATAGCGTGCTCGGACGACCAGTGGATGTGGTAGTTAGCGATGATGGTTCGTTATTTGTAAGCGACGACAATCAAGGTCGGATTTATCGAATATATTATGGGGATTAATATGTGGCTATTGTCGGGACAAAACTATGGGGTTCACTTTAGAAACCCATGCCTTTAACTAAAAAAAGCAAGAGAATATATAAACCTTGGTAAATCTGTAATGGTGGATAATGAGATCTCTGGAAATTCTAAAGCATATTCATCCTGAAAACCATATAGCTCTGCTCTACAAGGCTACTTTTGAGTTACTGGATGTAGCTGTAAGCTACCTTAAAGCTGGCATAGATCTTGGTGAATGTTGTATATTTTATGTATCCCGAAAACTCGTTGAGGAATCCATAGATGCTCTCACCGAAGAGGGCATGGATGTCTCAGCTCTTATGTTGAAGTCCCAGTTGCAGATCTTACCATACGAAAGTTTGTCTTCAGATGAAGGAAATGTATCGGTTAGTATCGGCGAGCTTAAAAGGGTTTATGATAAAGCTATAGGTTTTGGATATGCGGGTCTTAGGATAGCTTTCTGTCCCTCATCAATGAGGAAGGAGGAATGGTCGGACTTTCTTTCCCATGAAATGAATGTTATCCGCATGTTAAGGGATACAGATACTATCATAATGCGTGCTTTTCCCGAGTTGTTTCTTTCAGGTTCTCAAATGCTGGATGTGCTAGAGCTTTATGACAGAGTTATAATTAAAAGGCAAGAAAAATGGTCCTATTTGCACATAGGTCTGAAAGGTGCTACTTGCAATGAAGACCTTAATCTCTATAGTAGGATACTGGACCACATCTGGACAGGTGTGTGGGCTATTGATAGGGATGAATGTGTGATGTTTTTCAATCCGGGTATGGAGTCAATTTCGGGGCTTTCCGGAGAACAGGTACTTGGTAATGATTTGCTAGATTACGTACGGAATATGGTTCCTGATGCTGGTGAAGTATTTCTCAATATCTTCAATAAAGTCAAGAGTACAAGAAAGCCACTTCATTATGATTTTTTGCCATTTGTTAACCCTGAAAAGGGACTATTGTATCAAAGTGGTGTACTCTATCCTTTATTAAACAGTGCCGGTGAATATGATGGAATGGTAGGAACTGTAGAAGATATAACCGAGAGGAAAAAGGCAGAACAGGCGCTGCACGCAGCTGAAGAGAAATATCGTCTGATATTTGAAAACTCTCCCCTTGGCATCTTTCATTTCGATGAAAATGGAACTATTACTCACTGTAATGATCGTTTTCTCCATATAGTAGGTACAACTAGAGACAAGCTCATCGGTTTTAATATGGTCACATCCCTTGAAGATGAAAATATGTCTGAAGCTGTTCGTCTGGTGCTCTCCAGGAAATTAGGGCACTATGAAGGGGAATACAGGTCAATAATAAGTGGAAAAGTAACTCCCATCAAGGCTGATTATAGTCCTAACATTTCTCATGATGGCAGTCTTCTTGGTGGCATAGGAATATTCGAGGATATCACTGAGAGGAAAAAGGCAGAAGACGGCTTAATACTTGATGAATCCAGACTGCAGGCTCTGCTGGAACTGGATCAAATGTCTGAAGCTTCTCTTAAAGAAATAGCTGATTTCGCTCAGGAGGCGGCTGTTAAGCTAACTCAGAGCAAACTAGGTTATCTGGCATTCCTTAACGAAGAGCAAACAGTATTTTCCATGTATTCATGGTCAAAAAGCTCCTGGTCAAAAAGTGCTATGGAAGAATGCAAACTTGCAGATCTGAAAATCGATTACCCTGTTATATCTATTGGACTGTGGGGAGAGGCAATCAGACAGCGAAAGCCTATTATCACCAACGATTATGCTGCTTCCAATCCATGGAAGAAAGGCTATCCTAAGGAGCATGTGAAAATAATTCGACACATGAATATTCCTGTTTTTGATGGAGATAGAATAGTGGCAGTAGTCGGGGTGGGTAATAAGGAAGAGAATTATAATGACTCCGATGTAAGGCAGTTGACTCTGCTTATGGAAGGCATGTGGAGGCAAGTCCAGCGTAAGAGGGCAGAAGACAGTCTCAAAAAATATGCAGAGGATTTGGCCAGGGCGAATGAGGAGCTCTCAAAGGCTAATGAAGAACTGAAATCTCTGGATCGCATGAAGGACGAATTCCTTTCTAATGTGAGTCATGAGTTCAAAACACCTCTTACTTCTATAAATGGATATAGCCAGCTTGTTCTTGATGGAACTCTTGGCGATATCAATGACCAGCAAAAAAAAGCAATGAGTACGGTTATTCGTAATTCAGATCGTTTAAGACGTCTTGTGGATTCGTTGCTTTACCTTAGCAGGACACAGGTAGGAAAAATGAACTATTATTTTGAGAAGGTACAACTTGAAGAAGTTATTAATAACTGTGTTCATGACCAGCTTCCTCAAGCAAAAAATAATGGTGTTATCCTTCGAATGGAAATTGAAGATATTGCACCTATCAGAGCAGATAAAGACAAACTGACTGATGTACTGACTAATCTTATTGATAATGCTCTAAAGTTTACTCCAAAAGGTGGCCAGATCATTATTGCTGCAAGAACAGTTCCATCAGGAGTTCATATTGAGGTCAAGGACACTGGCATAGGTATACCTGCCGATCATATACCCAATTTGTTCCAGAGGTTTTATCAGGTTGATTCATCAACCAGCAGAAGATATGGAGGTACAGGGCTTGGACTTCATATATCCAAAACCATAGTGGAAGCTCATCAGGGTAAGATCTGGATAGAGAGCGAAGAAGGCAAAGGAACTACAGTCCACGTAGAATTGCCTTTATGGCAGGACTAAATTGCCGTAAAACCTTTATGTTGTGTTCAATAGTATTCGATCTGTTAGCACTCGTATTTGTCGTTGTCGGTAAAAATCCTAACAGTCTAAAGGTGTTCTAATGAAAGTAATGATAATTGGTGGATTTCTTGGAAGTGGAAAAACAACCACACTGCTAAGCCTTGGCAGGCATATGGTGGAAATAGGCCACAAAGTTGCTATAATTGTAAATGAAATTGGTGAAGTGGGAGTTGATGGGGAGACATTATCAGGTTCCGGCCTTATTGCAAAGGAACTCACTAGTGGTTGTATCTGCTGTACATTGAAGATCAGTATGGAATACACATTGCAGACCTTGGAAGAGGAGTATGATCCAGACGTGCTGATTGTAGAACCAACAGGTATTGCCCTACCTTTACAAATCAAAGAGCATGTGGCTCTTATGGGTTTGTCTGATCTTTCATTTGCTCCAGTGGTCACTATTGTGGATGCCAGTAGATTCACTATGGAACTTTCCCAAGTACCAAAGTTCATTGTAACACAGATAGAAGAAGCTGAGATTCTCTGTGTAAACAAAATTGATCTTGTTGACAGAGAACTTTTATCTGATGTAACGGGGAGGTTAATGGATCTTAATCCGAATGCATTAATTGTGGAGTTTTCTGCCAGACAAGCTGACTCACAGTTCATGAAGTTCATAGACCTGTTGGCAGGAGAAGGTAGTGCTCGTCAGGCAGGTGAAAGCATAAATTCTATTGAGCTTTCCCAGGTATCCAGTTACTCTGGTAAATATTTCATTGATGATCATGGGCTTGACAGAGTTGATATGGTGTCCATGGTCCTTAAAATTCTCGAAGAAGTAAAGAAAAATATTCAATTAATTAATCCTGCATTTATTGGTCATGTAAAGATCTCTTTAAGTTTGGGGAAGAATCTGGTCAAAGGGAGCCTGACTTCTTCTCTAGGGCAGCCGTTGGTAGAGTTGCTTGAAAGTTCTGGACAGGATCGTGAACTTAAGTTTCTTTCAGCGGTTACACACGTAAGTAAACCAGATCTAGTGAATATAATTGGTTCTGCTATCCGTGGCAATCTGGAAAAAGTTCATGTGAAATATAAATCTTCAAATAAGGAAAACAATCTTATTTGCATAGCTAGTGGTAAATCTTGAAGCTATCATTCTCCTCTTTTTTTATTTTATCGTGTAGTCTGTCCGTGGGACAAAATCGGAAATCATTATAAGCCTACAAGTTCTATATTCTCTAATAAGTAAAAGTTGATTTTTTGCTTAGAAGGGATGGTATCTTGGGCATAAAAATAGGTGACATAGTTGCAGTAGAATATGTTGGTACTCTCGATAACGGAGGTATTTTCGATAGCTCTGAAAAGGGCGGTCCTCTAGAATTTAAGGTTGGAGGCAGCCAGGTATTACAGGGTTTTGAAGATGCTGTCTTGGGTATGGAGGTAGGGGAGAAGAAGAACATAAGGCTTGAACCATCTCAGGGGTATGGTGAATATAGCAAGAATTTAGTAGAAACTATTCCCAGATCCTCTATCCCCAATAATGAGAGGCTGACAGAGGATACTATGCTGCTTGTGAGTCTGCCCGATGGTTCTAAAATACCAGCCTCTATAACAAAGATTACTGAGGAAACAGTAACACTGGATATGAATCATCCACTAGCAGGTGAAGTGCTGCATTTTGAGATAAAGGTTGTAGGCATTAATAACCTTTAGTTTTTCTATTTTTAAAATAGCACCACCTACAAATGCGGTATATTTATCTTATATTAGGAATTATGGCAGTTGCTTTGTATGATCTACGAATACATGTTATGCATGTAAAACTAATTCCACTTGTTTATTTTGTCATTGGTGGCATTTAAAAATGAATACTGTTGAAAAACTTGAGTCAAAAATCTTTAATAGATATGAGATACCTGTAATCTTTTCTTTCTTTCTCCTTCTTGTTGTATTAAAAGCAATTTTGGTATTCCCATTTAAGACTCCGTGGATACTTGCAGATGAAGTTGTATACTCAAAGCTCTCCGAAAGTATATTAAAATTAATCTTCTTAAGTGATATCAAAGATGCTCAAATGTATCCACCCGGCTATTCAGTTTTTTTATCCGTTGCTAATCTCTTGTCGCCAGACAAACAATCACTTTATCGTAATATGCTATTAATAAACAGCGTTCTTTCTTCATCAATAATTTTTCCTGCATATTTCCTATTAAAAAAATATACTTCTAAGTTTCAGGCTCTTGGTGGATCTCTTGTAATATCCTCACTTCCAAGTGTTGTGACATACACTTTCGTAGTGATGAGTGAGAACCTTTTTGTGCCTCTTGTACTATATTCTGTCTGGTTTCTCTATGAGTCCTTTGAGAATAATAAAATTCAATGGAATATTTTGGCAGGCATATCTATCTTCTACCTTTATTTTACAAGAGAAACAGGTATTGTGTTCATTATTTCCTTATTTATTTCGCTTATCTATTTTGTTTGGAGTGCAGAGCGGAAAGATGGGTTAAATCTTTTAAAAAGTAAGATGCTTCTTGTTTTTTCCTCTGTTTTGCCAACTTTTGGCTGGGTATTATATAAAACAGCAAAATTTTCTAACGGCTCACTATATGATACCTCAGGTTATTCGTCTGCCTTGGTGGATAGTTTCTCAAAGACAGAGTCATTTGAGTTATTTGTTCTTTTATTATTCAATGAGGTCGGATACATTATCATATCCGCATACGTTGTTTTTTTTATACTGTGTGTGTTATTCATTTCAGACTCCATCTTTAAGTTAAGGTTGATTGGATTATCTGAATATGTTACAAAATTTGGCCCCAAAAAAGCAATTGCGTTAAATTCAAGCATTGTATATTTTTTTAGTTTTAGTGCAGGGTTGCTGCTAATTACAGTTGCACATATGAAAAGATATATTTGCAATCCTGATAATTTCATTTTTGGGCGCTATCTAGCCCCGATCATACCTGTCGTATTCTTATTTGCACTGATAGGGATAGCAGTTTTGCAGATAAAATCTAATGATGTGGAAACAAAGTGGAAACACAAAACACTAATTTTTTCAAGTATTCTAGTTCTTCTCTTCCTTTACTACCTGCCCCATACTAATTATGCTTTCCCGAATATGTTCAGTATTTATTACGTCATATATCTGCAAAAATATATGAGTTACTTGTTGCTGCTTCTTCTATTTGCATTCTTTTTCGTACTCATACCTTTGTTTTTACTGAAGGGCATACCTAATGGTAAACCTCTTACTTTGTTTTTTATGTTTTTTGTAGTTATATCGATTTGTTTTTCCATACCTACCTATCAAAAACAGCTTGAAAATATGGGAAATACATACAATGTGAATCAAATTGGTAGATACTTGGAACATAACAGTTCAGATAAAACCCTCATTTTAATGGATCACGAGAATTTTGGTGAATATTGGGGTCCTCAGATGTGGTTTCTTACACAATACTGGTCAAATGGTGAAATGGTTCAACGTTTTACAAATGACGATCTATCTGGAGTGGCAACTCAAGAAAATATCACTGACATAGATTACATTATCTCAAAGAAGTTGTTACCTTATGATTCCGTAAAAACAGCAAACAATGGATACAAATTATATGATCTAAATAAATCTTCACAAATGTTTTCAAACGTGGAGTTTCCATATCTGATAGATATTGGAGAAAATGATTCAGATATTACCGAAGGTTTTTATGAGTCTGAAATGGGAGAAAATAGATGGACAACCAATTTTTCAAAGGTAAAAATAGGATATGATAAACATCAGGGTTCCTTTATTATGGAGGTAATGATGAATGCACCAAGGCCGCAAACAAATCCGGCAAATGTTACTTTTTACATAAATGGAAATTTAGTTGGTTCCATAGGGGGAATAATAGGAGAAAAAAATTATTCAATTATAGTGCCTGAAAACTGTTTGGAAGAGAGGTATCAGATCTTGGAGATCAAAACAAACACCTGGAAACCAAGTGAAAACGGATATGTTGACGATCTCAGAGATCTTGGTGTTCAGATCGATTGGATAAGGATCGATTCTCCACTCAATGATATATAGAGAATTTCGATTAACCGACCTCATCCCACTCTACATTTCACCAAAATATGAATAACGTATGCAGCATTTTAGCTGCATATAAAGCCATCGGAAGGCATTGATTTGTAGTTGATTCAAAATTAGCGAAGTACTGATATCAGCTTTCAGCTCTAAACTCTATCATTTGATCAAATATCAAGCGCCACAGGTCGCTTTTAGTGTCTGCTCTGTCAGCATCTATCGAAGCCCCTGGCCCTTTAACCATGATCATAACGCTGTAATCATCTACACTAATCTTATGTAAATCGGAGTGCATCCGACTGTAATCAAGGCCATCTGCAATGCGTATAAGTGCTGCTATTTTGAGTATATCCTTCTGGATTTCTTCCGGCAGATTCCCGAATGATTTATCATTCAATTTATCCAGTTTATTCTGGGTGATTTTCTTCTTGTGCAAAAAAGTTGTCCACACAGCAGCAGACCAGAACTTTTCAGGCAATTCCGTGGGTGGAGACTGCATTAGGATGTCCCTTCCAGATTTATGATGATTCTGAATATCTGTATACATCCCTATATCGTGTAATAGTGAGCATATCCATGTCACACGACGATATTCATCTCCCAGCCCATGTATGGATTTGAGTTCATCAAAAAGTTTGAGTGCATTCTCTGTTACTTTCCTGGCATGCCCCCTATCTATATGGTATTTCTTAAAAAGAAGTTGTATGGGCATGGGTGTTGTATCATATTTTTTTTCGGTTACAAGCTCGTTGTCAGCTCCATTAAGTAGCATGACCCCATGTTCAAACTTTGAAAGACTGCCTGGGATCAGACCAAATTCGTCTTTAAATGTGCTTGCCAGAGCTTCCAGTTCAGTCTGGTCTGCACCCAGTAGAAGCTCTACTTCGATTTCCTGGTATGCTGTATATTTTCCCGCGGCACTGATCTTTACATCATCAAGGCTAAGTTCAGCAACTTCTTTCCCTGTTTCTGTATCAGATATTTTCCTATTATACCTTAGGTGATCTACTTTAAACAGTGGTGTCAGAGAATTTGAGTCCACAAGCTGTGAAATAAAGTTTTTTATGTGTGATTCTTCCCACTCTTCGAGGGGCTTGTCATGGGCAAGGATGCATTCCATTTCTTCTCTGCGCCTTATACCATCTTTCCCTGATCCTCCAAGGGATTTGAGTGTGTATATAATGTTTTGTCCTTTTTTTCTACGCCTTAGATAATATCCTTCTGACATGATTATCATGTCTACTGCATCTAGGTATGTGTCTTCTAATGTAGTTTCAACTACAGTGTTAAGTTTGAACTGGCCAACAGTTGGAATATTTTGAAAAATATCAAACGTGTCCTTATCAGGAACAGAGAATTTAGCTTCAATTTCCATTAATACCATAAAATAATGGTGCTTATTGGTACTTAGTATTTCCCAAATAGAGAAGATATGCGAATTACATATTAAAAAAAAGAAGAATAGGGTTAAAACCCTGTCTTATATTTAAACTAATTGAGACAATTCTTCAGTCTCATATTCGGAGAGGACATTTCTTAGGTCCAGCAGGATGAGCAAGCGGTCATCGAGCTTTCCAACTCCTTGGATATAGTTGGAGGACACACCAGATTTTATTATATCTGGTGCAGGATCCACGCTGGAACTGGGAATGCGTAGGACTTCACTTACTGAATCCACCATCATGCCGATAACTTGGTTTTCCAGTTCAACGACAATGACTTTATATTCTTCATTCTTGTCGCAAGACTGGATATCGAATTTCTTTCCAAGGCTGATCACAACTATTATCCTTCCCCTCAGATTGATTACACCTGCTACATATTCAGGAGCTTGGGGTATGACTGTTATCGCAGGCATTTTTATAATCTCCTGCACTGCCATAATATCTACTCCAAACTCTTCCTCTGCTAGCCGGAATATCACAAGCTGCAGAAGGTCACTGTCAGCTTGTTTAGCCACTTGAGTTTTTTGCATGAGTGTGTTCATTCCTCATCCCTTCACTTTTAGATATGCGCATGCTTTGGACTACCTGTGCCACAGAGTACCTGTTTCCCTTGTGATCCATTATTTTTTCTTTGAGTAGTGTGCTTGGAACTCTCTTCTTCCTTTCTGGAACTATTTCTCTGTTCTGAATCAATATTATTGTCCAAAACGAACTTCTTCACTACAGACATCATGTTGCTTGCTACTAATGCCAATTGCTCTGCTGATTTCGCAAGCTCCTGCATACCTGCAGTCTGCTCTTCAACAGCTGCTGATGCCTCTTCAGTACCCGCAGCCGACTCTTCGGAAATAGTAGATACTTCTTCTATGGATGCTGTGATCTCTTCAATAGATGCGGATTGTTCTTGAGCTGCTGCAGCAATTTCCTGCACCATCATAGCTATCTCGTTTCCTCCCTCTACAACTTTTTCCATACTTGAGGTAGCTTCGTTCATAGCGACAGAACCTTTTGCGACTTCATCAGAGCTTCTGTTGATGGAGGTAACTGCATTACTTGTACCTTCCTGTATGTCATGGATAAGACCTGCAATCTGTTTGGCAGCATTACCCGAATCTTCAGCCAGCTTGCGGACTTCGTCTGCAACCACTGCAAAACCACGGCCGTGCTCACCTGCACGTGCTGCTTCTATGGCAGCGTTAAGAGCAAGCAGGTTTGTCTGATCTGCAATGCTTGTTATCAGGCTTACTATTTCGCTAATCTGGCTTGATTTCTTGTCCAATTCCTTAATAACATTTCCAGCTTCAGCTTCAGCCTTTTGAATGGCTCCCATTTTCACCATGAGTTCGCCAGCTGATTTGCGCATTACTTTAATCATTTCATTGGACTGGGCGGCTGTCTCTGCAGCTTTCTGGGAATTGGATGCAACTTCCTGAACGGTCTTGGTCATGTCAACCATTGCCCTAGATACGTCGTTAGTCTTGGTTGCCTGGTCCTGAGCTCCTTTTGATATTTCACCCACAGTTTCAGCTATCTGGTTTGATGCAGCTGTCATTTGTTCAGTGGAAGCAGACATGGATTCTGCTGTGGTGGATACATTATTACCGCCTTCGCTAACGAGTGCTACTACCTCATTGAGTGAAAGCCTGCAGTTTTCTATACCATCGCTAATGTTCTTAAAGTCGCCAACGCCTTCAACTTCAGCTTTGCGTGAGAGGTCATTACTAGCTATTGAACTAAGCACTTCACTGGAGTCATTTATCAGTGCCTGTATGCTATCACCAAACTGGTTCAGTGTATCGGCAAGGTTCCTGAAATCGCCCTGCACTTCAATATCCATTCTTGCAGAAAGGTCACCAGAAGCATAGGAATCTACCACTTTCGCTGCTGCATTTAGAGGTTCTATGACCGCATCCAGTGTATCATTGACACCCTTTACTACAGCCCTATATTCTCCCTGATGTTTCGATGCATCTGCCCTTGTAGCGAGCTTTCCTTCAACTGCAGCCTTAGACAGCATATTTGCATCTGCGACAAGTGCGTTTATTGCATCGATACATGTATTGAGGTTTGTCTTGATAGTGTTGAAATCACCATTATACGTATCTGTGATTTTATTTGGTATGTCTCCCTTTGATATGCGGTCAACATAATCTGCTGCAACGTTTAGAGGATCAATAACCGCATCCAATGTATCGTTGACACCCTTTACTATAGCCCTATATTCTCCCTGATGTTTCGATGCATCTGCCCTTGTTGCGAGCTTTCCTTCAACAGCTGCATCTGAAAGCATAATAGCATCATCAACAAGCATCTGTATGTTCTCCATCATTTTGACACAAGCAGGGATCAACTGGTCATTAGCGGAAAGCCTGCCAATTTTCTTGTATTGTTCCATTTCATGGAGGTCACCGGCTGCTACATTAATGAAGGCGTTCTGCACATTAATAATTTTTTGTCTAATTTCATTTGTAGCCTTTGCGACATCTGCAAATACTCCTTGGTAATGCCCTTCAACTTTTATTGTACAATCATTTACAGCCAGAGTTTGCATTACCTTATTACTTTCTACAAGTCCACCCATACCATCGATACATGCGTTGAGGTTATTCTTGATCTCGTTAAAGTCACCTTTGTATTCATCCGTGATCTTTTGAGGTATTTCTCCTCTTGAGATAATGGCAACTTTGTCAGCAGCAACATTCAGTGGATTCACAAGTGCATCCATTGAGTAGTTGACAGCCTTGACAGCCTCTTCGAATTTACCCTTAAATCTGGTAACATCAACCCTGTGATCGAGTCTGCCTTCTTCGGTAGCCTTGCCCAATGCAAGGAATTCATCAGTCAGACCAAGGACATTTTCCATCAGCCTTATGGTATTTGGCAATAATTCATCATTGGCAGATCTCTTACCTGCTTTCTTATAACGTTCAAGATCACTGAAATCACCTTTTGCCATGAACTCAAAGGTACGGGTGATATTCGTAAGACGAGCACGCACTTCATTTACAGCAGCTGTATTTTCTGCAAATATGCCCTGGTACTTATTACCTTCCATACCGCATGTAAGGTCGTTGGTGGCAAGTTTCTTGAGCACATCTGTGCTTTCCTGCATAGGTCCTGCAATAGCATCAAGCGTTTGATTCAAAGATGAAACAATAGTCCTGTATTTACCTTCATGTTTTGATTCATCTGCACGTACCTTTAGATCGCCTGTGATTCCGGCCTGAGATATTTTATGTGTATCGTCAAGGAGGTTGTTGATTGCAGCTACACAGTTGTTGAGGTTATTCTTCATTTCACCATAGGATCCTTTATACTCCTTTGTGATGGTAGGTGGTATATCTCCATGCGAGACCCTGTTCATGTATTTCATTGCTGCTTGGAAGGGGTCAACTATCGAGTTTATGCAGTCATTCATACCCTCTACTATCTTCAGATAGTTGCCGGAATAGCCACTTGTGTCGATCCTGGCGTCCAGTTGACCATTGACAATCGAATTTGACATATCTACTATTTTGTTTGTGATCTCTTTTTCTTTGTTCATATCGAAGATGAACTCAACAGCACCTATTATTTCTCCGGAGACATCTTTTATAGGGGCGGCTGTATAGCGGATTGCACAATTACTTGACTCTCCCTTGGCAATTGTCTCACCTGTAACAGTTTCACCATTTTTCATTGCCATAGCAGATTTGCAGTTCTCAGTGTTGCAGTGGCCTGTCTTGAACAGCTCAAAGCATTTTTTTCCCTGACATTTATCCGCAGTCAGGCCAGTGAAGTTAGCTGCAGCTTTATTTATATAAATCACATTAAAATTCTTGTCCATACTTACGATAGGCAGAGGAACGTTATCCAGTATATTAGTACGTCTGAACATTTCACACATCATTTTATTGATGGAAGCTGCAAGTTCTTCGTGTTTTGGATCATTTTTGGAATCAATTCTTACCGTAAGGTCTCCATTGTTAGCGTGCTCTACTACGCCGGATATTTCGTCAATTATTTTCCAGTCTTTATCTGCTGCAGATTTCCACATTTTTGGCACATCATCAAACATTCTACATCACACTCTATATTCGGTTTCATTTTTCATAACAATAAAAGTATATTAAAACCTAATTGATAAATAAAAAACAATCTTTGAATATATAAATATAGCGTATATACAAATATGGATAATTTATCCGCAAAAATAGTAAAAATCAAAGAGAATGCCTTTACTTTGAATATGAATAAAAATCAGTTTACGTTCTTTTCTAGACTGATTCTAATCTTATATTTATTTAAAATGTATATTTATTAATTGCAGTAAAAACGACTCCAAATGCATAATTGCAGCTTTTTCGTTCACATAATGGCAATATTGAAGCCAGAGAACCAGAAACTAAATATGATAACATGAAGTATTAAGTACAATTTTAGCTTGAGCTACACACAAATATCGCTCATTACGTTTATCAGATTTAATTCGTTAATGTCCCAGAGGTGTCACATGAAAGTAAAAATAACAGAGACCGTCCTGCGAGATGCACACCAATCGCTCATCGCTACCCGTATGCGCACCCGCAATATGCTTCCTATTATGGATAAGCTGGATCAGGTGGGTTACTATTCTCTTGAGATGTGGGGAGGTGCAACATTTGATAGTTGTATCAGGTATCTTAATGAGGACCCATGGGAAAGGCTGAGGTCGCTCAAAAAGCAAATGAATAATACCTATGCTCAGATGTTGCTTCGGGGACAGAATCTTGTGGGCTATAGGCATTATTCGGATGATGTTGTTGAAAAGTTCGTGCAAAAGTCCTACGAAAATGGTATCGATATTTTCAGAATATTTGATGCCGTCAATGATATTCGCAACATGGAGAAAGCTATATCTGTAGCTAAGAAACAAGGTGCACATGTTCAGGGTACTATATGTTATACTACAAGTCCGGTCCACACGGTAGAAAAATTCGTGGAGCTTGCAAGAGATCTTGCTGAGCATGACTGTGATTCTTTATGCATTAAGGATATGGCAGGCTTGATTTCTCCTCACCAGGCTTATGAGCTTGTTAAAGCCATCAAAAAAGAAGTAAACTTGCCATTGGACCTTCATTCTCATTGTACTTCCGGTATGGCCCCAATGAGTTACATGGCAGCCTGCAGAGCTGGTGTGGATATTCTGGATACAGCAGTTTCTCCTCTTGCATGGGGGACATCACAGCCTCCTACTGAGTCTATTGTGGCTGCTTTGGCAGAGACAGAACGTGCAACGGGCCTTGATATAGAACTAATAGCAGAGGTAGCAGAGTATTTCAAGGAAATAAAGAATGAGTTGAGATGTGTCCTCAACCCTATCTCCGAACAAATCGATACCAATGTACTGATCTATCAGATTCCAGGTGGGATGCTCTCCAACTTCGTATCACAGCTGAAAGAGCAGAATGCTTTGGATAAATACAAGGATGTGCTCAAGGAGGTGCCACGGGTTCGTGCAGAGTTGGGTTATCCTCCTCTTGTGACTCCTACAAGCCAGATAGTAGGTACTCAGGCAGTGCTTAACGTACTCATGGGAGATCGTTATAAAGTGGTCCCAAAGGAAGTTAAGGACTATGCACGCGGACTGTATGGCAGGCCACCTCATAAGATTGATTCTGATATCATGGTAAAGCTCATACAGGACGAAGAGCCTATCACTTGTCGGCCAGCTGATCTGCTTGAGCCTGAATATGAGAAGATGAAAGCCCAGGCTGAGAAACTTGGGCTTGTCAAGAAGGAAGAGGACATCCTTACTTACATATTGTATCCTGCCATTGCACCTGCTTTCCTGAGAGGCGAATCAAAAGAAGAAGAGCTAATACCCATCAGAACAGAAACTAATCCGTGCGCAGTTCCCAGCTTGCAAAAAATACCCAAAGAATTTAAGGTAGAAATAGATGGTGATGTGTTCAATGTGAAGGTCCATCCTGTAGATGGTTCTCTAGATGTTACAGAAGAGTCTGAGAAACCTTCTGTAAAATCAGTGCCTGGTGCAGTTACAAGTCATATGCAAGGCATGGTACTTTCCATCAAGGTTTGTGTAGGGGATTCTGTAGAGGAAGGGGATACGATATGTGTCATAGAAGCCATGAAAATGGAAAATGCGATACATGCACCTCACAGTGGAATCGTTAAACAGATATTCTTCGGGGAAGGAGATTCAGTTTCCTCCGGAGATGTACTGCTGGCTATCGAATGAGGTAGGTTCTATGTTCAACAAAGTACTCATTGCAAATAGAGGTGAGATAGCCATTAGGGCAATGCGCGCCTGCAGGGAACTGGGAGTGAAGACAGTTGCCGTATATTCCGAAGCTGATCAGAATGCTCTCTTTGCAAAGTATGCTGATGAAGCATATCTTATAGGCCCTGCACCTTCCAGTCAGAGCTATCTCAATATGGAGAAAATACTTGATGTAGCTGAGAAGACGGGTTCCGAAGCTATTCATCCAGGATATGGTTTCCTTTCCGAAAATCCTGTATTTGCATCCAAATGTGAGAAAGCAGGAGTAGTTTTCATAGGTCCTCCGGCAGATGTCATCAAAAAAATGGGTAGCAAAATAGAGGCCCGTAAAACTATGAGCAAGGCAGGAGTTCCTGTAGTACCGGGTACGGAAAATGCTATATCTGATCTTGATGAGGCCGCAGAGGTTGCAGAAGATATCGGTTATCCTGTTATTATAAAAGCATCTGCAGGCGGTGGGGGCATTGGAATGAAGATCGTTCATTCCAAAGAGGAATTTGCAAATGCTATCACTTCCATTCAGTCCGTTGCAAAGTCTGCTTTTGGTGATCCGACTGTATTTATTGAGAAATACCTGGATGAACCAAGGCATATAGAGTTCCAGCTACTTGCTGACAAATTCGGGAACACGGTGCACTGTAATGAAAGAGAATGCTCCATACAGCGTAGGCATCAAAAACTGATAGAAGAAGCTCCTTCTCCTATTATTACTGAAGAGATGCGCGAAATGATGGGAGAAGCAGCTGTCAAAGGGGCCAAATCGATAGGATATGAGAATACAGGTACTATGGAGTTTCTGTATTCCAAAGGGCAATTCTATTTCCTTGAAATGAACACGCGCTTGCAGGTAGAGCATACAATCACTGAGCTTATTACCGGTCTTGACCTTGCTAAAAAACAGTTATATATTGCTGCAGGTGAGGAACTTGCATATTCTCAAGAGGATATTCCTCTTAGAGGTTGGGCAATAGAATGCAGAATTAATGCTGAGGATCCATTGAATGATTTTGCTCCATCTCCCGGAAAGATACGCAGGTATCGTTCTTCAGGAGGACCGGGTGTCCGCGTGGATAGCGGTGTTCATATGGGGTACACTATTTCCCCATATTATGATTCAATGATCTCAAAGCTAAGTGTATGGGCCCCTTCACGCATAGAAGCTATACACAGAATGGACAGAGCACTTTATGAATATGTAGTGGTTGGTGTTACTACTAATATTCCATTCCATAAAGCAGTGATAAGGCATGAGCAGTTCATCAAAGGTAATCTTACAACTCATTTCATCGAAGATAATTCTATAATCAAACATGTGGAAAGAGTAGTAAGAGAGGATTCAGAGAAAGGAGCTACACTTGCATCTGCGCTTGAGAACAAGCCGACAAAGGTAGCTGCGGTCACTGCAGCTGTAGAATCATACATACAGGCGGCGAAGAAACAATCTGGTAAAGAGTGATTTCATATAGATGTTTATTGGCGGGATAAAGTGAGCAATAATATAGCTGAGATCATGCGAATTCTAAAAGAAGCTGACGGAAAGCCAGTTTCAGGGGAGGAACTTGGAGAACGATTAGGAATTTCCAGAGCTATGGTCTGGAAATATATAAGTTCCTTGAAAGAAGGAGGTTATGAGATCGAATCTTCACCTAAAACTGGTTATACTCTAAAAGTCATTCCAGACATGCTTTACCCTGAAGAGATCAAAAGCGGATTGAATACTACTTTGATAGGTACTGAGATCCTCTACTTTGCAGAGTTGGAGTCCACTAATAATTTTGCCAAGGAGATGGCAAAGGAAGCAGAAGAAGGAACAGTAGTGATCGCAGAGGTCCAGAAAAAAGGCAGGGGCCGACTGGGAAGGAACTGGCAGTCACCAAAGGGGGGTATCAACCTTTCTGTTATACTTAAACCAAACGTCCCCCTTGACCATGCAGCAAGGCTGACGCTTATGACTGGACTTGCTGTAGCAAATACCATTCGTTCTCTTGGGGTGGATGCCCGTATCAAATGGCCCAATGACATATTCGTAAATGAAAAAAAAGTATGTGGTATACTCACAGAAGTAGATGCGGAAATGGAACAGATCGATTACGTTATCATTGGAATAGGTATAAATGCCAATGTTAATATAGAGGAATTCCCGCCAGGTATACGTGAAAATGCCACAAGTCTCAAAAAAGAACTTGGTGCTGAAGTTAACAGGGTTGAATTCGTGCAGAACTTATTGTACGAACTAGAACAGCAATATATAAAATTCAAGACACAGGAATTCTCTGCAATTTTGAGTGAGTGGATAAACCTGTCTGACACTATTGGTAAAGATGTCACAATTATGACACCTTCACGAATGATAGAAGGCAAAGCTGTCGGTATCACCGATACAGGGGCTATTTCGGTCAGAACAAAAGATGGAAAAAGGGTAAACCTTATTGCTGGTAGATGTGTTTATACACGTACTAGATGAAGGACTTATCCATGTGGATAGACAAACATCTATCTCCACTATTACTTTTTCTTGCTCTATTTGCATTAGTAACTTTGGTTGTGCCTGTTCAGGCAGTGCTAATCGTAGAAGATGTACTTGTAAATGATTCAAGCATATATCTCCTAACCGGTAACACATGGCATTTCTACCAGGGATACAATCTTTCCATAAAGGGTGTAAATCAGGAAGCTGATAGTGTATGGTTTGAGTTATCCTTGGGAGATAAAATATTAAAAAGCCAGATCCTTGACGAAGGAGATAGTTTTACTTATCAAAAGAATAATAGAACAATATTTAATATTACTATAAATACTATTTACGCAGGCGATGGTGAGGAACTCGTTGCTTTTGCACCAGTGTTCCAGTATATGGATGGTGATCTGCCAGCGCCTATCATACGAGATGATGAAATTGACGAAGAACAGAATAGCAGTCTGGTAGATAATGTTTCAATAGGTACAAATTGGATCGAGGGCTTCACGTTAGTTACCGCCCTTCCAGTTTCTATAATTGCTGCTGCTTTAATTTCAATGCTTGGAAAAAAAGGTAATTAAGAGAAAAGGAACCTCTCACAGTTTGAGGTCCCCATTGTCCATAAGCACTTTTAAGTCTTGAAGACTCATCTTTCCTGTTTTTTCCAGTTTCTCTTTAGCAACTACCCTTTGTTCCTGCTGTTTCTTTTCATCCTTTACAAGCTGGATATCATTCAATTTTTCAAGGTAGCCATTTAGTTCATCTCTAAGCTGTGAGATCCTTTGTTTAAGAGGGTCTATTCTTGCTCTTAAAGGCTCTGTAACCCCAAATTTCTCCTTAATCTGAGCATGACAGAGGTCTGCATCTTTGCGCATCTCATCTACTTTTTTATAGAGGTCAATCATTTCCAGATGATACTGTTGTGAGACATCAGCAAGTTCCTTTATACTAGAACCTATATTTTCTCCAGGTCCAGGCTGTTGAGACATTGTAGAGTCATAAGTTTCCTGGATTTTTTTGTGTACTTCGTCTGCTTGCATCGCTGCTTTCAGGCGCTCATCAAGCTGTAACAGCCTGCCAAATACATCAATCTCATGCTGCAGAGGGACATCTGCATTAAGGAAGGTGTCAAGCTCTACAAAATAAGCTTTTGAAATGATATCAACAGTCCCTCTTGAAACCTGGTTTAATGCATCTCTTTCAGCCTTAAGCTTCATAATTGCATCTGAGGCTTGCTGACTTGCAGACATCCTTGCATTTTTTACATTTTTCAGTTCAGAGATCTTAGCGTTTATTTCATCTCTTTTTTCTTTCAATTCCCTAGCTTTTGTGACCATTCCCTTGACTTGGAAATTCAAACCATCCCTTTTTTCCTTAAGCTCTGCCATATTGGTCCGATGAAGGCGCAGCTCGTTGAATAAGGATCTAAGTTCTCTCTCATCATGAGTTATCTGGGTTCGTAGGTCATTTACCTTCAACTTCAGATCTTTCTCTGAAATGGATGATGCATCCGTCATACTGCGGTCACCTCTGTCTCTGTATTTTTAAGGCTTCCCCAGTACTTTAAAGCTTCTTTATGACTCTGTATTCTCTTTTCAAGCCATGAGTGCCTTGGTTTTGCTTTATTAAGCTCGTCTTCTTGAAGCCTTTGATTTTCTATTAATGCACATTCAAGGCCTGATGCAGCTATGAGTTCCTCGTGCGATATTACTGCTTCTTCTATCTTAGACCTTATAGAGAATTTGCTTTCCAAAGTTTCTCCAATAGAAAGAGCTGATAAGATTGACTCAACTATCTCTTTTTCCTCATTTACAGGGGAAAGCAATTTCGCTTTTGTTATATTATCACGTATGATATTAACATCCTTCTGCTGCATACCTGATTCAATTAACTTTTCCAGCATAATTTCTGCCTGATGGTAAAGTTGCTGGCGTTTTTCTTTAAGTACATCTATGCGTTCTAGTAGCTCTTCATGTTTTTTCTTACTATCGTCTATTCCCTGAGAGTAAGACGAAAATCTTGTATCAAGCTCTTCGAATTCAAAATTGTACTTCTCTAACATTCTATTGTGCTTGAGGATCACTGCATCGATAAGACCTTCACGGTCATATAAAGTAACCCCTACACCATCTCCTTCGGTGGTCATTCATTTGTCTCCAACTAGATTATATTTGTGACAACTATCCATTATTATATATATAAATGTCGTCAGCATTATACTCGGAATACTTGAGCATGTGGCACACCATTGATGTATATCACACTTTGTGGATTCACCACACCACAGTTTATAGCACATTGAATACATTTTATTCCAAAAAGGTTGGCTGTGGTTGCATTCTTCAGAGCTTTTTCAACGCTTTCGGAATCAACTATTTCCCCACAAAAAAACCCTTCATTCACTGTTACTGTGATATTTCCTTCTTTTAAGGTCTTCCCAAGGATCTCCTTGTCACATATAGCAACAACTACATTGCTACCGGAACTATGGACCTTCAGATACATCAATTATTCCTCATACAAGCTTCACACTATCATGGTCTGGCTTCATCAGATCTCCAGACCTGCGCATTTTTGCGATCATTTCTTCTGCATGGGCTCTGTCAATACCTTCTACAGATGCTTCCGCATAAATCTCTTCAAGAGGTGCTTTACCAGCAGGATGTCTACCACCCACTTGTCTGATGATCTCTTTGATCACTTTTATTTTATCTCTCTGGCTCTTGCTGGTACCAGATGCTATTACATCCACATCGAAAGCTCCTGTGGATGGGTCGACACCGACTTGCTTCATGCATGAATATACTATTTTTGTCGTACGTTTTGCATCGTCCATAGTAACAACATTGCTAAGGCGCACTCTTGCACTTGCTTCTGCAAGTCTTACAAGGGCTTCCAACTGCCTGGCTGTTACCGGGACGGGGGCATCTTTGCCTTCTCCCATTTTACGCAGGTCCATGTAAAACTTCACCAAATGTTCCCTTGCTTCTTCTTCCATTATGGGGAAAATATTTCTGCGTGAATAAGCTACATATTTTCTCATAAGGTCTGGGTCGATATCAGGTATAATAACTTCCATCTGTTCATCGACTTGTTCTTGGGTCACTTTACTAGTAGCCATCTTTTTGCGTTGTTCAGAAAGTTCACCTGCATAATGGGACTTAAGTATATGCTTAGCAATCCGAGTATCTTTCTCCTCATTTGGTGTGTCAAGAAGCACGAAGATCATATCAAACCTTGACATGAGTGCCGGGGGCATATTGATTTGTTGGGCGATTCCCTCGTACCTATCAAATCTTCCATATTTTGGGTTAGCAGCACCAAGAAGCGCACATCTGGATTTTAGTGTGGCGAGTATTCCCGCTTTTGCAATGGATATCGTTTGCTGCTCCATAGCTTCGTGGAGCGCACTTTTGTCTTCAGAACGCATTTTGTCCATTTCGTCCACTGCGGCAATACCCATATCAGCCATTACCAATGCTCCAGCTTCCAGTGTCCAGCGTCCATCTCCCATTTCATCCTTCACAGCGGCTGCAGTAAGACCACTACTTGAGGCACTCTTTCCTGAAGCAAATACGCCTCTGGGCGCAAGTTTTACCATGTAGCGAAGAAGTTGACTTTTTGCCACACCCGGGTCACCCACAAAAAGCATGTGAATATCTCCTCTTACCCTTGACCCATCTGGGAGATGCTTTGGAACGCCGGAAAATAGCTGCAGGGCCAATGCTTCTTTTACCTCCTCGAGACCGTAGATCGAAGGTGCAATAGACTGGATTATCTTATCGTATATGTGTGGGTCCTGACTCATCTCATGGATAATGTCTTCCTCTTCAGGGGTTATCTTCAGCTCATCGAACTCTCTATCTACATTCTCAATGGAATTTGCATCAAGTACAAGATCATAAAAGGGGGATTTACCCTCACGGGTGGTACGTTGGTGGGAACGAAGAACACCATTGATTACTATCCTGTCACCAGGTTTTACAATACCTGCGAGATCTTCTTCTACATCCACATCCAAGCTCTGTGGTTGTGTTCCTCCCCTCAGGTTTTCAGGTGATTCCTGTATCTGCAGTTTTTGGGCATCCACGAATACGGACTGCTCCATAAGTATCTTAAAAGGTCCTCTTTTACCACATGTATCATTCTCACATTCCAGAGGCTCTACGAATTTCATTTCAGTTTGTGGCACGAAAGTAGCATTTCCACATCGCATGCACATAAAGGCAGCATTTATTATCTTGGGGCGAACTTCAGTGGCTTTGCGGATCATGCCCTCAATAGCAATGAATTTCATCAGATTCTTACTTCTCAGGTCCCTAATTGGTATCTTGCCGGGAACCTTTTCAAACCTGACCTTTGCCTTATCCAGGGTCTTATCGATTGGCAGATCTATTTCCTGCAAGGCCTTATCTGCAGAAGGCAACACTTCGGAAGGTTGCTCTAACAGTTCTGCAGCTAGTTCTCTATCAAAGACCTCAAGATTTGAAAAATCAACTGTAAGACTTCTCTGTTCAGGGTATTCATTAGCAAGCTGAAGAATATCATCCCAGTAATACTGCTTTAGGAATACCTTAAAGTTATCTTCCCATTTTATTTCTGTCATATCTTTCTCAAAGTTAGCTGCGCAGATTTAGTCTCGGCACCAACCATTGTTTTTAATTTATATCAATATTTCGTGTATACATATGGTCAAATTTTTTTATTCAAATCTAGGTTCCTTTGTATCCTGCGCAGGACTCCTCTTAGGGTTTGTACTTCCCTTGGAATTAGGCGTGCTCTTCCGAATATCCTTTTCAGCATAAGTTCCGTCTTTTCTTTTTTGTGTGCAGGGTAAGCAATGTCATCCAGCACCTGGGTAATATGTTCCATTAACAGCTTAGTGTCAAAAGGGTCTGCAAATGGTGTTTCTCCTGCCTGCACATCGCTTAATTCGTATAGTATCACTGCAACAGCATGTGACATGTTCATCACTGGGTAGATTTCGGATGTAGGAATGGTAAGGATCATGTCCATCATACGCAGTTCATCGTTTGTGAAACCTTTATCCTCCCTGCCAAAGAGTAGTGCAATGGTCCCGGAGTATCCCTCCAGATGTTTTTTCAGTTCTCTGGGAACATGTGCTGGGATACGTATGTGCTCATCGAATTTACTGCCTGTTATACCAGTGGTGCCTATAAGGAGGTTGGCACCTGCAACAGCTTCTTCTATTCTGTTCGTGATGGTTGCACCTTCAAGTACATCACGTGCATGAGATGACATTGCACGTGCTTCTCCTTCAAGTGGGCATGGGTTTACCATCGCAAGGTCTGTAAAACCAAAATTCTTCATTGCCCTAGCCACCGAGCCTACATTTCCCTGATACAAAGGCTCAACGAGCACTACTCTGAAATTAAGAGACATAATATATCCTTGATGTTTTAGGGAGCCTATAGGTGACTGCAGATTATATAAGGCTAATTATGCAAGTAGTTATCAAATACATCTTTGAATATTAACAGTTGAGTTAAATTACACAGAGAGATAAATTTAGTGTGCTTTAAGGGGACATGAGTTATGAAATTTGCATTTATCGTATATGATGATCTAACTCTACTAGATTTTTCAGGAATCTATGATCCAATTACAAGACTGAAAAGTATGTTTTTCATCAAAGATTTGCAATATGATGTGTGCGCTTTAAAAGAAACAGTCCGATCATTTGAGGGGCTGGAGCTCAAACCAAATAAAGTTAACAATAATTTAAGTGAATATGATTATGTATTTTTACCGGGTGGAAATGGAATAATGTCCCTGTTGAATGATAATGATTTTTTAACATGGATACGAAGTATCTCTTCAAATACAACTATGACTGCTGTATGTGGAGGTACTTTATTATTAGGAGCTGCAGGATTATTGAATGGAAAAAGAGCAACCACACATCCAATGCTGATGAATTTCTTGAATAAGTATACAGATAAAGTTTCAGATATGAGAATCGTGGAAGATGGAAACATTATCACAGCCAGAGGTGTTACAGCATCTATTGATCTAGGATTGTACTTATGCGAAAAAATAGCCGGAATCGAAGTAAGAACAAAGATTCAGAAGCAAATGGATTATTTGGCATACAATGGTTAATTGGAGTAATAGTTAACTTCAAAACATGAGGGGGGACGGGAATGAAGGCTGAAAGCACCAATATTCAAGATTATATTAAAAGAACCGACGTTATAGATTATGATAATGAACTGATCCTTTCCAAATGTCATGAGTTAGAGAATGGTACAATAGATGAGATTGATTTGATAAAAAAGATTTATGAATTTGTAAGGGATGAAATATCTCATTCAGGTGATATTGGCGCACAAGAAGTTACATATAAGGCATCGGAGGTCTTGGGATCTGGTCATGGGATATGTTGTGCCAAATCCCACTTGCTTGCAGCTCTGCTGCGATCCTTTTCAATACCAACCGGTTTTTGCTATCAGAATCTTTGTTCGGACAATGATGCCGACAGAAAAGTTTTACACGGTCTTAATGCGGTATATCTGAAGGACTTTGGAATATGGATTCGATTAGATGCCAGAGGAAATAAAGAAGGTGTGGATGCTCAGTTTAGTACCCATGAAGAAAAAATTGCCTGGCCAATTAACAAAGAGCTTGGTGAAGAAGACAATGAACTAATATACACAGATCCAAACAGTACTGTGATTGAGGTTATGAGAAGAAGTAAAGATCGAGATGAATTGTGGACCTATTGGGAACTTTGTCTAAAGGACTTATTTGATACTTAAATTATATGATTAATTATACAACACTTCTTTACAGGGGCCTTTTATGAAAATCGAACACTTTACATCATCCACTGTTTCGGCAGAACAAGTGTTTTATCTCTGGAAAGAAAATGATGTTCTTATTTTCATGATCTATCTTGATGATTATCCTTATCCAACTGCAGATCATCTTAATAAGGTGGAGAGAATGCATCTGGATTCACTGAAAACAGAGCATTTCAAAAAAAGGTATATTGTATCCAGAATGATTCTTAAGTACCTCTCTGGTTTCCTTAAAGAAAAAACATGGTCTAGCATTTCCACTGTCAAAGACAAACATGGAAGAGTTCATGTATGCGATCATAGTGATCTGCATGTCTGTATCGCTTACACTAAAAATATTATTGCCCTTGCGATATCCAAAATGGATTTGGGTATTGATATAGAAGTTATAATGTCAAGGTCGGTTACAAGCATCTCAAAGTCAATTGACAGATCATTGCCTGACAACAGTCCATCTAAAAATGGCTCTGATTTTCTTGTCATGTGGACCTTGAAAGAAGCATATTGCAAATTATCAAATGAAACGATGTTCTCCAATCTGAATCGGAAATTAGATTTGTCAGATTTTTATCACTCAAGTTATATCATAGATACTGAATACCTGCTTGCACTCGTTACAAAGTCGCACCCCTATAAAGTAAGCATAGCTTTTCTTCAAAAAATTGATTTTCTTACTTTACAATGAATTAACATTGCCTTTCCAATTTCAATTTATAATCTAAGTCTAAGACTAGAACAAACTCTTACCTAGGGTAAATTACGAGTATCTATATGTCTTAGCTGTTAAAATAAAATATGCCTAATCATTTTAGGCAAAAAATAAATTATGTAAGGTGACGGGATGACAAAGATAGATCTCAAAAAGGAGATGAAGCAACTTTACAGTTCATCTGCAAAAGAAGTATCTGTAGTGGAAGTACCTTCAATGTCCTATCTAATGATAGATGGGAAAGGTAACCCTAACACTTCACAAGACTATATGGACTCCATTGAGGCACTGTACGCTGTGTCCTATAATCTAAAATTCCTTTCTAAAAAAGGTGTTAACCCTACAGATTATGTTGTTATGCCCCTTGAAGGTTTGTGGTGGGCAGATAACATGGCAGAGTTTAGTATCGAAAATAAGGGTACTTGGAAATGGACATCGATGATCGTGCAGCCTTCATTTGTTACTGAAGCAATGTTCATCCAGGCGCTTGAGCAGGTTGAAAAGAAGAAAGGCCTTACAGCTCTTTCCAGAATGCGTTTTGAAAAGTATGATGAAGGTTCATCTGCCCAAATAATGCATATAGGCCCCTATGCTGCTGAAACTCCTATTATCTGCAAGTTGCATAAGTTCATAGAGGACAATGGATATTCACTTCGAGGAAAACATCACGAGATATATCTGAGTGATCCCAGGAAGGCTGCTCCAGAGAAACTAAAGACTATCATCCGCCAGCCAATAAAGTAGAAAACAAAGGATTTTGTTCATCTTCAAATCCCACACAAATTCTATTCAACTGGAATCATGCCAACCGCAAATCATCTAAACCATCCTGTCATATAAAATATAGAATGATAGACGAAGTCATCAAAGTGTTTAAACAACTGGATAGTAAGGACATACGTATCCTCACTGGCATAGAAATAGGAATGAAAGATTACGAGTGGGTGCCTGTTGAGAATGTCATGAAATTTACCCGCATGACATATGATCATTTGTCCTTTCGGCTCAAAAAGCTTGGCAAATTGAAAATGTTTGCTTTCACAACCGTTCCCTACGAAGGTTATCAGATATATTTTGAAGGGTACGATGCCCTGGCCCTGCATACATTTGTGCAGAGAAAGACTATTAGTGCCATTGGCAACGAAATTGGTGTTGGCAAGGAATCAGTTGTACTGGAAGCTATGAAAGAATCTGAACTGGGTATTGGAGATCCTGAAGGTGTGGTTATCAAGTTCCACCGGGAAGGTCGTACCAGTTTCACACAGGTAAAACGTAATCGCAGTCATATAGGTGACCGTGAGCATATGTCATGGATATATGCAGCTCGGCTTGCAGCAAAACGTGAAGCAGACATTATAAGCAAGCTCTATCCTGAGGTTTCTGTTCCAAAGCTTATCGATTACAATCGTCATGCTATTGTTATGGAGATCGCCAAAGGCTCCTTGTTGTACAAGACAAAGCTGGAAGATCCGCAGTGGTTCTTCGATGAGATACTCAGGCAATTGAAGCTGGCTTATGCAAAAGGTATCATACACGCTGATATGAGCGAGTATAACACTTTTGTGCACGAGGACGGTGTGCAGATAATCGACTGGCCACAGTATGTTGAGCCTTCACATCCACATGCCGATGAACTGCTGGAACGGGATATTTCTAATATTCTTTCCTTTTTCAAGCGCAAGTACGAGCTGGAGGCGGAACTTGAATCATCGGTGGCGTATGTAAAAGGCCAGTGAACACAAATATATTCCAGCAATCGAATAACTATCTAATGTATGCATAGTGGTATCATTTATGGGATTGATATTGCGAAGGGTTCCTCAAGGGCACAACTGATGCCCAAATATGCTGTGGTCATCTTAAAGGAAGGGCAGGTGCATCGCCACAGCATGGTCAGTCGGAATCGTATACTTAAGATGGTTCAGGAGGACAGGCCAGATTATATTGCAGTAGATAATATCTTTGAGCTTGCTTCTGATAAAGATGACCTCATACGTTTCCTGGATAGATTGCCAGACTCTACCAAGCTTATTCAGGTAACAGGTGGTTTACACCAGCAACCTCTCCTGAAGCTTGCACAGGAACATGGCATTTCTATGAACCAGTTCAATCCAGGCGATGAAGCCGAAGCATGTGCCCGACTTGCAGCTATGAGTGTAGGATTTGAAGTATCCCTTTTTGAAAATGTTACTAGGATCAAGGTAAGTAGGGCCAGGTCTTTGGGAAGAGGCGGATGGAGTCAAAACAGGTACAGGCGTAAGGTACATGGCGCTGTTAAGGAGAAAAGCCGCCTTATAGAGCAGATCCTGCGCAAGTTCTCAAAAGATACAGGCGTTACTTTTACGGCTAAGTCCATAGAAGGTTTCGGTGGCTATGTACGTACAGATTTTATAGTCAATAGCAGCCGTGAGAAGATTCCTGTTCATCCTTCCATTAATGCAGATGTACAGGTAAACATCCGCAGTGTTGAAAGAGAGAAGATCAAATATATTCCCCTTATCCCATCCAAACGTAAATACACTATTGTAGGCATTGATCCAGGCACTACGGTGGGAATAGCCATTCTTTCCCTGAGCGGTGATCTTCTTTTTTCCAACAGTTTCAGGGGTATGTCTCACGATCAGGTGGTCAAGCTCATATCAGACCATGGAAAACCCGTCATTGTTGCAACAGATGTCTATCCCACACCTGCAGCTGTGGAGAAGATACGTCGTAGCTTCAAAGCAGTACTTGGCAGCCCAGGTACGGAATTACGTGCTGAGGAAAAGATAGCAATGGCAAGACCTTTCGGTTATTCTAATGATCACGAAAGAGATTCTCTGGCTGCTGCCATTAATACCTATCGTAATTACAAGAACATTTTTAGCAGAGTGGAGAAAAAGGCTCCTCGGTTTGCAGACCTGGAATTGATAAAGTACCATGTCATTAATGGTGCTTCCATAGAGGAAGCTATAGAAAAAGTAACTGCTGTACCTGTTTCCACCAGGTCCGAAACCACATATGTGCCCGGGGAAAACATCAATGCAGATGAGCAGACAAAAAGGCTTCAGGAGCTTGTAAGACAGAAGAATGGTCAGATTCATGAGCTAAAGGAATATATGCAGGAACTGAAAGAATCTAATTCAGAAAAGGATCGAAGTATAACAGAGATGAAAGGCCGTATAAGCAAGCTGAAGAAAGCTGAATCTCTGGAGCTGCGTAAACAAAAAGAGATAAGGATACGTGATACAGAGATCTCAAGGCTTAATACAGAGCTTAAAAAGTCACAACAGGCTCTTCAGGATTCAAGGCATCACATCAGGAAACTAAAGCAGATACGTAAGAAAGAGATCAAAGGTGAGGGATTGCCTGTAAAGGTGGTAACAACTTTCACGAAAGAGGCTATCCAGCAGACAATGGATATGTATGGTATCAAAAAAGGAGATATACTCTTGCTTGAAGACTCAAGCGGAGGTGCTGCAGGTACAGCGGCTATACTGGTAGAAGCTGGTATAAGAGCTGTGATCATAAAAGATGATATTTCACATGCAGCAAATGATGCTTTTTTCCAGGGGAATGTGGCGGTTCTTAAAAATGTAGTAGTTCATAGATTTGATGATTTTGCTACCGTGGGGCCCAATGTTCTGGGACAGGCACTATCCGCATGGGAGGAAGATGCAAAGAAAAAGAGAAGGGAGCAGGAACATCAACATTTGGCTTCCATGCTTGATGAATATCGTAGTGAACGGCGGCGTGGCCTTGCTTGAAACTTAAGGCTACTTCCGGTCAAAGAAAATGTTCTTCCCCTTAACACTTAAAGGAATTGCCATGGCAATGTCGGCCTTTATCATCTCTGCTTTAATGGCTGCGGTACCGGCACTGTAAAATATTCTGTTGTCAATACAGAGGTCTTTGGCCTTGGCTGCAGCACATCCTAGTGCAATCCCCAAGTCCATGTATTTGATACTGCACTGTGGGCCCTTGAAATCTGTCTTTACCTTTTGTGCTTCCAGCATCTCGTCGCATTTTTTATATCCGCATGCACCACAATTAAGTCCTACAACACCTGCGTTGCGTAGACCCATGAGTACCACGGCATCAGCCTCTCTTATATTTCTTGCATCCCTTTTGAAGAATGCAAAATAATCTCCCCTTTCATCTGCCATACCTTCCATGAATCTGGCAAGAGTTTCCTGTTCATCATGCTCAAGGATGCCGGTTACAAGGTCATCCTTACCTTTTGCTTTAGGTGCTGTGCGTGCTGCCACAAGTATTTCTCTGGCAAGGGTACTGATGCATTCAATTTCAGGATTCTCGATCATAAGTTTAAGTATGTAGGAATCTATTTTAAGTATTGCGAAACTAAGGTTGAAAATAACATCTTATTATACTATACAATCATATAAATTTATTGCAATAGTTGAGGCTCAATGCAAAGGTCTGGACTAATATTAGCTGGTGGCAAAGGAACAAGGCTTGGGGAAAGGGAAAAAGCTTTGCTAACCTATAAGGATAAAACCTTGCTGGAAAAAACTATCGATGTCCTTGGTACGGTAGTAGATGAAGTAATCATTTCGGTAAGGGACCAAAGACAACAGGAAGCTTTCTCTAAATATGTCTTGAATGTAAAATTATTATGTGATGAACATCAAGAAACAGGCCCTCTTGGCGGAATGCTGGAAGGTATGCGGGGAGCATCCGGTAACTATGTATTTGTTGTGGCTTGTGACATGCCTTTTATAAGATCCGATGTAATCTCTTTTTTGTTTAATGAAGCAGTAGGTCATGATGCTGCCATTCCTATGTGGAATGACGGTAGAAAAGAGCCATTACACTCTGTTTACAAAAGAGAGCGAGTTATTCCTGCTATAGAGAGGTCTATACAACAGGATGATTATTGTGTGATGGCAGCTGTGTCGCAATTACCTGATGTTAGTTTTGTAAATATGGATCGAATTCAGTTTATGGACAGGGAGCTTGTATCCTTTTCCAACATCAATACTCCTGCAGATCTGGAACAGATAATTAAAAAAGGAGCTTATGATCATGAATAAATGTATGGTTGTTGGTAAGGCTATTGAAAGGATAGCAAATGATTATGATCTTACTACAGATGCCGTTAAGAAAGCCATTGAAAAATCCAGATTTCCTCTTGATTTTGATCGTATGGTCGAAGAGGGTAGTTTCTGTTTTAGGGGACCAGATGAAGAATCAAAGGCTGATAATGCTTCTATCTGTATGGCTTCCAAAATACTTGCCAATAAAGGTGTTCAAGAATCTATTCTGCCCATTGTTTGTAACCGGATCAAGTTATGGGACCATGAGAATATTGATTACTTACTGGACATGATCGGGAAAGTGATTAGTATAATGGAACTAAATCCTGAGGATTATCCTCTTATGGAAACATGCACTCTTGATATCGATAAATTACCTTCCGAAGATTTTCCAAGGGATATTCTTCCGGGTTATCGGATCTGGGCAATGGACAAAAAAGGCATGTGTCTTGTAGGTGATGATGCTAATGAAGTAATCCATATTGACAATATACTCAGACAAAAAGTAAGGGGAAATTTTTAACAGTATTCTCTTTTGTATTCGTTCATTATAGCATTTTTCGCATTTGAATAGCATTCTTCGACTATTTCAGAGGTTCCAGGTACGGAGGCGACCTCCACCCCGAACATTTCGGCAAACTGTCTCACATTTTGTTCAAAAGCCGAATCATATTGTTGATCCCTTTCTATTTTTACAATTCGGCTTATATGGTATCGGTTAAATGAATTACATATTGTTGCCAGATCTTCCTGTTTGTTGGCTGGAGCATCCACATCTTTCCAATTGGATGCCCACATTGGAGTAAAAAACAATGTGCCTTTTCCTCTGCATGCCTCGAACGCTTCTTCATATTTTCTGTTGCCGCCCAAAGCTATGCTTATGCAGTCATCCACTCTGTTATCGTCACCATCCTTTAGCAGATATATAGGGCATCTGATATCTGGGAGATCATTTTCTATATTTTTTAAGGAATTACCGCACAGGCCGTAGAATAACAGTATGCCATCTGAATAAGCAGACATTTGTTCTATTGCTGTATATACTCCTCTACGTAATAATTTAAGGTCTCTGTGTAGTCCAAGTTCAAGGATTTGCACCACCACTATAAAATCCTCTTCATGAGGGTACTTTATAAATAATCGTCTAATAATGTTGCTTTTGCAGGAACTTTTTGTCTGCCTGATCATGTCAGGCATCTTGTCCAGCGGCAGAGGTGCATAAGGTATATTAACTTTCCTAAGGTGCCGTGCAAGTGCTTTTGCTTCCTTTGTATCTGCAATAAATAGATAGTTAAAGGCATTTTTCAATGATAGGACATGAAATAACTCTTCTTCGAGTATCCTGCAAGCTATTATTGACATGACTGGCATGTAGTGCTCCCTGCGAAAATGTTGAATGTTTCAAACACCTAACTTTATTGTCTTTATCAGCCTTAAAACATGGCATATACATATTCTATGAGTATGTATATATACAATAATTTTCATCATATACTTCATGGCTATAGAAGCCTTCTGTATCCGAAAATTGGGGATATAATAATATTGTCTTAACGTTTCTTCCGGGCATACTATTATTATTTTGGATTTTTGGATTGGATCATTTTATGATCAGAGGATAGGGCGATGGATGAACAAAGCTTCGATGATTATTGGTTCAAGGAAAGTTTTTTTAGCGAAGACCCTGAAGATAAGATCGCATGTTATGACAGGATCTTGGAATCACATTCAGAGGATCCATCTCTATGGAATCATGATTTGATAGCTCTTATTTGGGGAAATAAGGGTATAGCCTACTCCTATCTTGGTATGCATGAAAAAGCGCTTGAGTGTTTTGACATGGCTCTCCAGCATAACAAGCTTGATGTGGATGTGTGGTGCAATAAAGGAATAGTCCTTTTTAGCCTGGAAAGGTATGATGAAGCCATATTCTGCTATAATAAAGTGCTGGATATTGATGTCTCAAATGAAAGTGCCTTGTTCAATAAAGGCATAGCTTTGGCTCATATCGGCAAACATGAAGAGGCTATAGCTTGCTATAGCAAACTGCACAAAGAATTGGAAATTGACAGTAAATTCGCTGTGATCTGGTACAAAAAAGGTATAGCATATAAAAGCCTTGGGCAACTGGACGACGCTACAAAATGCTTTTTGAAGGTTCTTGAAATAGATCCCGAGCATGGCGGGGCAATCGAGAGCCTTAAAAGGGTCACACGTAAACTGAAAAAAACAGTTTAATGAAGAATAAATTCTTCTCCTGTAACCGGAGCATAAGCCTTGATACCCATTTCTTCTTCTATCCAGGTTGCAAAGCCTTCTGTATTGTCGCCATGCATTGTAAACACAGCTTTGGTACCCCTGTCACAGAAGTCTTTTACAATGGCTTTAAGTTCTTTATCTCCCGCATGAGCTGAAAAATCATGGTGCTCAAGTTTCATCCTTAACTGTTGCAACATTCCATTATTTTCTATTATGCCAGTATCTAAAGCCATTCTGCCATTAGTTCCCTCTACCTGATACCCTGTAAGCATTATCTTGGATTTCGGATCATTGTATAATTTGTTAAGGTAATACATGACCGGTCCTCCGTTAAGCATGCCTGAAGTCGTCACAATTACTGAGGATTCCATTGGCACGTCATCTCTCTTTGAACTTTTAACAGGTATGGCGTTGTCATATGCCCTCTTCAGATGTGTGGGATTACGCAGGTATGATGGGTGCTTTATCATTATCTCATAAGCATCCTTGCCCATGCCATCCACATAAGGTCTGATTCCATGAGCATCCAGTAACATTAGCATCTCCTGTGTCCTGCCTATGGCAAAAGCAGGGATTATCACATTACCGCCTATATCCAGAGTACTCTTGAGAGATTCGATAAAAGCTGCTTCTGTTTCTTTCCTGGATGTGTGGTCTTTTGAGAAATAGGTGCTTTCGATTGCCAGATAGTCAGCATCTGGGAAGTCCACTGCTCCCGATACAAGGCGGGTGTCTGAAGTATTTATGTCACCTGTATATAGCAAGCTTTCCCTGCTCTTTGAGGTCACATAGATGCAGGCTGCTCCAGGAATATGGCCTGCATCATAGAACTCGACATCATAGCCATGTGTATAGAATTTGGCGCGATAATCTACTGTCTTTGTTCTATACATAAACGTGTGTACATCACCGGCATCGTAGGGCGCATTCACACCTGTGGACTCTGCGATCTTCAGACTATCTCTAAGTAGTAGATTTGCAAGATCGGCAGTAGGTGGGGTCATGAAAATATCGGGTTCAAGGTCCATGAGATTAGGTACAAGACCGCTGTGGTCAATGTGGCAGTGAGATAACAGCACAACCTGTGGCCTGACTCCATTAACGGGATACTCGGGTGGTTCACCCATCTTTATCCCATAATCAAGCATGATGCTATCATCCAAGAACAGGGCTGACCGCCCGACTTCCCTGCAAGCTCCCAAGAACCTTAGTTTCATAATCCCACCTCTCAAACAACGGCTTCCTGCCACTCTCTTATTTTATTAATTGATATCTTAGTAAGCTTTGCCAGTTCCTCTGCATCCCTGTTAACAAGATCCTCTACTTTGGAAACACCCACGCTGTCAAGCTTCTCGGCAGTGACCTTACCTATTCCCTTTATGTCAGTTATCTTTTTTCTTATTTTCCCCTGTTTATCTGAAGATGTGTCTTCTACTTCATTTTGTTCTTGTGTACCTTTTTCTTTTTCCTGCTGTGATTGTTGCCATTCGTTGAAGTTACAGTGAGGACATCCCAGATTCCAGGGTCTTTTCCCCTCAGTGATTATGCGGATGTGGTACAGTCCGTGCTCCTCACATAGCTTGTCAGTGACAACTACATGTCCGCTCTTTGGCAGAGGCAGAGAGAAACTGCAGTCTGGATAACCCTTACACCCTATAAACCTGGACCCTCTCTTTGACCTCATTACCATGAGTAAGGACCCGCATTTAGGACAGGTGCCTATTACTTTATCTTCTCTAAGTCCAGCCCTAAGAGATTCTGTAATGTTATCCTTATTACTCTCAAGGTCGCTAAACACAGAATTCAGCATTTCTCTTGACTCTTGAAGCACTTCTTCTTCTGGAATATGTCCCTCTGCTATTCTATCCATGTCTGCTTCAAGCTTGCTTGTCATTTCCGACTTTGATATGGTGGGGGCATATTTTTCAAGGGCCTCCACTACAGCATATGCTGTTTTTGTCGGCTGCAAAGGATTTCCGTGCACATATGCCCGGGAATACAATTTACTAATGATCTCATGCCTGGTTGCTTTTGTACCTAGTCCCAATTCTTCCATCGTGCGGATAAGACGTCCCTGACCGTATCTTCCCGGTGGCTGGGTTTCCTTGTTCTGGACCTCTATTTCCCGGACATTCATCTCATCTCCTTCTTTCATAGCCGGAAGAAGCCTGTCCTCTGGTGCATTATATGGGTAGTACCATCTCCAGCCGGCTTCCACAAGCCTGGCTCCCGTGGCGCTGAATTCCTCCGAACTGATATCAAATTTCGCTTTGATAGTTTCCCATACGGCAGGTTCTGCAAATGTTGCAAAGAACCGCCTTACTACCATTTCATATATTTTCCATTCCTGCTCACTCAGTTCGGATTTCTTGGCAAGGGATGCCGGATATATAGGAGGATGGTCGGTTGTTTCTTTTTTGCCTCGCGTAGGCTCCAGTGTCTCTTTTGCAAGCAGTTTGTCTGCATACTCTTTGAATGTACCTTTGGCAAAAACCTCTATCATCTCTCTTAGATCCAGGGTAGCGGGATACACTGTGTTGTCAGTTCTGGGATATGAAATGAAACCTTGTATGTACAGTGCCTCAGCAACACGCATAGCGCTGGCGGGAGTAAAACCCAGAGAACTGGCTGCAGTAATGAACTCAGTGGTGTTGAATGGGATGGGTGGCTTATCCTGTTTAGTTGCTGTAACAACCTCTATGATGATGGCGGTCTTTCCCAATTTAGTAACTACCGCATCAACCTCTTGTTTTTCCCAGAAGCGCCTGTTTACGTGCTGTACAGTAAAATCATTTCCTTTCTTGTCTTTAAGCTGGGCATACAATTCCCAGTATGGCTTGATCTCAAAGGCTTCTCTTTCTCTTTCCTTGTCCACTATGAGCGCTAATGTGGGAGATTGGACCCTGCCCACTGAAAGGAATAGTTTCCCTAGTCTTCCTGCAGCAAGGGATATGAAACGTGTTAAGGAAGCACCCCATACAAGGTCGATGACCTGCCGGGAATGGCCTGCATCTGCAAGATTGAAATCTATTTTTGCTACATTCTCAAATGCATCTATGATCTCTTTAGGGGTGATGGCACTATAATGTACCCTGTCAAAGTGCACATCCGGATTAATTTCCCGGATGATCTTCAAGGCTTCCACTCCAATAAGTTCTCCTTCACGATCGTAGTCAGTTGCAATTGTTACATAGTCTGCTTCTTTACCTAGTTTTTTAAGTGCAGCTACTATCCGCGCTTCTGTGGAAACTGTAATTACGTCCGCATCCACCAGTTCTTTTGCTTCTACCTTCTGCCAGTTGTTATAGGATCTAGGGAAATCAAGTTTTACAATGTGCCCGCTTAAGCCTATGAATACTTTTTGTCCGTCTTCAGCCTGGAACTGATATGTATCTACCCCGTTCACACGCACCTGGCTGAGTTTTCCCGCAGAAAGTATGTTTGCTATCCTTTTTGCTGCGATATGCTTTTCTGCTATTATAAGGTGCATTTTATCTCCATTTGAATTTTCAGTCCCACTCATCACACCCTGATCTGGAACTTATTTATATATAATTTGTTTTAAACTAATATTAGGTTTATCTTAAAAGCATCCCTATAAATATATCTATCGCAGGCATAAAGGGTGAAAGTTTGTTTTACCTCTCTGCTATCAACGATTTATGTTACAAGATTAAAATACAGACTTATGTGAGTTAATATCGGCAGATACTAAAGGTAACAAAAAAGAATCTTAACAATCGAATAGTTAAATATCCGTATCTTGTGAATGGTCCCCCTGCACGCAAGTACAGGGGTAAAACTTATCAATTTCGTTGCTTCTTCAGATATTCATGTCCTGTAACAAATAATCCTGCTACAAGGAATATCAATATCAATGTCCAGGTCCTGGATTTCTCTGGTTTTGTTTTGTCCAGGTCGGCATTTCCAGTCTCAAGAGGATTGTTCAAATATTCATCTGATCCTGTAGCCTGTAATTTGTTAGTTTCTTCAACATTGACCTGTTTAGGTGTTCCTCCGGTTGTGATCGCAAATGGTGAAAAACCAGGTGTCTGAGATTCAAATAACAGATAATCTGTGTTATTGCTTATCAAGCTGGTCGGTAACATTTTCCATTCATTGCCATTGTATCTCTGCAACCTTATTTCTTCTGGATTTACACCCATATCCTGCATCCAGGAGCTAGCCACTTTGAACTTTACCTTTGAATCCTTGATGTTTGCTTCTGTCGCAAAGCCGAATTTACCTACCCAAATATTGATGTATTTATAGACACTTCCTTCAGGAGTACTGTTCACTAGTTTTGACTTGTCATTCAGTACTTCTATAGTAGATGTTATCTCCCCGGAGTTCTTGAGGGAATAGAAGCTTATTGACTGTATCGGATTACCTTCTTTTGTAAATTCATAGCTTGCATTTTCATTCATTATTAAGTATGCATTTGCGATATCTTTCAGTAATACGTTCTCAAAGTCTTCGGCACTTCCGGCACCTCCACCACCAGTGCTACTCTTTGTGGTGCTGCTTCCTCCTCCACTTCCGCCACTGCTGCCGGCAGAGGATGTTCTGAGGTTAATAGTTACTGCATTTCCTGCCAATCCCTCTTCATTGGCTGGGATCAATGTATAGTTATAATCTGTATCACTGCTCAGGTCACTATCTACATATGTCGTTGCTCCGCTAACGGTACCAATAACTATGTCATTGCAGCTTATTTGCACGTTCTTGGTATTGTCGGAAGCTTGCCATACCAGTGTAATAGAACTTGTAGAAATGTTCGTTCCCGAGAGATTGGATATCTGCGGGAGTTTCACTGTAGTGGCAGAGTCATTGATCATTGTAGAATTTATGTTGCCATTACTATCGACTGTTTGTATGCTGATAGTGTAATTGTTTCCTTCAGAAAGTCCTGTTGAATTGTAGGAGTTAATGGATTTACCAGATGTATTTGTGATAAACACACCATTCATGTACACCTTCACATGGCTGAAGTCTGCATTGGATGGATTTACCCACTTCCAGTTGATCCAGTTCAAACCCACAGCACTCTCTTTAAGGTTGGTTACAGATGCAGGTGATGTTCTGTCTGGTGCAATAGTTATTGCTGTGTCATTTACGAGTACAGAGTTAATGTTCCCGGAAGTGTCTACAGTTCTGATGCCTATGGTATGCGTGGTTCCTTCGGCTAGTTTTGTTAAGTTGTAATACTGATCAGATGTATTTATGGCAAATGTACCATCTATGTATATCATAGCATGGCTAAAGTCTGCATCAGTGGGATTTGTCCATGTCCATCTTATCCAGCTTGAGCCAACACCACTTTCTTTAAGATTGGTTACAGATGCTGGTGATGTACTGTCCTGGGATTCACTCAGGTGAAATACGAAGAGGCCATCATTGTAATCAGCTACATACGCATTATCATCTGATACAGCAACACCAAATGCATTTCCGGTAGCATAACTTCCTTCAAGTGTTGGTTCTATCGGGTTGCTTATATCTACTACTACAAGCCCATTGTCACTGGCTGCTACATAAGCACTATCTTCTGAAATGGTAACATCATTTGCATAGCCAACAGTGTCAAAAGTACTGGCAAGATTTGGTGATGAAGGATTTGTGATGTTCAGTATTGCGAGGCCATTGTTACCATCTGCTACACAAGCACAATTACCTGCCACAGCAACATCATTTGCATATCCACGAGTGTTATAGCTGCCCACTAATACCGGTGTTTTCGGATCACTTATGTTAAGAATGAATACGCCACTGAAACCATTGGCTATGTAGGCATAATTTCCTGATATGTCAACACTTTGTGCATCATCGGTAACATAATTGCTTACAAATGTTGGTGCTGCCGGATCACTGATGTTTAATATCAAAAGACCGCCAAAAATGCTTGCTACATAGGCGTAATTGTCTTTTATGGCAACTCCAGCTGCATCACCAGAATAGTTATAGTAACTGCTTTCGATCTTTGGCAACAAAGGGTTAGTTGTATTCAGGATCGTGAGTCCACTGTTGGCGATGTAAGCGTAATTCTCTGCAACATCAATGTCATATGGATGGTTTTCAATACCAATAGAGCTTTCTACTTTTAATGTAGTGGGATTGGTGATGTTAACAATGACAAGTCCATTGTTATAATCTGCTATATAGGCATAGTTGTCTGAAGTAGCAATATCGTAAGCATTGTGAGTTGTGCTGTAAATACCGACGTATGCAGGCACTGCAGGATCAGTAATATTTAGAATAACAACGCCATTATTTCTTCCGCTCATTGAATTGATAACGTACACATAATCTTCTGCTATATCCATTTCCTGTGCATTTCCAATATCATAGGTGCTTACAAGCACTGGTGTTAATGGGTTCGTAATATCCAGGATCGTAAGGCTATAGCCAGTTAAGTAGGCATAGTTTCCTGATACTTTTATTTCATTCACACTATTTCCAATGTCATAACTGCCTGCAAATGCAGGTGCAACCGGGTCTGTGACATCTACTATCATAAAGCCACTGCCAGATGAAACGTATGCATAGTTTCCTACAATAGCAACACTTCCTCCTTCTCCTATACCATAAGTGCCTGTTAGTGTTGGAGATACTGGGTTAGTGATGTCTACGATAAGAAGGCTATAAAAATCTTCATCTTCCATATTGTCTTTGCTTATTATGTATGCATTGTTGCCTGATATGGCAATGTCACTCATTTCACCAGCTACATAACTGCTTACATATGTCGGAGATGAGGGATTACTGATGCTCATAATCGAAAGTCCATTGCTTCCGATCACATAGGCATAGTTGCCGGATACACAAATATCAGATGCAACACCACCAGTACTATTATTTCCAGTGATCTTGGGTGCAGAGACATCGGTTATATCCGCTATTATAAGACCATTTTCTCCATTGGCCATATAGGAGTAGTTACCTGCTAATGCAATGGCATTTATTGTTGATGGAGTGGATGTTCTTGATATTTCAGATGGTTTTGTGTCATCGGTAAGATCCAAAATGACAAGATCGTTTCCTTGTCCAACGTATGTATAATTTCCAGCTATTGCAATGTCGTAATTGTCTCCACCAAGGCTATCAACTAATTCTATGTTCGTTCCTTGAGCCGGAGAGATCCCTGCAATGATCATCGTTATGATCAATATTAGAGCTACATGACTTGCTTCTTTCAATTTGATTCTCATTTACTTCACCCGTTCCGCAAATTGTATAGACCTGTGAGTACGCATAATTTTATTCTAATATGTTTATTATATTATAATAATATATCTACCAGGATGTTATTCGGGTGGCAAAGTCAATATTATTTGAAGTCATCAGTTGTCTCTTTTTCAGAGTCAATGCTATTTTGAAAAGTAGTTACTCAATCGGCACCCGATACTCAAAAGCTCTGCATTTCGAAGACTGATTTTATATTTTTCGTTGTTACAGGGTCATTGAATATTCTAACAATAGCAGTCATAGTAAGGATTTATGAAGTAGGAAGTATAGATTTCAAATGTTGGTTTGTAATAAGGATGGTATTATGAAAATAGTTGCAATACAATCAAGCCCAAGAGGCAAGAATAGCAATACATTGAAGCTTTTGGATGCGGCTCTGGAAGGTGTCACAGCAGCAGGAGGAGAAACGGAGTTAGTTGATGTCACAAAATTGAATATCAAGTACTGTAAAGCATGTGATGTTTGTCATAAGATAGGTGTATGCCCCATAAAGGATGATTACAATGCCGTATTGGAAAAATTGCTGGATGCAGACGGTATCATATGGAGTAGCCCTAATTATATGGCTAATGTGACTGCACAACTTAAGACATTGTTTGATAGGAGTCCTCATGTTGCTCATGAGCAGCTCTTTGACGAAAAGTATGGTTTTTCTTTGACAACTGCAGGTAGCAGTGATGTTAATTTTGTGCTTGATATCATGAATGCTTTCATGAGGATATGCGGAGGCAATATCATCGGTGGCGTGGGATGTGCAATGGTCCAAGGTCCATCTGCAATGGAAGCAGCTATTGGAAGATCATATGAGATGGGTAGAGATCTTGTGGAAGCTATACGTGAGAAAAGAAAATATCCTGAGCAGGAAGCGGTACATAAGGCATGGAGAGAAGGGTTCAGAAACGTCATAATAGCCAACAAAGAGCAGTGGCCTCATAATGTGGACCACTGGATTTCAAAGGGTTGGTTATAAGCATATTTTACAGAAGGTGGACTGGTTATTTTATGGGGAGTGGTAATATGGTAAGTGTTGGGGAGCTGGGGAAGAAACTTGTGGAGGCCGGGAGGCTGAAGTTGCGCCCGCTTTGTGTATATGGCTCTGATAAGATGCCGCAAGATGCTGTACCATCGTATAAAATTGATCGGTGCATAGCAAGGGTTGCCTATAGTGTTGCGCTTTCGGATAAAATATCCGCTGTTTACGTCGAAGCAGGTCATGAGCAGTGTTGCGGCGGTGGGTTGGTGTGGATGGGTTTTGCAGAACCGCACCCTAAACTTAAGTATTTTGTGACTGTGGGCACCCCGGATTTCCGTGGTGGTGCTGCGGAGAATTTGAAGGCAACGGCAGAGCTATTTGATGAGCAAAAAAAGCGCATTGGTATAATTACTCCGCCAGGTAAATACATTATCATTGCACCGTGTACCGATGAGATTGAGCTAGCAACGATCAGGTCAGTCCTCCTCTTCGCAGGTGCTGAACAGATAAGGAACCTGTGCGGACTGGCACAGTTCAGCAGTTCCAATCCTTTCTTCAAGACTCTGATCCCCGCCGGAGCTACCTGTTCAGTGATGATTACTTTCCCTGCAGGCATGGCAGAACATGCACCAAAAGATTCTGCTTATATCGGTCCCACTGATCCTACTGGAAACCTGTGGTTTCCTCCAGATATGTTGGTCATGGGCATTCCGGCATCTTTAGCCATACAGATGTCAACTGATCTGGATGAGTCTTTCATAGGAAGGAGGAGTAAAATAGCATATCCTGAAAAAAGAATTAGAATCGAAGATGCTGAATGCACTTTCAATAAATGAGTGCTATTTTGCGTTTTAATATCATTGATGGTTCCGCTTTTGCATATTTCTGCAAAAACGGAATTATCAACAAAGAAGAGTATAGTTTAAATATATACTTTAATTTTAGATTGTGGTCTCAGGTGCGGTCATGTTTGCTGAACCGTTTCCAGGTACCATTGTTTCACTTGTTGGTGGTACTGTACCATTCAATCCCGGCTGCATTCCTGGACCTGCTGGTGGTACTGTTCCATTCTCTGGAGCCATAGGTGCAGTTGTTTCATTTGTAGTCTTTTCTGTTGTTTCTGCTGTTTTGTCAGCACAGCCTGAAATTGCTACTAGGCTTACAACAAGCAGTCCCAATACTAAAAAATTGAGCACTTTCTTCATATCGTCACCTCTATTCGGTTTGGAATAGAGTTTTTCCATAAGAACGATACTATATATTGATTTTGTTCTCTTGAGATGTGGGATTTATATATTTCAAGATTGAGCAATTGGTTTATTTCAATATTTAATTAGTTTGAGATTTCATCGCTATATTTTTTAATAAGTACTTAATTTAGGCATGTTTTCAGGAATCTATTTAAAAATCTAAGCCAATGATTGTCAATTTTGTAAGAAGATATTAAGTGAACTTGTTATTGATTTGCTGAAGTTCAAAAGTCTTTGTATCAACAACGAATTCATTTCCCGTTTCTTCCAACCAACAATTTATAGCTTCTAGTAACTCAAAAATTGCCTAAGAGTAAGCATCTAGCATTTCAGGATTGATTTTATAATAATTGAGGCACTTTTCGATATTATATTTTGGTATATCTCCAAAGTCCCATACGATGAATTTGTCTTTTTCTAAATGCTTCAATAATAGATGTCTTTGAGGGAATGGATTTTTACTGTTCAGTTCGATACCATTTTGAATTTTATAGCCTTCTGCTTTTTCGGTTGTATCCATATATAAACCATTGATTTTCTGAATAGATTCAAGATGCCTTATACTTTTCAATATTCTTATTAAGGCTATCACTTGATTATTTTCTAATTTCTCTAAAATAAATGGGTTTTTCAAAATATCATGCAAAGCCTCTTCAGTTACTTCCCAGTTTTTAAAAACTTGAAACCCTATGTATTTATTTTGGGCAATTTTATTTTTAAAATCTTTTCGTTGTATATCTAAAAGGTTAGTTATTGATTTAGTTGTAAATATTTTCTCATCAAGTGTATAGACTATCTTTTGCAATTGGTTTAATATCGACATAATTTCTCTATCAATTTGCATTTTAGCATAATCAAATATTTCTCGATTTAGCTGCTTAGTTGAAAATGATTGGGCAGTTTCATAGAATAAATAGATAAAAGGAATAGCGATAAAAGCAGCTGAAATATTTATGAGCAAATCATAATAACCTGAATTTATTTTATTTGATAATATATAAAAAAAATCTCCTGTAATGATTGCAGCTAGGTAGGGTAATGATTTAAAAAATATCCTTTTTGATTTGTTGTATAGTCTGAAACCAAAAATATCCATTTAATCACCTCACAAAATTAGTAAAACCAAATACCCTAAAACATTATAATACACCTTTATATTTGGATGTAAACTCTTTTCAAACGCTACATTACCCACAGTTTTGTTGATAATATTGTCACTTATGTAGATTTCATTTTTCATGTTAAAATGAAAGTTTTTGAAACAAATTTTCGGATTATGTTCTTTCAAATTCATTTATCTGTCTATCGAGTATCGATAAAATGTGCAAATTTTGTCGTATATAGACGACAAACTAATCTTTTTCTTAAAATGTATGCTAAGGAACAAGAAAATATATAAAAAATAGAAAAGGGAGGTTTCACCCACCCAAATTAATTACTTGTGTGTAAAGTAAGCCACGATCTCTGGGCCTACAGAATCTATTCTGCAGAAGCCAAATCTTTCGAACTGCACAACATTGTCCAGTTCAGTTGAGATCAGCTTTTCTCCAATACCTTTGAACTCGCCATCGGGAGAGAGCACTTTGACCGGGGTTCCATTAACTGGTGCCCAGTGGATGATCTTCATGCGGTCCTTCTTAAGGTTGGCCACTTCATCACCTATATAACTGGCCTGAAGCGGGGAAAGAGAGGTGATCTCTATATTGTACAGGTCCTTCAGGCGAATGCATGAGCCTATCTGAAGCTGTTCCATATCGTCCTTACATACAAACACTTTATCTTCAACATCGATGCTCCGGTATCCCTTGTTCTCTGTGGGGTGTTTTGGGGGTTTGGCTGTGCGGGGTTGTGCACCTGCTATTGTGAGTTCCACAGGATCCCATACAAAGAAGTACCTGCTAGCGAGAGGGTCTATTATCTTTCTGTTCTCAGCATATAATGTGTCCATGCTGATGCTCACATCAGTTTCGCCTACACCCATCTCTATCATGAACTTGCGGATAGCCTGGGGCAATATTCCCCTTCTGCGCATAGCCCTCAGAGTTGGAAGGCGCGGGTCATCCCAGCCGGAGTATTCGCCTTCCTCAATTGCACGGCGCAAGGTACTGGTACTAAACTTGCCGAACTCGTGCATTTTCACCCTGCCCCAGTGCATGGTCTTTGGATACTTCCAGCCTAGGTACTTATAGATGTATGTCTGGCGTGTCTCGCTATCCATCAGGTCCTTACCCCGTATGATATGGGTGGTGCCAAGCTCATGGTCCTCAATAGCTCCCTCAAAATCTAAAAGAGGCCAAACAACATACTTAGAGTCGATTTCAGGTCGTGGATGGGGTTGTTTAACAATGCGGAAAATTCCATAATCCCTTATTGCGGGATCTTTGTGCTTGATGTCCGTCTTCAGGCGAAGCACTGCATCCTTTGCTTCATATTCTCCGGCCAGCATTTTGTCCCAGTGCATAAGGTTCTCCTGTGGGCTTGCATCTCTGTGGGGACAAGGCTCGCTGATATCCTTGAGGTTCTTGAAATCCTCGCTGCTACAGAAGCACACATATGCATTGCCTTGTTCTATGAGCTGTCGTGCATACTTATAATAAAGCGGTATGCGATCGGACGCAATGACCACTTGGTCAGGTTTAGCACCTAACCACTTGCAGTCGTACAAGTACCAATCGTAAGCCTCAAGCATAGGTCGCTTGGTTTGCGGGTCTGTGTCATCGAATCTGATGATAAGCTTGCCCTCGTACATCTTCACGTACTCCGAGTTCACCACTATACCACGGGTGCTGCCCAGCGTAGGAGGACCATTTGGATTCGGTGCAAAACGCATGACCACTTTTTTACACTCAGCACCTTCAAGTGGTTTTAAACCCTTTAAAGGTTCCTTTTTAGTACACATATCCTCAATAAGCTCAGGTGCAAGTGCTTCAAGTCTTGCCTGCCACTGCTCAGGAGTTTCTTTCGCGACCCTTTCCAGGATCTCTTGTATAAGAGGCGATACTTCTTTTGCACTGGCTCTCAGATGGGTGCATTCTCCCATTACTTTGCCCATAACAGCCGCAAGCTGCGGGGCTTTTCCATACTTCACAGCATTTTGAAGTGCGTATTTCTCAATGATCTGTTTATCCTCATCAGTTAATGTCATCCGGACTCTCCCTGGATACGGAATTAATTTCCTGTGTCATCTGACGCGTATTATTCTGGGTTTAGTTGAGTGGAAACTAGTTAAAGTTAATGTTCTGTGGAGTAATACATTAAGTCTAAAAATATAATAATGTGTGCCTTTTAAGGGCAATCTAAATATTAAATCGACCTTCCGATCCGAAGTATATTGGCTGTCATTTCCTGAAGTCTGGTCATGTCGTCTTCAAAATCTTTCTTAAATTTTTTCACGGCCGGACCTGCTATGGCACCCTGTATAGAAGGCTTGATAAGTTGTTCTTGTTCCAGTACTCGAAGTGAATAGCGCACTTTATGGGTAGGCATCCCGGTTTCTTCCGCAAGCTTAAGTATGCCAATTGGTCCTTTTTCCACTACAGTCTTAAGGACTACCAAATGTCTTTCAGAGATGTCCAGTTCCCGTTCGATCTGGTCAAAAAGCATTATATCACCTCGTTTTTTAGAACACCTATACCTTCGATATCTATTTCTACAACATCTCCGGGGTGCAAAGAATCCACGCCCGGTGGAGTACCTGTGGCAATAATGTCCCCAACTTCAAGAGTCATTACATTTGAAATGAATTCGAGGAGATAAGGTATATCAAAAATGATATTTGAAGTACATGAGTCCTGCTTAGTCACACCATTTACTCTGCTACTTATGCGTACTTTCTCTGGATCTATCTGGTCTGCAGGTACTATGAAAGGACCTATGGGGGCAAATGTGTCAAAGCTTTTAGCCCGTGTCCACTGGCGATCCTTCCGTTGTAGGTCTCTTGCTGTTACATCGTTAAAACATGTGTATCCTGCTATCACGTCTACTGCTTTTTTCCTCTTGATGTTCTTGCAGCGTTTACCTATGACTACGGCCAACTCTGCTTCAAAATCCACTTGCTCGCTCATGCGCGGATAAACAATTTTATCCATATGTCCAATGACAGCTGACGGAGGCTTAAGGAAAAGCACCGGTTCTTTCGGTATTGGCATGTTGACTTCAACTGCATGGTCATGGTAGTTCAAGCCCACACATACGATCTTCGTAGGTACAGATGGGGGAAGAATGCATAGTTCGGAAAGTTCGAATACCTTTCCTTCTACATTTCCCTTTCCAATTACCTTGTTGCGATCCACATTCCCATAAAATATTTCATCCCTGTACCTGAAGCGACCCAGCATATGGCTAAGGATTTGCGCTCATTGTAGATAAGAGTGAGTGTTAGAAATAGTAAAAGTTGCTAGCCTACTAATTCAATAATATCCACTAGGTAAGCTATTTAAATAAACTCTGTCTAATTCCTCTTATGGATTGGTATGTGGTAGATGCAGTGGAAGTCGCTTACAAGCGTACAAAAAAGTGTCTTTTTGAACCATTTGATTTCTGGAAATGGGTAAAACTTGCTATTATATTAATGTTCATAGGCGGCGGAGGTTCGAGTTATGGTGGCAACTCTTTCAATTCCGCTTCAAACTCATATATGGATTCGAATCATGGAATTGGTTATGATTCAGGTTACAATTCTGACTATAACCCACTTGATTCAATAAGTAATGCGATTGATTCCGTGTTCAGTTTAGCTGTAATGGCACTTATAGCGCTGGTGCTCATTCTGATTATTTTTTTCATGTATGTTTCCAGTGTTATGGAATTCGTATTGGTGGAGTCGCTTGTAAGTAATAGCGTTAAATTCTGGGAATATTCTCGCCGTTTTCTTGGAAAAGGATTGCAGTTGTTTATTATCAAGCTAGCGGCACTTTTTTTGTCCCTGTTAGTGCTCGCATTGCTGGTGCTTCCATTTGTTGTGATATTTGGTATGCCTTCAGGCGACTTTTTCTGGCTATCTATCATCGGAGGAATGTTGCTTGTTATGCTTCTAGTTATTATTTTTGCAATCATTGCTTCTATTCTTGGCTCCTTCATAAGCATGTCTATACCAGTATCATTATACCTGAATGTAGGGGTTTTGTCAGCTATCATGGAAGTTCTCAGAAAATTCAAACTCGACTGGCAACAGATTATTGTTTACTGGGTAGGAAGGGCAGTGTTGGGAATAATTGTTGGCATAGCAGGATTTGTTATCATAATGCTTGCACTTCTGGTCACCTTATTACCTTTGTTGATAGTGGATGGTATTCTCTACTTGTTGTTATCGTTGGTTATGCCAGGCTCGGAATGGATAGTTCTTGCTCCAGTTGCTTTAGTAGAGTTAATACTTTTCATAATTGCTATGGCTTTGGCAAGCATGCCTTTTAAAGCATTTCTCAAATATCACATGCTCTCCTTCGTGGAAAAATGGTATCCTGAAGCAGGCATTCCTTTTGCTAAGGGAATTGATTTCAAGGCAGAAGCAGCAACTGGGTCTTTAATCTGACCCATTTCTTTTTATTTGCATATTAATTATTTTTACTAATTTCTAGAACGTATAGTATTTATAAGTATACTTATTAATTCTAATGTGGCGATAGTAATATTTTTCTACCGCATTTAGTAAGTTCAGATCCAATTGGTAAATGGGGAAATTAAGGTTGGGCATATCTGAACAAGGCCTAAGGCCGATACTCAATTGGGGGAATTATAGATGCAATCACACAAGAGATATGTGTCATTACCTCTTTTGATCCTTGCTTTAGTCATGGGGATAGTTCTTACGGTTGGAAGCGCTCAGTCATCTGACGCTTTATATTCCCAGTATGGAGGATCAGCTAGGATAGTAGATACTAATGCCTCAATACAAAAGGCATCATCCATGATGAATCAATTTGTCATAATGACCACTTTAAGCCCTGAAACCATAGAGGTCCAGGCAGGAGATACAGTTACATGGAACAATCTCCAAAGGCCAAAGAAGCCTGTCATTCTGGTAAGTGATGATGATATGTGGGAACCTCAGACAATCTATTATGGTAAGTCTTTCTCCTTCACTTTCCCAAATACCGGGGCATACACCTTTAGCATTGAGGGTACTCAGATGAAAGGGTCAGTAATTGTTTCGGAAAAGATCATGAAAAGCGTAGCTGAAGAAGAATCAGGGGTAGACACGGCTCCAAGCATGCCTTTGATGGTATGGAATCAGACAAAAAATGTAACTGAGGGTATGGTACAAACTGTCACAGGAACCATTGCACAGCTTACTAGAGGGACAAATGAATTCCTTATGATCAGAACATTGGATCCTACTAATATGGAAGTAAAGGCCGGTGAAACTGTTACTTGGCATAATCTTCAGAGGCCAAATAAGCCTATAGTTCTGGTGAGCAAGGAGAATATGTGGGAGCCTCAAACCATCTATTATGGCAAGGTATTCAGTTTCATTTTCGATACCCCAGGTACCTATAATTTCATGCTGAACGGCACCAATATAACCGGTACAATCGTTGTTTCCGAATCTAATGTGGCAAATGTGCCGGAATCCGGGGAAGAGCAAGTTTTCCCCTCTGTTCCAGAGTCAAGTCCATTGATGGTTCAAAATGAAACCAAGGAACAAGTAGGGGCAAAGACCGGAGAAATGTCGCAGACTGTAATCCAGACAAAGGAGTTCCTTATGATCAAGACCATAGACCCTACAATAATGGAAGTAAAAGCTGGAGAATCTGTGACATGGAGAAACCTCCAGAGACCAAAGATGCCAATTGTGGTTGTAAGCAAGGAAGACTTATGGAAGCCTCAGACCATTTACTATGGCAAGGTATTCACTTATACATTTGATAAACCGGGTACCTATACCTTTATGCTTGAAGGCACTGGGATATCAGGTACTGTCGTAGTTATTTGAAAATAAATCTTCCCCTTTTGGGAAGACATATCTTTTAATTTCTTAGATAAGGCGAGTGATGAGGTAGATAAGCAATAGAACAATTGCACCTATAAGCCAGAATTTTATAGTCTCCGAAAGGGGTATGCGCAGATTGGCATTTTTTCCTTCCATCTCAACATAAGAGGAAATTCTGCTAGTCTCTGGTTTAACTTTCCTTTTTTCATTTCCAATAGCTGGGGCATTGCTCGCTGCAGGCCTTTTATCAAAAGTTGGGGTGTTATTCCTATAGATAGCACTATCATTTTTTGGTTCAGATAATGGGGTAGCAGCTATAGTTTCATTTATTATTTCAGGCGAATTTTGCCTTGCTACATTGTTTTTTGGCACTATTTCCTGATCAGGGGAGGTAAAACTTATAGTCCCAGAAGACTTTGTCGACTCAATATTCATTACAATATTCTCTTTTTCTTCTTCAGCTATAGAAGATTGTTTTTCGTTAATATTGCTGAATAATGATTCTTCTCCTTGTGGAGGAGTGAATGATACCACTTCTTCAGTGTCTTCTGCTTCGTAAAAATCTGTATCTGCAGGAGATGCGACAGCTAAATCTTCTTCTTCCTGTGCATATTGCGTCTCTTCTTGGGGATACTGTGGCTGTTCTATTATGGTATCCGGTGCACTAATTCTGTTATCTTCCGGGAATGAGTTTGTCTTTTTTACCCGGATGTCCAAGGACGGATCTAGAAGAGTAGCTCTGTCGTAGCTTCTTTTTGCTTCATCGAATTTCCCCATATCTTCGAGTATCCTGCCCTTTTTTACCCATGCACTAACATTATTAGGTTCTAATTCCAGAGAACGAGTAAAATAATCCAATTTCTTTTCCGGATCCGGGGTTTTGATGCCCATATTAAACCAATTCTCTGCTTCTTTTTGTTTTTTCTTGGATTTTACGTCATCCATCAAGCCCATAAGCACACCTCATTTCATAAACAAACATTGGTATATATAATATACTTATATATAAGTATCAGTGATGACTGTTTAGAAATGCTTCTTTATTCAGTACAATTTCTTTTGTCCAGAAGGGCCCCTTGTATATTTCCCAAATTCACTGCCCACAAGTTCTTTTCCATTAAACACTGGTCCATCCTTACAGACTCTCAGGCCGGCATCGTCCATGCAGCATGCGCCACATACTCCTATACCACATTTGAAATACCGGTGAAGGCTGAACTCCGTGCGGTCCAATGCGCTTTCTCGTTCAAGAATGCCGAATACCCTCTTCATCATCATTTCAGGTCCACAGGTATATATTCTATCATACTTCGATACATCGATTTCATCAAGTACATCTGTTACGAAGCCACAGCGATGTGCAGAACCATCGTCTGTAGTGATGTATGCCTGTCCAGATTGAAGGAATCTATCCATGAACAACAGTTCATTGACATTTCTGGCTCCTAGAATGGTAGTTACCTCGGAACATGAGGGAAAAACGTTCTCAGCAAGAGGTGCAAGAGGTGCTGCCCCTACTCCTCCCGCAATGAGCAATATGTTTTCTCCTTCTTTTGTAAGTGTGAACCCTCTTCCAAAAGGCCCTCTCAATCCCACAGAATCGCCTTCTTTCAGATCGAAGAGCCGTGATGTTGCATCACCTACTTTCTGCACGGTAATGGCATTTTTGTAGGAAAGTGTCATGGGTATTTCATCTACTCCTCTTATCCATACCATGACGAACTGGCCAATAATGGCATCTTCGAATGAATGATCAAAAAAGAATGTACGGGTGGAAGGTGTTTCATCCACTATTTTGACAATATTTGCATTCAGTGGGAGCATCAGAACCTCTCATGTGCAATTCCAGTGATGTCTTTTAAATTTGTGTAACTATATTCTTTCAGGAACCTGTTAATACCTTCAGATATATCGGAGAACACATTAGTTCCTCCATAAACTGCCGAGCCAATTTGTACTGCACTGGCACCTGCCATGATCATTTCTATAGCATGCTGCCATGTTGATATGCCTCCTACTCCGATTATGGGTATATCCAGGTTCTCATGAAGGTCATAAACACATTTAACAGCAATCGGGCGTATTCCCTCTCCGGAAAGGCCACCGAAACGGTTACCTAGCACAGGATAACCCGAATGGATGTCGATGGCCATACCACGTACTGTGTTGATAGCCACCACTGCATCTGCCCCTCCTTCCTGTGCTGCTTTACCTATTGTGACAATGTCTGTGACATTTGGTGTAAGTTTTACCCAGACTGGTACATCAGCAATTTCACATACTCCTGAGGTTACAGCTTTTACCATTACAGGGTCAGTGCCTACGGATGCGCCATATCCCATAGCATGGGGGCAACTTACATTTAGCTCGAATGCATCCGGTTTCCCAGGTATCAGGCCTTCTGCAACCCTGCGGAACTCATCTGCATTGCCACCGAAAATGCTTGCTATCACTGGCACTTCAGCTTTGCATTTTGCTTTCTCAAGTTCCGGCAGAAAGGATTCATACGAAGGATTTGGTAATCCCATTGCATTTAGATATCCGTGGTCAAGTTTCACCATACTTGGATTGCTGTGTCCGTCCTTGGGTTGTGGCCCGATGGATTTTGTCACCACTGCACCTGCATCTTCATGAGCCATCCTAATAAGTGCTGCTCCAGTGGTACCCATGATGCCTGCAGCAAGTATTGTCGGATTCTTCATACGTAGACCTGTGATATTAATCATGAAAAACCTCTAAGATCCTATTTATTGATCCTGAGTTTGGATACTGCTTCTTTTACAAGTTCCTTGCCACCCTTAGCTACAAGTTCCTTTCCAAGTTTGGATGCATGAGTGCGGTAGTCTTCCAGGGGGATCACCTCATCAATACGGACCTGGCGTGTACCATCAAGAGAAAGCACCTCTGCAAGTACTCTAACCTCATCATTGTTTATGAATTGTGAAAATGAACCGATTGGAGCCGTGCATCCCCCTTCTACATCTTTTGTCACGATGCGTTCTATCTCGGTGGCGATACGTGTCTGGGTGTGACTAAGCTGAGACGTTACTGTTTCCGCCTCCGAGCCCGCAGGCGTCACAATAGCTATGGTTCCCTGGTTGGCAGAAGGACAGAACCTGTCTGTATCCAGACGTTCTACATCAAGCTCCCATTTCATGCGCTGTAAACCCGCTTCTGCAAGCATGATTCCATCGTAATGGCCATCTTCAAGTTTCTTCATCCGGGTATTAATGTTACCTCGCAGATCTTTTACGTGCAGATCGGATCTGTATCTTAAAAGCTGAGCCTTCCGGCGCATGGAAGTAGTACCAAGTACTGCCCCCTTTGGTAGGTCATCCAGCTTTGATCCATCTCTGGTAAGTAGCACATCGTGTGGGGAATCTCTTTCAAGTACCGCAGAAGTTGTGAGTTCTTTCGGCCTGACCGTTGGCAGGTCTTTCATGGAGTGAACTGCTATTTCGATGAATCCTTCCACCATTCTATCATCCAGTTCACGCACAAAGGCGCCTACACCTGCTACTTCGTGCAGGGGCCGATCTGTAAACCTGTCTCCAGTAGTCTTTATGATTTTACGACTTGTATCAATACCCCTGTCAGCCAGCATCTTAGCAACAATGTCTGCCTGTGCAAGAGCAAGGGCACTGCCACGTGTTCCTATTATCATGTTATAGCAACCTATTTGAGATTTGCTTCATATGTAGCCAGAAGCCTGTCAAGATTCTCTTCTGAATGTGCAGTGCAAAGGAAATTTGTCTCGAACTGTGATGGGGGCAAGAATATGCCGCTTTCCAACATCCTAAAGAAGAATTTTAAGTATCCTTCCTTGTCACATCTGAGGACTTCCTGATAGTTGCGGGGCTTATCTCCGAAGAACACCTTGAACATCGAGGATACACCACACACATTGTAGTTAAGGCCCAGATCTTCAACTATGTCAGTGACGCCTGCACGCAATTTGTCTCCGGTGGCATTGAGCTTCTTATGTACATTCTCTTTTTCCAGGATATCAAGAACAGTAAGTCCTGCAGCAATTGATGTGGGACTGCCGCTAAAAGTGCCTGCTTGGTATACGCCTCCAGATGGTGACACCATTTCCATTATCTCACGTTTTCCTCCGAATACTCCTATGGGCATGCCACCGCCTATGATCTTACCTAATGTGGTCATATCTGGTGTAATTCCATAGTATTGCTGTGCTCCACCCATAGCCATGCGGAAACCTGTGATTACTTCATCAAAAATGAGCACTACATCGTTCTCTTCTGTGATTTTGCGCACCTCTTGCAGGTAACCTTCATCAGGCAAGATGGGACCTACATTACCCATTACAGGTTCCAGGATGAACGCTGCAATATCTTTCCCATACTTTTCCATGACCTCTGTAAGCGCCTCTATATCGTTAAACGGTACCTGTAATGTATTCCTTGTGAAGTCCTCAGGTACACCCAGAGAGTCAGGTTTTCCAAGAGTGGTGGCGCCTGAACCAGCTTTAATAAGCACCGAGTCATGTGCTCCGTGGAAACCACCTTCTATCTTTATGAACTTGTTTCTGCCGGTAAAACCACGTGCAACACGCAGGGCACTCATGGTTGCTTCGGTGCCAGTGGAGACAAACCTTGCCATATCTATGCTGGGGTAGGCACTCGCGATTCTTTCCGCAAGTTTGATTTCCAGCTCTGTTGGTGTGCCATATAACCAGCCTTTATCAAGTTGTTCGATGATGGCCTCCTTTATTTTTGGGTTTGCATGTCCCAGTAGCTTTGGCCCGTATGCAAGGCAGAAATCTATGTATTCATTGCCATCTGCATCTACTATTTTCGAACCAGCAGCTGATGCTGTATAGAAAGGAAAGGGTTTAATGGCTCTTACGGGGCTGCTGACTCCACCCGGTATAAGTTTTCGCGCTTTTTCATATAATTTCTCAGATATTGCCAAATCCATGAACATCACCATTCAATTACTGTAACATCCTTGCCAGGTCCTTTGCAAAATAGGTTAATATCATGTCTGCTCCAGCTCTCTTAATGGAGAGAAGGGATTCATACATGACCTTTTTCTCATCCAGCCATCCCATACGTGCAGCAGCTTTAAGCATTGCAAACTCTCCGCTTACGTTGTATGCAGCAGTGGGCATCTTGAACTCTGTCTTGATGCGATAGAGTATATCAAGGTAAGGAAGGGCAGGTTTCACCATTATCACATCAGCACCTTCCAATATATCCAGTTCTGCTTCTCTTATTGCCTCATCTGAATTTGCAGGGTCCATCTGGTAGCTGGAACGGTCGCCAAAAGAATATCCGGAATCTGCAGCTTCTCTAAAAGGACCGTAAAAAGCAGAAGAATACTTTGCTGCATATGACATTATAGGTACGTCCTTACAGTTATTTTCATCAAGTGCATCCCTTATAACACTTATCATTCCATCCATCATTCCAGAAGGAGCTACCATGTCTGCCCCCGCCAGCGCATGGCTTACTGCTGTCTTGCCAAGCAGGGTAAGTGTGGGGTCATTCAATATCTGCTCCTGCTCCATGTCAACAACACCACAATGGCCATGACTTGTATATTCGCACAGACAGACATCTGTAATAACATAGATGTCCTTTCCAAGTTCGCTCTTTATCTCGCGCACAGCCCTCTGTACGACATCATCTTCGCCCCATGCGCTGCTTCCCTTTTCATCTTTTGTTGAAGGTATTCCAAAGAGTATAACGGCAGGAATCCCCAGATCTGCAGCTTCTTTTGCCTCATCTGCTACCATCTCCACAGGGAATCTTGACATTCCGGGCATCGAAGACATTGCCAGTGGTGAATCTATATTTTCATCCACAAACATTGGGTAGATCAGGTCATCAACTGAAAGTGATGTTTCACGAACCATATCTCTTATCTTGCCGCTTCTCAGCCTTCTCATCCTAACCTGTGGGAACATTTGATCACTTCTGTCACTTGCATTTGTTATTATTCGTTTCTTGGGTCTTATCAATGTTGAATAACCTTGAAACTACATCCAACAATTCATCATCATTCTTTTCTGCAGCAGAGCGTAATACTTTTGTGGGTTCTGCTAATATCTTGTTAACTATAGAGTGTGTAAGGTCATCCAGCACTTTGTTCTCAATTTCACCTATCGTATGGTAGGCACGTAGCTTAGTCGCAGCGCGCTCTTTTTCCTGTTTCCTTACATTATATACATTGGCATAAATGGCAGAAACTATATGGTCGGCTTTCTGCTGTTTGTACTGCTTCAGAAGCAGGCACAGCTCCTCATCTACAATTTTTTCTGCCCTCTTTGCTTCCTCTTTGCGTTGTGCAAGACTTCTTTCGTTTATGATCCTTAAACTATCAATGTTGTAGAGTTTAACGTGGTCTATATCTGCAACACTTGATTCTATATCTCTGGGATTGGCTATATCGATTAACAGGAGCTCTCTGTCACGGCCCTTCATTATCTCTTCTATCAAAGATTTTCTCAGTACATAATGGGGTGCAGATGTGGCGCTAATAACTACATCCGCCTTCCTCACATGCTCGGACAGGTTCTCAAAACGTACTGCATAGCCGCCCATGCTATCTGCCAGATCACGGGCTTTTTCAAAAGTGCGATTTGCTATATATATGAGGTCCATTTCCCTATGAGCAAGTGCTCTGGTTACAAGGGTCCCCATCTCACCGGTGCCTATCACAAGCACCATTTTTCCTTCTAGGCCCCCCAGCACCATTTCAGCCAAGTCTACAGCAGCTGAACCAATGGATACCGCACCTCTATTTACTTCGGTCTCTGTGCGGACTCGTTTTCCTACTTGTATTGCTTTGCTGAATGCGGTATCAAGTATTCTTCCGGTAGTCCCCACTTTTTTTGCAAGAAGGTACATGTCTCTTATCTGCCCAAGGATCTGGTCCTCGCCAACTATCATAGATTCCAGTCCGCAAGCAAGCCTTAAAAGGTGCAAGAGTGATTCTTGATGGTCCCGGAACTCAACTACCTGCAAGGGAAAAGCCATGCTTTTTGCAAAATTGAACAGCACACTGCTCCCTTTTGGGGAAACCACATATATCTCTATGCGGTTACAGGTCTTCATCACCACACATTCGTGGACAAACTCATTAGAATAAAGATTTCTAAGAACTTCTTCAAGATCCCCTTTCCAGGACCTTTCCATTTCCTCTATGCTGGCTTTGGAATGGGTTATAACCATGCTGTTTATCTCTGTCAATGTGCACCTCCATTGTTGCTAATGGCTTGGTTCCATGTGTGAGATATGGGAGTGTGGTTCCATGATATCAATCTTTCTTATTGATTTTTTCCTGTACTATATCATACGCTCTCTTATACGCTTTATCGTATGATTCTGAGATATCTCTCCAGACAATATCATCTTCCAGAACTCCCCAGAGAATTGATTTTCGCTGTTTTTGGTCTTCCACATGTTCCTTAAGATATGTTCGAATGTCATTCTGCAATGAAATCATTTGCTCGTATTCTGGGGTAATGACCTTTTCAATACGCTGGCGGACATATCTTGAGAAAGCCGGACTTGAACCAGTAGTAGAGATGCCTATAACAAGATCTCCTCGGTGGATCACAGCTGGTATAGTAACTTCGCCGATAGTGTCTACCTGATTGGTCAATATGTTTCGAGACTTTGCAATGGATGTGATTCTATCATTTATCAGTTTGTTGCTGGTAGCAGGTATTACAAGGAATGCATCATCCATAAGCTCCATGATCTCATTGTCGGAAATGGAACCAAGATCCATTTGTATCAAGATTACAGATTCCTGTATTTGAAGCTCAATGAGCTTTTGAGAAAAAGTCTTACTTACTACCAAAGTGTTGGCATACTCACTAAACAATTCAGCTTTTCTTTCCCCGACAGATCCACCGCCAAAGATTACCACTTTCCTGCCATGCAGATCGATCATCAGTGGAAGGAAACTCTTATTCTCTGGCATGATATTCTCCGTTATGGGTCTGAATATTTGGTGTTAGTAGTAACTATAATCTAATGCCTGTTTTTTTGAACTCTTTTTCACTGAACATAACTTTGTAGTCATCTATGCCTGTGACCTCTGATATCTCTTTGGCTATATCTAGGCAGTCTTTTCGAGAATAAGAGTGCACCATCGTGAAAAGATTATATGGCCATCCAGGATGGCGGGGTCTGGCATAACAATGCGTCACATCATCTATGGATGCCATAAGCTTGCCCACATCTTCTACTTTTTCATCCGGGACATTCCAGACACACATTGCATTAGCAGTTATCCCTATATCCCTGTGGCCTATGGATACGCCAAATCTTCTTATTATGCCCTGTTGTTGCATAAGAGTGATTTGCTTAACAACTTCTTCTTCAGTTATGCCAAGGTGTTGTGCAATGTCATGGTAAGGGGATGAAGTAATTGGTATTCCTTCCTGTGTCAGAAGAAGTATCTTTTTTTGTGTTTCTGTAATTTCCATATCATCACTTAATTTTGAAATTAACTCCTATCTTGAACAGGTGAGTTGTGGGCATGTCCATCATTGGACATTTAACTTCCTTTTTCAGTTCATTAAGTATTTCATCCAGACGCTTTCTATTGGGCGCAGAAAGCGTGAACCATACATTGTACTCTCCAGGGCGCAGGTAGTTGTGTGATACTTCGGGGTAGGAGTTTATTTTTTCTGCTATCTGATCAATTTGATCTTCTGGAGCCTTTAAGGCAACGAGTGTACCTACACGCCCTGTTCCTTTACTGTTTATTATGGGTCCTATACGTCTTACAGCACCTTCATTATGAAGACGCTGCATGCGACTTATCACTTCTTCCTCAGTGATACCTATCTTATTTGCCAGTATCTTGAATGGATGTGCATCCAGAGGGAAATCTAGCTGTGTAAGGTTGAGGATTTTTTTATCGGTTTCATCTAGCTGGATCATTTGAATCCTCTTTTTTAGGTATGTAAATGCAGTATGGTTCTTCGGCTAGATAGTCACCTGTAGCTGCATAGGCTCTAGCTCTGCATCCGCTGCAGACTTCTTTGAACTCGCATCTTCCACATTTTCCTTTCAATTTTGAAGTATCCCGCAGGTCCCTGAACACTTGGGCATTATCCCATATATCTCTGAAGGGTTGCTGCTTTATGTTTCCCGCGAGTTTTGGCAGGTATCCGCAGGGGTACACTTCTCCTATACTGGAAACAAAGCAAAATCCTGTGCCACCAAGACATCCTTTTGTCATTGCTTCGTATCCATGTGTTTTGACTGATATCTCCACACCTTCTTTTTTTGCACGCTGGCGCATTATGCGGAAATAATGAGGTGCGCATGTTGCCTTTAGTTGAATCTTTGTTGATTTCTGCTGTTCATAGAACCAGTTAAGAATGCGTTCATATTCAACAGGTGCTATTTCTTCGTTTTTCAGTTCTTTTCCCCGGCCGGTAGGTACAAGCAGGAATATATGCAGTGCTTCAGCCCCTATTTCTTCAGCCATTTTTAAGATACTGGGTATCTCATCAACATTCCTTTTTGTAATGGTAGTGTTTATCTGGAAACCTATGCCTGCATTTTTTAATGCTTCTATACCTTTCATTGATCCATTATAAGCACCAGGAACACAGCGGAACTCGTCATGTGACTCAGCTGTAGCACCATCTAGGCTTACACTCACTCTCTTAATACCAGCTTCAAGGAGTTTTTTTGCAACTTCAGCATTAACAAGGGTACCATTTGTGGCAAGAGCTACTCTTAGTCCTTTTTTAGTAGCGTAGTGAGCAAGTTCGTAGATGTCTTTTCTTACGAGGGGCTCCCCTCCACTAAGGATCAAAATAGGATTTCCCATCTCTAATATTTCATCTATGAAATGTTTTGCTTCCTTAGTATTCAGTTCTCCTTCAGGAACTTCTGAAGTAGAGGCACCTCTGCAATGCTTGCATGCTAGGTTGCAACCAGCCGTCACTTCCCATGCAATTAATCTTGGTGGTTTGAATGAAGGCTCCATATTCGGTTCCATACTCATCTCAAATGTATTTGTTTTGTTTTTAAATGTCAAATTCACAATTTAAGTTCAGTGAATACTTTTAACACTTCATCTTTCCTGTCAATCGCCTTAAATAGGATGTGTCTATACTCACTAACCCATATTAATAATTAGTTGTATTACGTAAAGATTCGGACATGTAATTATGATGTATGGGCATTTGTTCATAGATGATTGGTATGCTATTAGGGTGATAAAGTGGAAGCTTTCCTTATTGCCTTTTTTATAACTTGGATAGTTATACTTTTATATATCGTGTATATGATGAGGACTTATTTCCATTTGCAACGTGAACTAAACATACTTAAGAAAGTGGGCAGGAATTGAGTTGGGTATGGAAAAACAGCAAAAAACTATTGTAGCTATCCTATTCGTAATATTGGTTGCGGTGATAGGTCTATGGGGACTTGATTTGTCCCAGGGCTATTCTATGGTATCTCAACTAACAAATGACCCCCAGGGCCATATAGGAAATGAGATCAATACCATGGGTACTATAAAAAATGGGACTTTACAGGTATCCCCAGGTGTAATTACTTTTTTATTGGTAGATGTAGAAGATCATGTTTCTGAGATCGAGGTGGAATATACCGGTGATTTGCCTGCAAGCTTTGCTGAAGGGCAGGGTATCAGTTTAACTGGAACCATGGTTTCTGCTCAGAAGATAGAAGCGCACCAAATTATAATGGGTTGCCCTTCTAAATACACTCAGTAATGCTATTCGAATAGTAAAAACAAAATCGTGGAAAGATGAAATATGAGAGTAGAGGATTTCGATGAGTATAAGCAGATCAATTTAGCGCTTACTGATCTTATCCAGAATATGGATGACTCTTCTTATATGAAGAAGATGTTAAATCATGTATGCAGCTCAGGTGGAAAAAAAATAAGGCCTCTGATTCTCATGCTTTCCACAGAGGCATGTGGTGGTGACAAGGACAGAAGTATCAATGCTGCACTTGCCATTGAACTGATACATTCTGCTTCTCTTGTACACGATGATCTTCTTGATGGAGGTATACTTAGAAGGGGAATGCCTTCAGCACATGAGAAATACGGGGTTGCTGCCGCCCTACTTTGTGGTGATTTCTTAATATCAAAGGCAACTGCACTTATTTCTTCTTATGGGAATGATGTTGTTTATGAGTTCGGCAGTGCAGGAATGCACATGGCAGAAGGGGAAACAATTGATGTTAGAAGTGTGGATGAGGAATTCAGGCAGAAGAACTATTTCGAGTGCATAAATAAAAAAACAGCTTCTCTTTTTGCATCTAGTGCGGCTATCGGTGCCTACATTGCAGGATGTGGTAAGGACGAGGTTCTGAGGTTCCATGCTTTCGGGGAAAATATGGGTATAGCATATCAGATAGTGGATGATCTTCTCGAATTCCTTGAAGAACAGGATGACAAAAAGTCTACACAAGAGTCGGTTACATTGCCTCATATATACAGTCGTACCATGGGGCGTGAAGAAGTCTTAGAAATGACTATTGCAGAGGTTCACAAATATGTGGGATTTGTCAAAGAACTGCTAAGTACTTTCAGGCCATGTGATGCAAGGGAAAAACTGCTTCTTATCACAAATCATATAACAGTTGATCTTCTCCCAAAGAGAATATGATTATTACATGATTTTTTTCTATCATTTTAATTATTTTAGTTTCAAGGTGAACGGATGCGAGTATACGATAAATCAGTTATCAAGATAAATGCTGAGATTGAAAATGGAAAAGTAGTGCTTGAAAGCGAAGGAGCATTAAATCCTATTGCAAAACCCATTATCGGAAGAATTAATAATATCTTTCAGGAAGAGAAACCCATATGTGTTGATGAAGACAATATAGTTTTTTCAACATGGGTGCCTCCTATACCGGGTGAGGTTTTCAATAGGCTAGTAAGCGCAGAAATAAGCTCTATTCTTAAAAAAAGAGTTCCCGATCAGTTTTCCATTGGAATAACCTCCAGATGTCCCAATAATTGCATACACTGTGGTGCTTCTGACATAGTGACAAAGGAGGAACTTACTATTGAGCAGATCAATACTACAGTATCGCAGGCTATTGAACTTGGTTCTTACTATCTTTCCTTTGATGGCGGTGAGACTATGATGCGCAACGACCTTACTGAAATGGTAAGGGCTGTGGATAAGAACAAAGCTATTGTCACCTGCTTTACTTCCGGGTTCAGACTTAGTGAAGAAAGGGCTAAGGATTTGAAGGCTGCCGGACTTTATGCTACACATATTAGTATTGATAGTCCCCGGGAAGAGGAACATGATCGCGTACGCGGCCGTAAAGGGGCTTTTAAGGACAGTTTGCAGGGTATTAAGAGTACTTTAGAAGCAGGCATGTTAGCTGATATGTTTGTAGTAGTTTCTCCTCATAATATTGATGATCTTGATGATTTCTATGGGCTTGCCGAGGATCTGGGTATGCATGAATTGTCTATATATGAAATTGTTGCAGTGGGTCGCTGGCTGGAACATGAAAATGAGGTTATCTCAGATTCTGATGTAAAGATGCTAGGCAGGTTCCAGAAGGAGAAAAACAGGAAAATTGGAGGTCCGAGGGTAACGGCTCTTCCATATTTTATGGGTCCTGACCAGTTCGGTTGTTTCGCTGGCAGAAGGTGGATGCACGTCACAGCAGGTGGAGATGTTCTTCCATGTGCGTATACGCCTCTTTCTTTTGGGAATGTAGTGGAAGAAGGGTTGGATACTATATGGAAACGTATGGGGCAACATGAAGCTTACAGGAAACACGCGGAATTTTGTAAGATGCGAGACCAGGCTTTCAGGCAAAAATACATTCATATTATTCCCAAAGATGCCCCTTTGCCATTGAGGATGGATAAACTTTAACAGTAAGAGTCTATTTTGATCATTTTGAGATATGTGGCTTCTGTTCTGGTTTTGTATACTATTGACTATAAACATATTTTCAAATTTAATATCATTTAAGTGCAGGGGGCGCACACAAAACCGAATACTTTATATTCAAAGTTAGAATACAGTGCTTATCTTATCATATCAAGCAAATTGATAATCACCTTTGCATGAGGATTATGCATGGCTAAAGATAAAATCTTATCAGAAATTAAACAAGCAGAAGCCAATGCACGGAAGATGGTGGATGGTGCCTTAAAGGAAAAAGCTGAACGTACTGCCAAAGCCCGTGTTGAAGCTAGGGAAATCGTCAAGCAGGCCGAGGTGGATGCTCTAAAGTCCGCTCAGAGCACTCTTAGGTCTGCCGAACACGAGCTCTCTTCCGAAAAGGAGAAGATCATCGGAAAGGGTAAAGAAGAAGCAGCCCTTATTGCAAAAAATGCGCAGACCAAAGTGGATAAGGCTGTAGAGAGCCTCATAACTGAATTTGAGAGGGCAATACATGCTTAAGCCAAGGCAGATGAGTCGTGTTCTTGTAGTTGGCCATAAAGACATTCTTGAAGGAACTGTCAATGCCCTTTACAAGACCAATTTGTTCCATATCGAGGACTTTATTGAGGATGAATCTGGCCTGAAAATTGGTAAACCCTTTGGTGATATAGACACTCTTTCACAGAAATTGATCAAGATAAGGTCTATTGCGACTTTTCTTGGGATAACGGATGAAGCTTGCAATACTCAAAAGACTGATGTGGTAATGCAAAAGCTAAATTCGACTCTGGACATGCTTGAGAAAGACGTTTCATCAAAAACCGAAAAAAGGGTTGAAATTGAGTCCAAAATTAAGGAACTGGAATCCCTAAGACGAGATGTGCTTCCTTTTGTTGGAATTCCTCTTAACCTGGATTTATACCGTGGCTATGAAAGTTTAGCTGCTTTTGCCGGTGTTATCAAGGGCGAAGTGGAAACTGAAATATCAAATATCACTGGTTCTTATGAGCTTTTTTCAGATCCCAAATCCGGATCAATTGTTCTCTTTGTTCCCAAGGCGTATGCTGATGCAGTTTCGAAGTCATTATCAGGCTTTGGATATCGGGAGCTTAAAGTTCCGGATGTGGCTGGCATGCCTTCAGATATTCTTTCAACGGTCGAAAGTCAAAAGGAAAGTCTTTTGAAACAGATCGAATCAATAGATTCAGATGTAATAGCCTTGAAATCAAAGTATCTTGATTTTATTCAGGCCAGCAATGAGATGCTTTCCATTGAGACAGCTAAATCTGAGGCTCCTCTGCGTATCGCAACGTCCGAAAGCACGTTTTTGATAGAGGGCTGGGTTCCTTCTGATTCATACAGAGCTCTTGAAGAAGAAGTTACTAGAGCTACTAATGGACGTGCTTTTGTCACGCAGCAGGAAATTGAGCACAAAGATGAGCCAAACATACCTGTTGAATATGATAATCCTAAGATTGTCAGACCTCTTGAAGAGATAATGAATCTCTACGCGCGCCCAAGGTATAAGGAACTGGATCCCACTGCGATAATGTTTTTAAGTTTCCCACTGTTTTATGGAATGATACTTGGTGATATTGGATATGCTCTTATCTTGTTTATCCTTGCTCTCTTGGTCAAAAAGATGGTGAAATCCGATGCTGTGAAACCTATAATGAATATTCTTATATATTGTCAGATATCAACAGCGATCTTTGGTATTCTGTACGGTGAATTCTTAGGTTTCCCTCTTGCCAGCTTGGAAATTCACGAAGGGCTTGAAACAGTTATTGAACCAGGTCTTATCCCAGGTTTTTCAACCATTAATCTGTTTGCATCTCCTTTTGGTGGTGAGATGATCACATACCCTGTGCACAGGACACATCTTGTTATGACACTGATTGTAGCTACTGCTCTTATAGGTCTCATACACATCAACATAGGGTACATTTTGGGATTCATCAACGAGAACAGAAAACATGGATTCTCCGCAGCTTTACTTGAAAAGGGTAGCTGGTTAGTTATCGAAATTGGTATCCTTCTTGGTGCTCTTGGATATGCTAATGTTTTGCCTTCAGTAATGACATACGCAGGGATTATCGTATTCTTGATAGGCTTTGTTATGTTACTAAAAGGCGAAGGTATCAAAGGACCTGTTGAATTACCATCCTTGTTAAGTAATTCTCTCTCTTACACTCGTATAATAGCTGTAGGATTATCGTCTATATACATTGCATCTACTATCAATAACATTGTATTCAAGATGATGTGGCCTGATTCATTCGGGATTATGACAGTATTTGCAATATTAGTGTTTATATTCGGACATGCTTTAAATACTGTCCTGAGTATTATAGCCCCCGGACTGCATGCCCTTAGGTTGCAGTACGTAGAGTTCTTCGGAAAGTTCTATGAGGGTGGCGGAAGAAAGTACAATCCATTTGGATATATAAGAAAATACACGGAGGAACAATAAAATGGCAGATGTAGCAACAACAGCAACAGTATTATTTGACGCAGCAGGAATGAAGGCAATAGGTGCAGGACTGGCAGTAGGTTTGACTGGTATAGCATCAGCTATTGCAGAAAAAGAGATTGGTACCGCTGCAATAGGTGCAATGGCAGAAAACGAGGCACTTTTCGGTAAGGGTCTTATCCTGACCGTTATCCCGGAAACTATCGTTATCTTCGGTCTCGTAGTTGCACTGCTGATCAGCTAAATAATTTAAGAGCACATTTGCTCTTAAATTTTCAAGGTGTTGAGCATGGGACTTGAAAGTGTTGTTAAAGATATCATGGATACTGCCGAAACAGATGTGTCCAAGATAAAAGCGGAAACTGATTCTGAAGTTTTGCAGATCATCGAAGAAGCCAAAGACAATGCCAAACGTATACTAGGGGAGAGTCTTGCAAAGGCGGAAGATGATATCAAAAGAATGCGGCAGCAAGAGATCTCCAGTGCGAATCTTGAGCTGAAACGCACTTTGCTCAATGCACGCAAGGAAATACTCGAAGAGGTTTATAATCGTGCTTTTGAGACTATATCTTCATTATCTGAAGCAAAAAATGAAGAATTGCTGAATGCAATTCTTACAAAAAATGAGGCTGAGGGTAAGAAGATATATTCAAACACGAAATCCGAGAAGCTCGTCAGAGGATTATCTTCACTGGAATATGCAGGAAACATCGACTGTGCCGGTGGGATTGTCATCGAGAACGAGGAAGGAAATATTCGTCTGGACTATACCTATGATGTTATCCTTAAAAGCGTGAATGAGCGGTCTTTGAAACAGACATCTGACATCTTATTCGGGTGATTCATAATGCGGCTTTTGCAGAGACTAAAGCGTGGGGACGATAGTAAATTATCACGGCCTAAGGGGCATTCTAACTATGCATATACTACTGCACGTGTACATGCAATGAAGAGCAAGCTGCTTCCTAAAGAAACATATCCTCGGCTCCTAAACATGCAGATTGATGAAATCACCAGGTTTGTTGGAGAACTGGAATACAAAGAGGATGTTGATGAGCTTGCAAGGTCGTATGAGGGTGTTGACCTCATCGAACATGCGCTGAACAGGAATCTGGCTGTTACCTTCACTAAACTTCTAAATATTTCAGAAGGTGAAGTAAACTTCCTTATCTTCCAATATCTTCAGAAATATGACATATGGAATATCAAAACAATTCTTCGTGGGAAACATTGCAATGCTTCTGCAGAAGAAATACTAGAAGCAATTGTTGCAGCAGGCCGCCTTACTTATACTTTCCTGTCGGAATTGTCTGCTAAGCCCACTTCTGAAGATGTTATTGCATCTCTGTCACAAAGCGAATATTATTCGATCCTGAAAGATTACGATGGTAAGAGTTTGTCGGAGATAGAGAATCGTCTTGATATGAAATATTATGAAGATCAGTTCAGGGCTATTGGTGAGCCAAAGTCCAAAGACAGAAAACTCTACAGTGAGTTTGTTAGGACTGAAATTGATTTAAAAAATTTGACCACCTTATTCAGGCTCAAGAAATATGGGCTCACCAGTCCTGAAATGATGAATCTCATGATTAATGGCGGCTTAAAGCTTAAGCTTAAAGAAATAGAGAAAATGATGCCATTGTCGTTTGAAGGGTTCGTCGCTGAACTTGCAAACACTCCTTACTGGGATGATATTTCTGACTGCTGCTCTCCAAACATGGATTCATTCGTGGATTTAGAGGCAAAACTGAAGAAATTGAGATTAAAATCATCAGTAAGTTTCTCTCATCTATATCCGCTCTCCATCGTGATGATCATGGACTATATTCTGGGTAAGCAGAATGAAGTCAATAACCTGCGTATGATTATTCGTGGTAAGGCAGTTGGTCTAAGTGATGAGGAAATAAAGAATCAGTTGGTGATCTGATGGAACTTGCAGTGGTAGGTAGCAGCGAGTTTGTCACTGGATTCAGGCTGGCTGGAATAAAGAAGATCTTTGAAGTTAATAACCATGTAGAACTTGAGCCTACTGTGAAAAAGGTGCTTGAGGATAGGGATATCGGAATACTTGTATTGCATGGAGATGACCTGTCCAGACTACCGGAGATGTTGAGGGACACGATCAATGAATCTGTTGAACCGACTGTTGTTACTCTGGGAGGTAGTGGTCAAAGTTCGAACTTAAGGGAAAAGATAAAACAATCGGTAGGTGTAGATCTGTGGAAATAGAAGGTAAAATTTATCGTGTGGCCGGACCAGTCGTTACTATTACCGGTATCAAGCCAAAAATGTATGAAGTGGTCAAAGTTGGTCACGAAGGATTGATGGGTGAGGTCATCAGAATAGAACGTGACAAAGCTACAGTCCAGGTATATGAGGACACATCTGGAATCAAGCCAGGTGAACCAGTGGTGAATACAGGTATGTCTCTTTCAGTAGAACTTGGTCCAGGTCTATTGGAGAGTATTTATGATGGTATTCAGAGGCCTTTGAAGGTTCTCCAGGAAAAAATGGGAGATTTTATTCAGAGGGGTGTAACTGCAAACGGACTTGACAGGGAGAAAATATGGGATTTCAAACCCACTGTCAATAAGGGAGATAAGGTAAAGGGTGGAGATGTTATCGGTCTTGTACAAGAAACCGAGAATATCGAGCACAAGATCATGGTTCCTCCAAAGGTTACAGGTACAATAACTGAAATAAAAGCTGGCAAGTTCACTGTGGAAGAAACAGTTTGTGTACTTACAGATGGTACTGAACTGCAGATGATGCAGAAGTGGCCTGTCAGGGCACCAAGGCCAGTAAGTAAGAAACTCTTGCCAAAGACTCCTCTTATCACCGGTCAGAGAATTCTAGACGGACTTTTCCCGGTTGCAAAGGGAGGTACTGCTGCAATTCCAGGACCATTCGGTTCAGGAAAGACAGTTACTCAGCAGCAGCTTGCCAAGTGGAGTGACACCGATATCGTGGTCTACATCGGTTGTGGAGAACGTGGTAACGAGATGGCAGATGTTCTTAATGAGTTTCCTGAACTGCAGGATCCAAAGACTGGCCGTCCACTTATGGAACGTACTGTGCTCATTGCAAATACTTCCAACATGCCGGTAGCTGCTCGTGAGGCATCAGTATACACTGGTATTACTATCGCTGAATACTACCGTGACATGGGATATGATGTTTCCCTTATGGCAGATTCCACTTCAAGATGGGCAGAAGCTATGAGAGAAATTTCTTCAAGGCTTGAAGAGATGCCTGGTGAGGAAGGTTATCCAGCTTATTTGTCAGCAAGATTGTCAGAGTTCTATGAAAGGGCAGGTTACGTAAAATCTCTCTCAGGTGTGAATGGTTCTATTACCGTTATCGGTGCAGTATCACCCCCTGGCGGTGACTTCTCTGAACCTGTTACACAGAACACTCTGCGTATCGTAAAGGTTTTCTGGGCCCTTGATGCGAAGCTTGCGCAGAGAAGGCACTTCCCAGCTATCAACTGGCTTACCAGTTACAGTCTTTACAGCAACTCTCTTGCAGGATGGTTCAGTGAAAACGTCGCTCCAGATTGGAATGCTCTCAGAGAGAATGCAATAGACTTGCTCCAACGTGAATCTGAACTGCAGGAGATCGTGCAGCTTGTAGGTTCCGATGCTTTGCCAGAGGACCAGCAGCTGGTTTTGGAAATATGTCGTATGATCCGTGAATACTTCCTGCAGCAGAATGCATATCACCCCGTGGACACTTACTGTTCATTCGACAAGCAGTACAAGTTGCTAAAAGCCATATCCAAGTACAGTGACATGGCAACAACTGCTCTTACTGCCGGGGCTCCAATGAAAGATATCTTAGCTTTGGAGTCAAAGGATGAATTGGCAAAGGTCAAGTTTGAAGAGAATTTCGACAAAGCACTTGATGAGGTCCTGAAGAAGATGGATTCTGAGTTCGCAAAGCTTGGAGGCAATTAAAATGACCAAGGAATACAAGACTATAGTAGAAATATCAGGCCCTCTTATATTCCTCGAGAAGACCGAACCAGTAGGTTACGGTGAACTTGTGAATATCAATCTGCCAGATGGCAGCACAAAGAGAGGCCAGGTGCTTGACACATCAGCTGATATAGTAGCTGTGCAGGTGTTCGAGGGTACTGGCGGACTCAACGAGGAATCAGGAGTAGTGTTTACCGGCGAGACCATTAAGTTACCAGTTTCAAAGGACATGCTGGGTCGTATCCTTTCAGGATCCGGTGAACCTCTGGATGGTGGACCCCGTATAGTTCCTGAAGACAGGATCGATGTGAATGGTGCATCAATGAACCCTTATTCAAGGATGCCGCCAGAGGAGTTCATCCAGACGGGTATCTCCACAATCGATGGAACCAACACACTCGTAAGAGGCCAGAAGTTGCCAATTTTCTCAGGTTCAGGTCTTCCACATAACGAGATCGCCCTACAGATCGCAAGGCAGGCAAAAGTCCCTGGTTCTGAAGAACCTTTCGCAGTAGTATTTGCTGCAATGGGTATTACCAATGAAGAAGCACAGTACTTCATGGAAGACTTCGAGAAGACCGGTGCTCTTGAAAGGGCAGTGGTGTTCCTTAACCTTGCAGATGACCCAGCAGTTGAGCGTCTGATCACTCCAAGAATGGCTCTTACAGCAGCTGAGTATCTTGCATACGAGCATGATATGCACGTGCTTGTTATCCTTACAGATATCACCAACTATTGTGAGGCACTGCGTCAGATGGGTGCAGCTCGTGAAGAAGTTCCAGGCCGTAGAGGTTATCCAGGTTACATGTACACTGACCTCGCATCCCTGTATGAACGTGCAGGTGTCATCAAAGGCAGAAAAGGATCTGTGACACAGTTCTCCATTCTTACGATGCCTGGTGACGATATCACCCACCCGATCCCGGATCTTTCTGGTTACATTACCGAAGGACAGATCGTGGTTTCAAGGGAACTGCACAGAAAAGGTATTTATCCCCCTATCAACGTTCTGCCATCACTGTCCCGTCTTATGAACTCCGGTATCGGTGCAGGTAAGACGAGAGATGATCACAAAGCAGTCTCCGACCAGATGTATGCAGGATATGCTGAAGGTCGTGACCTCAGAGGCTTGGTGGCTATCGTAGGTAAGGAAGCACTGTCTGAAAGGGATCAGAAGATTCTTGAATTTGCAGATTTGTTCGAGGACAGGTTTGTGCGTCAGGGAAGGAACGAGGACAGATCCATTGAGGATACATTGAGCGTTGGATGGTCTATTCTCTCAGAACTTCCGGAAGCACTGCTTACAAGGATAGACAACAAGTTCATAGACAAGTACCACCCTGCTCATAAGAAGAGCAACTAAAGGGAACCTGGTGAACGAACATGGGCGCAAAGGATGTTAAACCAACACGATCTGAGCTTATAGAGCTCAAGAAGAAGATCAAGCTCTCCCAAAGTGGGCACAAGCTGCTCAAAATGAAAAGAGATGGATTGATCCTTGAGTTCTTCGAGATCCTTAGCAAAGCAAAGGATGTTAGGTCCGAGCTGGACAAAGCCTATGAAGTGGCTAATAAGAAGATAGGTCTCGCAAATGCTGTTGACGGTATCATTACCGTCAAATCCACAGCTTTCGCCCTGGAGAACATTCCCCAGATCGAACTTGAAAGCCGGAACATAATGGGTGTCGTGGTCCCCAAGATCGAATCCTCCAGTGTACGCAAATCCATAGAAGAACGTGGCTATGGTATATTGGGAACTAGTTCCTACACCGATGAAGCTGCAGATGCCTATGAGAAGCTGGTGGAGAATATCATTGTGGCAGCAGAGATTGAGACTACTATGAAGAAGCTGCTCGATGATATCGAAAAGACCAAGCGCCGTGTCAATGCTCTTGAGTTTAAGGTCATACCTGAAATGCAGGAAGCTATGGACTTCATCAGGCTTCGTCTAGAAGAGATGGAAAGAGAGAATACGTTCAGACTCAAGAAGATCAAAGGATAAGATTCTTATATATGGAATCTGAAAAACCAGAAGGTGATCGACCCAATATGGTCGATCGTTTCTTCATTGGACTTGGGAAACCTCATAACCTAGCAAGAATTTTAAGATGGGCTTGGTTGCTTTCATTATTTTTACTAGCAATGGGTTATATCCTCATCTATCTATATCTGTCTGGCAAATTAGATATTTGATCTTTATTTTTTTATTTTCTCATTGATCTTAATTTATCTAACACTATTTGTGCATGGTCCTTTGTTTTTACATTATCCCAAATATTCACAATGATACCTTTTGGATCAATGAGGAATGTTGTTCTTACAGTGCCCATAGATTCCCTACCCATGAATTTTTTCAGGCGCCATACATTGTACATATTATGTACAAATCTCTCAGTGTCAGAGAGGAGGGTGATCCGCAGTTCTCTTTTCTCAATGAATTTCTGATGAGATGCAATGCTATCCTTACTTATACCCATTATTATTGCCTCATCTTCTTCAAATTCCGTTTTAAGGACAGAGAAATCCTGTGCTTCCCTTGGACATCCGGCAGTATTGTCTCTGGGATAAAAATACAATACTATCCATTTACCCCTCAGGTCTTTCAAACACATCTCTTTATTATTCTGATCTTGTAGACAGAACAAAGGTGCTTGCTTTCCTTGTGAAAGTGAGTTTCCGGGCATGTGTATCTTTCCATTATCTCTTTGATTTATGTGTAGTAGAAATTGGTTATGCTTTTCCCAATGAGTATTTATCTAAGCAGGTATAGTTAATTTCAATTATCGTTATATGACGGTTCATATACAGCCTTTTTGGCCAAGAGGGTAGAAAATGGTATCTAAAGAACTCCCTTTCACAAAAGAAAAAATCTCAGAGATTATTGCACAATATCCCACGCCTTTCCACCTATATGATGAGGGAGGCATCAGGGAGAATGCCCGCAGACTCAAAAAATCCTTTGGCATATTGGAGGGTTTCCAGGAGTTCTTTGCTGTGAAAGCCCTTCCAAACCCCTACATCATGAAGATCCTCAAGGAAGAGGGTTTCGGAGCTGACTGCAGTTCTTTACCTGAGTTGTTGCTTGCAGAGAAGACTGGAATCGTGGGTGAATTTATCATGTTCAGTTCCAACGACACTCCTGCAGAAGAGTTAAAGAAGGCGAAGGAACTGGGTGCTATAATCAATCTCGATGATATCGGCCACATCAAATTCCTGGAAGATGAGGCCGGTCTGCCGGAGCTTGTATGTTGCAGATATAATCCAGGCCCTCTCAAGGAAGGCAATGCAATAATTGGGAAGCCGGAAGAAGCGAAGTATGGTTTTACCCGTGAGCAGCTCTTTGAGGGCTATAAGTATATGCGAGATAAAGGTGTGAAGAGATTTGGTCTACACACTATGGTGGCATCCAATGAGCTGAACCCTCAGTACTTTGTAGAAACGGCAAAGATCCTTTTCGAACTCATAGCTGACATTTCCAGGGAGCTTGGCATAAGGTTCGAATTCGTGAACCTTGGAGGGGGAATTGGTATACCCTATCGTCCAGATCAGGAGCAAGTGCCTTACGATCTGATTGCCAGAGGTGTCCGTGATGAATATGCAAAGATCATTGAGTTAAATGGTTTAGCCCCTCTTAGGATTTACCTTGAGTGCGGACGTGTCATTAGCGGACCATATGGTTATTTGATCACAACTGTCAGGCATATGAAGCATATCTATAAAGACTATGTAGGTACTGATGCATGCATGGCCAATCTCATGAGGCCGGGGATATACGGTGCATATCATCACATTACTGTCCTTGGTAAGGAAAATGAGCATCCTACTTTCAAGTACGATGTCACTGGTTCTCTTTGTGAGAACAATGATAAGTTTGCCATTGACCGCATGCTCCCCAAAGTGCAGCGTGGCGATACTTTGGTCATTCATGATGCTGGAGCCCATGGCTATTCTATGGGTTTCAACTACAATGGTAAATTACGCTCAGCTGAGGTTCTGCTCAGACAAGATGGTAGCTTTATACAAATACGCAGAGCTGAGACTGTAGATGACTACTTTGCGACACTGGATTTTGAAGGGCTCGAGAAGTTCAGTTAAATTATATATTTTTTAGCTGGATATTCATTTCCAGCACTTTTATATATTTAATTATGTATTCATAGGGCATGAGACGAGCCCTGATATTTGATATGGATGGCGTGCTTGTGGATTCCATGCATATGCATGCTGCAGCCTGGAAAAAAGCCTTTCTGGAGGAAGGAATCGCTATATCTCATGATTGCATTTACAGGCTGGAGGGTGCTAATGATAGGGGAATTGTTGAGAGTATCTTACACCACCAGGGAATTTTCGGTTCATTTGACTCTTTCTCTTCAATTGCTGACAGAAAGCAGGCTCTTTTCAATATAAAGGATGTTAAGCCTTTTCCAGGTATCAGTGATTGCCTGGAATTGCTTTCTAAAGACTACTTGCTTGCAGTAGTTTCAGGTTCAGACCGAAATGCAGTTGATGGCATACTTGGCCGTCATTTCAGCATCAATTTCAATGCAGTGGTATCAGGTGATGATATTGTCAATGGAAAACCCAATCCTGATCCTTACTTAAAAGCGATGGAATATCTTGGAGCAGATTCTGAGAATTGCATTGTTTTTGAGAATGCTCCCTATGGTGTAGAAGCTGCAAAAAGGGCGGGTATCTATTGCGTTGGTATACCTACTTATGTTGATCCTCAACTACTGGGAAAGGCAGATAAGGTATTAGAGTGTCATTCTCTATTTCTATCTTATCTTCAGGATCTGACATGCTGCTAAAAGTATTATTTGCAGAACAGAAGTCAGAGAAACAAAAGAACAAATTTATTAAATTATATAGATTCTATTAAGATTATACTTTATTTAGGTAATCTATTTATTGTTTAGTGTGTCATATTCATTATCAAAAATTTAACTGGATGTGTGGACATTGAGTAAAGGGAATATGTCTTTCTCCCAAAAGGTCCTTTCTTCACAGGATGTCTCTGAATTAATTGAAAGTGGGTGGAAAAAAGCCGACTTGCACGTGCACACTTGTTGTTCTCATGATGTTCCGGCTTGGGGTCCGGTTCACCCAAAGGTGCTTTATGAAAGGGCATTATCAAAAGGAATGAATTACGTCACTTTCACAGATCATGACACTATAAATGCTTTTGATCTTTTGGGTTCAAATAAAGATTCATTGGTTACAGGTGTTGAATTGTCCATAACAGACATTCAAAATGTGGGTCACAGTATTCATATTAATGTTTTTGAACTAGATCGTGAGCAATTTAATACTATAGCCTCAATATCAAGTAAAAGGCAAAATATCTTTGAACTCATTGATTTCCTTAAAGATGATGATCTTCTCTATATGTACAATCATCCATTCTGGTTTGCAGCAGGCGAAGTCCCTAATTTGTCGGTTATTCCGGAGATCGCTAAAAATTTCCCGTTAATAGAGTATAATCTTCAGGAATTGAAACAAAAGAATCAATTTGCTATGGCCCTCGCTCACAGATTAGATAAAGGGATGGCTATAACTACAGACAGTCATACAGGTAGCATTGGAGCTGCATATACGATTGCTGAAGGCGATGATTTCAGGAGTTATTTCAAAAATATCTGTGAAGGCAACGCTTTTCTGGTTACAGATTTTTCTCTTTGGAAGCATTTGTCCAGGGAGTTAAGTGTCTGGGTAGAGCTTGCATTTAATACAGATAAGCATGTAGGTAGTGATTTCTTTACTGATGTTGAGAAGGTTAATAGGGCTATGAGGATACTAGGGAGTGAAGTTTTTTCTGATCACCCTCTATTTAACAAATTAACCATGAAATCAATCCAAAAATTATCTCTTTCAGGATTACCCGTATTAGTATACACGTTGTCGATGCAACCAATGATACATGATATAAAGAATGTGTTTTTAACTTATTAAAGAGGCAATTTTGAGTATTTTTTTTATTTTCATCTTATCAAATAGTCCACTCTTCATTTTTTCCTGAATAAAAGGGCTATCATAGCGCAAACCAGGTGCTTTTTTCTATCAGAATGCCTATTATCTACCCGTAACTTGTGATGAAGGGTGCTTATAATGAAGATATTGATACTTGTTTGTGGTGAAGGTCTTGGACATACGAGCCGTTGCATTGCTATTGCAAAAGAGCTTGTGTCTAAAGATCACGAAGTTCATTTTGGGGCTTATGGCTATTCTCAAGAGCTAATCGAAAGAAAAGGATATGCTGTAACTACTATTCCCTCAGAGATCACTCTTGTGGGGAATGCTGGAACTCTCGATCTAAAATCTTCCATCCTTAAAACCATAAAAAAGGGCAGTTTCTTTGGTGTTCTTAATATAAAGAAACTCATTAAGAATTTCCATCCCGATGTGGTTATCTCTGATGGCTATTTTACTGGTATTTTAGCTTCAAAACTTATGAAAAAACCATCTTATCTTATGATGAATCAGTCCAACATGGAAGAGTTCTTCATCGATAAGGGTATTTCCGGCAGATTTCTTGCAAATATAGTGAAAAAATTCTACTCAAGAGTTTTCAAGATAGTTGATGGTATTATTATTCCAGATTATCCTATGCCTTACACTATATGCAGGAAAAATATCAGTTTCAGTGATAAACTGATGAAAAAGGTATTCTATAGCGGACCTGTGGTTGGTAAGACTTATGAAGAAGTTATGCCAGCTCAGGTGCAGCATCCGCATGTGCTTTCAACAGTAGGTGGTTTTGGTTACAGAGCTCCTCTTTTTTTAAAGGTCATCAAGGCTGCTGAACTGTCCCCTGAGATACATTATACTCTACTTACAGGTCCGAGCGTAGACTCTGATAATTTTACAGATTTACCTTCCAATGTGAGTATTTTGCAGTTCATAAGCGATCAATTCCCTTTCATAAAAGGTTCCGATGTTATCATTGCTCCAGGGGGGCATAGCACTTTGATGGAAACCCTGAGTTTTGGTATTCCTGTGCTATCTTTTCCTGACATAGGTCATATAGAACAGCAGAACAACTCCTCGGTGATAGAAGAAAATGGGTTAGGGTATTGTTTTGATTATTCCACTTCTCCTGAAGAGATACTGTCGTACATCAAAGAAGTAGTGTATAATGGAAAATTCGTAGATAATGCACAATCTATGCGCCAATTCTCAGAAAAGCTGAATGGGGTGGCAGCTATCTGTAAACTATTGGAGAAGGGTGCAAGATAAAGAAAAAACCAATTTTCCCAAATTCTTGAGTCTTTGAATAATGCAGGTGATATCGCAAAACTTCTAATTGTTCAGAGAAGGAGTTAATTATCGCATCAAAAGTGTATAATGTTTGGAGGAATCTCTATCCAACGGCTCAACCATGTGTTTTAAATATCTTTGAAACACATATCTCTTAGTATGCTAAAGCACAACTTAACGGCGTTTACTTTGTATATTTTAACATGAAGCATGTCGGTAAAATAAGTGCTTTATTCTAATTTTATCCAAAAAAGGTGATAAGAATGCATTATGGTTTAGGAATTGATGCTGGGGGAACCTATACTGACGCTGTTATTGTAAGGGGGTCGGATGGAGCGATCATTGATGCAAAAAAATCTTTTACTACTTACCCCGATATTCAGCAAGGAATTCAAAATGTACTGAATTCACTGGATCAGAACTATCTAAAAGATGTAAATCTCGTATCTGTATCTACGACCCTTTCCACAAATGCACTTCTTGAAAACACCGGCAGGCCAGTAGGGCTAATATTAGTAGGAGAGCAGGCAACAGACAAAGAATATCCTGCTGAAAGTGTTGTTTTTGTTTCGGGTGGTCATGATACAAATGGTGAAGAAGAGTATCCTTTGGACATTGAAGCTGTAAAAAGTTATATAGAAACATCTAAATCATGGGTTTCAGCCTATGCTGTGTCCGCATACTTTGGTACGCGCAACCCTGAGCATGAACTTACAGTAAAAAGTATAATACATAGTATCACAGACCTACCGGTTGTGTGTGGACATGAACTCTCACAGGAACTCGGGGTTTATGAAAGAGCTGTAACTGCAGCTCTTAATGCTCAGTTGATCCCTATCACCTATCAATTTGTAAATGCCGTAGCTTCAGATATCAAAAAGCGGGGAATCAATGCTAGGTTGTTGATGCTCAAGTGCGATGGATCGGTTTACAACATAGAGGATGCACTTGAGAAACCCATTGAAACAATATTTTCAGGCCCTGCTGCAAGCATCCTTGGTGCCTCGTACCTTGCAAAAGTCGATACATGTGCAGTTATTGATGTGGGGGGCACAAGTACTGATGTATCATCTATAAAAAATGGCATTCCCCAGATAAGTTCCGAAGGTTGCATGGTAGGTGGTTGGAAAACACGTGTAAAAGCTATGACAATGGAAACTTCGGCTCTGGGCGGCGATAGCCATGTTTGGGTCAAAGATAAAAACGTGAATATAGGTCCGAGAAGAGTCATACCTTTATGCGTTGCAGCAACCCTATTCCCTCATTTTCTTTATCGTCTGAAACGTAACAAAATGGTTTTGCGAAAGGACACAAATGAAAACTATCAGCAAACCAAATTCATAGTCAGAACTGAGTATGAAGCTACTGGATTGATGGAAAAGGAAAAGGAGATGCTCAAGCTAATAGGTGATGAACCGATTTCTGTTATAGAACTGACTGATATGACAGATGCAAAGGAAATAGTACTCATCAATAAAACACTTGATTCACTCATAAATAAAAGGCTTATTCAGTCTATCGGTTTTACGCCTACCGATGTGCTTCATGTACTTGGAGAATATGAGCAGTGGAACAAAGAAGCTTCGGAAACAGGAGCTTTTTATCTGTCAAAGTATGCGAACATGGGTAAATACGAGTTCTGCAGGCATGTAAAAGCCCTTTTTGCGATGAATATGGTCCATGATCTAATGTCATTTCTTATACCTGCTATCCCAAAAAATGCAATAGATGAGGTTCTAAGTGGGAATTATCCTGCAAGGTTCAAAACAGATATTCCCGTGGTATTGCTTGGGGGCCCGGTTTCTGCATATGTGGATGATTTGAAATCTCTAATTGATGCAGATGTGCAGGTTCCACAATTTGCCAGTGTGGGGAATGCTGTAGGAGCGCTTGTTGGGAAAAGTGTTAAAAGAGTGGAAATAATGATAAAACCTGCTTCTCTGGTTAACCCCGATAGTGATTTCCTTGTATTTTCATCTGTGGGCAGGGAACGCTTTGAGAGATATAGTGATGCTGTGGACTATGCTACTAAAATGGGACACTCACTAGTACTTAATTATGAGAAGCGATGCGGTATTATAAAAGAAGATACGATCGTAAATGTGTCGAAACACACAATATCTCCTGATAACTGGCCTCATCCTCCGATCGAAACGAGAATTACAGTCGTAGGGGTTGGAGATCCTATGATGGCAATAAGGGGTACATACAACAACACTAACTGCAGCTCATAATAGGTGTGAAGTAGCTCTGCTACTTCTGTTTCACACTATTTTTCTGTATTGCTCACTTCCTGGGCTTTCTGCACAGGTTATTGTTCCATCGCATCTGTGAAGTCTCATTTTTTTGTTTGTATGTGTATAAAAGGTCTTCTTCGTAATCATTAGCACCATTTGGTACAGATGTCTTTGGTGTCATATTTTTCTGATTTTTCTTTTCATTATATTTGGTCATAAATTCACTTTGATTTAGATGCTATTTGTTTTTTGTTCTGAATACAAAGACGAATTTAAGATTAGTGAAATTAGTGAAATTCATGCCAATTGGCAAAAGCAGGAATTATCCCTGTGTTTGGATAAATATGGAATATTTACAGTTTTGTTAAACACTGTTTTCCTAATTCTGTAAGGCTATATGTTATCCATGTTGCTTCCTTTTTACCTTCTATTAAATTACTTTCAGTTAATACTGAAAGGTGATAGGAAAGTTTTGATGGTGAAGCCTTTGTTATTTTCTGGATAATGCAGGCACAGAGTGGCTGTATTGAGAGAAGATTTAGAATCTTCAGTCTAAGAGGCGATGAAAGTGCATTGTATATCTGGCTTTGCCTTTTCATTCTGTTTTCATCTGGCAGTTTTTCGATGATCTTATTGATTCCGCCAATTACTTCTATGTCTTTAAATAATTGTTCTGGGATTTTCATCAATTACCTCGTACAGGGATGTGATGTAGTATTTGAAAAAAACAATTAGTTTATTTAAAATCTATGCTAATATTTCCTAATTTTTTTGCTAATGACTCTGATAAAAGTCCCATTTCCATTCTGCATACATGCAATACTCCGCAAGGTACAAGGCAGTTAGATGAACATTTCATTTCTTGTGCTTTTACCATCACGTAATTGTCCTTGATATCAAGCGTTTGGTCCATGGGTATCTCCATGTGCGACATTTTTTTGATTTTCTCACAATCGCTTTCAATATCGATGATTATATTTTTCCCATCTCTTTTTCCATATACCTTATGCACAAAACCGCATATTTTTGAATTGACAATAACTTCAGTCATGATGTTACCTCTTTCTTCAATTTTGTTTGTTATTGAAATTCATGTTAGTTCTCATATATATAGGTATTTCAATTTATATTGAAATAGCAAGCTTTAAATACAAAGCTTCAAATATATTTGAAATACATGCCACAAGATTATCTTATACATCTGGTAAACATCGGTCTGCAATCTGTTCAGGAATACCTGGCATTGCATGTACTGCTCTGCCTGATTCCAGCATTTTTCCTAGCTGGTGCTATTGCATCGCTTTTCTCAAAGGAATCAGTGTTGAAGTATTTTGGTGCTGATACGCCAAAATACATCTCCTACTCCGTAGCAGCAATATCGGGCTGCTTGCTCGCAGTATGCAGCTGTACTGTACTCCCCTTGTTTGCTGGTATTTATAAGAGAGGAGCCGGCATAGGTCCAGCCACTACTTTTCTTTTCTCTGCACCTGCTATCAATATCCTCGCAATAGTTTATACTGCAAAGATTCTAGGCTATGATATTGGGGTTGCTAGGGCAGTGGGTGCAATTCTTCTATCAGTTGTCATTGGATTGATAATGCACGTAGTATATGAGAAAAAAAATGGTGAACACAGTGGTATCAAAACCTTTAACGCGGAAGAGCACTCTCACACTGTTCAACTTTTCTTGTTGCTGTTGGCAATACTTGTCATCCCTGAAATGATAAAATCTTGGACATCCCTGGCTCTGGTAGAAATTCCGTTCATAGCTGCTACGGTTTACTTGTCTTTCAAGTGGTACTCTAAGGAAGAAAGAGAAAGTTGGATGCAGGAGACCTGGTTCCTTGTAAAAATGATCGCTCCTCTGTTGCTCGTGGGAGTCTTCTTTGCAGGCATCCTCGTGGAGCTGCTTCCTTCAGAGATAGTAGTGAAATATGTAGGTGGTGGCAATCTGCTTTCGTACTTTATTGCTTCTGTTGCCGCTGCACTAATGTATTTCTCCACACTTACAGAAGTTCCTATCATCAGTGCTCTGACATTGCTCGGTATGGCTAAAGGCCCTGCTCTTTCAATGCTTCTTGCAGGTCCTGCATTGAGTCTTCCCAGTATGATCGTTATCAGCAGGGTCATGGGAATTAAAAGGGGACTTTCATATATCGCGCTGGTAGTCATAATGGCAATGATATCAGGAATGGCATTTGATTATTATGTACTTTAATGAGAACAGAGGTTGATATATGCAGTTGTTGATTATTTCGGACATACATGGGAATAAAGAAGCCCTTGATGCAGTCATGAATGTGCCTCATGACTATATTATCTGTCTGGGAGACCTCGTGGACTATGGTCCTTCTCCAGGTGAATGCATCGATATGCTAATGGAACAAAAGGTACCAACTATCATGGGAAACCATGACAATGCAGTGGCTTTCAGGATGGATTGTGGATGTGGCTATGCATATAAACACCTCTCCCAATCAACGAGGGGGTATACATGGAATATCGTGAATGATGCTCATCTGGAGTTCCTTCGTAGACTTCCTCTGAATATTAGAAGGGAGGAAAACGGGAAAAAATTATATTTCACACATGGTAGTCCCATATCTTTCTATGATTATATTAAGCCGGATACTCCAGAAGAGACAATAAAAGAACTTATAAAAGGAGTTAATGCTGATTTCTTATTCATAGGCCATTCACATCTTCCTTTTGTAAGGAAGGTCGGAGATATGACCTTGGTGAACCCTGGTTCTGTGGGCCAGCCCAGAGATGGGGATACTCGTGCAAGTTGTGCTATATTTGACACAGATACATTCCAGGCTGAAATAATTAGAGTTGAATATGATACGGAAGTAGTTTTCGACAAGATAAGAAAGAACATGCCAAATGCAGATGAACTTCTCTCAATATTGAAAAGGGGAAAGTAAAATTAAATCTTATTAGTCATCAAATATGACGTTTCAACAAGTAAAGGTGATAAAATGAAGATAGAGATACTTGGTTCAGGTTGTGCGAAATGCAAAAAAACAAAAGAGATCGTTGAACAGGCAGTTGCTGAGCTTGGAATCGTTGCAGAGGTTGTGAAAGTGGAAGACATTAATGCTGCTCTTAACTATGGCGTGATGATAACTCCTGCTGTTGTAGTCGACGGTGATGTAAAGATAGCTGGAAAAGTTCCAACTTTGGAGAAAGTAAAGGAATGGCTCTCTAAATAAAGGAGGAAATATCATGGCAGAAGAAATTAAAATGGCAGGAGGAGTAAAATGTGCATGTGAAGCTGCGATTGTTGGGCTGTATGCATGTGCTGGCGGCTCCAATGTTGGACAGATGGCAAATAGAGTAGCTGTTGACCTCACTAAAAAAGGAAAAGGTAAGATCATGTGTACTGTAGGAATAGGGGGTAATGTTCCAGGTATCCTAAAAAGTACTGAAGGAACCGATGAGATAGTTGCTATAGATGGCTGTCCTCTTGTCTGTGCAAAGAAATCACTGGAACTTGCAGGATTCATAGTAGATAAAAGCATAGTGATAACTGAAATGGGTATGAAAAAGGGTGGAAAATTGGATCTGGAAGAAGCTGAGGTAAATGAGATCATGGCCAAAGTAGAGAGTGTTTTAGGAATCTAGAAAAAGTATGCGGGCATACAATAATAAGGTGAACACAATGAGAATGTTAGAAGAATTTTTCCCAGAATTTGTAGAGAAGTTGGATGAGGTCGATGAGATATACAGGGACAAGAGGACCATTGACGAGAAAACATATCAATTCATATGTTTTGCTCTTTCCATAAAGGCCCGCTCAAAACCTTGTGTACTTAAGCATTTCAAAGGTGCCCTTGAGGCAGGCGCAACTGTGAAAGAACTTACTTATATCCTTGCTTTGACAATGCGTGAAGCTGCAGGAGCTGACGACTGCTGGACCCACGATGTCATAGGTGAATGGAAAGATATTCTTAAAGGCAATGTATCCTGTTCATGTGCAGGTGACAAGGACTAAAGTTATTCCAAAACAAATCTCTACATGTAATTTTTTCCTCTATTTTTTATTTAAATGACGATTTTTGGTGATTCCGAAGATAGAGTCAATTGAGTAATTAGATTGTTTAATCCAAAATAATAAAGTTGAGTATACATGACTGCGACAAATTCAACAGACATCAATGATTGGCCTCTGGCTGAAGGTGATTATATTTTGGGAAGGCCTGATTCTCCGGTTGCGATTGTGACACTTGCTTCAGATTACAGAAAACTTGATTTGAAAAACTATGCGATTTGTGGGGCATGTTTTACAGAGAATTTTGGAATCCAGAAAGTAATTGTCAATATTCTCTCTAATCCTAAAATAAGCTGTCTGATCGTCTGTGGAAAAGAAAGCAGTCACTTTGCAGGCCAGTCCATATTAGCACTTGTAGAAAACGGGGTTTCGACTTTAGGTGGTTACAAGAAGATAATCGGTTCAAAAGGAGTGATACCATATCTGGACGAAATCCCCTTGGCCGCAATCAACCGGTTCATACGGGAAATAAAGGTTATAGATCTTATAGGTACCACAGAAAACGAAGCGATTCAGGAGATAATTGACTCCTGCCAAGGTAAGGAAAGGAACGAAGCTTCAAAATATCCCATACCGGAAATTGATGAGAATAGCTGGAGGAAATATGAAAAAATGATCCAACAGAATGTGATGTCCAAAATGAAAAAATAGGGGATAACATTTCAGATTAACGGTGATTTCTATCATTTGAACTTCAGGCTGTAAAAAAGGGGCTTGAAAGCAAAAGAGATGAACTTGATTTCAGTATAATGAGTGATGTGCATCTTTGAAATCACTTTCTTTTTCTATTGAACTAGTTTCAAAAGCATAAATACAACTTCATACAATAGTTGTATGAGGGGTTTGGATTGCTGTAAGGCCTCAACTGCACATTACCAAGGAAGGAGTATACATGGAACATGAGAATATCATTGATAATGTAAAAAATGTTATTGTCCATATGAAGGGTGTAGAAACTACCTATTTGCTCAATGAAGAGGATCGGGAGATTGTCAGGGAACTTGAGAAGAAAGCTGATGAGATGACCCTTATGGGACTTGGCAGGGGTGACAACAAAGGTGTCAAGGCAGTCCTTAAAAATAATGTGGTATTCGCTTTTACCACAAACATGGACTTCAATTGGCCTGAAGGACCAAATATAATCCTCATGCACGGCGAGCGTGTTGTAGGCCAGGACCTTGACGATGAGGCTAAACTAGAGGAAATGAAGGCATGCAAGGATAAACTCGTGATTGCTAACATTGTCATATACGACACCAGTGTCCTCAAAGGAATGGATGCCAAGACCAATCCGCTGGTCGTTGTAATGCCACCGAAGACCTGTAAGGAGGTAGAGTGTGTAGATAAGGTCTGCAATGTAGTCCTCGCATCACCGTCCACGCCAAGCGATGAATATCTGAAGGGGAAAATGGGACTTGAATATCTCCATAGGACAGGTACTTTCCTGCTGGGATTCGATTTTGAATCCTCGCGCAGTTAAAATATCCAGACGCCTGCATTGGAACTAAAAAAGTAAAAATTATTGAAAGAGTATATTTCAAAACTCCTTTTTTCTCATATTTTTAGTTATTGACTGCAGTGGACTAACAAAATAATGTCTTCTTATGCTATTTTTTAACCAGGAAAGAACTAAGTGCTTATAATCTGAGTTTTGAAACAGGCTCTTTTACTATGTTAAACTAATATTCGTCCCAGCTTTGACAGTTTATAAAAATTAAGGGAACTTTTTGAGGCATTTCGCCCTTTTTCCATCGTAATTATCCAAAACAACAAGCAAAATATGACTGCCTACGAGAAAATAATTGATTCATAACATTTATTAATAAAAATTCAATTATGCGTAATAACTGTCAAACTTGGGATTCATCAATACATTTAGATATAAGGGTATAATCATGAATGATGGCACGGATAATGGGGACAGTAGCCTGCCGATCACTGAAAGTGAAAGAAAGAAGCTTCTTGCCGAATTACACACCCGTCTTTTCTGGGTGGGAGAAAAGATACCCTATTTTGTGGAGATTAATGGCAAAAAATGCAAGCCTCATAACAGGGTATGGGAGTTGATCAATAAAGAAAAATTATCGGAAGATGAATAGAAGCAAATCGAAAAATGCATTGTTGTTCAAGGAAAAGATAGGTGAACTTGAGTTGTAAACTATAGAAATGACCGGTGAAGAGGCTAAAACTCTTTCTGATGAGACTGTTGGGTTGTTGCGTACAATAATGGATTTGAAAGAGATAGAGGGAGGGATTTCTAAAAAAAGGGAAAAAGAGTTTCATGAGATGTTTTCATCACAATGGATCGAAGAGATACATAGATGGTTGAATTTCTTGAAGGACGCCAAGAAAAAGTAAGTAGTTTAAACAGCAAAGTAATCTTGGAACTATTTTCTGAAGTTTACCTCAGTACCTATACTCGGAACGTTACTTGTGAAGATAAGTGCTGAACTGGATCGATTCCTATGGTAGAGAATATCCCGGAAGATATCATAAAAGACTTTCAATTTATCTGCCATTTACATGAGCAGGCAGTCTGCGATCATGATAAATGCAGAGAATTCAGTGAAAAATTATCCGAACTTCTTATTGTACTTGGGGATATGGGGTTCTACCGGCTGGCTGACAGAATAATGAGCATTCTTCTGAACTGTAAACCAAAAGATGCATCTCATTGTGAAAAAGCAAATCTTGTGGGGGAGATGCTAAAAGAGATAACAAAAGAGCTACCGAAATAGCTGGAGATGATGTTTTCATCCAGTTTCTTAACCTAAGAGATGAAGCGCTTCGATGTTTTGATTTCTGATTTTCTCATTTCTACTCAGGAAGACTCTTCTCGTTTTCCCTGCAGTTATCTGCAGCAATCGCATCCACCTTCTAAATGAAGCAGATTATTTTTAATACGTTCTTTAGACCAACAATCCACACAAAGCTTTATTGTTCCTAACTCTTTATGATTAGTTCTGAGCAAAGAATTTTCTTCTTTTCCACATATTGCGCACTTAAAGCTCATTTTAAACCCTCTGAACTAACTCATATTTTACATGTATGTGTGAATTAAAACATTCTTCATCATCCGTTTTTTCTGGTGTTTTGTCCGAAGCAAGATTTTTTCTATATTTATCTTCTATTCCGGTAATTTCCATAGCTATGTCCTCATTTGTAATCTTTTTGATGCTCACGATAGAAGTACCATCACAACAGCAGCTTAGGCTCTCTTGCCCAAATCAGAATGTGATTGATCACCTTTGAGATTTTCGAGAATCGGATTCATATTTTTGTTTAACTGATAGTATTTCCATTTTGATTGTTTATAAGAATCTATAATTCCACTTTGCTGCATCACTGCAAGATGGTGAGATATTAGATTTTGCTTTTCCTCTAACTTGTAAACAAGCTCACAAACGCAATAATCTCTTTTGGAGAGAAGATAGGCAATCCTGAGGCGAGTGGGATTAGCGAGTACTCTTAGGTTTTTGCATATTCTGTCAATCTCTTTTGCGGATATTTCCTTTTCATCCTGTAGTTTTTGTTCCCATATGAGTTTTATCTCAGGGTCATTGGGACAACATTGCATGATGATGTAAGCTACTGTTTCCCATAAATATTTGTTGAGAATTTTACTAAAAGGTTACAAGCATCACCTGTTGTAACCAAACACAAGTCACAATGAATCAAAATTAGTACTCAATAAGAGTTTCCTATCATATCAATACTTTTTGAATTTGAGATCATGCATATTTAAACTATAGGGGCTTTGAATTGTTTGAGGTTTGTATTATGTCATTCCTAAACAAACAACTGCCTGAAACAGTTGAAGCATTTGCAAAAATGCGAGATTCTATATTTGTAGAAACTACGCTTGATGGAAAAACAAAGGAACTCATAGCTGTTGCTTCATCAGTTTTGATGAGATGCGAATACTGCACTGAAATCCACTCTAAGAGAGCTATTGCTAAAGGATCTAACCAGAAAGAAATAGCAGAAGCAATTGCTATTGCAATGTTTGTTGCATGTGGTTCCCAATTGGGATGGACAAAAGTATACGATCAAATTTTCAGTGATAGTGCAGACAGTGACCGCGAAATTAATAAGTGCTGTTGTGCAGGCTCTAAATAAGACCTTTATATCCGATAGCAAAAGCATTTCTAGGTAATAATGATGCCCGGACCCCCTGCGGAAATTAAGCTGGTGAACAATGCCATGTCAAATGTCACCAGAAGAAAGATTATGAACTTGCTGACCGAGGACAACAGATCGAAAGAAGCTATTGGCAAAGCCATAGGTCAGTCAATGCTGGACTATCATCTGCAGCTTCTACAACAAGCTGGGTTGATCGCTATCAAGGATGAAATGCTGGAACTGACTTATTTTGGGAAAAACATGCTGGAATCCAAGGCAGAAAGGCCTGCTGGATCTAGGAATGATCTTTTAAATATAAGACCCATAGAGATCGCAGAGGTCAGACAGCTTATTCCATGCATAGCCGATGCAGCTAAGTATAGAGTTCTGGCCCAAGTGCAACCACTCCTGGGAGCAACCCTGAAGCAGATGGAATCGCTTTTCCCAAGGGCTAGATACTTGGAGAATATCGGGGCATTGACAATCCAGACGGGAAACATCATGATTACTGCCTATTCCACAGGCAAAGTAATCATGACTATGATAACCAGTGATGATGAGGCAAAAAGATCCTTGGGAATTTCAAGAAGACAATAAATGAAGCCATAGAGAAGGGAATTACACCGGTTCCCAGAGAGAAACTTAAGGTAGATCATGCAGAGATATATAAGTACCTTCCCAAAACCAATTGCCATAACTGTGGTGAACAAAGTTGTTACTCCTTTGCTATTAGGCTGGTAGGTAAGGAGACAACGCTGGATAAATGCACACCCTTGCTATTTTGTTGCAGCAATATGGGGAAATGCTATTGCGCCCCTTCCTTCTGCTTCTTGGGATTTTCATGCTTACAGCCGACAGGCTTCAATTTTCCAAAGGATGCGGTATGATTAGTGGTCTGGGTCAAGAATACGGAGATAAAGGTTATCTTGGTGGATTTACGCTTGGTTTTATCTTTGCTTTGTCGTTCTGTCCTTTCAGTGCGGTACTGTTGTTTGGGATGCTGATCCCTCTGGCAATGGCTGCTGGTGATCCAATCATCGTACCCTCGGTATTTGCTATTGCAACAGCTTTACCGGTGCTGTTCTTCTCTGTGCTACTGGTATATTCTGTTTCAAGGGTAGGAATATTCGTAAATAAGCTTCAGGTTGTTGAGAAAAAGATGAGGATACTGGCAGCACTTATCTTCATACTGGTAGGCCTGTATTATTCGAGGATCTTGATATTTTCATAGATATGGCCTGATCGTTAAAATATGGCATTTAGTGAGATCATATCTTTTAACCCTTGCTATGTATTTCAAATATATTTGAAACCGCTGCTCTTAAATATGTGAAAACCAATTATACTTTATATGATTAGCGGAGTTGTGCCATAACTATGCTAAACCATAAAGGGATGATCAATATGGAAATGATTAAAGAGGAAATGCTTGAACTTGGATTTAATTTTCATGGGCATAGGTGCCCAGCTATGCCGCTTGGAATGAGGTCAGGAGCTGCTGCTATGAACGCACTGGTGGTTGACAGATCAAAGGATAAAGAGCTCTTCCTGATTGTAGAAACCGGAGATGATCATGCAGCTGGGTGTTTTGTCGATGGTCTTATGACTATTACTGGCTGTACTTATGGGAAAAGCAATATTAAGAAAACCTACTATGGTAAAATGGCTTTTACACTCGTGGATACTGTAAAGCAAAAGGCAGTCAGAGCACACATAAAGCCTGAATTCTTTGGCAACATGTTAAAATCTCCATTTGTTGAACAGAGAAAAATAGGTGTATTGCCACAGAACATTCCTTCTGAGATCACTGAACCATTGATTAACAAAATACTTAGCTTACCTGAAGAAGACTTCTTGGTTATTAGCCAGGTTTTCGATTATCATTTTGAAAAGAAAAAGGGGATATTCGATACTGCATTGTGTGAGAAATGTGGTGAGCGCACATTTGTTCATAAATTGCAGCAGGTAAATGGCAAAATGCTTTGTAAACCCTGCACTGATAAAATAAGTAGTCGATAAACTGGGGTAATTGGTGTTATGATCGAATTGTTTGCTGGGTTAGTGACACTTGCAGCCACAAGCGTATTAACCATTGCCGGTGTGGGTGCTGCTTTCATTCTCATACCCGTATACATGAGTATGGGAATCGAGTTGCATACAGCCATGAGTACTGCATTACTGCTAAACTGCATCGCCATGATTTTTGCGTCCATTAATTTTGCACGTGAACGTCTGATCCTTTGGCGAACAGCCTTCCCCATTTTGATTTCAGCCACTATTTTATCACTTCTGGGGTCATATTCTAGCCAGTATTTTCCACGTAACACGTTGTTGATTCTGTTTGTGATATTTTTAGTATTCGCAGCATCGATGATGCTATTTTATAAACCAAAACCGAAAGAAAAACAAAACTCTGGATGGAAAGAAATAGCAATAAGCACTGGTATCGGTTCCATTGCTGGTTTTGTGGGAGGGTTATTGGGAGTTGGCGGTGGAAATATTATCGTACCGGCATTAGTATGGTTAGGGGTAGAACCTAAAAAGGCTTCAGCAACAACATCTTTTATAGTGATCTTTTCTTCCTTTTCAGGGTTTTTAGGCCGTGCTTCACTAGGTCATCTAGATATTCATTTGCTTTTATTTACAGCTGTAGGTGCAATTTTTGGTGCAATTTTGGGTTCTTGGCTGTTAAGTAAAAAACTTAACAATAGGCAGATTAAGCTAGCAATTGGAGTAATACTATATTTTATTGCCCTTAAAATGGCTTATGATTTACTATTCTAATAGGTGTCACTGCTTTGTCCCTTCCGGAGATAATTATCCTGAAGAAAGTATTGAAGAAAGAATTGATTGCAGCTTTTGTGACAATTGTAACAGTAGCCATAATCTTTACTGGGTATCTGTTCAATTATCTTCTATGGTGAATTATTCAAATGTATTCTGCAAACCATCAAATAAGGATCGAATAATGGGCATGACTCTTATAAGTCTTCTGATATCATTGCTTTGTGATAGGCCATTGTAAGCATCTTGTTCACAAAATTGATGGCTTCTTCCTCAGAGTCTACCATCCTTATTGTGACCTGACCATTCTGGAAAAAGTTCATTTCCATAATTCCACTTCTCACAGCCACCATCCCTAATTTCTCGGAATACTTGCCATCTAGGTATCTAGCGATCAAAGGAAGATCAGGCTCTTCATCCAGTTGTGCAATGATCCTCAATTTCCAGGGATCAGCTATGCATGGAAATATCTTTTCGGTATGTGCGACTCTCATTTTTCTTCTCGCAGATAATAAGGTCATTGAGACATTTCAATATATCTTGAAATGAAGTTCAAGATTAATAATATTTTCCATCCGTGTTTCTTTAGAAATCCTTTACATCTAGGGAAAGGAGTGGAATCCATTTTTAAAAAGTGAACCGGGTTAAGGAACTAAAGTCATTGTAATGGTGGTATCGGTATCGATTGCAAAGAAGGCAACGATGGAAGCAGTAGTATAGCAATAACCGGAATTGTACTACTGGCGGCTGCAGTCGTGATCTTCTTTATATCTAAAGAAAAAAGAGAAAAATCAGTAGCTGAATAATTTGTTATGTTTCTCCCATTAAATTAAAATTTGGGGAAACAATTCTCTATTTCATACCTTATCTCTTTTTGCAGTTTTCCTTAGGCTTTTCATTTTTTCAAGCTCAGATTCAAGTTCCTGGATCTTGAGCTCGTCAATCCTATCTTCGAGGTTTGAGAGTTCCTTATCAGCTTTTAAAACCGTACCACGTATTTTTTCAACGACATTCTTCTCTAGGTTAAGCCTCTGTTTTTTGGTTTCATTGACCAGGTCTTCCACTAGTATTTTTCCCTCTTCTTTGCTCAGGGAGCCTGCTTCAACTCTTTCCTTTACGAACTCTCTTATTTTCTCTTCAGACAATGCTGCTAATCCTGCACCTATAAGTGCAGCTGCGCCAAGAATGCCCACTTTTGTCATTTTATCCATTTAGTAAACCCCCTCGTAATTTTTAGTAACTTTCATTTGTACTCTACATCTAAAATATAGGTGTAATTACAATATAAATATAATGGAGTGCATTTAATCAAAAAAACTTCATATTATTGTACTTCTATATCGTCTGCTCAATGAAGAGTAATTCTAAAATATAAAATACCTAATAAGTAAATATAACCCTATCTGATCATTTAAGTCTCTTTATTAAAACTAGTTAGAAACATTCAATTACTATGAATTACATCACAGGGATCGCCATGCCAAATAAAAGGAAAAATTCTGTTGATATTCCAATTGTTGCTGCTCTTGTATTGCTTACGGACTTATTCATACTCATGCCAGGGCTAGCAGCTACTCCTATTCGTTCGGTGCTGGGTTTGCCCATGGTACTGTTCCTGCCAGGATATGCTTTAATAGCTGCTCTTTTTCCAGCAAAAGATGATCTTGATGGCATTGAACGTCTGGCACTGAGTTTAGGTCTCAGTATCGCCGTAGTACCGCTAATAGGCCTTGGACTGAATTATACTCCTTGGGGCATAAGGCTGATTCCAATCCTGGTTTCTTTATCGGTATTTACTTTCATTATGTGTTTAGTTGCGGTTTACAGGAGATCTCAGCTTCCTTTAGATAAAGCATTTTCACTTTCTTTGGGTGATGTATATGGTGCCGTAAAAGCACCCGTAAGCAGTCAACCCGAGTCAAAGTTAGACCGCATTCTTACAATAATTCTTGTTATCGCTGTCTTAGCATCAGTAGTTGCACTTGCCTATGTAATTGTAACTCCTAAACAAGGAGAAAAATTTACCGAATTCTACATTCTTGGAATGGATGGCAAGGCAGACAATTATACTACACGTTTCGCTTTGGGTGACAGTGGGCAGGTAATCGTGGGTGTTGTAAATCACGAATACGAAAATGTAAAATATAGTATGGATATCAGGCTTAATAACGAGTCTCTTCCAGTTCCGCCTAATGCTCAGAGTTTCACTTTGGATAACAATGCTACGTGGGAGCAGCCTGTGACATTCACTCCAAATGCTGCCGGTAACAACATGAAGTTAGAGTTCTTGCTCTACAAGAATGATAATTTGACTGTTCCTTACAGAGATCTTCATCTATGGGTCAATGTAACGAGGGGTATCAATGCAACCAACTGAAGAAAACGTTTATAGTAAACTACAGGAACATGATTTTTCTCGTGTAGCTCGTAGGTCCGTACTTCCTGTTCTGGTTACAGTCTTATTCATAGCAATTGCTGAGATCTTTATGCTTTCGGGAATAAAGGGAGCATCAATCCTGCTTCATATGTTTATTCTTATTATTGTGTCTATAAACACTGTGCGCATCAAAGATAAATATGTAGCTTGGGCTCTTCAGGCTCTTATGCTGCTGCCTCTGATGAGGCTGATCAATTTCTCTATGCCTATATTTTCAGAACTGATGTTGTATCGGTATTTCTATGTCTATATTCCTATGTTCATACCTATATTTTTGATAATCAGGCACCAGAGTTTTTCTCCCGTACAGCTTGGTCTATCTTTCAAGAGAATAATTCTTTATTTGCCTCTTTCGTTGGTATTTGGCTTGTTAATAGCAGAAGTGGAATATTTTATTATTCCTGTTAGTCCTCTTGTGCCGAACATGTCTTTTTACAACATGGTGGACGTTGCTTTGATCATGGTCTTTTGCGTCGGTTTGATAGAGGAGCTTATGTTCCGGTCTATTCTGCAAACCAGACTTGAAGGTGTGTTTGGTTCCACGACGGGAATTATTGTTACGAGTTTACTTTTTGGCATCATGAGTTCTGTCTATGGTTCCATCCCTGAAGTTATCTTTGCATTCCTAGTAGGTCTGATACTGGGGTTCATGTTCAACAAAACTCGAAGTTTACCTTTTGTTGCTCTTACTCATGGTCTTGTTAATATTTTCCTTTTTGTCCTCATACCTTTACTAGGGTCGGGACTTAGGATAATCTGATTTGTATTCAATGACTTGCCGGTTAAATGTACTTTGCAGTAAGGTAAAGATATCTTGCAAGTCATCACATATTTTTCAGATTCATTTTGAAATGGTGTCTATTTTCTTCCTGAAAACAGAATGGGTAGTATAGACTTTGTATGTGGTCACTGTATAATGACTATCACTTCTCAAAAAAGAATATATATGTGCCTAGTTACACATAATTACCTGAATGGCAATGCCATTAAGTAAGTCTTCAGATTATCGCGATTATCTTATAAATTACAATTGCAGCAAAGCAAATCACTAGTGGCATTATGCTCATGTCAAGTGAACACTCAATAGTGCTATTCCATCTTGTGGATGCAGCTAACATGAGCTTTGCAGAAAGTAGTGTCACCAAAGCAATAACTGCAAGAACTCCATATTCAGGAAGTCCTATGTGTGTGGTCATCGATGTGATTCCACCATTTGTGGTTGCAGATGCTACTGCACTTTCTAACGCCACAGACGCTATAGATGTTAACATATTGTCCTGTCCATATTCTTTATCACTATATATATCTTTTCTAGTGTTATATTACTATTGGGCATTTATTATATTATAACGATCTTCAGAAAATCTCCATATGTGTTGTATTTTCTATGCAGTCTAAATTATCAGATAGGTATTTATTTGTAAATAATTAATATATTTCGTTATATGCCTAATATCCACGATAGAACTAAATCCAACCTCTATGGTATTAAAGGGTTGCATAATGTTTATTCATGGAATGGTCTTGCTATCCATTTTAAGAACAGTTCTAGGGTGCAAAGATGTGAATTTTTTAGTTCATGCAAGTCTAATCGTAAGTCTAATTCCTGTAATTTCTCTATTAAAAGGCAGGATGCAATCTACATGTTGGCATCAGAATTTAATGTGACACTAGATCTGGCCGAGAAACTTATTGATACTCTACTCGACATGGGTAATGCACGTGCTCTACGCTGTGTAAAAAATGAGTATGATCCTTTTGATGAAGGTACAAGGATGCTAGTGTTCTATGAGGAACTGTAATTCTGTATATCAAAAAATTATTATGTATCTACGTTCATCTGCATCCTATGTTTACGATCATTACAGGTGCTCAGTTTGGTGATGAAGGCAAAGGTAAGATAGTTGACCTTATATCCGGTAAATATGATCTCGTGGTAAGATTCCAGGGTGGGGATAACGCCGGTCACACTGTCAAAGTAGGTGACAGTGTATACAAGCTGCACCTTATACCTTCTGGTTTTTTGTTGGATTCCAGGGTTCTTATTGGTCCAGGCACGGTTCTTAATCCTCAATCTCTTGCGCAGGAACTTGAAATGCTTGCACAGGGTGGAATTCATATTGGTCCTGATAAACTTGGTATCGATGCAAAGACTAGCATTATCATGCCATACCACATCGAGCTTGATGGCCTGAAGGAGTCTAGTCGTTCTGAGAAGATAGGTACCACTAAAAAAGGTATAGGCTTTGCATATATCGACAAGGTTGCAAGAGATGAAATAATTTTTTCCGATCTTATTGATAAGGCAAAGTTCTTATCAAGGCTCAAAGAGCTAGCTCCTCAGAAAGAAAATTCAATTAAGGAGCTTGGTGGTGATCCATCAGTTGTAATGGGTAGTAAATTGATAGACCTTTACGTTTCATTGGGCGAAAAGTTTGTGCCTTATATAACCGATGTTTCCCTGGAGATCAATCGGGCATTAGAAGAGGGTAAAAATGTGCTGGCAGAGGGTGCACAAGGGACACATCTTGATGTGATCCATGGGACTCAAAAGTTTGTTACTTCATCCTGTACTATTGCTGGTTCCGCATGTTCGAATTTGGGTGTAGGGCCTACTAAAGTAGATAATGTATTGGGCATAGTCAAAGCATACATCACTCGTGTAGGTGAAGGTCCTCTACCAACTGAGCTAAAAGATGATTTAGGTAAACAGATACAGCAGGTTGGGAAAGAATTTGGTACTACTACTGGTCGAGCAAGAAGGTGTGGGTGGTTTGATCTCCCTCTGGTCAAGAAGGCTGTATTCTTAAATGGTTACACGGAAATTGCTCTTACAAAGCTTGATGTACTTTCTGACATTAATCCGCTTAAAGTATGCATTGGCTATGAATTGAATGGTGAATTCAAGGAATATCCTCCAGAGCTTACCGCAGACCTTGCACAATGTGTTCCTGTTTATGAAGAATTGGCCGGGTGGTCTGGAGATCTTACTCCCGTAAGACAGTTCTCAGATCTTCCGGATGCTGCTCGTAAGTATGTATTGTATCTTGAGGATAAGATGGGGGTACCGATAGAATATATTTCAGTGGGTCCAGGAAGGGAACAAACTTTCCTAAAATAACTCCTTTCTGCCGAAAAGCGTATATACTAACTGAGAGTTTAAAACCAATACTCCACCGTATCTAAGTTTCCAGATGCTGAGTCCAAATGTCTGAAAATTTATTATCTTAATCCAGGGAGAATAGAATGACTACGTTATATGATGTTCCTGCAAGTGACCTAATCTCTAAGGTAGCAGAAAAGTTGAAGGAGAATGAGCATGTAAAACCCCCCGAGTGGGCGGCTTATGTTAAGACCGGTGCTCACAAGGAGCTTGCTCCTACGAATAGTGACTGGTGGTACATTCGCTGTGCTGCTGTGCTAAGGACTATTTATACTGATGGTCCCATTGGTGTAGGGAGGCTGCGCTCTGTCTACGGAGGCAAAAAAGACATGGGTTCACAGCCCCACAGAAAAGCAAAGGGAAGCGGCTCCATTGCAAGAGAAGCTTCACAACAACTCGAAGCAGCAGGCTTTGTTCGCTCTTTGAAGAGTGGTCGTGTTGTTTCCCCAGCTGGTCAGTCCATGTTGGACAATACTGCATACGAGGTAAAGCAGGCACTATTAGAGAAGATCCCGGGACTTGCCAAGTACTAAGATGGCAGTTGATGGTAGCTCTAATTAATTCCTGTAAGTCGATAGTGTATTCACAGGTGATTGCATGGCAGGTGAACTTGAGGATATCCGTAGAAAGAGGCTTGAACAATTACAGCGTCAGCAGGCTGGCCAAATGCAGCCTGACATTCAGGCTGCTTATCAGCAGGAACAGATGCAAGCTGAATTGGAAGCTAAAAAGCAATCCATTCTTCGGCAGATCCTTACTCCCGAGGCAAGGGAGCGTCTGACTACATTGAAAATGTCTAGGCCCGAACTTGTGGAACAGCTGGAGTCTCAGCTTATAATGCTTGCACAGAATGGGCGCCTGCAGTCGCAGATAACCGATGAGAAATTGAAAGCTCTGTTGACCCAAATGCAGCCCAAGAAGCGCAAGACCACTATAACGAGGGTCTAATTACAGGTCATGAAAGCATCAGTTCTTTTCAGTGGTGGAAAGGACAGTTCTCTGTCGGCTATACTGCTTGAGCCATTCTTTGAAATAGAATTGGTGACCTGTACTTTCGGTGTGCTCCCAGTGGGCGAGGTGGCCAGAAAGGCGGCTGAAAGACTAGGATTTGTTCATCGAACTCTTGAACTTGACCGACAAGTGCTGGAAGAGGCTTATGGTCTTCTTATAAGGGATGGATTTCCCAGAAGTGCCATCAATCACATACATCATGCAGCTGTAGAAACACTTGCTTGCGAGAAGAATGTTTCAATTGTTGTTGATGGGGTGCGCCGGGATGATCGTGTTCCTGTGTTGACTATTGGTCAGTCCCGCAGCGTCGAGGACAGATTAGGGGTAAAATACATGTGCCCGCTGAAAGGATACGGTAGATCTGCTGTTGATCTTCTGGTAAGCAGGCATTTGGAGATAAAGGAAGGCCAGAGTTCAGACGTCATAAAAGCAGATTACGAAACAGAGTTGCGTGAAATCGTACTCCAAAGACATGGTGAACAGATGATAGGGAAGCTTTTTCCTTCTCATGTTCAGTCTCATGTTGTTGGCCGTAAGACGTAATGTATGCTGTAAATTGAAAGGTTATTCCAAAAGTACAGAACTAAAGGTTACAGTGTAATGTTAAATATAAAGCCAAACCTTGATATACATCTTATTCGATTTATGATTCCATAGATAGGTGAGACAAGTGAGCCAGAATACTAAAGGACAAAAAATTAGGCTTGCAAAAGCACACAGACAGAACCACAGGGTTCCAACTTGGGTGATAATCAAGACCGCTAGGAAGGTAGTAGGTCACCCCAAGAGAAGAAGCTGGAGAAGAAGCGATCTGGATGCGAAGTAAGTAGGTGATGATGATGGCAGAAGATGCAGTTAAAGAGCAGATATATACAATCCCCCTGCGTTCAATAAAGGAAATTCCTAGGTACAGAAGGGCGGATAAGGCTATGACGCTCATAAGGAATTACCTCACAAAAACACATGAAGGTAGAATCCAAGCAGGTAAAGTTGCACACGACCATTAACGAGAAGGTATGGGAAAGAGGTATGCAGAAGCCTCCATCCTTCATAAGGGTACGTGCTGCAAAGTTTGAGGACGGAGTAGTAGAGGCAGAGCTTGCCTAAAACTACTGCTTATTTTATTTCAGAAAGCGAAGTACGTTGAAATGACAATCCCTATTTTGGATATAATGGATTCCCCTATTATAGGGGTTTTCGCAACTTGTACGGAAGATTTTGCTTTAGTACCTTGCGGTACAAAAGTGAGTGCGAAGGACTTGATTGCTAATAATTTGCGCGTTCAGGTATTCGAGGTCATAATGAGCCAGAGCAGTGTGATTGGTTCTATGGTTAGAGCTAATTCCAGTGGGCTTCTTATCCCTAGAGGCTCTTCCATTGAAGGGCTGAAAGGCATTGATCTTCCAGTTTCCAGTCTTCCGGATAAATTGAATGCAATTGGAAATATTGTTCTTGCTAATGATTCGACTGCGCTGGTCCATCCAGAGTTGTCTGATCATTCCATCGAGATTATTGCAAAGACTTTGAAAGTGGATGTTCATAGGGGTACTATCGCAGGTCTGAATACAGTAGGTATGGCCGGGGCAGCAACTAACAAGGGATTACTTGTAAATCCTAAGGCCACTGCAGAAGAGCTGGCATTCCTCGAAAAAATATTTGATCTGCCTGTGGATGTAGGTACCACTAATTACGGTACCCCGATGGTAGGCTCAGGCCTGCTGGCGAATTCCAAAGGTTATGTCGCAGGCTCAAAGACCACTGGTTATGAGCTTGGTAGGATCGAGGGTGCTCTAGGCTTTATTGTACAAGAGTAAGATAGATTCAAATTATATAATGGGTGATTGATATGAAGGACTTTGTTGTTAAGGGAAAGTTCAAAGCCGGATGTGAATGGGAAAAATTCACCAAGCAGGTTGCTAGCCAGAATGAGAAAAATGCAGAAGATAAAGTATATTCTCTTTTTGGTAGCAAGCACGGTATAAAAAGGATGTTTGTAAAAGTCGAAAGCATTGCTGAGGCATGATCCATGGCAGATATGAATGACGCGGATCCTCGCAATCTATTGGCGCAGCACCGTGAGTATCAGCGCAGAGCAGAAGCTTTGCACCAGCAGATAAGCATGGTAAGTCTGTCAGCACAGGACTGCCAGAGGGCCATCGCTACTATTGAGGAGTTGGAACAGGAAAAGGCAGGTGCTCAGACCATGGTCCCTATAGGTTCCGGATCATTCGTTTATGCTAAGCTTGAGATGATCGATAAAGTGATAGTCAATGTAGGCGCCGGTATTAGTATCGAGAAATCTTGTCCTGAAGCTAAGGACATTCTTCAAAGGCGTAAGGATGAACTCGATAAGATACTTGAGAAAATGAATACTTCATTGGCACAGCTGGCTCATGGTATGCAGGCCATAGAAGCTCAGGTGACTGCATTGCAACAGGGTGCACAGCCAAGCATCCAGTAATCTTTTTTTTATTTCCGCAGAGTTGGTCGTGTGTTCAATAAACTGAAGGAAAAGCTCAGCGGCTTTACAAAAAGCCTTGGCAGACAGATCGAAGAAAAATCTGTTCCTCTGGAGTCTCCGCAGGAACAAGTAGATGATGTTCCTCTTATATCCTCTTCTGAGGCAGAGCAGCAACCTTTGGTTGATACTACGACTCTAGCTAAAAACGATATGATCGAAACTCAGGATGCTATAGTTTCTGATATTCAGTCTGATTTTAAAGCTTCAACACCACAGGAGCAAAAAAAGTTCGGTTTTGTAAGCAAGGCAAAGGCGCTGGTTTTCGAGCGCGAGTTCATTCTGGACGAAAAAGATCTGGAAGAGCCTTTGTGGGAACTGCAGATAGCCTTGCTTGAGAGCGATATTGCTCTTACTGTTGCGGAGGCTATAACAGAGGCGGTTAAATCGGAACTTGTAGGTTCCCGTAAAAAGATTGGCAAGGATACTACTAACATTGTAGAGCAGGCTTTACGCAATGCTTTGTACAATGTGATGAGTGCCAATGTTTTTGATCTTGATGATTATGTTAAAAATGCCAAGAAGCCTGTGCACATAGTTTTTGTCGGTATCAATGGCACTGGAAAGACTACTAGTATTGCTAAAACTGCGAAGCGTTTCAAAGATATGGGATATTCTGTAGTTCTTGCAGCAGGCGACACTTTCAGGGCAGGTGCTATTGATCAGTTGCAGATACATGCTGATAGGGTCGGTGTAAAGGTTATCCGGCATCAAGAAGGCGGTGATCCCGCAGCAGTTGTCTACGATGCCATACAATATGCTAAGGCTCACAAGGCTGACATAGTGCTTTCAGACACTGCAGGCCGTATGCACACAAACCTCAATCTCATGGAACAGCTCAAGAAGGTCTGCAGAGTAAGTGCACCTGATCTTATTATTTTCGTAGATGAGGCTGTAGCAGGCAACGATGCCGTAGAGCGGGCAGCGCAGTTCAATGAAACTGTACCCATAAACGGTTCCATCTTAACTAAAACAGATGCAGATGCCAAAGGTGGCGCTGCAATTTCCATTGCATATATAACCGGTAAACCCATACTCTTCTTAGGCCTGGGTCAGGGTTATGATGACCTTAAGAAATTTGATCCCAAGTGGTTTGTAGATCAGATCTTTGACTGATCATATAAGAAAATATTGTGCAGTACCTCTATGTACTGCATCCAGCCTTCAGTTCGCGGGCTAATTGTTCTAATTGTTCTTCCACGTTATTCAGAGAAGCTATTATATTCACAAAGGCTGAACCTACTATTACGGCATCAGCACCGGCTTCTATGACCTCTGCAGCCTGCTTGCCATTGGAAATGCCAAATCCCACTGCTCTGGGAAGTGTTGTGTTCACTCTTTCCAGGATCTCTTTTGTAGACTTTGCCACATCAGCGCGGGTTCCAGTAACTCCCAAGCGGGATACTATATATATAAAGCCTGAACCTTTACTGAATATTTTTTTCATCCTGTCATTGTCTGTCACAGGAGTTACCATGAATACCATGTCAACTCCGTGTGTTTTACAGGCTTTGACGATATCATCGGCTTCCTCTATGGGAAGGTCAGGCACTATTATACCTGTGATACCCGATGCAGCGCAGTCTTTAACGAACTTTTCGACACCTCTCCTGAAGATAAGGTTATAGTATGTCATGCATACCAGTGGTACCTGCTCTTTAATGGATGCTGCAAGCTCAAAATATATATCGGAGTTCATACCAGCTTCCAGGGCCCTGTCAGATGCAGCCTGGATAGTAGGGCCATCTGCCACAGGGTCTGAGAAAGGCAGACCCAGTTCTACAATGTCGGCTCCGCCCTTTACAAGAGCATGCACATATTCTCTTGTTTCATCTGCACTGGGGTCGCCTGCGCATACATAGGCAATGAGGGCTTTTTCATTCTTTGCTTTCAGTTCCTTTAATTTTTCTGCTATCCTCATAATTTCTCCTCGCAAGCACCTGCTTTTAATTTCAATACAGTCTCAAGGTCTTTATCTCCCCTTCCTGAAAGGCTCACCACTACTAGATCACCAAGCTCACCGGTATCTGCCATCTTCTTAATGTATGCTAGTGCATGGGATGACTCCAATGCCGGAATTATGCCCTCTAGCCTGCACAATTCATGGAATGCATCCAGAGCCTCCTGATCATTGACACTTCCTGGTTTGATCCTGCCTGTCTCCGCCAGGTAGGCAAGTTCAGGTCCGACACCTGAGTAATCCAGACCAGCAGAAACAGAAGTTGATTCCAGGATCTGTCCATACTTGTCCTGCAGGATAAGCGTTCTTGCACCCTGCAATATTCCTTCTTCGCCTGCACCCAGAGAAGCAGAATGCATTGCAGTTTTTCCCTGTACCTGCATGCCACAGCCCCCCGCTTCCACCGGGAAAAGTTTTACATCGGTATCTGCGATGAAAGGATAGAATATACCCATTGCATTGCTTCCCCCTCCTGCACAGGCAACAATAGAGTCAGGAAGCCTTCCCTCCTTTTCCATGATTTGTTGTTTAACTTCAGTGCCGATCACGCTCTGGAAATCCCTCACTATCATAGGATAGGGGTGTGGTCCCACCACGGAGCCGATAAGATAATGGGTACTTTCCACATTGGTCACCCAATCCCTTAGAGCTTCATTTATAGCATCTTTGAGGGTCATGGAACCAGATCTTACAGGGTGCACCTTCGTGCCCATAAGTTCCATGCGATACACGTTCATTTTTTGTCTTTCAACATCCTTAGCACCCATGTACACAACAGTCTCAAATCCAAGGTTAGCTCCGGCCATAGCAGTCGCAGTGCCATGCTGTCCGGCTCCGGTCTCGGCAATAATTCTCTTTTTGCCCATATACTTTGCAAGCAGTGCCTGTCCTATAGTGTTGTTTAATTTGTGTGCACCACCATGCACCAGGTCCTCACGTTTGAGATATATCTTTGTACCATATTTCTTGCTCAAGTTCCTTGCATGATACAGAGGTGTACTACGTCCGGCGAACTCTGTTAGATAATAGTTTAGTTCCCGGAGGAATTCAGGATCTTCTTTGTAGCGTTCGTATTCTTCTTCCAGTTCTTTCAAGGCTGGCATCAGCACTTCGGGCACAAACTGGCCACCGAACCTCCCATAAGTAGGTTTTTGCATAGTTTACACTCCAGCTATCCATATTGATTTTATTTAGTCATCTATCGTTTTTAATTATCTGTACTTTAATATTCTTCAGGAATTACCAACCAGGCAATAAAATATGCCGGGATGCCTCCGCCACCTAGGAATATAAGAAATATCCACAGGAGTCTTACTAAAGTTGGATCTATATTCAGGTATGTTCCGATCCCTCCACATACTCCTGCAATGATTCTTTCATTTTTGGACCTGCAAAGTTTTTTGTACATTTAGTGGTCTCCACTAGCTCCTTGGTTTTATGGTATATATCATCGCTTTTAATTATAGCGGTCCCTATAAGGAGAGCATCGGCCCCTGCTTCTATTGCAGCCCTTGCATCCGCACATGAATGCATTCCGCTTTCACTGATTATTATATGGCAAGTGCCATGTTCTATATCGTATTTTCTTACAAGTGGTGCAAGCAATTTGGTGTTGTTTAGATTCACTTCCATTGTCTGGAAATTCCTGTTATTGATACCAATTAGTTTAGCATTTGTTGCAAGTGCCATGAACAGTTCTTCTTTGGTTTGTGTTTCTACGAGTGGTTCTATTTCATTTGAAATAGCAAGGTCCACAAAATATCCGAGTCTGTCTCCAAGTACGCCGGTTATCAGCAATATGATGTCGCAGGCAATTTCATTCAGTTGTCTTTCATCAATGATGAAATCCTTCCTCAGCACTGGCAGGCTCACGTTTTCACGAACCTTTTCTAGATTTTCGAGTGATCCATTGAAGAACTTAGGCTCAGTAAGTACTGAAATAGCAACAGCACCTGCTTTTTCCATTTGTGTTGCTATAGTGACTGCCTTTTCCGGCAGGATTTCCATATACTTATGTGAAGGTGATCCAGGCTTCACTTCTGCTATAATGGGAATATATCCTTTGGTTTGTTTTTCCCTGATAGCTGCTACTACATCTCTTTTGTTGTAATTTCTTCTTTCATAGCTGCTAGGACTCTTTATGGTCACTACTCTTTTAGATGTTTCATCAAGGATTTCTTTAATGACTTCGTGCATTATATCTCTCTATTGTACATCAATGTCTAAATATGTGCATAGGATTCCTCCTACTTAAAGATTTTGCCACCGGATATCAATTAAGTCTCATATATTGATTTTGTTTCTTTCTCCAACAGATTTCTTTATTAATTCTTGTATTTTGTATTTCTTCATTTTTTCATAAAATACCATTCAGTAGAATTTCTAAAAGACAAACTCGGATAGTTTAATGTTTGAGATTTGCAACCACATCTTTTTTATATCTATAATATTAATATAATATCATCCTTATATTTAGATCTTAAAAGGAGAATACACATGAAAGCGAACCGAAGAAAAACAATATTTAGGAACACCGATGCCCAGGTGGGTATAGGTACCTTGATCATTTTCATAGCTATGGTACTTGTTGCAGCGGTGGCTGCAGCTGTACTGATCCAGACGTCAGGTACACTTCAGCAGAAAGCTCAGTCTACAGGTAAGCAGGCCACTCAGGAAGTTTCATCTAACCTGATGGTCAAGAGCATTGAAGGTGTACGTGCAAAGAACAGTGCCACAGCTATGTCTGCAACCATCGATCTACTTAAACTGAAAGTTGCACTGAACGTAGGTAGTTCTCCTGTGGACGTTAACCAAGTGGTAGTTTCCATTACTGACGGGACCACTGCTAATAACCTTGTATATGCAGGCAACGCTAAGTCCTATGCATCAACAGGTGCATCTAACGGTGCAATGGGAAGTTTCAGTGCTACTGATGCTGCTGCAAATCTAGGGAAATTGCTGGTTGCCAATACTACCATCTCTGGCAGTGATATAGATAATAGTAACCACTATTTCACTGTGGATAGAGTTCGTGATGAGGATTCTTCATTCTCCCAGGGCAACCCTGTAATGAACACTGGTGACATGATTCTCATGTACATTGCTACAACATCTCCTAGTGCAGAGCTTGCAGGTTATTCTGATGTAGGTATTACCGATACTAGTGACGGTCTCATATCTTCAGGCCTTAACCTTGTGCCAAGGACTGTGGTAAACATTATACTTACTCCTGAATCAGGTGTATCCACAAACGCTGACTTCGTGACTCCATCCTCATATGGTGTGAAAGAGACTGTCCAGCTCTATCCATGAAACTCTTTTTGAGTTTCATGATATATTGGAGGCAATCTTATGAAAGCTAATAGAAAGAACAATTTCTATGGAGACAATAAAGCCCAGGTGGGTATAGGTACCTTAATTATCTTCATAGCTATGGTACTTGTGGCAGCAGTAGCTGCGGCTGTGCTCATTCAGACCTCCGGCACGCTTCAACAGAAAGCTCAATCCACAGGTAAGCAGGCAACTCAGGAAGTTTCGTCCAACTTGATGATCAAGAGCATTGAGGGTGTAAGGGCTAAAGATTCAGCAACATCGATGGCTGGTGACATTTCCTTGCTCAAGCTAAAGGTAGGTCTCAATGTTGGCAGCTCTGCAGTAGATGTCAATCAGGTTGTCATTTCCATTACTGATGGTACTACCACTAATAACCTGATCTATGCCAGCAATGACAAAACCTATGGAAATGCCATGTCCAATTTCTCTACTTCTGCATCAGCAGCCACAAACTTGCTTTATCTACTGAATCAAACTCAATCCAGCCCGGGTGTGAATGCTAAATATTATTTCACTGTCGATAAGATTCGTGATGAAGATGGCTCTTTCAGTCAGGGAAAGCCAGTAATGAACACGGGTGATCTGGCAACTTTCTATGTTTCAACTGTATCAGGTGGTGCTACGAGTTATGATTATATCGGCACTACTTCAGTAGATGGAACACAGAAAGATTCAGGACTGGATATAGGTCCCCGAACTGCAGTGGATATAGTGATCACTCCTGAATCAGGTGCAACTACAATAGCTAATTTCGTAACCCCTTCTTCATACGGGACCAAAGAAACAGTTATTCTGTATCCATAAGGCGAGTCTTCACCTTATGGTATTTCAAAAACTAAGAGGATCTTATATGAAAGCTAATAAAATGGTTTCAATACAAAGAGATACTAGTGCCCAGGTGGGTATAGGTACCTTAATTATCTTCATTGCAATGGTACTTGTTGCTGCTGTAGCAGCAGCTGTGCTTATTCAGACTTCGGGTACCTTGCAGCAGAAAGCCCAGTCTACAGGTAAACAAGCCACACAGGAAGTATCTTCAAACCTTCAGGTCAAGAGCATTGAAGGTGTGCGTGCTAAAGACAATGATGTGACTTTGTCTTCAACGATCGATATGCTCAAGCTTAAGATAAGTCTTAATGTCGGTAGCTCTCCTGTAGATGTCAATCAGGTGGTAGTTTCCATCACTGACGGTACTACTGCCAATAACCTTGTTTACGCAGGCAACGTGAAATCCTATGCGTCATCCGGTTCATCTAATGGTAATATGACACCTTTCACCGATACTGCCGCTGCTAACCTCCAGGAACTTCTAACAGGTACGACAACAATAGGTAGTGCATTCAATAACGCGGACCATTATTTCGTTGCAGACAAGATTCGTGATGAAGATGGTTCATTCTCCCAGGGTAATCCTGTGCTGAACACTGGTGATATGATCACAATGTACATTGCCACTACATCTAGTACTGCTACTGGATATGATCTCGTAGCTACGACTGATACGAGTTCCGGGCTTAAGGCTTCAGGCCTTAACCTTGTGCCAAGGACTGTGGTGAGCATCATCCTTACTCCTGAATCAGGAGCTGTCACGTCGTCAGACTTTATCACTCCTTCTTCATATGGTGTGAAGGAAACTGTGCAACTATATCCATAAGGTGATCTAATCACCTTTTTCTTTTATTTTTGGTCTATTGCTTTTCAATTAAGTCCTTTTCTTCATTAGCTACAAATTCTATTCAATTGTTCTGCAGACTGTTTTTACGCAGCTCTCCTAAAGACTACATTTTTCATTATGGTGCCATCTATGGATAAAGAAGCACTCAGTACACGAACAAATATTGTATGGAAAAAATGACGAATGAACGTAAATTTTACAGTAATCCTACTGTTGATCACAGTATTGGGTGAAAAGCACTTCATAAGTGCATCAGGCGACAAATGTTTTCTTCTATTTCAATTGAATGTGTAGCTATCGCAGCTCTACAAAAACAAAATTCTTAGGCAGGGTGCAGGTAAAACATCATATTGATATGCTTGAAATGTTTCGATATTGAATAGATCCTCTGGTCTGAAGTTGAAATATATCTGCTTTCAATCAGTTCAGAAGCACATCTTGAAAAAGAACGCAGGTAAGAAAAGGGAATATTCAGATGCTGTTCTTTTTATTTTCCTTTATTCATCAGCATCAAATATATCGTCATATTTCTTTAAAAATGATCAGGGCATTCTTTCGATCATATCGCCCATACGTTTTGTTTTCTTGTAGAAATCAGTGGTGTCCTTGAGAAAATTAGCTGCTGTGATCCCTTTATCAGTTATTGAATATCCTCCTCTTTTTACTTTTTCAACCAATCCTTCGAGCTGGAACACTGTTTTCATTTTACTTCCAATACTTCCTTTGTCAGCAAAGTTATCAGTGTATTCCCTTATCTCGGCGAACTCAGTAACTTTACCTTCATTCTTGTTCAGGACAAGCAGAATGAGCCTGTACTGTATATCTCCAGGACCCTGATTTATGCCAAGAGACTGATAAAAGTCAGCGACTTTTTGTTCCATCTCAACATCTATATCAGGGGTCATTCTCATCCTCCTCTTCTTCTTCTTCTTCTTCATATACTTCATGCTGGGATCTTTTTATTCCAAGTGTTTCCTGCAAAGTAGCTGGTGGGAAGTAAGCAAGGAATGCCAGAACAGTTCCAATAAGAACAAAGATCCTTGCTGCCATTTGCATGACATCTACTTCTGTAATCATATCTGTAAGCATGAAGTCAAATACAAAGGATATAGCTACCAGTGGTAAAGCTGTACGATACCTCAGTCTTCTTGGCATACGTTGAAGGAATATCAATAGCAGCATTCCTAAGATCATCGCGGTGGGGATCACAAAAAGCCCTACAAGATATATATTGATGGCAATATGACTGTTGATGGTGAAAATTGATGAATATCCACTGATTATTGGCCCGATAACCCCGTTGGAATAGAGGAATGCCAAATATGCTGCCCCAAAGAGTGCAAAAAGGAAAGATATATAACCACTGATCTTCTGGTTGCCTGTTATAACATATAGTATAAAGAACACAAGAGGTACTGTGACCATTGAAAACGGTACGGCAGAAAGATTGTACATTATGAGTTCTAATGACGGGTAATCAATAAATGCTGCCACCATACGAATTGTGGTAGGCAGGTATGTTAAGGCCACTAAAGACCAGAGTACCACAAGAGCCCATAGTGCGGGTTTACTTTTCTCATTATGTTTCTCTTCACTGCTTGCAAGCACCCACGCAAAAGCAAATGAGGAGACGGTTATTGCAAAGCATATGGTTGCATTGAGTATTAGTCCTGCTGTCATTTTCCATCTCCATAAGTCCATTTATATAATGCAGATTTTATATTTATCTGTTGCGCAAGAAGATATTTGAAGCTTTTCGTTTGATTTTTCCAACCAAACAGTATATATATAAGTGTTTTTATATTAACAAATGATATAATACTTTATGAGAGGATTGTAATGAAAGCAAATAGGATATTTAACATGAGGAACAATACCAGTGCTCAGGTCGGTATTGGCACCTTGATCATTTTCATTGCCATGGTGCTCGTTGCAGCAGTGGCTGCAGCTGTACTGATTCAGACATCAGGTACACTTCAGCAGAAAGCTCAGTCTACAGGTAAGCAGGCCACTCAGGAAGTTTCATCTAACCTGATGGTCAAGAGCATTGAAGGTGTACGTGCAAAGAACACTGCTACAGCTATGTCTGCAACCATCGATCTGCTCAAATTGAAAGTTGCACTGAACGTTGGCAGTTCTCCGGTTGACGTTAACCAGGTGGTAGTTTCCATTACTGATGGAACAACGGCAAATAACCTTGTATATGCTGGCAATGCTAAGTCTTATGCATCCACTGGTGCATCCAATGGTTCAATGGGCTACTTCAGCAACTCTGCAGCTGGGAATTTGCAAACCCTGCTCTTGAATACAACATCGATAAAAAGTGTTGCTTATAGTAATCCGAGCCATTACTTCACAGTGGACCGGGTTCGTGATGAAGACTCATCTTTCTCCCAGAGCAATCCTGTAATGAATACCGGTGATATGATACTATTATGCATATCTACAGCTTCCGCTTCAGCAGACGCTGCGAACTACGCGAATGTAGGTACTACAGCTACTAGTGGCGGTCCCAAAGATTCTGGTCTTAACCTTGTCCCGAGGACTATGGTAAACATTATACTTACTCCTGAATCAGGTGTATCAACAAACGCTGACTTTGTTACTCCATCCTCATATGGTGTGAAAGAGACTGTCCAGCTCTATCCATGAAACTCTTTTTGAGTTTCATGATATATTGGAGGTAATCTTATGAAAGCTAATAGAAAGAATAATTTATATGGAGACAATGAAGCTCAGGTCGGTATTGGCACGTTGATTATTTTCATTGCCATGGTGCTCGTTGCAGCAGTGGCTGCAGCTGTATTGATTCAGACATCAGGTACACTTCAGCAGAAAGCTCAGTCTACGGGTAAGCAGGCAACTCAGGAAGTTTCATCCAACTTGATGGTCAAGAGCATTGAAGGTGTACGTGCAAAGAGCAGTGCAGTTGCCTTGTCTGCAACCATTGATCTGCTCAAATTGAAAGTTGCACTGAACGTCGGCAGTTCTCCGGTTGACGTTAACCAGGTGGTAGTTTCCATTACTGATGGAACAACGGCAAATAACCTTGTATATGCTGGCAACGCTAAGTCTTATGCATCAACAGGTGCTTCTGACGGTGCAATGGGAAGTTTTAGTTCTACTGACGCTGCTGCAAATCTGCAGACATTGCTGATCGCCACTACTAACATCGATGGTAATGTCATCGACAATAGTAACCACTATTTCACTGTGGATCGGGTTCGTGATGAAGATTCATCTTTCTCCCAGAGCAATCCTGTAATGAACACCGGTGATATGATACTATTATGTATCTCTACAGCTTCCGCTTCAGCAGATGCTGCGAACTACGCGAATGTAGGTACTACAACCACTGCTGGCGGTCCACAAGATTCAGGTCTTAACCTTGTTCCAAGGACTGTGGTGAACATCATCCTTACTCCTGAATCAGGTGTATCCACGAATGCTGACTTCGTAACCCCCTCTTCATATGGTGTGAAGGAAACAGTACAGTTGTATCCATAATAAGTTTCGAGCAAAAAGAGGCACCATAAATGATCAGAGAAAAATCCTCTCTAAGAGCTAATACCAGTGCCCAGATCGGCATTGGTACTCTTATTATTTTCATAGCCATGGTACTAATAGCTGCAGTTGCTGCCTCAGTGCTCATTCAAACTTCTGGTGTGTTGCAGCAAAAAGCACAGGCTACTGGAAAGCAGGCCACTCAGGAGGTTTCGTCTAATCTTGTCATCAAAAGCATAGAAGGGATAAGGGCCAAGAACAGTTCAACTTCCATGGCTCAGAATATCTCTCTCCTTAAGATCAAGGTGGGCCTTAATGTAGGCAGTTCCCCGGTAGATCTTAATCAGATGGTAATTTCCATCTCGGATGGCGCTAATAATAATGATCTTGTATATGCTAACAACGAAAAATCTTACGGTACTGCTATGAGTAATTTTTCAAGCAGTGCAAGTGCAGATACTAATCTCGAAGAGTTGCTTGTGGCTACTCAGTCATCTCCGGGATACAATGCAAAGTACTTTTTCACCGTATCCAAGATACGTGACGAGGATGTATCTTTCTCTCAAGGTTCCCCGATTATGAATACGGGAGATTTGGTAACTATCTATGTATCAACTGTCTCCAATAAAGATCTAGGTTATACAACTATAGGTCCTATTACTACAAGTGGTTCTCAGAAAGACTCATCATTGGATATTGAGCCAAGAACAAGTCTAACTCTTGTCTTTACCCCAGAAGCTGGAATAGTAACAAGTGCAGATTTTGTCACACCTTCTTCCTACGGTACCAAAGAAACCATACAATTATATCCGTAAAGTAATATTACTTTTTTTTATGAGGAGGTATTTATATCCTTAAGGAATTAATTTCTTTAATGTCATTGTTCCTTTTAGTTTCTCAGGCAATGGCAGCAGCTGTTTATGAGAATGATGTGCAACTGGAAAAAGACAGTCTCAAACTAACCATACTTGAGACTTACAATTTAACTGATGCTACTGAATTCAGACAATCGTTAGACTCTGACAATAATTCCATAGTAACGGAACTTGAACTCTCTTCTTTTAAAAAGTCTTACCTTGCATCAAGAAGTTCTCAGTTCCTACAGTATATTAAAGTGGATGAAGGGAATATTACTTTGTATATTGACTCCATTTCTCTGGATCTTTACAATGCTACAGGGAATGTTACACAAGCTCCTCTTTATGTAAATACTACTATCAATTATGGCCTTACTCCTGAACTAGGAGCAGGTGATCACTCTTTGTGGGTAATGGGTCACCCTCTGATAGAAAGGATGCATATAAGCCTTCCTAAAGATACAATACTGGTTTCCAATGATGGTCTGGAAAACGTCACAACCATGAAGGTATTGAGGGATGATTCTGTAGAACTGGAAGGTAAGAGTGGTATACGCAGCTTTATGGTAGGTAACAGGTCCACATTTGAATATGCTGCAGATGTAGAGTTTCGGGAGCGGAAATTCTATGAACATAGTTATGTTCTTCCTCTTCTTCTAGGGATAGAATTAGTATTGATCATATTCGCAATATATATAAAAAGAAAGCGTTAAATATTATATTACTCTTATTATAATAAGAGTTCAATGAGACGCTTTAACTTATTTATTATATTGTTTATTTTAGCTCTCTCCGTATATGTGAGCGGCTGTTCCAGCCAGGAACCTGCGGGAGCGGTTAACGAAACTATAATTGGCTTCCTGAATGCTATTAATGCAGGTAATTGCGATGAAGCGTTCAATATGTATGAAGGAAAAGACTTCCTGGCCCCAGCAAGCATAGAGTTATCTTTCAAGAACAAGTGCTTTTCAAAAGGAAGTCTCAAAGATGTAGTGATTACATCTGAGGAGCATACAGAGCTCATTGCCATTGCCACTGCACAATGCACTGTGACAAAGCTTGATGATTCCGGCAATGAAATTGAAACCAAAAATCTTCCTATTTACTTCAAGTTACAAAATAGTGAACTTGGTTGGATTATAACTCGAGTTAGTTTCAATGCCCCCCTTGAACTCTCCGAAGATGATATGGTAACCATCGAGGTTCAGGGAACCCCTGTAGATCCTATTACAAAAAACTCTGTACCTATAACCATATTTGCTGTACTGCTCTTTGGTAGTGGTATATATCTTAATCGTAAGGAAAAGCAAAATAAAAAGAAAAATAGCAAGACAGTAGATGTTACCAACGCTACTCCAATGGCAAAGGAATCTCTTGCGCAATTTATAAAAATCGTTCCTTCAAAGCAAGTCGTAGTAGGTGGAAAAGCAACAGTTGATGTATGGGTCAAAAATTTCTCTCAGCAGCCCTATGAACACTTTGCTGTAAAAGCTAAGTTCCCAAATACTGTGGACATTAAAGACCTGTCTCTTTTCTTTGATACTATAGCCCCAGGTCAGGCAGCAAAGCAAAGCTGGACCTTTGTGGCCAAGGCACCTGGATGGCTTGGAATAGAAGAACCCATTATTGTTTTTGAGTATCTGGGTACTAAATATGCTGGAACTATGGACACAGTGTGGGTCCCTGTCCAATAAATATTGCTACATGGAGGCATCATGAGTAAGGAAGATGGAATACATGATCTAACAAAACCAGATCCAAAGGATGCCATGTCAAAGCTTAATGAGCTTATAGCCATGCGTTTTGATGAAGCCACATCCAGTAATAATTCAGTTTCAGAGAATATTTCTCTTAAATCAATTGTTGAAGAAGTAATTGCTTCCCCTGAGACAGAGATTAATGAAAAATCCCTTTCTTCTATTGCTATCACCAATGATATCAGTTCATCAGAAGCTAATGATATAACGGTCGTTCCACAGGAACAACTATCTAATGTGGAGTCCAAAGATTCAGATGCAGATCAGAAGTTAAAAAGCAAACTGAACAAATTAGCTGCCACTGGTTTTGAGGAAGTATCTTATGAGTCCTATGAGATAAAGGTTGAAGAACCTAAAAATTTGGAGAATCATGTTGTTCTTCCCAAAGAAGCTAATCCTCTTTCTCGTGTCTCTACAAGCATAAATACAATTTCTCAGGTGCCAGTTACACAACCAACAGTTCACCATGCCAATCCTTCTCATAAAGAAAAACAAAAGAAAGCATTAGTTCCAGATTCGGCAAAACAAGCACAGATACCTCATGAGGTTGCTACGGAAAGCACCAGAGATGCAGGCAGAAAGCCTATCAAAACCGAGAACGTTGTTAGTATTATTGATGAACTTGATTCTATCGAATCTGAATTGAAAAAGAAGGAAGTCTCTAAGAGCTATCATGTGCAAGCAATATCATCTAAAAAGAATGTACCTCTTAATAAGGAGGAAACGAATATACTATCATCTTCCTCTAATGCACACACACAAAAGGTTTCAATAAGTGACACAGCTACTCCAGCAAAAGTAGCTATGGTTTATTCCGAGGGGCATGATGCCCATTTTCCTAAAAATACAAACATTGAGATATTGGAGCGTCCAGAACGCCTGACAAGGGCTATGGTTTATCTCGACCGTAGCGGTGTTTTCGGGGAAAGATGTGATCTCATCAAAGATAAACACTACGCTTCTGATAAGGATTTGTTGCAAGTACATTCAGAAGACTATATCAAGTTTGTTAGATCATACTCTGCTTCAGGTGGAGGTTTCTTGGGTGACAGTACCTACATGACCTCACATTCATTTGAAGTTGCATCACTTGCTGCAGGCGCAGCCATTCTGGCAGCTGAACTTGTACTCTCAGGCAAATACTCAGCAGCAATGGCTTTCGTAAGGCCGCCAGGCCATCATGCAGGTGTAGATAAGTATAGGGGGTTTTGTATTTTCAATAATGTAGCAGTGCTTGCACGTTATCTGCAGAAGAAAAAGGGTATTTCAAAAGTAATGATCATTGACTGGGATGCTCATGCCGGAGACGGTACTATGGAGATATTCTATAACGACCCCACTGTTATGGTGTTATCATTGCATCGTGATCCTCATGATTTCTATCCTCGCAGAGGTTTCAGTTCCCAGATAGGAGAAGGGCCAGGTAAAGGATACACAGCTAATGTGGAAATGCCTGTGGGAGCAGGAGATGAAGAATATGCTTTTGCTTTTGATGAATTTGTAATCCCTCTTTTGCATAAATTCTCACCGGATTTTATAATATGCAGTTGTGGGTTTGATGCTTATTACAAGGAACCGCACATGAAGCTGAACCTTACTTCTGCTGGTTATCATCTGATGACAAAGAAGATCATGTCTGTAATCAATGGAAACTTCGTGTTGGTAATGGAAGGTGGTTATCATAAGTTCAATGGACATCTTGCACATGTGGTCATCAATTCTCTCCTTGGACTCCCCGATCCTATAGCTGATACGCTTAAAACTACGGAGTATGAACGTAATCAGCAGAAAGCTGTCATGAAAGAGGCAGGGAAAAAAATTGCATATGTTAAGGAAATGCTAGGAATTCAGGATTGATCAAGGGATAGAATGAATAGCATAGGTGTGGTCTACAACAATAATCATGAACTTCATGATTATATTCTGAAAGGCTTTCCAAGTCCTGAAAGTCCTGCAAGATTAAAGAAGATCATGCAACATTTTGTGGATAACAGGGTACTTGAGAACAATAACTGCGAAGTATTATGCTCTACAAATGCTTCTGTTGAAGACATTCTACGTGTGCATACGGCAGATTACTTTTCTTTTGTACAATCACGCTCGTTGAGTGGTGGTGGATGGCTTGGTAATGACACATATCTATGTGATGGTTCATTCGATGTATTATTACAGGCGGTTGGGTCTGTACTGGAAGCCGGTAAAGCTGTTGTAACAGGTCAATGTGATCATGCTTTTGCTTTGATAAGGCCTCCTGGTCATCACGCTTGTGCCGATAAACATAGTGGTTTCTGTATTTTCAATAATGCTGCTATTCTTGCGAGGTATTTACAGCATGTGTATTCTTGCCAGAAAATAGCTATTGTCAATATCGATGCACATGCTTCGGATGGTACACAAAATATATTTTATGCAGATCCATCAGTCTTGTGTATTTCTGTTCATCAGGACCCATCTGACTTTTATCCTTTTAAGGGTTTCATTCGTGAAATGGGTTCCATGCCGGCATTAGGCTACACAGTGAACATGGAAATGCCACAAGAGGCAGGGAACTCCGAATATTCTATTTTCTTTGAAGAAGTAGGTCTTAAAGTGCTGGAGCAGTTTTGTCCAGATATTGTGATCTTAGAATGTGGTTTTGATTCTTATTACAAGGAAAAGCTTGCCAAGCTTTACCTTACGGTAAATGGCTATTTTGATTGTGTTTCTCGCATTCGCAGCAGGTGGCATACTATTGTGCTGCTTGAAGGTGGCTATCATGATGATTTGGGCCTGTTAGCAGATGTAGTATTACAGGCATTGGCAGATAACAGATATACTAAAGATGAAGTAAATCAGGTAAACTTGCTGGCTTCCCGGCAGAGTTCTTGCAGGCGTATATTCGATAACAAGCTAAATGTGCTTAAGATGTTGATGTCATCCTACTGGGAAATTTAAAATATTCAATTTGGTGCTTATATGATAGAACTTGCTTGCTATGATGGTGGATTGAGATTCTCTAAACTGGAATACCCTTATGAACTGGATAAGTTGAAGATAGGCAAATTCGACTATTTCAATAAACATCTGGGTATGAGCGATTACATGGGTAACTTTAGCAGTTGGCTCAAAAGACAATCAGTGACCCTTATAGTTGGAATAGATGATGGCACGATCGTGGGCTGGGTTATGACAGAAAGATGGAAGCAGAATGCCAAAGATGGACGTCCTATCTATGTGCTTCGGGCTATCGAAGTGTCTCCTACCATTGCACGTAAAGGTATTGGCAAAGTACTGTTCTTGTTAAGCTTTAAGGCATGTTTCGGGCATATGCTGACAAAGCCAGTGAACTCTATTGCAAAAGCCTTCTTTTTATCTTTGGGTTTCCAGGAGCCTGGAAAAAATTGTCCCGTAGATCTGGGTAGCTATCCCGGCTATCTTTTCCTTCCAGAAGATTACGTTTTAAACACTATCCCTGATGAACTTAAGTTGAGCAAAGGTGGAATTTCAGAATGCCAGAAAGATATTTCTCTAAAAGATATGCTTAAGCCAGAATTTACTTCATCTTCTGTTCAGGATACTGTAGCAGTATCCACAAAGGAAACTGTACCTATCAGAGAAAATGCTCAGCATAATGCAGCAAAAACGGTACCAAAGACCGAAAATGAAGCTCAATATGTACCATCTACTGTTTCCACTTCAACTCCTGCAATTCAGTGCATCCCGGATCCTGCTATTTCCAAAGACAGAGAATTTTTGAAGGAGCATAAAATGATGAGTCCATGCAGTTGTGGTGAATACATGACCCACAAATATGCGGTGTCAGGCAAGGTTCCTGGTTTTCTTTTCGTGTGTAATGCATGTGGAAAAGAAAGATACTTCCTTAAAGGATAATTGCACTTTCATTTGTGTTTCACATCATTTTTTTCATCTATTTTATTGGAATCTTTTTCTTCTATCTCGATAGAAAGCATTTTATTCATTTAATTCTATATATTGAAATATTATAATTGAATGTACTTAAATGTAGGGAAATTATGGCACAAGAGCAAGGTATTGCAAAAGTAGATATAAATTACATCTTCAAAGCTGTCATTATGGGTACTTCCCTCTACTCTGATAATTGGGAGAAAGGAGTACTTTATCTCACTAATCTCAATCTCTGGTTCTCGGAAGGTAAAGGTTGGTTCACAATCCCACTCAAGAACATAACAATGGTGGGTAGAGAGGTTCCAAATACAATACGTATGAAAGCACAACGTGCCACGGGGACAACCCACGTATTGATCATAGATTATCTACAAGTTTCCAGTGTAAGCGCTGATTCGTATGCATCAGCGGTAGCACTTTTGGGAGGTAATGAAGCGGTAATCAATACTTTAAAAGCTTATCTACAGCCAATGTGTGGCACTCCTCCCAGATCCCAGTCCCTATCTGACATTGACAAGAAACTGCTTTACATGCTATCCACAGGGGTCAATGATATGACGAAACTTTCCTTCTTTATAGGAGCGGATAGTGAAACCCTTGCAGGTAGTTTCAAGAGCCTTAGGGAGCAGGGTCTTTGTGATACAACGGGTCAACTTACTCCAGATGGCATGAAGAAGCTCAAGGAGATGATGTGATGATTAAGTGTCAGATTTTATTCATTACTAGGAGGTTCTAATATGAGTGATATGCCCCCAGGCTTGCCTCCCTTCATGACTTCTCAGGCAGGTGGTCCTCCACCTATGTCTTCAGGTGGCAGCTTTGCTCAGTCATTAGGTGCTTTTGGTACCATGTTAAAAATACAGGAAACAATTAGTACCAGATTCCCAATTTCCAAGGTACCGTGGAAAGATACTCGTGTTTTTCTACGTGCGCATACAATTGAGTCTATCAGATCCACTCCTTTATATGGTTTCATGATGCGATTATTTAAGGATGTGGGACTTGGAGACATGCAGCTTGTAGGATATGCACCTATGCATTATGTGTTTGCGGTCCCTGGTTGTCCTGTATGTAATATTTATCCTGCCCTTCATAATCAGAAAGTATGCGTAGCTACTACTGATGCTTTGCATCGTTTCTTCAAAGAGGAACTAGAGCTAGAATGCATAGTAGAAGAGACAGAGTGTGTAAAAGATAGTGGAACAGTCTGCAAGTTCAAAGTATCGTTACAGCCGATTTCTGCATATCAGGTTCTTCTTGATGATAATGATAGATTGATCCTTTCTGGTAAGCGTCCTCCTGCGATGGAGCAGTCAGAACTTGTTAGCAGGGTAGAGGTCCTTACGATCTATAAACTTCTTGATCGCGGCAAACTTTCTGATATCGGCGAAGCCTACATGCAATTTGCAGGCAGCATGCCAGTAAAGGAAAAAATTTTTGATCCACCATGGAAGACAGCTGAAGAGCTAAAATCCATTATTTCCAAGCACGGTGCCTTTGGCTCTGCTTTTGGAGAATTGGCTGCAAAAGTACAGTCTGTACAGCCATCTGCTCCACAGGTGCCTTCAGATCCTTCTACGCCGCCCGTATCTCCGTCATCAGCCGTTTCTCCTGCACCTTCAGTTCAGGAACAGGCGTCGAAGATCAAAGATGAAGCAAAGAATGCAGGAAGCTTTGCTGAACTCATAGCGAAGATGAAAAAACAAAACTGAGGCTAAAAAATGGTTTGTGAGTCACAAAATGATAAATATGGCCTGATCTCCAGATTTTCCGGAGAAATGGTGCGTGTCATTACAGGCAATTCTCATTATAGAGGAGAATGCCTGATGGTCAATATAAATTCAAATGATGTCTTTCTCAAAGATGTTGTGAGTAAAGTAGACTCAGGTTGGGTAAATGTTTCTGATTTCATGTTGATATGCGGATCTTCGGTGGAATCCATTTACATTGAATTAGGATATCCGTTTGATGTAAATGAGTCACTTATCCTTTCTGTGGAGAACGGTCAGATCAATCAGAATTCAGAGGTAGAAGGCAATCCTGAATTGGAGGGATTGTTATGAGTGAAGAGATTCGAATTCCCACAGGTATAGCAGGCTTGGATAGAGTCATCGAAGGTGGGGTACGCGATAAGAGCACGTTGCTTGTAGTGGGTTCAAGTGGTACTGGAAAATCTACTTTTGCCATGCAGTATCTTGCTTATGGCCTTGAGCATGGTGAGAATGCGCTTTATGTGAGTATGGAAGAGCCAGCGGAACAGATCCTCCGAGAAGCCCGTATGTTGGGTTTCAATTTAGATAAATACTACAACAAAGAGCTTTTCTTCTTCCACTCCAAAGGAAAGGATTTCGTTAAACTGGTAGAAGAACAGTTACCAGCGTTGGTAGAAGCAAATAAGGATTATGCTGTAAAGACACGTGTGGTCATTGACCCTCTGACTCCGCTCATCTGGGCCATTCAGGATAAGCAGGAACAAAGGGACATCATCACTAAACTGTTCTATACTTTAAAACAGCTTGGACCAGTGCTGATTACAACCGAAGAACATGCATCTCCGGGAGAAACAGTAGGTGAGGATGTGCTTATTCCCATCTACATGTCGGATGGTGCTGTTCATTTATCATACAGGCCTATCGGGGGCGCTTTTAACCGGGCTCTTGAGATCATAAAGATGCGTGCTACAAGGCATGGTGAAGAGGTTTATCCATATATATTTGTCCGTGGCATAGGTGTTGTTGTCAGGACTACACCTCTTATTTCGGCTGAGGATGCAAACAAATATGATGATATGTTCGACAAGGCCATCAGGACAGCAGCTGATCTCGGTGCTTCTGAATCTTTATTAGAACGTATAGCTTATGTGAAGACGAATTGGGCTTATTCCTTCTCACCCAAGGAAACTCTTCAGATATTCTTTGAATCCCAGGGGCTTACTGGTTCTATTAGAAAAGAGGACATTGAAAAAAGGAAGCAAGAAGCTCAACACATAGCTGAGCATGCAGGTGAGCAATCTGCTTTCCTTGCAGATGTTGAAAAGACATTTGTGGGTTCGCAACAGATGCCAAATGCTCCAAAAACTCAGTCTGAAGGTCTTATTGATATCGAGGATCTGAAAGAACTGGAAGAGCTTGTGAAATAAGCATATTCGATGTGGTGCCAATGGCTGTGAGAAAAACAAAAGAAGATCTCGAGGATGTATCCCTCTTAAAATTCGCGCTGGTGTCTCAGTTGAAGAGGACTTATGAAACAAGTGATGTCGATATATTGCTGTTTGCAGGTGTTGATGGGAAAATATATGCCTCGTACATTCCGGATAGTATTGGCCCTAAGATATTCGAGTTAACAAATCTTATTACCAGCAACTTGTTGCATATTAGCCAGCAGCTTTCCATGGGTTTGCAGCAATCTGTGATTGAATATGAGTTTGGTACTGTCATCTTCTCATCTGTAGGAAGGGGTGCATTACTGATTTCATTGTTCACTAAGAAAGTAGACCTTTCTCAAAATATGAGAAAAATAGAGATCACAAGGGAAGTCATGCAGCACCTTTTTGAGCAAAAACCCATGACTGAGGCACAACTTTCTACCTATCCAGCAGATGTCTCAAAAGAATTACGGGCACTTGCAAAATGCGTGTTCAATGAAATGTACACGCAGTCCTCTGAATATAAAAAGAACATGGAGATTCTTAGTGATATCAAAGAAAAGATAACAGGTGTTATGGGACGTGGTGAAGTTGATCAGGTACTTGCTATGGCTTTTAATGAAATAGCTTCATCTCCAAAGTGGATGACGGAGAAACTGTGGCCATTGCTATTGGAAATGGTGATCAATGATCAAATACGTCCATTACATGGCGATTACATTGCTGATGTTTGTATGGCCGAATGGATACCTGATATCAAGCGTAAGCTTGAGTCCTTTGTATAAAAACGGATGTGGCTGTATGGTAATAGTTACTGATCTGAAAAACAAGCTAGAAGATGGCTCAGGTTGTACCGAGCCATGCGATGGTAATGATGCAGGTGATCAATCTGATGTCCGGGTGTCAGTTACTACTGATACTCTTTCATCGTCTTCTGCGAGACAGGTGCATATATCGGAGTCTAATGATGACGGTAATCTGCCCGAAAAGACTGTTGAAAAAACATCTGAGGAAAAAGCTCAAATCATTTATGATGCTGCTGCTTTTCAGCTCATTCAGCAAAAACTCGCTTATTTCGAAGAAAGGTTCTCTGACATACAAGTGAAACTAGATGAAGGTCTTTCACAGAATTCAGGTTCTCTGAATGCATTGAAAGATGAGATGTCTTCACTTGCTTCAAATAGGGAGCTATCTAAGTTGCGAAAAGAGTTCGATTCATTACATAAGAAATTAAGCAGAGTTGCAAGGGAAGAGGACGCTTTGAGTGGTCAGTCCCTTAACGCTGCTAAAGTTCCTCCTGATGTGCTCCAGATTACATATTCAAAAACATTGAATGACCTCTACGGAGCAATGTTAAACATCTACGGTGATAACGAGTCTGAAGCTATCATTAACACAATCAGGGACAATGTCCGTGGTTTTAGTGCGGGTGTGGATTTCTTTAGGTTTGAAGAAGGCTCTTTTCTTGTAACAGAATTATCAGAGGCCATACAGTCTCGACTGGTTTCTACAAAACAGATTCATGGAACTTATATAGAAATATTTAAGAGAATGGCAGAATATGCGCCAAATTATGAGTCACAGGATTTCAGGTCATTTGTAGAAACAGGGAGTAGGGAATATGCAGTTGAGAAGATCGCTGAGCATAATCATCGCCTTAAGGATCTAGAGTCCCTTGTAAACAAATATTTACAGGAATTGGATAATGTTTCTGAGAACATGGGTTTTGTAGCTCAGTTGCAAAACCAGCAACTTGAGGAAATCAAGGCTAAATCAGATGATATTATCAATATAAAGGATCAGATCTCAAGCCTTTCGCATGCTGTAAACTTGCATACGCGCCTTTTCAAGAAACTCAATAGCAATTTGGAAACTATACGATCACAGCTTGAGCTAATTGAGGCTAGCTCGCAGAACAATGTGACAGCACAGGAAATTATCTCCATGTCCTCTGATATCTCTCAGGCTGTACCATCGCAGCCAGAAATTGCTGCTCTTGCTACTTCTCTGAACGATCTACGTGAACAAACATCGGTTATGGTATCAGAATTGTATTCGCGTGTAGATTCGGTTTTCTCGAATGTTCATGGTATTGAAGCTGTTTCTAGAGAAGTAGCCTCATTACAAGAGCAACTGCAGAAACTACGTTCAGATATGCAAGAAGATGTAATGTACATCGATCTTAATGACATTGATGATATTATTGTCCATGAAAGTGAAACAGCTGGCTTTGAAAGCGATTTATGTATTGACCTTAATGATATTCATGAGTTCACGGGAGTTGTTGTAAGCACTCTGGGTGTTGTTGGTCCTTCAACATTAAAACAACTTAATAAGGCACTGTTTTCATCTGAAGTGAAACTGGATGAAGAAGAGCTTATGCAGGTATTGGATGAGGCCATATCATCGGGTTTGGTTACTTCTCAAAGAAAAGGAAGGTATCTGTATTACAATGTGAATCAAGCATAACTGCCTGGTTTCAGTTACTACATATTTGATGAGGATTGATTATTAATGCAGCAAAAGGAGATTATTCACAAAGCAGGAGATATGTCTTATGAACTTCTCATATCTCCAAAGGCAGTTGATAATCTCGAGATTGATATAGGTACTGGTAATAGAGAAGGTTTCGTCTATTTCCATCAAAAATTTGGAATGCCATATACATTCCTTCTCAAGAAATCCATTGAATCAGGTCATTTTTTATTCGTATCCATATCTGGAAATAACAAACTTATAGGATTTGCAAGGTTTGAGAAACTTGAAGAACATACTGAAAAAGAAATCAAGGGTAAGATGAAAGTTGTTACTCCTTCTTTATTCTTGTTACGCAGTATGGAGGTTCATTCATCCTTTCGCAATTGTGGAATTGGAAGGGTGCTCTTCTCTACTGCTGTACATTATCTAAAAGGTAATGTTCTCACGATTCCAGACAATCAGGAAGCTGCACGCTTTTTTAGAAAAAAACTGGGTTTTAGTGAGGTTGCAGGTCCAGTTGGCAGTAATGTACAGACGTATGAAGGACATTTAATGCTTACCTATCCCAAAGCTGTTGCATTATGGCATGAGATTGCAAAAAAATATCCAAGGATTGTATACCCCGAGTTAGTTGATCTTTATGAGTCTCTGAAATTCCATCATAGCATGGGCAAACAAATATCTTGCAATGATGTTTGCAGGTTTGAGATGCTGCTTGCAGAGTGTGATGGAATGCTGTCTGATGCTATGCAAAAGGACATGAAACGTCTGATTGCTGAGTTGCGTAAAGGTGTTAGTTGTAATACTTGAAATTTAGTATCCTGTCTCAATCGTATTAGTTTAAAATATCTGATGGAGGATAGTGTGGCAAACATAGATTCTCAGAAACTGCGCAGAAAATTGCTCAAAATATATAATAAACATCATGTAGCTCCACTTAAAGAGCAATATAAAGAACAAATCCTCTCTGCTGTAGAATGTACAACTGCTATAGATCAGATCACAGATCATTTACTTCATAACATACGAACGAAACTACGACAGGAAGTAGCTCAGGCGTTTAGACAGAGTGAAAATCCTGAGATACCATATTTTGCTGTGATTATGGACATTATGCAATTCATGAATGAATTTGTGGGTGATCCACACACTGTGGAACTTATTTTCGTGCGTGTAAATAGTGAAGTAGCACGCAGAAAATTGGAACTTGATGAAAAGATGTATTATTCTGACAATCAATGGACAAGCGAGGTTTCAGAGGGTGCTGTTCAAAACCTACGAGATGCAGGTACTGAGAGGGATTACATTTTACTTGTAGAAAAACTGCTGGAGACTCTATCCACTTCAGCAGACAACCAGGAGATCAGTATCGCACGTATGAGGCTCGTTAATATTATCCGCAAGCATACCCATCATGAACTTAAAGACTTGTGAATCCGAGAATGTAAATAATTATTTGTATTTCCAGTATCAAAGCAGGTTATGGGACATGATAGAAGATCCATTGTTTGACAGCTTCAGGCAATGTTTTCCGGCAATAAAATCTCTACCCCTGGATTTTACGATCTTGATGTATCGGTGCATCTCATCATTTTTTTGATTCTGCTCTCCTAACTCTATCACTACATCTGAAAGATGGCTTAAAATATCGGTATTTATTTGATCTCCTGCTAGATCTCCTATCATCATAAGTAGTGTGTTTGCAGTTGCAAAACCTCGGAGCAAGTTTACAAGAAAAGCTCTTTTTTCTAAAGGAAGTAATTCTCTGTCATTTTCAAATGAAGGTGATATGTCAAATAGTACTGTCACCGGATCAATAACGATCCTGTCAGGATTATCCTGCAACAGAGTATGGAAATATTTAAGAGTTGCATAGTCCCCTTTCGTTAGTATATCTTTATCCAACTCTAGGAATCGTAGGTTACCGCATTTTAATGCTTCTTCATCAAAAAATGAATAGTTTTGTGCAAGATGTAGCAATTTAGCTGTAGGTTCTGATAGCACAGTGATATAAATACATTTTTCACCAGCCTTTGCAGCTGCAAAAAGTGATTGTAAGCAGATCAGTGTGCGCCCACTGCCAGTAGGTCCCGCTATAAAGATACTCGATGGTCTTATAAGACCACCTTTGAGAATAAGATCTAAATCGGGCATGTATGTGGGGGATAGCATTTGGGCACCTTTTTATAATCTCTGTGGTGTTTAGATAGTTATATATTTATCGAAATAAATGTTTATGTGCTTGTTGTAGCTGTTGCATAAGCAGGATACATCACGCGATTACCTCTCCTATTAATAATCAATTATAAGTTCTAATCTCTCAAACGTTGATCATCATGCCAGTGCCTGAATATGATATTAATATTATTGCTTTGCTGAACGATCTTGATGATCGTTTAAGACAGTTGGAATCAAGAGTTACCGAGGTTGAAATTAGATTTTCCCCTCCCGTAGATGATAAAATGGCCATGTTTCTTACGGTTCCTGATTCTATCCGCAAGTCGCTTCTTGCTGTGTCCACCTTGGGTTCATGTAATGCGGATGAGGTAAGTGAGATAACCGGACGCCACAGATCTATTGAAAACAAGTATCTTAATGAGCTTTACAGGTCAGGCTGGTTAAAAAGGGACAGGAAAGGTAAGAAAATCTTCTACTCTTTAAAAAAGAAGTTAGATGCTGATAAGCACCAATATGTATCAGCGGTAGAAGAACTTGAAAGCAAGCTAGACCAGTTGTTGGGGTGAAAAAAGTGCTGCTTAGTTTTCATTCTTACAAAGGTGGTACAGGGAAAACAACGTTTGTGAGCAATCTGGGCGTTTATTTTGCCCAGCAAGGGCATAAGGTATGCATCATTGACACAGATGTGAATGGTCCAGGTTTGCATTCTCTTTTTGGTATTCATCTTTCTGCAACATTGGTGGATTTCTTGCGTAATGAGTGCAAGATAAATGAGATCGTATACAAGCCATATAAGAATCTTGATCTTTATATTATTCCATCAAAAGCTTGTGAAGAGGATCTTTCTTCAATGTTTAATTCTCCTGGCGAGGCCAAGGATAAAATGCTTGAGGTTGTCAAGTTTCTGAACAAACAGTTTCAGATAGAACATATTATATTTGATTGCAGCCCCGGTATTAACAAATCCAGCCTGCTAGTTATGAATATAGCTGACAGCGCAACAATTGTTTCCACCATTGATGTGCAGGACATAAGGGGAACCTATATCTTGTCCAATATGTCATCAAAATTAGGCACTAAAGCGAATCTGCTTTTTAATAGAACTCCTAAAGATAAATCCGAAGAGATCAATGTTATCGTGGCAGATTTCAGTAAAAAACTGGGAACTTCGCTTCTAGGCTTGCTGACTTTTGATGATGTGGTGGCGCGCACATGGTCAAGGAAAATGGTGATGCTAGATGAGAATAACTGTGACTATTGCCAGCAGTTGCGCAATATTGCAGCAAGGTTGCTGAACTGCTAACCTTATGCTTTTCGATAATCTTCGATATGCTCTTGGACAATCTTGTCCAGTTCTTTTCTTTCTTCTAAACTAAGACTAAAAATTTCTTTTATTTTTTTTAGATCGCTACTTACTGCAGACTTTAGCATAAGGCTCTCATTTGTGAAGGCATACTGTATATCATCCTTGCTCTTTTTTGGTCCCATCTGGATAGCATCTTCTGTCACATAAAGGACCTCATCAAATATGGTGAAGAGAAGTTTCTGAATCTCTGTTTCAAGCGCATTTAGAGCAACAGTACAGATCATTGTTCCCTCTTTATCTTTCACACGGGAAGCAAGCAAATCAAGAAAATGCATAAATGGTAGTTTATTATGGCTCCACCTTAGATATCCAAGGTCTTCAAGAAACACCAACTGTTTTAATTTCATTTGTTCTTCGAGATTCATCAATACTTCTGTCATATCTATACAAGTACCCCCTCCTACAGAAAAAATTGATGTTCCATCACATTTTTCGGTAAGGGACGCATGTAAATTGAGATGAGGTTTAAGTTTTTCCGATGATCCGTTTGTATGTTCATTAAAGACTACCATAGACATTGGTATACTCTTTTTCTCTAAAAGGGATGAAGTGATGCAGTATGCCAGTTCAGGCATTTTAGCCTGTTCACTATATACAAATAAAACATTATGACCATCTATCAAACCAAAAAGGTTTGTTACCGCATTTTCACTTAAAATATCAGTCATACTTTTCCCACAAAGGCTTTATACTTGTAATTTATCAGCCAGGATTCTTTTACTAAGATATAACAGGCTTATGTTTACGTACTTATTATATTTTACTGTCTTATATGTTTCCTTGAACAATTATATTTCATTTTATCTTATGTTGCTCATTCTCTGGTATGATTTGCGAAAAGGTTAATAGCAATAGTACCAGATGTAATTTGAGGTGGAATTGTATGTCAAAATTCCTAAAAAGAGATTACGAAAGAAAAGGCGAAAAGAAAAATGAGGAATTGGAATCCAAGCTAATACAAGATAACCTCTCAGAGCTCAAACAAGAGCTAGTTGAACTCCCAGGCGGTGAAGATTTCGAGTGAGCGTCTCTTCGAGTGTGTCTCTTCGTATATCTGTGGAGCCATCTAAAAAACCGCTATCAATCATGGAATTTCTCCCAGGGAAAAAATACGAAGACCTACTCAGGGAACTCAAAATCAACCCGGAAACAGTACTTCTCCTAAAAGATGGAGAATTAGTTCCATCGGATGGGATTGCCACTTCCGGCAACCTGTCCATAATTATCATAACTTCAAAAGGATAAGCGCATGAGTAATTCTCTGTTGGGAGTTACTTTTCTTATTTATTCAAAAACGGATAACGGCGTGTAATCTCATTTTTCGATATAATCGTTAATTAGGCATAATCTTTACTATTATTTGAATCATCTATAAATATTTTTGTCAACTACTCAATATTTCATTTAATTTGTATTATTACATATATTAACATAAAATTATTTCAATGTCCTTAATACTCCTGTTTTTTGAAGGCATATTGAATCTCAAATTATACTAGGAAGTATTCGAGTATGTATAGCAAATTGTGATTTTATCCTTCGTCATTTTCAGTAGTTTAATAGAGTACAAAAATACTATTTTATCTGTATTCTTGTTATTGTATGTACATTTTATTAATCAAATAGACAATAAGTTATCTTCAGCACCGCTATATTTTTAAAAATTGCACTCTAGCTTCATGCTTTCTATATTTTTCAAAATATCTAGGCTTCTCTACTATCTGATATATATATTTTATATTGTAAATAATTTAGATAACTTTATATTTAATAACCTCTAACATACAAACTAGTATAAAAGTAGTTGATTGGAACACTAAGCGCTCATCATACTAAAGTAAGGTCATAAATATGATCTAAAATGTATGGTGCAGTATAAAAATATTTTTTAGTCCATTATTGCAGTTGCAAGGAGTTGGTTGAGTGCTAACTATGCGCTGAAATCAGTATTTCAGCAGAACACTCAAAAATACAGTAATAAGTTTAACTAGGTGGGTAGGCTATGAATAAAGAAAGATTAGCTGCAGCTATGCCATTTTTAATGGTAATGTCAGCATTCGCAAATGCTCTGTATAAACAATGCGAACTTAAAAAAGTTCAGCTTGGTATTCGTAATCTTCGATTTATCGTCGTATGTATGCTAAGTTTGAGTATTTTGCTTAGTGTAGCGCCTGTTGAAGTGCAGGCTGCAGGTGGAGCATATACGTTGAAATGGTATGCTGCAGATCCTGCTGTAAATAGGGCTCCCTATTTGCCAACTTATATGAAATACACGCCAGCTTTTCTTGCCTGTCCTGGAGCTGATGGCAGATATGCAGATCCTCTTGCAAATGCCGTAGCTTATGGTCCAACATTTAAATCTTCAGATCTTGATGCTGTGACCTCACTAATGCCAAAGAATCTGGCACTAGGACAGGTAGTTCCCTTCGAAATGGAAATCGCGGTTAGCGGTAGTACCGCTCCAGAAAATGGAGTTCTCAATTTTACAGTTGTTTTAACACTCATACAACTTCTGGTGCTAACTTCGGTTTCGATCCAGCATACATGGTATACTGCGCTTTCGTTGATACTGCAGATCCCGGTACTATAGATTCGGGAACTCCTGCCAAAGTTGATTCATATTCTTCGAAGCTAGTAGGCAGTGGATCAACTGAAGAGATACAGGGTACACTTCAGGTCTCTGGTCTTGATAATGGTGACAATGTGATCGTTGAGATATGGGTCGTGCTTAAATCAACTATTCCTTCGAAGACAACTGGTAATGTACAGACCGAATTGATTGATGCTAACACTGCTACTGGTGATTCTATATCTACAGGAAAACAGACTGTTCCTCTTCTTCAAGTAGGTGATTTCTTCAGTAGTGATGCTGATATCTCTGTTACAAAGATTGATAGTCCCGATCCTGTAGTACAGGGACAGCAGCTAAGTTATAGTCTCGTGGTAACTAACAATGCAATTGACACTGTCGCAAATGGAATAGTAGTCACAGATACGCTTGATTCTAATGTGGTTTTTGTTTCAGCTTCCAATGCTTCTGCTCCCAGTGTCAAATACAGTCATAGCGGAAATACTGTAACTTTCAACGTTGGTTCATTGAGTCCAGGTCAATCGGTGACACTTGGTGTTGTTTCTATGGTTTCGCCAACAGCACCTACAGGTAACGATACGTCTATAAATCCGGAGGCTGGTGGAACTTCTCTCTTGAAGCCATTTGATATTTACAATAAAGTCTCAGTGACTGCTATCACTGATGACCCCACTACGACTAACAACATTTACTATCAGCCAACAAATGTTTTGGATGCCATTATACCATCTCCAGCTCTGAGTTTGATTAAGACTGCAACTCCAGTAACTTACAGTGCTGTGGGTGACATAATCGGCTACAAGTACAAAGTTACTAACATCGGTAATATTGCTCTGACAGGTCCGTTTACTGTAACTGATGATAAGACAACCGTTACCGTTCCATCACTCGTCAGTCTGGCTCCTGGTGAATCTTTCGAAGCTACCGCTTCGTATACTATCACCCAGTCTGATCTTAACTCCGGTTCAGTAACTAACACTGCATTTGCTTCAAATGGTACTGTTACTTCTAACGAAGATAATGAAACCGTAACTGCAGTGCAGAGTCCTGGTTTGACGCTAGTTAAGACTGCAACTCCAGTAACTTACAGTGCAGTCGGTGACATAATCGGCTACAAGTACAACGTTACTAACATCGGTAATATTGCTCTGACAGGTCCGTTTACTGTAACTGATGATAAGACAACCGTTACCGTTCCATCACTCGTCAGTCTGGCTCCTGGTGAATCTTTCGAAGCTACCGCTTCGTATACTATCACCCAGTCTGATCTTAACTCCGGTTCAGTAACTAACACTGCATTTGCTTCAAATGGTACTGTTACTTCTAACGAAGATAATGAAACCGTAACTGCAGTGCAGAGTCCTGGTTTGACGCTAGTTAAGACTGCAACTCCAGTAACTTACAGTGCAGTCGGTGACATAATCGGCTACAAGTACAACGTTACTAACATCGGTAATATTGCTCTGACAGGTCCGTTTACTGTAACTGATGATAAGACAACCGTTACCGTTCCATCACTCGTCAGTCTGGCTCCTGGTGAATCTTTCGAAGCTACCGCTTCGTATACTATCACCCAGTCTGATCTTAACTCCGGTTCAGTAACTAACACTGCATTTGCTTCAAATGGTACTGTTACTTCTAACGAAGATAATGAAACCGTAACTGCAGTGCAGAGTCCTGGTTTGACGCTAGTTAAGACTGCAACTCCAGTAACTTACAGTGCTGTGGGTGACATAATCAGCTACAAGTACAACGTTACTAACATCGGTAATATTGCTCTGACAGGTCCGTTTACTGTAACTGATGATAAGACAACCGTTACCGTTCCATCACTCGTCAGTCTGGCTCCTGGTGAATCTTTCGAAGCTACCGCTTCGTATACTATCACCCAGTCTGATCTTAACTCCGGTTCAGTAACTAACACTGCATTTGCTTCAAATGGTACTGTTACTTCTAACGAAGATAATGAAACCGTAACTGCAGTGCAGAGTCCTGGTTTGACGCTAGTTAAGACTGCAACTCCAGTAACTTACAGTGCTGTGGGTGACATAATCAGCTACAAGTACAACGTTACTAACATCGGTAATATTGCCCTGGCAGGTCCGTTTACTGTAACTGATGATAAGACAACCGTTACCGTTCCATCACTCGTCAGTCTGGCTCCTGGTGAATCTTTCGAAGCTACCGCTTCGTATACTATCACCCAGTCTGATCTTAACTCCGGTTCAGTAACTAACACTGCATTTGCTTCAAATGGTACTGTTACTTCTAACGAAGATAATGAAACCGTAACTGCAGTGCAGAGTCCTGGTTTGACGCTAGTTAAGACTGCAACTCCAGTAACTTACAGTGCTGTGGGTGACATAATCAGCTACAAGTACAACGTTACTAACATCGGTAATATTGCTCTGACAGGTCCGTTTACTGTAACTGATGATAAGACAACCGTTACCGTTCCATCACTCGTCAGTCTGGCTCCTGGTGAATCTTTCGAAGCTACCGCTTCGTATACTATCACCCAGTCTGATCTTAACTCCGGTTCAGTAACTAACACTGCATTTGCATCAAATGGTACTGTTACTTCTAACGAAGATAATGAAACCGTAACTGCAGTGCAGAGTCCTGGTTTGACGCTAGTTAAGACTGCAACTCCAGTAACTTACAGTGCAGTCGGTGACATAATCAGCTACAAGTACAACGTTACTAACATCGGTAATATTGCTCTGACAGGTCCGTTTACTGTAACTGATGATAAGACAACCGTTACCGTTCCATCACTCGTCAGTCTGGCTCCTGGTGAATCTTTCGAAGCTACCGCTTCGTATACTATCACCCAGTCTGATCTTAACTCCGGTTCAGTAACTAACACTGCATTTGCTTCAAATGGTACTGTTACTTCTAACGAAGATAATGAAACCGTAACTGCAGTGCAGAGTCCTGGTTTGACGCTAGTTAAGACTGCAACTCCAGTAACTTACAGTGCAGTCGGTGACATAATCGGCTACAAGTACAACGTTACTAACATCGGTAATATTGCTCTGACAGGTCCGTTTACTGTAACTGATGATAAGACAACCGTTACCGTTCCATCACTCGTCAGTCTGGCTCCTGGTGAATCTTTCGAAGCTACCGCTTCGTATACTATCACCCAGTCTGATCTTAACTCCGGTTCAGTAACTAACACTGCATTTGCTTCAAATGGTACTGTTACTTCTAACGAAGATAATGAAACCGTAACTGCAGTGCAGAGTCCTGGTTTGACGCTAGTTAAGACTGCAACTCCAGTAACTTACAGTGCTGTGGGTGACATAATCAGCTACAAGTACAACGTTACTAACATCGGTAATATTGCTCTGACAGGTCCGTTTACTGTAACTGATGATAAGACAACCGTTACCGTTCCATCACTCGTCAGTCTGGCTCCTGGTGAATCTTTCGAAGCTACCGCTTCGTATACTATCACCCAGTCTGATCTTAACTCCGGTTCAGTAACTAACACTGCATTTGCTTCAAATGGTACTGTTACTTCTAACGAAGATAATGAAACCGTAACTGCAGTGCAGAGTCCTGGTTTGACGCTAGTTAAGACTGCAACTCCAGTAACTTACAGTGCTGTGGGTGACATAATCAGCTACAAGTACAACGTTACTAACATCGGTAATATTGCCCTGGCAGGTCCGTTTACTGTAACTGATGATAAGACAACCGTTACCGTTCCATCACTCGTCAGTCTGGCTCCTGGTGAATCTTTCGAAGCTACCGCTTCGTATACTATCACCCAGTCTGATCTTAACTCCGGTTCAGTAACTAAACTGCATTTGCTTCAAATGGTACTGTTACTTCTAACGAAGATAATGAAACCGTAACTGCAGTGCAGAGTCCTGGTTTGACGCTAGTTAAGACTGCAACTCCAGTAACTTACAGTGCTGTGGGTGACATAATCAGCTACAAGTACAACGTTACTAACATCGGTAATATTGCTCTGACAGGTCCGTTTACTGTAACTGATGATAAGACAACCGTTACCGTTCCATCACTCGTCAGTCTGGCTCCTGGTGAATCTTTCGAAGCTACCGCTTCGTATACTATCACCCAGTCTGATCTTAACTCGGTTCAGTAACTAACACTGCATTTGCATCAAATGGTACTGTTACTTCTAACGAAGATAATGAAACCGTAACTGCAGTGCAGAGTCCTGGTTTGACGCTAGTTAAGACTGCAACTCCAGTAACTTACAGTGCAGTCGGTGACATAATCAGCTACAAGTACAACGTTACTAACATCGGTAATATTGCTCTGACAGGTCCGTTTACTGTAACTGATGATAAGACAACCGTTACCGTTCCATCACTCGTCAGTCTGGCTCCTGGTGAATCTTTCGAAGCTACCGCTTCGTATACTATCACCCAGTCTGATCTTAACTCCGGTTCAGTAACTAACACTGCATTTGCATCAAATGGTACTGTTACTTCTAACGAAGATAATGAAACCGTAACTGCAGTGCAGAGTCCTGGTTTGACGCTAGTTAAGACTGCAACTCCAGTAACTTACAGTGCAGTCGGTGACATAATCAGCTACAAGTACAACGTTACTAACATCGGTAATATTGCTCTGACAGGTCCGTTTACTGTAACTGATGATAAGACAACCGTTACCGTTCCATCACTCGTCAGTCTGGCTCCTGGTGAATCTTTCGAAGCTACCGCTTCGTATACTATCACCCAGTCTGATCTTAACTCCGGTTCAGTAACTAACACTGCATTTGCTTCAAATGGTACTGTTACTTCTAACGAAGATAATGAAACCGTAACTGCCGAAAGAGCTCCGGCTTACATAATCGATAAGATAGTTATTGATGTTGATGGCAATGGACCTTCAGGAGAAGTAACAGAAGCTGGAGATGTCATTAGTTATCAGATCAACGTTACCAATGTAGGAAACATTGATTTGATGAATGTAAGCGTTAATGACACTATTATTTCATCTCTCAGCGGACCTCTGGAATCTCTAAATGCAGATGGAGTTCTGGAAGTAGGAGAGAAGTGGACATACACCGGAAATTACACTGTAAAGGCGAGTGATATCGACAGCAATGGTGGTGGAGATGGTTTTGTCAACAACACTGCAACTGTTGATTGCGATCTACTGGGTCCGAAATCAGATAGTGAAGCAGTACCAATCAGAATACTGGTACCATCTATAGACATCGAAAAGTATGTATGGGATGGCAGTGGATGGGTTGATGCTGATACAGCGAGTGGTCCTTCCATATCTTCTGGTCCAGTCAAGTTTAAGATAGTGGTTACCAACAATGGTGAGGTTCCATTGACAGGAGTCAACGTAACTGATGACAGGTATGGTCCAGTCACTCTTAACACAACTACTCTTGCAGTTGGAGCTTCAGCTGAAGCTGAGTACAATATGAGTTGGGCTTCAGGTCAGCAGGTAAATACTGCTACTGCTTCCGGCAACTATGGTGGCAAAAAGTATACTGATACAGACAGCGCATACTACTATGGTCCTGCCTCTTACAAGGCTCAATATGACAATAGACTGCGTGAGTCTTCTTCATGTGTAGTCTATTCCACTGCTACATATCTTGATGTTGGAAAGAATGTATCTCGTAGCAGGGATGTGCTCTGGTTTGATTTGAGCATGTTCAACAAGACTGATACAGTATCCAAAGCAACACTTTCGCTCTTCTGGTATTATCCGGAAGGTGCTATACGTAAGAATGATACTGTAGTCGATATCTACAGGCCTATTTCCTGGGATCCAAAATATGTGACTTGGTACTACATTAGTCAGAGTAAGAAGTGGCCCATAGTAGGAGGAACTTGGTACGATAAAAACAATGTTTCCCAAGGTAGCACGCCATATGGCTCTGTAACCTTCCCGGCAGGCAAAGTGCCTGATAACAAGTACTATGAGTTTGATGTCACTCAGCTTGTGCAGGAATACATAAATGGTAAGTATAAGAACACTGGTTTCTTCCTCAAAGCAAGAACAGAGAGCGGCAATTACATTGCCTTCTACAGTTCAGATTGGACCAATCCAGATCAGAGGCCGAAGCTGATTGTGAGCCTTGCGAGTGCTCCAGCTCCTACCATTGTAGCTCCAATAGCACCTGTTGATGAAGCACCAGTTGCAGAAGCTGGTGACGATCAGACAGTTACTACAGGTTCCACTGTTAATTTCGATGGCAGTGGCTCCACAGACGACAATGGTATAGTGTTGTACTCATGGGACTTTGGTGATGGCACAACATCTACTGGAGTCTCATCTCAGCATGCATATACAACTGCTGGAACTTACACTATGACTCTCAATGTCACAGATGTGAGTGACCAGAGCGATTCAGATACAATGCAGGTAGTTGTAAATGATCCCTCAAGTGCAATAACTCCAACAGGTTGCACTTCGCCTGCAGTTGTAGCTGACAACAGATTGCGTCAGATATCCCCAAGCACAGTTTACGCCACAACCACGTATATTGACGTTGGAAAGGGCGCATCTACTAGCAGGGATGTGATGTTGTTCGACCTTAGTGCCTACGAACCAAATACTATATCCAAGGCAACCCTGTCTCTGTATTGGTATTATGAGAATCCACGTACTTCTGACACTGTAGTTGAGATCTACAGACCAGCAGAAGAGTGGGATCCAAAGTATGTGAGCTGGAATAACCGTGTGTCTGGTGTCCCGTGGACTACAGCCGGAGGCGATTGGTTCGACAAGAACAATGACCCACAAGGCAGTACTCCGTATGCCTCTGTGACTTTCCCGAAGGGCACTGCACCTGACAACAGGTACTATGAGTTTGATGTCACTCAGCTTGTGCAGGAGTATACAGACGGTACGTATAAGAATACTGGTTTCTTCCTCAAGGCAAGAACAGAGAGTGGCAATTACATTGCCTTCTACAGTTCAGACTATTCAAAGGAGGCCATGAGGCCGAAACTGACGGTATGCGTTAATGGTGCTTCAGCACCTACTACGCCTGTAGCTCCAACAGTACCAGTTGATGAAGCACCAGTTGCAGAAGCTGGTGCTAATCAGACAGTTGTCATAGGTTCCACTGTAAGTTTCGATGGCAGCGGCTCAATAGATGCCAATGGTATAGTGTTGTACTCTTGGGACTTTGGTGATGGTGCAACAGCTGAAGATACGGTAGCCACAGCCAGTCATGTCTATCCAACTGCTGGAACTTACACTGTGACTCTCAATGTTACAGATGCGAGTGACCAGAGCGATTCAGACACACTGAAGGTAGTTGTGAGTGATCCAGTTGGTCCTGTTGACAACACACCAGTTGCAAATGCTGGTGACGATCAGACAGTTACCACAGGCTCCACCGTGAGTTTCGATGGCAGTGGTTCCACAGATGATAATGGTATAGTGTTGTACTCTTGGGACTTTGATGATAGCACAACATCTACTGGAGTCTCACCTCAGCATGCATATGCAACAGCAGGGACTTACACTGTGAATCTCACTGTCACTGACACAATTGGACAGAAGGATTCAGACACCATGCAGGTAGTTGTAACTGAACCAACGACTCCTACAGGAAGTGCTTCTGCGGTGGGTGTAGCTGACAATAGATTGCGTCAGAAAACTCCTACCACCGTTTTTTCCACGACCACCTATATTGACGTTGGAAAGAGCGAAAATTCAACTAGTAGGGACGTGATGTTGTTTGACCTGAGTAGCTACAAGACAACGGATACTATATCCAAGGCAACTCTGTCGCTCTACTGGTATTATGCAGCAAGTGGTCGCACTTCTGATACTATAGCAGATATCTATAGGCCAGCAGTTGAGTGGGATACAAAGTATGTTAGCTGGAACAACCTTGCATCTGGTAAGCTGTGGACCGCAGCAGGTGGAGATTGGTTCGATAAGAACGGTGATCCTCAGGGTAGTGTACCATATGCCACTGTGACTTTCCCGAAGGGAATGTCACCTGATAACAAGTACTATGAGTTTGATGTTACTGACCTTGTGCAGGCGTATATAAGAGGTGATTATGATAACACTGGTTTCTTCCTCAAGGCAAGAACGGAGAGCGGCAATTACATTGCCTTCTACAGCTTGGACTACCCAGATCCTGCCATGAGGCCGAAACTGACTATAACTCGGTGACAAGAGAAAGTATGAATAATCAAAAAGAGATTAATTTACAAATTTGAGCGAAAAGTTCGATCAAATTATTTTTACTCTGAATTTTCTTTTATCTTTCAGAGTGTTATATTTTTTATTCTCTGCAAGAGCAACTGAATATCGTTTCCTTTAATAAAACCGTGCAACTTTTAGTAAGAATTTTCTGGCAACTATATTATTTTGAGAGCCTGTTAATGAGCTCAGTTTATTGAATTTTCAACCAGAAAATCAGTTATTATCTCGCAGATAATATTTGATTCATAACATAAGTTAGCAGAAATTAAATTGTGAGTAAAAACTATCAAATTCTATACAGCCAAAAATGGAACTATCAAACTTGGATAGTAAGAGTAAAAAAAGTATTTACTGCAAAGAATGGAGTTTACTCCATACCTTTGCTAATTGTCTTCAACTTCTTTATTGCAATCATTGTAGTCTTTGTGTCTTCTATGATCTTTTCCTCGTAGTGCTTAATTATCTCTTCGATAGGAGCATTGAGGGTATAGATCTTTGTTGGCCTGCCCTTTCCAACAGCCTTCTTATTGTGGACGCTGATCCAGTGCTTTTCACGCATCTGTCTCATTGCCACGCTTACTTCAGGTTGTCTTAGGCCAGTACTCATTTCTATCTCCTGGGATGAAGCTTCTCTTACATTTGACAGATATGTAAGGGTTGTAGCAACATTCCTTGACATTCCCAGGTTCTTCAGTGCATCTATGAACCGATAGTCGGTATCATCCAATATTTTTACTTCAAAGTCCTTCATAAAATAACCCCTTATTCTATGTTTCAATCTCTTCCGTGAGATCTAAGCTATACTATGCACATTATTATATTTAAACTTTTATAGCCGGACTTTCTGAAGGACAGGATATTTAATATTCCTTTATATATTTTATGGCATCATTTGCCTGTTGTATGATCATAGCTTTCAGCTCATCTAGGCTTGCGAAGTTCATGTTCTTTTTATTCATGAACACGTTCGCAAGTATTTTCCTACCTATAACGTCATCGCTATCTGGTATTAATCTAAGGATTGTTGAACCTGGAAATATATGTGTTCGATGAGATACGCCGTCTGAATCTCCATCTGTTATTCCAATGATCGGTATCCCTAGCCTATACAGTATATCTGCTGCAAGGATGGTTGTATCGTCTCCTACGGTTACGGCAATATCTGCACCAGGTACGATGTCGAATACTTTTTCTGCCGCATGGTCAACTATAACTGCACGTATTCCCCGTCTATTAATCCTGTTTTCTTTGTTTGCGAGGGCACTAAGTTCACATGTTTTTAGTGTACGCGCTTTAAAATTATCAGAGCGCAACCTACCACTTTTAACCCAGGCACTTTTCAGATCTATAGGAACAAGATGCTCGTAATTATGCAGTTTTTCCACGCCATGTTCCTTCAGAGTTCCTCCTTTGATCTGGGTGATATAGCCGTTCTCTGTAATTATACTAACTTCAAAAGAGGTTGCAGATCCCACTACTATACCATTGACAAGTATTTTCTCCCCAGGCTGTACCCCGGTAAGATGTCGTACAACGCGTTCTCCTTCGCTCTCCAAGAGGATTTCTTTTTCTTGCTCTGAAGCTAGTATTATGGATAAGCCCAGCTCATTGGCAATGGTATTTGCATATTTCTGGGCAAGTTCATTCCAGGGGATAACAGCACCATCCGGGCTGCCTGGCCTTTCGATGTGCACTATGGGTTTTTCATCTTTCCTTTTAAGGTGAGAAATGACCATTCCTGCAAATGCTATTCCTGTTTCCAGGTTCTTTCCGTGGTTTAGCAGATATATTACATCATCTGTATCGATACATTCTTCAATGCATTCACTTGGCTTAAGATTCCGATTAATGTTAATTGTATTTTCCAGATGTGCGTCGATCACGGCAGTTTTACCCATCGTGCCTGCGATCATAGATGTAACCGTTCCTTTTGCGCTTAAGATCTCAATTATCTTCTTGGCCTGTCCCGAATCAACTATTTCCGGACCATGTATCACCAGTCCAATTTCCATAATTTTCCATAATATCGGTGACACATATAATGTTCCCGCACGGAAAATATTAGTCTGAGGACATATTCTATTCTTTCATGTATGGAATTCAATTAATATGGCATGGTCATGCCTGTTTTGAGCTAAGGGCCGACTTTAATGTGCTAATTGATCCCTTTTTTAAGGGCAATCCAAGTTCAAAGTTACTTCCCGATGATGTAGATCCAGATATCATATTTGTGACCCATGGTCATTATGACCATCTAGGAGATACAGTTGAGATTGCACAAAGAACAGGATGCAAAGTTATTGCTGTACATGAACTGGCCAATTATCTTAAGTCTCAGAACGTAATGGCTGAAGGTATGAACATAGGGGGCAAAATACAGGTCAATGGTATGCCAGTCGTAATGACAGATGCCAATCATTCATCATCCATATCAGATTCAGGCCAACGGTTATATGGGGGCAGAGCCGCAGGTTTCATATTACAGATCAATGGCTGCTCCATCTATCATGCCGGAGATACAGGTCTTTTTGGAGATATGCGGCTTATCGGCGATATCTACAAACCTGATGTGGCACTGTTGCCCATAGGAGGCAGATACACAATGGATCCTGAAGATGCAGCAAGAGCCGTAGCTATGATCTGTCCAAGAATTGCAATACCCATGCATTATAATACATTTGATATAATTTCTCAAAACCCAGTAGATTTCATGCACAAGGTTAAGGATCTTTGTGAGACAGAAGTGCTGATAATGGATGCAGAAGGTGTACTGGAACTATAAAATAAGTGATCTCATAGATGAGGAGTATGTTTATATATAATTAATACTGAAGATAAGATGGCAAAAGTCGATCATCATTATTCTCAATATCCCCTCTAGTTCTCGTCATACGGCTTTTGCCCAATTCAAGTAATAATGTTGCGCATGAGGTGGACAATTCCATCCAATAGATTTGCATCTTTTAAATATTATTTATTATCTGCGGGAACTGTTTCCTTGGCCGAACAAGTCTGTTTCTATTAAAAAAAGTATAGTGATATGGTTAAACCATATCATTTGATATTCTCAAAGCATTTTTCCAGATGTTCACTGGCTATTGGCTGTGTGAATAGGCTTACCACAATACCTATCAGTATAGCAATAGGTGTGGCTATCAATATCGGGTCTACTACTGTCCACGTGCCTGTAAGCAAAGTTGCCTTACCAAAAAGTGCCTGACTTATACCAAGTGGAGCTGCTTCTTTTGCATGTACCAATGCAAGCCATGCCAGACTACTAATACTGCCTATCACCATACTGGCAATAGCTCCTTCTTTTGTCATCCGTTTCCAGAAAAGAGCTCCAATGTACATGGGCAGGAAAGCTGCAGCACATAATCCAAAGAATATCGATGTGGCAGGGGCTATAATGCTAGGTGGCAGAGTGTATGCCAAAACTACGCTAACAAGTATAGTGAAAGCTATGCCTATCTTTGTCACATTTGTTGTATGACTTATCTCTCCTTTCTTTAAGAACTGCCTGTACAGATCATGTCCTATAGCAGTACCCATTGTGTGGTACTGTGAACTTAATGTAGACATGGCAGCAGCCAATAGTACAAGCATGAATAAGACAACAAATATCTCTGGCATTGCCATGTTTATGTATTCCGGAATTATTAGGTCGACATTACCGCCAGCAGCTGTAAGTGCTATTACTCCCTTTTCCCTGAAGAAATATACATTAGAAAGAGCACCAACAACAAAAGCAACGCCTGTCATCATGACGATGAATGGTCCTCCTACAAGTAATGCCCTGTACAAAGATCGGTCATTTTTAACTGTCATGAACCTTACGACCAGCTGCGGCTGTGCTAGTACTCCTATACCTACTCCCAGGACAAGTGTAGACACAACTGTCCACCATATAGGTGATCCACTGCTGGGCATTGCAGTCCACCCCACCTGTCCTCCTTTTGCGAGGGCTTCAGGGACCAGATATGCCATGTTTGTAAGAGCCTGATGGGCTTCGGTTATACCTCCTAATTTTGTGTATGTCAGAATGAGCAAAGTTGTCATACCAATGAACATGAGCACTCCTTGGAATGCATCTGTGTACATGACAGCTATGATTCCTCCCGTTATAACATAAGCTGCAGTTATTACAGTGAGGATCAGAAGAGCGCTATTGTAATTTATGCCCAGTGTGGTTTCAACAAATCGTGCTCCTCCTATCAACACTATGCCGGTGTATAAAGGCATGAAGATGCCTATAATCAGACCAGCATAACCTTGAATGAATCTTGAATCGAAACGTCTTCCTAGTAATTCAGGGAATGTAACAGCTCGCAGGTTCTTTCCCATTTGGCGGGTCCTTGGGCCAAATAAGGCAAAAGCGATGAATATTCCCACCACCACGTTCATGACTGCAAGCCAGAGTAGTCCCATGCCCATAGCTCCGGCCGCACCCCCAAAACCCACTATTGCCGATGTGCTGATGAAAGTTGCACCGTATGAAAGTGCAAGAATGTAAGGATTTGCCTTGCGGCCTGCAACCATGAAGTCATCAACAGCTTTGGTGTTTTTGTAACCCAACCATCCAAGGTAGAAGATGATCATTAAGTATACTAATACTGCTATTCCAAGCAAAGGAGTACTCACAGCCATTAATTCTCCTCCTCAGGGTCTTTCTCGTTCCAATGTATCAGGCCATATGTAATGCAACCAAGTGCACCACCTATGCAGAGCAAGTATGCCATCCATATTTGCGGGTCATCTATTCCAAACATTTGTCTCTTTGTCTCCTTATATTGGTTAATCGTGCTAAAAGGTACCATGTCACGCGTTAGCACGGATTATTCATTAACCTTTCGATTTATAATTAGCCAAAAAAGCACAAATGAATTCGAATAGGTTACACTTTAGTGCTCAAAAAAGGATATTTAAGAGGATAATTCCTCTTATTTACCAAAGCACTTGTCGATGTGTTCTTTAGACGCTGGTTTTGTGAGAAGGCTAACAACTATAGCAACGAGCATTGAAAGTGGTGTAGCTACAAGTATGGGGTCAACCAATGTCCATGTACCTGTAAGCAGTGTTGCCTGGCCGAAGATAGCTTGGCTTATTCCCAGTGCAGTTGCTTCCTTCGCATGCACAAATGTAAGCCAGAAAAGGCTACTAAAGCTACCTACCAGGAGACTTGCAATAGCTCCTTCTTTTGTCATGCGTTTCCAGAATATGGCTCCAATATACATAGGTAAGAAGGCAGCAGCTGTTAAACCAAAGAAAATGGCTGTTGCTCTTGCAATAATACCTGTAGGCAGAATGTATGCAAGAATGACACTTATTATTATAGTAATTACAATACCTAATTTTGTAATGCTTACTGTATGTCCTATCTTTCCACGCATAATGTATTCCCTGTAGAGGTCATGGCCTATGGCAGTACCCATGTTATGGAACTGTGAACTGAGAGTTGACATGGCGGCTGCAAGAAGGGTGAGCATGAAGAATACAACGAATAGGTCAGGCATTGCGCTGTTGATGTACTCAGGCATGATTTTGTCAATGTTCCCACCAGCTACATCAAGTGCTAACATACCCTTGGTGTTGAAGAAATACACATTGGAAAGAGCTCCAACCACGTAGGCGACCCCTACCATCATGAAGATAAAAGGTCCACCGGATAATACTGCCCTTTTCAGTGAAGTCGTGTTCTTTACAGTCATAAATCTTACAGCTAGCTGGGGTTGGGCAAGCGTTCCGATTCCCACTCCAAGGATGATGGTGGAAACAAGGGTCCACCATATAGGGGAGCCAAATGTAGGCATGGAAGTCCAGCCGTTGTGTCCTTGCTGTGCCATGGTTTCAGGTACTAAATATGCAAGATTGGTGAGTGCCTGATGTGCTTCGACTATACCTCCAAGTTTAGAGTAGGTGAGCACCATGAGAATTGCCATGCCTACAAACATAAGAACTCCCTGCATTGCATCTGTATACATCACAGCTAGGAGTCCACCTGTGATCACATAAGCTGCGGTTATAATTGTAAGTATAAGTACAGAAGTATTATAATCGATGCCAAGGGCTGTTTCCATGAATCGGGCTCCACCTATAAGCACGCCGCTTGTATAAATAGGCATAAATATGGCTATTAAAAGGCCTGAAAAGCCTTGGATAAAGCGGGATTGGAACCTTTTGCCTATGAGTTCAGGAAACGTGACTGCTTTTAGATTTACTCCCATTCTTCTTGTCCTTGAGCCGAATACAACGAATGCAATGAATATTCCAACAAAGATATTCAGGAATACGAGCCACAATATTCCCATTCCGAAGGCACCGGCATATCCTCCAAAACCAATTATGGCTGAAGTGCTTATAAAAGCAGCTCCATAAGACAGTGCCAGCACAAAAGGATTTACCTTTCTTCCTCCCACCATAAAATCATCGGTACTCTTAGTATGTTTATAGCCCATCCATCCGCAATAGAAGGTAAGCATAAGGTAAATGAGTACAGCAATTCCAAGGACCATAGTACTTGCCATTAGCTTTCCTCCAGAGGGTCTTTGTCGTTCCAGTGCATCAATCCGTATATTATGCAGCCCAGGGCACTTCCTATACTGAGCAAATATGCTATCCATATCTGTGGATCATCGATTCCAAGCATTTCCATATCTCCATTAATTGTAGTGCCATTTGTTAGCATGGCTCATTCTTTAACCTTTCGAAGATTATCGGAACCCTTTCGGTGTATAGTTGTTATAATGGAATCAATGAAATAAGATTAAGTATTACAAAAAGATTAGTTTTTAATACTATAAATTCGTAAAGGAAAAGTGCAACAGCCTAGCCTGGGAGTACAGGCTTTTCATCGTTGGGGTGTTTTCACCCCCCTCCTATTCTTTTTATTTATTATTTAAGACCTGCACGGAGGTACGACACTTTGTCTTTTTCCCAGACTTCTACTTTATAGCCTGCTTCAAGAAAGAGCACTTTCCAATCTTCGGGATATCTCTGTACATCATGGAAGTGGTCAATGGGCTCCACTGCAAAGAGTTCGCCAGCGGGTTTCAAAACCCTTCTTATATCTTTCAGTGCTCTGGGTATATCATCAAGATGATGCAGCATAAAGAAGCATGTGACTGCATCAAAGTACCCTTCTTCAAATGGAAGTTCATATGCGCTTGCTGCAACGAATTTTGCATTGACCACATCTTCAACTCTTGCATTAAACTTGCATTGCTCTATGACACTATCAAGCAGGTCGATACCATGTAACAAAGAATCTTGTTTCTCACGTGCTATCTTTATTGTAAGGGTGCCTAGGCCACAGCCGACATCAAGTATATTCTTTCCATGAAGCTGTGGAAGAATGTCATTGAAAGCCTTCATTTTTCTGGATTCCATGTTGCTTTGAGGAAATCGTGCCTCTTCAATAAGGTCAAAGGATGTATAAGGTAAAATTGCATATATTGAGGCGTTATTTTCAGCCATTAGTCCTCTTACATAATGCACGCCACCCTCCTTGCGGATGTAACTGACAACAGATGCTCCCATCCCTGCAGAGAATCTCCTGTTCAGTTCTTCTCTGCTTTGAGGAAACTTTATTTTCAGAGGGTCGTGGATTATTATGTAATGCGAGTGTTCCTCTTTGAAAAATACGTCTTCAGCACCCGTGACCTCAATACTGCTTATTGCCTGTCTCCAGAGGGGCAATATCTCCATGTTCTCTTCTGAAGCATGGTTGTGAACTTTCCCTATAGATAATAGATTCATGAACAATGAATCTCTGTTTTCCGATAAAAAGGTGATACTTCAAAGGGAAGGAGGATGCTGTGGTGAATCTCATAATCGGTAATTATAAAAGATCAAGCACTTTAATATTTTAGGGGAGGAAGCATTATGAGAAAAATAATTGTTCTATCCTTTATAACACTTGACTGTGTTATGCAGGCTCCGGGCGGGCCTGAGGAAGATACCTCGGGAGGTTTCAAATATGGCGGCTGGACAGTTCCTTACTTTGATGACTTTCTTGGTACGGTAATGGCTGAGCAAATGAGGGGGCCATTTGATCTTCTGCTTGGCAGAAAAACGTATGAAATATTTGCGGGATACTGGCCGAACCATAATGAAGAGGGGGAATCACTCAATAAAGCAAAGAAGTATGTAGTATCTCATTCTCCGAGGCAACTTGAGTGGAGTAATTCAATTCTACTGAATGACAATGTTGTAGAGGAAATAAAAAAACTTAAGGCACAAGAAGGTCCGCAATTGCAGGTTCATGGTAGCGGTAAACTCATTCAAACGCTATTGGAAGACGATCTTGTTGACGAGCTCTGGCTCAAAATATTCCCTATTGCACTTGGAACAGGCAAGCGCTTGTTTGCCGAAGGCACTATTCCTGCTGCTTTTACTTTGCACGACCTGAAAAACTCACCGAAAGGAGTGATCATAGCTTCCTACAAACGTGCAGGAGAAGTTAAAACAGGTTCTTTTTGAGAAAAAGGCAAAGAAGACATGGAGGTAGGTCTGTAGAATATCTATTGAAATCAGTATTTCAGGTTTGAATACCAATGATATGACGGGAACATTTTTGGAAAATCTAAAATCACTTTATTCTTTTCCCAAGATACCCAATATAAGCAACTTCCCGGGCCTTGTGGTGGGCTTACCAAGGATGGACATAGCCCCGCTTTAGAGTACACAGCTACAAGGATATCATCAAACAAGAGGGGAAGGAAGGCTAATACATATTGGAAATATGGCAGGCTAACAAATTATTTTTGAGATATTGCAGAGGTAATAGGCTTTGAGATACCAAAGATGAGATTTTAATTAGTCTCACCTTTTGGCCTCCCCCATTTAGTATGGAATATTCCCTTTTTCCCTTGAATATAATCATTATAGCTCACTAATCACATCTCTATTTCGTTACCAACAGGAAAACCAATTATGCACGGAGTGTCTTTATCCATCATTTCAATGTAAATCTCTGCAATATTATCAAGTATTTTAAGTGTATTCTCAAAGAATATATCCGTGGATTTAATTATACTCTTCATAATCCTAAAATCAACTTTTCATTATCTTCATTTTCATCATTAATATTGATATTATGTTGATTTCTCTCTGACATATTGTAGTTAAAGTATTGTGGAACTATAGTATTATCATCTAATCGGTTAAACACGGCTATCCCTGTTAAAAAGTGATTTACGTTATCCCTAATGGTATTTACTTGATTGTACCATTCAATTTCCTCTAAAATTAATTTGTCATATTTAGGATTAAGTGATAACTTACCATTTTTGATTTTATTTGTTTGTTTAGTATACTTTGGTGGAATGTCATGTGATTCTTCGAACATAAACAGATTTATTCGTGCAACATTTTCCATTATTGAATATATTTCATTCAAAAAAGCTTCGTAATAAATATTCAATTCTAGGCTCTGTAGAGAACATAAAAATAGAGGGTCCTTTGGCTCTGTAGAAACCATAATGTTTTAAAAACCTGGAAAAAGCTTCCATGTTCCATTTTTATATTCTTCATACTCAGTGCCAAAAGCTGCTTGCAACACTTTTTCTTCAATACTTATGCGATATTGATATCCGATTAAGCTTATAACAAATGCTACGAGTGCTCTAAACCAAGTTCCAATTGATAATGTGATTCCTATGAGAGACAGTATACCTCCAGTATAAGAGGGATGTCGGATGTATTTGTAAGGCCCGTGCTTTACAAGCTTTGCTTTTTCACGAATCTGAACCTGTACAGTAAAATGCTTTCCAAGAACCCAGATTGACCATTCACGGAGCACGATGCCGACAATAATCAGAAGAAAACCCCCATACTGCAAATTCCCGCTGAATATCCCTATCCCTAAAATACGGAATCTGAATACAATGAAGAGCAATAACCAAATCATTGCTATAATTATCAAAAAAGAGCCTTTGTCCTGATTTGCTTTCCGTGAGTTCATCCTGTTAAAAATGGAATTTATTATCTCACTTAAAACCCACAAACAAAAAGAATCTCAAATGCTAAAGCTGCAAAATGAGAAGGGAACCAGCTATTAGGAAAAATCAAACGCTGTTGCAATGAAAAAAAGGCAAAAATCACTAAAATTGCAATCATAGACATTACCGACACGTCTTTGAGAAGATTTTTGTTCTGTCTTTTGTCCATATGGATAGTTGGCACTAATTATTTTTAAGTATTCTTATATAAAGTTCCGTACAAAAGTTATCAATATCTACAGCCAGAAATGCCCATATTCTAACAACACCAAAACAAACCTTAAAAAACTTAAATTATTTTGCCACTTGGAAATCGAGGATTTCTACAGGGCCGTTTTTTTGAAGAATCAATAACCATTAAATATAATAAATTATATATAATTATTTAGAGAACAAATTACTCAGTTGTTGAACACCATATTTTAAGAGGATAAAAGATGAAAATAAGAGTAGTCAGTTCCAAAGACGAGATAGACATATTAAACCCAAATGAAAAGATAGTTCATTTTGCATTCAGACCATCAAACCAAAACATTTTCTCACTTGTAATAAGGTGTCCACAGGTTAAAGCACTGCATATACCAGGTTCTTATTTGAAATCAATATCTGAATCTACAAGAATGTACCTTAAAATGCAGAACATCGAACTTCTTGAGGGCGACGTATGGGGACACCGTAAGGACATTAATGAATATTATGAAATACCTCAGGAGTTGTTTGACCACCTTAGACAATTGCGCACAGATAAGATGCCAGAACAGGCCATCCTTGAAAAGCTGACAAGGGAAACACGACTCGGTCCAGATTTAATTGCATTCATTGTTAAGAATAACTAATTCTACAATGTCGTGATCGAGTCTGCATGTGCAACTCCCTACTTGGCGGGATAGTCAAGAGGATCAAAGTAGATCCTCATTTGATATCTCTAATGCAATCACAATGAAGGAGATGTTAGATTATTCTGTGTATCCAATATTTCAATCAATACTTCATTGGATTTGACTTCTCCTCTCCAGTAAGGTTTTGAGATCATTTCATCGCTACCAGTATGGTAAACGGCACTAAGCATGTATTCACCTGGATTAAGAACCCAGCAATGGGAATTAAAGGTCTCATTTAGCGACTCTCCTGATTTAAGTTCTACAAGAGATTCGTCGGTAAGAGGAGTTCTTGCAATAACACCACATCTATAATATTTGGCAAAGCTATTGTCTACTAACGATCTAAAGAAATATCATAGCTTACCTGTTCATACATTATCCATGTATTCAAAGAATTGTTTCCGACATTTGTTAGTGTAAGATAAATATTGAATGTTTCTTCCTTCTTTAACTCGGTTTTTTCTGGTATAACTGTTAATTGTAAATCGCCATACTGGACTTTGCTCTCAGGATTAACATTATCTTCAATTTTTTCAAACGCGTTTTCTGAGCTCGTACTAGTAAGTAAAGAAGATTTATTCTCCGAGTGATTTTCAATATTTTGACTTGATTCGTTCTCATTGATTGTTTCAGCACATCCTGCAGTGAATATTGCAAGAATAACTAAAAGGTATATTAATAAAGAACTCTGAACTCTCATATTTTATTACCTAATCTCTTTCATCAAAAACGAAATAACTATAACAATCAGTATATTGTCTAGAAAATAAATATATCTATAAATAGTATAGTATTAACAGTTAAGTCTAATTTATTCTATGTAATGCCTCATGCATAACACTGGAAACACATATGCATAGAAAACACCATTAAATTTTTAATTTAATTAGAAGTGTTCAATGAGATATGAAACGAGGTGGAAAAATGAAGATATAATTTATATCTTATATTCCGCAGATGTCCTGGAATTTTGCCAGTTATGTGAATTGCAGTTATTTGTCAAACATTAGTACTATTACTCAATATAGTAATAACATATATTATTATAAGTATTAGATTTTATATGCACAAATTTCTGAAAAGAGAAAATACCTGCTTTTTTTCTTGACATCTGCGGAAAGGCAGATTCATCTCTTTCATGCCTTTGAAATGAAATTATGTACCTTGTTGTTTTAACCTAAAACAACAACATTTTCTTTTCTTTCCTGGTGGATCTTGCCGGGATTTAGCACTGAAAAAGCTAAATATCTTGCTGTTTTATTAAAACAACATGTTACAAAAAGAGCCTATCTTAGTTAATGGAACTCGCGTATTAGGACCATTTGAGAGCGATTTACTAAGAACATCTATTCCTAAGAATTATCTGCAAACTATATATGATGTGTGCCTGTGGTCCGGAATGAGATATGTAGAGGTTCAAAGATTCTATGATCACCCTGAATGGTGGATGACTTCACGTAAATGCATACACTTACCAGAGGAAGCACAAAAGAAGGTCAAAAGGAAACAACTAGAGAGGTATGTTCATCCGATACCTGCACAGCTTGAAAGTGTATTGAGTTATTTCCATGATAACCCTAAACCTCCGTCTTTGCAGGCATGGAACCAAAACCTTGAGAGGTGGTCCGTAAAATCCGGCCTCAACTCCTTGGATAAGTGCAAAAAGTACCCGGAAAAGCATAGAGAGTTGGATGATCTCTGCAGGAGTACCTTTACATGTGGTCTGTTTGCGCTAGGGACACGACAGCTTAACATCGATGCAGCATTACCAAGGTTTGCCATTCACTGAAGATGAGCAAGGAGAGATCCGCAGGAGATTAGCAGGGTGGACTTAGATAAAAGGTTGTCTAAAAATCCTGAACTAAAATGAGATATAAAATGTATATCTTAGTTTTTATCTGTCTTTTTCTCCGATGCTACAGAACGAAAATTAGATATATATCCCACTTAATATGTTAAATATCTTAATCAAATATGAGTTGAAAAACGATGTATTCACAAAAACAAGTAGCATATATAGTTGTGTCTTTTATAATTGTCATGGTAACTATAGCATGTTTGTCTGTAATTAGTATCGAATTAACAGGAGTTACGTTATTTTTTGCATCATGGTACTGTGTATATCTGATGCTTGTTGGTCCAAAATATTGAACTAAAGATGAGTACACATTGCTGCTTTCTACAAAGCCTAAAATTTCGATATTCAGGATACGTAAGTATAAACATTAGAGATTAATTTATCGAAAAGGTACATTATGTGACAGGAAATAAAAAACCTGTCACATCTAGGCTGATTACTCGTTTGTTGCTTCGAGGAGTAGGTATTTCCCATCCCTCAATATTTAATTAGCTTACCATTATATAAATGCTCTCAACAGAAAAAATGCTACAAAAAGAGGTAAAAGGGGCAGGTACCTTATCCCCTCTAGTTTGGAGGTACCTGTGTTACGTCATCTTTACTTTCTGATGTAGTAGATTGCTACTGCGATCAGAACTGCCAGTACCAGTGCAATTCCAACGGATGTGTAAGAACCGTTGTTGCTGCCAGTGTTCATGGCTGTTACATTGGAGTCATCGTTCTGCTCAACAGCAGAGTTGCTGCTTATTGCTGTGATAATCACAGGCTCGGTTTCTACTGGGTGGGATTCTGCATCCTGAACAATCTCGGTTGTAGTTGTCCCTATTATGTGGGCTTCTCCATATCCGCTTGACATGGGGACCTTTACCTCAGTTTCGGTCTCAGTCTCTGTGACAGGTGTTTCTGCTACTGGAGTTTCTACAACCTCAACTTCTTCAGTGGTATCATCAGCAGTGTCCACAACAGGAGCAACTACCTCAGTTTCCTCATCGGTACTTGAGTCATCAGTTGCCTCCTCTTCTGTCGTTGTTCCCTCAACGGGCTCTACTACCTTGACAGGTTCTACCTCATGAGTAGAGTTATCCACAACATTTGTTGGAGGAACCCAGCATGCCTGAGCACCTGCACTGAAAGCAATTAGAACCATTAATGCTGCGAATATCTTCATCATTTGAATCACACTTCTCTTATCGTTGACTTTGTTTTTCTCTTCTGTATTGTTGCGTCTTATTCGTCATAAGACAAGGAGAAATCAGATTTTCGCATATATAAACATTGTGAATATATTAACTATGTTCATACTCATAATGATGAGGTCTGCAAGAACAAAAGGAATTCAAGGAAAAAAGAAGTTTTTGATATTAGAATAGTAGAGCCTCTTGAAACTCTTTTCTTATCTGCCGTTTCTGTATAAAGGCCGAAGTTACCGTTTCCACGGTGATAGACTTTCGCGTTTCCGGCTACACTTACCCTTTTACCGGAACTGTTCTTTAGGGAAACGTTGCTGCCTTCGGATTTTACACCTTTATTTTTGTAGGCTTTCTTTGCATCTGATGCCGTAATTATAGGGCCTGGCATTATATTTCACCAGATGAAAGAAGGATTTTGGCATATAAAGCTTTAATGGTTATTACCGATTAGTCAATCTAATAGGAAATATTTTTCCACGAGTCTACAGCATGATACAAAAACCGAGATCGCAATAAAGAGAAAAGGGTTTTTGAAAGCTTGTTGGAAGCTTTTCCTTTAGTTAGGAATTCTGTCTTCCTGGAAGAGTATGTTTTTTCATTAATTGATGAATTGTATAATTGTAATCCCATACATGCCTCCATTATGGTATCCGGAAAACTCTGGCTAGGCCATCAATGGTAGGAGAGATTTGAGATGTCTTTCCGATTATGCAGCTAACTCGAAAAAATGTGGTTTTTGTTTATTTCTTAACATCTGTGGAGTACAGAACAATGCTATTGCAAATTATAATGCCATTATAATTTGATATTACATGTAATATTTTATTCAATTTAGGTTAAATATTAAAATGACAAATAACTCTGTAAGATTGAGAGAAAAATGCCTGTCTCAATTGAATATATGTGGGGTATGAGAACGGGAGAGTGTTCTCAAGCAATTTGTGGGATTTAGAGCTTGTTTCAAAAATCAATATTCCATTGCTTCATAGTCCTCGCATGCTATAGCCAAATAAGATAAGTAGGATTTTTGAAACAAGCTATATGGGAAATTGAATTTCTCAATACAGATTTCCGATTTTCATCTAAAGTTGAAACTGCAATCTGTAAAAGGAAAAATCCAGTTTTTTATAAACATCTATAGAAAGGCATTTACACGGCAGCTTATACCGATTCTTTACGGTAGGGAAGCATTGATCATGATAGAAGCCTCATGTAATAATGAAAGAACGGCTCTGTAGAAATGCTACTTTTGCTTTTATTTTGACCTAATAATTTAAAAAGAATAAATCCCCTGAGTATTACTTTCCACTGAAACACAAAGGGGATGATTGTGTTTTGTCAAATAAGTACTTAAAGTTTGTTGATACAGCTTTAGCTGTATCAGGAAAATCACACCTGCCGATCTATAGTTGCAAATATTCGAAAAGGAAATATACACAACACCAGCTATTGACCTTGATTTTGTTAAAAGAATATCTTAATGTAGATTACAGAAGTATTGTTGAACTTGTTGAATTAATGGAGAGTTTGAAGTTAAGAATTGGTTTAAAAGAGGTTCCACATTATACCACACTTCACAAGTTTATAACTAGACTTAGGTCAATTCTTTTCAGATCGTTGTTACAGCAAACACTAAAACTGTTCTATTCATATGGCGAAAAAATAGAGATAATTGCCATTGATTCGAGTGGATTTACGAGTGGTCACTGTAGCTACTATTACTCTTTTAGGACTGGAAAGAAACGTAGATCATTCCTAAAAGTGAGTATTTCCATTGATACAAAGAAGTTTATTATCACTGGTTTTAAGATATCTGGTAAGCCTATCCATGATGCAAAGCATGCGATGACATTGCTACGGCAATGTCATAAAAATCGCCAATCAAAGTTTTACCTTATGGACAAAGGTTACGATTCTGAAGCTATACATTCTCTAGTAAGGGAAGAACTAGACGCAGTAGCTATGATTCCTTTGAGAGAAAGGAAAAGGAAGAAGATCAAGGGTAAGTATCGTAGAAAAATGATCGATGAGTTTGAGGAAATATTGTACCATTGCAGAAATCTTGTAGAAACGATGTTCTCTGTTCTGAAAAGGAAATACGGGGAAGAAGTGAAGGCAAAAAAGTATTGGAATCAAGCAAAAGAGGTTAAATTGAAACTATTAGTGCATAACCTTGACAGGTATGTCAAGGTTACATATATTGTTCAAATGAGCATTTCTACAAAGCCGAAAGAACATCATTGTCCAATATGTCAGAGATAGTTCGCCAGAAAGACAGTATAGAATTAACAAAAAACTGTAAGCACTGTGTCATCGCCGGTAATGTTGAAGGCGTAGCAGATGAATGTATCTTAAAGCTTGCACATTGGGCTACATCTTTATGGGATTACGAGAAGATAAAAATGTGGAAAAAATCCAATAATTTGAGCCCCGGATACTATATGAGAGTGGATGAAAAAAAGGCATATAAGGTACATGTGCTTGATCTAAACACTATGAAATACCTTTTTGAAGGTGCATGGAAAAATAGCTCCTCCCGATTAAAAGATTGGGAGAAAAAAGGACTCATTGCCTATGTGGACTGGGATATCTAAAGTATTCGTTACACTATTAGAGCTATGCAAGCTGACATAAAGAACAACACACGTATATTTTAGCCATTTCTCCACTTCCTTTATTTGGCGATTCGGGCAATTGGTGCCTCTGCCTGTTCAGTTTTCATTATGTAGAATTCTGACTCAAAAATCTCTTCCAAACACTTGAGGTTATTTATATTTTGAATAGATTCCATTGTCAAATCACTAGTTTCCATGATGAAATCAGTTGCATCACCAAATGGATGAATGCAGTCCCAATAACCATGTCCCAACCGAATTGTTAAAAAGACCATTTCATAGTATTCAAGATTGTATTTCTTAACAAGCTCCTGAAACTTCCAATTTAAGTCTGATTTTACTTTTGCTTCTAGTATACAATGGTGAGCAAAAGGAACAAAGAATCTATTCATGTTACCGTCAGTCCCTACCTTAAAAAGCAAGCTGATCAATTGGTTGAGAGTGAAGATTTCAGCAGCATGTCTGATCTTGTGAGCATTGCTCTGGCTGAGTTCATCGGGAAGTATTACAGGGAACAGAAAGAGATAACTGTACGCTCAGAGTTAGGTGGTATCTGAGGCTAAAAACGAGAAGGCTGTAAGAATTGAGCATGTGATTGAATAAAATTTGAATCTCATCCTCGCAAATTAATATTTGGATATAGGTAAACATGAAAAACAGAACTCTTGACTAAAGTTAAAAATGTCAGAGGTCTTTTGAATACCCATTAATTTACAATGTGGATGTTCTAAAAATCTAAAATTGATTGAAGTTTTTACAGAATAAAGTATATAGTAGTCTCTCTTATAATATAAAGAGTGAGAAGATGACTCAAAATAAAAGATATTTGGAGTGGGGTATTAGTTTTTGTATTGGAATTGGTTTGATGAGCATAATAAATGTTTGGAAAATTACTCCAAATCAGAATGCAATTTCATACTCTTGGATTATGTTCGGATTTTCTATAATATTTATAGTTATATGTTTAATTTTAATAAAAATTAAAAAAATAGATTTTTTACAATTTCCAGTTTAAATTATTTGATTCCTCTATCAATATTCTCACCGCAGGAGTATCCAATTTGATGTTTCCATTCTCAATTATTCTCTTCTTGATTCGTTGGAATGTTTTCCTATCCACTCCCCATTCTTCAGCCTTCTTTTGTGATAAATCGAGTATCATCTGCATAATATCTTCTTTATTCACAAATTATTGAGCCTTCTTAACATCAAGAGCCTGCTCATCAATATTATTCGCTTCCTTTCCAATGTAGATTATACCGTCAGCATACACATGCTGTCTTTCCAGGGATTTGCAGAACAGAAGATAGAAGCACCTAAAAGTATAATGATTGACCTATATCTTAATAGATATTCAATTTTAGTTTTAAAAAGGAGAGTAGGAAATGGATAATAGAAAAAATCGTGTGTGTCCCGTAGAAAGATCTGGTAGCCTTAATAATAGATTTAGGAAATGGTTGCAAAGCCCTAAGAAAATACTAAGTCCATATATTGAAGAAGGAATGGCAGTTTTAGAGGTGGGATGTGGACCTGGTTTTTTTACAATTGATTTAGCTCAGATGGTTGGAGAGAATGGTAAAGTAGTAGCTGCTGACTTACAAGAAGGAATGCTTCAGAAACTCAAAGAAAATATAAAAGGATCTGAAATAGAACACAGGATTATACTGCATAAGTGTGAAGAAGATAAAATCGGCGTGTCTGGAAAATTTGATTTTGTGTTTTTATTTTATATGGTTCATGAAGTTCCAAATAAAGAAGCATTTTTCACTGAATTGGAATCCATACTTAAAGACAATGGTCGAATATACGTGGTAGAACCACCATTTCATGTATCAAAAAAGGATTTCGAAGAAACCATCAAAAAAGCCAATGTTTCTGGGCTTACAGTCGTAGAGAGAACAAAATTATTTCCTAACAAAGCAGTGATATTAAAAAAGAGCTAATAGTAACTCCCTTGAAATCCTCTCCATTCAAGTAGAACTGATAGGTTAAATTTACAATTCCTGTTCCAAACTAAACATTCCCCTTTTCTTTATTACCCCAAGACAGCAAGGAATGGCTGTCCTTAGCATCGATATTACGAACGCTGAGCAGGAAACAAAGCAAGCCAAAGAATGAGTATCTTCCATACTTTAAAAGATAAAGAAGAAAAAGTAAATGAAAATGGTTCCAGTTCAAGAGGAGTGATCCAGATTCAATTCAGAATTTCAATAATATCACTTGCTTAATGCCCTAGCAGCTTTTTTTATCTTTTTTATCTTTTTAATATCTTGATACCAAAATTCGTAATCAGTTTTTGATGTGATAAGTATAACAACCCACACAAATGCAACAACAAGACAAATAAGAGGATATATAGTCCAATTACTAAAAACGATAAAACCAAATGAAAAACCAATTAGCAAAAAGATTGTAACCAGCCACAAAGAGTATTGATAAACGGCTCTGTAGAAAACCTACTTTAGATTTTATTTTCACCTAATAATTTAAAAAGGATAAGTCCCCTGAGTATTACTTCCTACAGAAAACACAAAGAGGATGATTGTGTTTTGTCTAATAAGTACTTAAAGTTTGTTGATACAGCTCTAGCTGTATCAGGTAAATCTCACCTTAAGATATACAGTTGCAAGTATTCCAAAAGAAAATACACACAACACCAGCTATTGACATTGGTTTTGTTGAAAGAATATCTAAATGAGGATTACAGAGATATTGTTGAACTTGTTGAATTAATGGACAAATTGAAGTTGAGAATAGGACTAAAACAAGTTCCACATTTTACAACACTTCACAAGTTCACTACAAGACTCAAATCAGTTTACTTCAAATCATTGTTACAACAAACACTGAAACTTTTCTATTCTCATGGTGAAAAGATAGAAATTACTGCTATTGATTCAAGTGGATTTAGCAGTGGTCATTGTAGTTACTATTACTCATTTAGAACAGGAAAGAAACGGAGGTCTTTCCTGAAAGTTAGTATTTCTGTTGATACTGATAAGTTCATTATCACTGGTTTTAAGATATCAGGCAAACCTGTGCATGATGCAAAACATGCGATTACACTGTTGAAACAATGTAATAATACTCGCAGATCAAATTATTATGTAATGGATAAAGGCTACGATTCAGAAGTTATCCATTCTCTAGTAAGAGAAGAACTAGAAGCAATAGCTATGATTCCTTTGAGGCAAAGGAAGAGGAAGAAAATACAAGGCAAATACCGTAGGAAAATGGTAAAAGAATTTGAGGAGATATTGTATTATATTATAAATCTGGCAGAAACCATGTTCTCTGTTCTGAAACGAAAATATGCTGAAGAAATTAAGGCAAAAAACTACTGGAATCAAGTAAAAGAGGTTAAAATCAAGTTATTGATACATAACCTTGACAGGTATGTCAAGGTTATATGTATTGTTCAAATGAGGATTTCTACAGAGCCTCAACATCCTTCGTTTTAATTAATGAAACTATATTATCTGTGGGATGGTAATTTATAGAGACAAATCTCATAATGCACAATACTAATAGCAATGCAGCAAAGGCCAACAATACGTAAATCTCAAAATTATGACTGTATACCATAACAGTGATCTCACGCATGATTATAAGAATAGTTGCATCAGTCACGTAAGTGATCCTGATTCTTTCTTGAACACGGTAATCAGAGAAGGTCTTGAAAAGATCAATTAGAACAAAGACTGTAAGAACATTATACACTACCTCGTTAATATCACTTGTTTTCAACAATACAGCCCACATCGTCTGGAAAATATCGAACACTGCTATGACTATTAACAGTAAAAGTGTGTAGAGGACGACAACTGTCAAATTAACGATTACTTTTTTAAATATTTTATCATGTAGTTCCATTTGGACTCTCCAAAGCAACTTTATATTTTAACTACGAAAATTATAGAACCAATAAGTACCAATTACAAGGGAAGATATTTTTGTTTAGTGTAAAACCATAATTTGGATTTGTAGCAGAACCCATGTGTTCAAAACCATTTTTAACCACAAAAACATTTAATGATTTCATCCAATCTCCTCTGTTTGACCATATATTACGTGTAATTATTATATTATAAGTTATATAATTTTTGTTTTTCTACATATTTCGAAAAATGAGAGGATGCGTAAAAGATACTTTAGATTAAATTTTGATATAAAATATAAAAAGGATAAATTGCCTAAGTATTATTTCCCATAACATAAAGGAGATAATTGTGTTTGTTCCAGATTAAAAATCTGGAACTACCATTAAATCTATTATTTGATGGCACGTTAAAAATGCTTAAATCTTACTTATATAGCTTTAGCTTTATCAGGATAATCTCACATTTCAAGCCATAGATGCAAATATTCCAAAATAGAATTCACACAACACAAACTATTGAAGCTGTTTTTGTTAAAAAAATATTCAAACAAACATTACTATGAAATAGAAAAAATGGTTTACACATCTAAGTTTACAGAAGAGAAGTATCTTCATGAGAATAAGCCGGTGCACAGCAACAAAGTATTACCAGTTCCATATAAGAGATGTTCTCCACTTTATGCGCTGTACCAGGCGGTATGCAAACAGTATCCCCGGAGTTTACTTCAAATTGCTCTTTTGCAAGGGTCATGATCCCACAGCCTGCAGTAATATGATATATCTCCTCTGTAGACTCATGCACGTGTAAGAAAGTTGCACCGCCTGGGGGAACTCTTGCCTCTGCGAGGCTCAAGCGTAACTTGCCATGTACTGTCGGATGCATAAGTTCCCTTATTGTAGAACTGTCCTTGGTGATATAAGGTTCCACTTGAGCATAGGCCGTTTTCAGGATATTATTCCCACTTGCCATTATTCCTCCTGAAAACTATTGATCATCTGCATCATATTATCCTTGATCTGGGATACAGCATCCACCCATTTTCCCCCTACATCGATGGGCGCAATGCCTTCAAGGTCTGCTCGGACGAGATCTTCATCATATGGAATCTCCCCAAGCACAGGTATCCCAAGGGCTTCAAGCTGAGGAGTAAGGTTTACAGACTTACCTTTGTTGATGACTGCTGCCAGATGTTTTATGTCTATTCCCTCTGATAGATGTTTGATCCTTTCGGCAGTCTCCAGTGAACGCTTGCCCGGCTCAACAACGATGATCATAAGGTCTATACCCTTGGTGGTGCCTCTACCCAGGTGCTCAATGCCTGCTTCCATATCAAGTATCACTGCACTTTTGTCCTTCAGCACTACATGCCTTAGAAACGCTTTAAGGAAAGAGGAGGCAGGGCACATACAGCCACTACCGCCAGTATCAATGGTGCCCATTACAAGCATCTTTACATTATCAGGACCTACAACCCCGAATTTTTCCACTATATCATCAACTTTAGGGTTGAACTTGAACATGCCTCCTTTTTCGCCCGCACGTTCTTCTATCATATCCTGATAGTCCGTGAGAGGATTTGGAGGCTTACTTATGCCAATGGAAGATGCAAGATTCATATCCGCATCGGCATCTATGGCTACTACATCAAAACCATCTCTTGCAAGCATTCGCGCAAGAGTACCCGAAAGTGTGGTCTTACCTACACCGCCTTTACCTGTGACAGCAATTTTCACCATACATGGAACAGGATCACCATATAAATTATAGCTTCCGGTATCCGTTATTGTAGATTTTGTAAATATATATAAAAGTAGCCATCAGAAATGAATGTAGTCTGAGCTTCACCTTTTCGATTTAATAATCATATCATTTTATATAATACTGTAATAATCTCTTCTGAGATACAGATGGATGCACGCTATAAAAAGATCCGAAATATAATGATCTTAATCCTGGTACTCAACCTAGCGTTTTCTGTTGTTAAGATCATTTATGGTAAGCTAACGAATACTTTGAGCATGCAATCCGATGGTTATCATTCCATGTTCGATGGTATATCCAATGTAGTTGGCCTTATAGGAATTCAAGCAGCTTCCAAACCTCCAGATGCAGAGCATCCTTATGGTCATCGTAAATTCGAGACAATGGCATTTGTTTTCATCGCTGTATTGCTGATGTTCGTAGGCTTTAAGATAGTGAGTGAGGCTTTTGGAAGATTTGGTAATGGATCATTGCCGGAAGTAACTGCCATTAGCTTTATGGTTATGATCGGTACAATGATAGTTAACTACCTTGTCACAACTTACGAACATCGCAACGGTGTAAAATTACAAAGTGAAGTGCTCATTGCTGACTCCATGCATACCAAAAGTGACATTTATGTATCCCTTTCTGTCATCATGGGACTCATTGCTATCAAAGCAGGTTTTCCTTTGCTAGACCCCATCATAGCGATCGTAATTTCAGTTATTATATTCTATGCAGCTATTTCCATTATTATTAAAAGCGCTTCTATTCTGTGCGACACTTCCCAATTTGACATGAAAGATGTTTATAATGTTGTGTGCAAAATGGATGGCGTAATGGGGTGCCACAAGATAAGGACAAGAGGAGTTGTAGGCCACATCTACATTGACCTACACATGGAAGTGCATCCTAACATGCCAACCTATGAATCGCACGATATTGCTCAGACTGTAGAGTATCGACTGAAGCAACGTTTTGAAGGTGTCCAGGACGTCGTCATTCATATAGAACCAGCTCCACTTGAACCAGCATCATGAATTGAAGAAAGCGGGATAAACTATAAGAGAAGTAAGGATGATTTAGTAACGATGTCTGGCAACACTTTCGGAACTGTTTTTAAAGTCACCACCTGGGGAGAATCACATGGGAATGCCCTGGGAGTAGTAGTAGATGGTACGCCTGCAGGGCTGTCCCTCGAAGCTTCTGTGATACAGAAAGAACTGGATAGACGCAGACCCGGGCAAAGCAGTGCCTCAACGTCCCGTAACGAATCCGACACAGTGGAAATACTATCAGGCGTGTTCGAGGGAAAGACTACTGGTATGCCGATATCTATGATGGTCCGCAACAAGGATGCAAATTCAAGTGCTTACGATTATCTCAAAAATATTCCAAGACCAGGACATGCAGACCTTTTATATCATGAAAAATATGGAATTCGAGATCATAGAGGTGGAGGCAGATCATCAGGACGGGAAACCCTTGGCAGGGTAGCTGCAGGCGCTATTGCAAAGCATCTGCTTTCTTTCTACGATATCACCGTTTTTGCACATGTCATTGAGCTGGGTGGCATTGTAGCTTCTGAGCTAGCATTTACCGAAGTGATGGAGAATGTGGAGAAGACTCCTGTACGTTGTGCCGATCTAAAAGCAGCTGCGAGGATGATGAAAGCAGTTGAAGATGCACGCACAGAGGGTGATAGCCTTGGAGGCATCGTGGAAATGATTGCTACGGGAGTTCCCAAGGGACTTGGAGAACCTGTATTTGATAAGCTGGATGCTGATATTGCAAAGGCATTAATGAGCATAGGCGCTGTCAAAGGATTGGAGATTGGTGCCGGTTTTGCAAGTGCACGTATGAAAGGCAGCCAGATGAACGATCCATTTATAGTAAAAGATGAACAGATCACATGCCAGACTAACAACGCAGGCGGTATAATTGGTGGCATATCCACCGGACTTCCTATTATCTGCAGGGTTGCAGTGAAACCAACGCCATCCATCTCAAAGAAGCAGAAAACAGTAAATATGGAAAATATCCAGGAATGCGAAGTACAGGTCCATGGAAGACATGATCCAACTATACCACCCAGGCTTGTGCCTGTTGCTGAAGCTATGGTTGCAATAGTGCTCGCTGATCACATGCTACGCAGTGGTTTCATTGGTCCTGCATCAATATGACGCAGAAATTTGCTATTTTTAGTATTTGATTTAGTAGATATGATCTGAAATAAGAATATAGTTACCTCTATCTTACCCTATTTAGAGGGCTAGCTATAGATTAATATATAGCAAATTCACTATCTGTATTTATTATTGGAAATTATAGGTTAACTGATTGAATTACAGGGTGTGTTGTTATAAATTATGAACAAAGGAAAATACAGCTGACTGGTGGCTCCACATATATTGTCTCTTTGCCTATTAAATGGGTAAGGGACTGCAGTCTAGATGCCGGGGATGCCTTAACATTAATACCACAAAGCGATTGCACTCTTTTGTTGTCTGCCGACTCGAAGATAGAGAATCAAAGACTTGAATCAGTGATCGAGATCTCCCAGGAGGATTCAGCAGAGGATAATTTCAGAATACTTGTATCACATTATCTGGCTGGCTACGACCTGATACGACTTGTATCAAGCAAGGGTTTCCATGCACATGACCGCAAGTTCTTCAAAGATGTGACTCGCCAGCGCCTTATTGGCATCGAAGTAATAGAGGAATCACGGAACGAGATACTGTTGCAAAGCCTGATGAATTATCAGGAATTGCCACTGGAAAAGGCATTGCAAAACATGTCACGTATGATTACTTCGATGCTTGAGGACGTAATGCTTGCCCTAAGAAACCATGACCTGGAACTTGCTAAGGACATAGTAAACAGAGATAATGAAGTGGACAGATTCTATCTTCTTACTGTAAGACAATTAAAAGTAGCAGTTGAAGACCCAAAACTTGCAGAAAAGATTGGTATAGAAAGACCTCGCCAGTGCCTGGGATACAGGCTTGTTACCAAGATCATTGAGCGTATAGGAGACCATGTGGAGAAAATTGCAAGGCAGATAATCCTCATGGACTTGGAGGTTCCTGAAAAAGACGAGGTATTTGCTATGGGTGCTTTAGCGCAAAAAGTGTTCAAAGATTCCTTAAAAGCCCTTGAAGATAAAGATATCAAATATTCCAATAAAGTTGTTAATCTGGCGAGAAAATTCGAGGATTATACTATCATGCGCAATGAACAGGAGGCACAACGCTGCAAATCAGAGCAAATGGCATCTATCATAAACAGCCTAAAAAGAATATCTGAGTACAGTGCCGATATTGCTGAAATGTCGATAAATATGGGAGTGGAAAAAAGAAGAGGAAAATAAAAGGCTCTGTAATTTCCTCTTCTTACTTAGATCACAAATTAAGTTTTTCCATCCTGGAAACAGCTTCATTGATCCTTTCAACTGACTGTGTCAAAGCGAACCTTATATAGCCTTCACCATACTGTCCGAACCCTACACCAGGAGTGGCAACTATTCCTGCCTTTTCAAGCAAAAGCTGTGAGAATCCCATTGAATCGTAACCACTTGGAACAGGAGCCCACATATAGAATGTCGCTTTTGGAGTTTTCATATCAAGACCTATACCACGCAGACCTTTTAAGAGCGCATCTCGTCTCTTTTCATATATGCGGTTCATATCGCTTACACACTGCTGGGAACTGGTAAGTGCAGCGATCCCGGCCTTTTGTATAGCATCAAAAGCCCCTGAGTCGATGTTTGATTTTACCTTTCCAAGACCCTTAATGAGATTAGTATTGCCCACCGCAAAAGCCAGACGCCATCCGGTCATATTATACGTTTTTGAAAGAGAGTATAATTCAATGCCAACATCCATGGCACCATCCACACTCAGGAAACTTGGTGCCTGATAACCATCATACACCATTTCGGAATAGGCATTATCGTGAACCACAATAATATTATTTTCCTTTGCGAATTCAACGACCTTTTCAAAGAAAGACCGGTCAGCAGTTGCTGATGTTGGATTGTTAGGATAATTAATGAACATTAGTTTTGCCCTTGCCAACATATCTGTAGGGATCGCATCGAGGTCGGGCAGGAAATCGTTTTCTTCCAGAAGAGGCATTATGAAAGGTTCCCCACCTGCGAACTGAGTACCTATCTTATATACCGGGTAAGCCGGGTCAGGACATAAAACCACATCATTTGGATTGATGAAAGCAAGAGGAATATGAGCGACACCTTCTTTGGAACCTATAAGAGTAAGGGTTTGGTTTACAGGGTCTATATTAATACCCTTTGTTTCCTGGCACCACCTGGCTGCAGCTTTCCTGAACTCTAGCATGCCAGTGTATGATGGATACCTGTGTGTGGAAGAGTCTCTAACTGCCTGGCACATGGATTCCACTATATGAGAAGGTGTGGGCTGATCCGGATCACCGATACCAAGGTCTATCACATCCACTCCTTTTGCCAGCATTCTGGCTTTGGATTCATCGATCGCTGCAAAGAGGTATGGTGGTAGAGCATTGATTCTGTCTGCGTACATCTTTTCACCTGTAGAAGGTTCCTCAGAAGGACCTGCACCTTATAGTTTGCGCATATTTAATAAATATGGCTATTGGTTGTGGCATATGAAAAGTCTGTGGAAATCCTTTTATACAAATATTATATTTAAATTAATATAATAAATGTCATTAATCCATGAGACCTGTATCTTGGAGGATTGCACACCTAACACCCAAGAGAGGGCTATAGGCAACCAATTTGCATTGTTGAAGATAATCAGTTTCTTTAACTCTAGCCTGCCGGTGCATTCTCTTACAAGTATGCTTGTAAGGTCGTTACCTGAAGCAATGCTACCCCTTCAGGTGTACGGCGTCATTGCAAAAATTGATGGGAAGATCTATGGATCTACAGACAACGGCCAGTACCCATCTATATCTGTAGATGTAGTAGTCCATGGGAAAATACGTGGTTACATGTCTGCATTGTACAGTAAAGATAGACAAAGCTCCGAACAATGGGCACAAGCACATGAAATCTTAAGTGTGGTTTGTGGCTTGCTTGGTAATTCAATCGAAAAGAGAGATCTTGAAAAAATATCCCTGGAGAACGCCAGACGCTACAGTGCTCTTTTTCACAATTGTCCTGCGGGACTTTTCACAGATAAGAAAGGCATTATTGTCCATTGCAATCACGAACTCACAAAGATATTAAACATGCCTGAAAACAAGATATTAGGACTTCAGGTTACCGCTCTTATAGACAATGAAAATATAAGGAAAACATTGTCCTTCCACAAGATGTCACCAGTTCCTCTTAAAACAGAGTTTGAGAAAGATCTGAAAAAAGGACCTATTAAACTCCGTTCAATATACTTACCCGAACTAACCGCCGAGGGTGAATTGAAGGGTGGTCTTGGCATCATAGAGGACATAACTAAGATAGAAGAAGCAGAACATGTACAACAACAACAAAAGAAACTCCTGGTCAATACTTTCAATGCGATAAATGACCTTATACTGGTACTTGACAGAGACCTTCGGATTGTAACAAGCAACTGGAAAGGTTATGAGCACTTATCTGAAGAAGAAAAACAAAATCATCCTCATCGTTATGAAATGTTTGTGCATGGAAATGATTCATGTGAAAGCTGTCATGTACTAGAAGCTTTTGCTACAGGTCTTCCTAAAGAAGCTCTCTGGACAAATCCTGCAGATGGAAGTATCAAGGAAATGAAAGCCTATCCGATATTCGATGACGAAGGACAGGCAATAATGGTTGTGGAACATTTAAGGGACATAACTGTGATAAAACGCTCGGAAGAGAATCTCAAAAAAGCCAATGAAGAGCTTGCAAAAGCCTACGAAGAATTAAAATCCCTTGACAAACTCAAAAATGAATTACTGTCAAACCTGCAGCATGAGATCAATACGCCTCTTACAAGTATAAAAGGATTCAGTGAACTTGTGCATGATGAAAATCTTGGACCACTTAACTCTGATCAGAAAAAAGCTATGCAAAGAGTTGTGGAAAAAACAAAGCAACTACAAATGGTACTTGATTCACTGCTGTTTGTCAGCACTGCAACTCATGGTGCTATCAAGTACAATTTTGATAGATTGCCATTATCAAATATGATATCTATTTCGTTAGACATAGTAAATGAAAAACTTAAGTCCAAAAGACTAACGTTGGAAACAAATGTACCTTTGGATCTTCCTGAAATAGTGGGTGATGCTGAATACTTACCCCGTGTTTTTGTCCATATCCTGGACAATGCTATAAAATTTAGTAATGATGGTGGAAAGGTCACACTATCGGGCATGTTGGAAAATGACTTTGTACATTTGACCATCATAGATACAGGTATTGGGATATCAAAAGAAGACCTAAAAAAGGTATTCCAGATGTTCGTCCAGCTCGATGGATCATCAACACGCAATTATGGGGGCAATGGATTGGGACTCTTTATGTGTAAGATCATAATCGAGGAACATAAAGGGAAGATATGGATCGATAGCGAGGAAGGCAAAGGGACTACTGTGCACATATTGCTTCCGAAGTGTATCAATCCATCCAGAATACACAAATAGAATATTTCAATTAGTTCCTTTTTCCACTTGAGTAAGCTCTTGTGTCCTTTCTTCGCTAAAGTTGCCGCTTAAGAATTCTTCAGTTGCGGGAAGCTGCATTAAGAAATCATTAGAAATATCGATACTGACATTTCCTGATCTAATACTATATTCCAGCACATGACCCCCGGCGCTGACATCAGTTGTGAGGAAGTGAAGGTGATACCCCGGAACATTTACTTTTTCAACATAATCTGGAAGCCAGAAACCTACTATTGTACCAGAGACATTTTCAAATTCAAAAGTTGGCTGGCTCTTTGTAATATCTGCAAGCCTGGGATATGGTTTTTCCTGAGCGGGAACACTACGGGTCTTCATGTAACTAAAATTCCCTTCTATTTTTATGGCGTACATCAGGTTCCTGCTGGGTATCAAAGTTTCCACATATGCGTTAAGTTCCGTATTGTTCATTTCCTGCTCTAATGTCTCGCCAAGGTCACCGTTAAACATTGTTACAGCTGCAAATGGTGTTTTTATGGAATCATCTACTCGATATGCTACCCCATCAGCCTTTACCTGATAAACAATACCATCCAGCACCACCATTTCCCCGTCAAGCCCATTGAAAGTTCCAAGACCCAGATCCCCATGTTGTTTTAATTCACCTACGGTTACATCACCTTCATACATACCTTCAAGCAATGCAGCGATAGTTGATGTCTGGTATATTACATCATTGGAGTATTCTTCACTTTCAGAATCTTTTTCTGTGTCAATGCACCCTGAAAAACATGCTGAAATGAAGAGCAAGCAACAAAGTAATTGAATAATTTTTCCTTTCATAAGGATCACCTTATAATGTATACTGTATAGAAGATGTATTTGAGTAGATAGTCCATAATATCAATCCCTTTAACTTACGAGAAACTATAACCAGTCTAGTATTTACTGTTCAATATATTGTTCTATATATTAACAAGTAGCATCATTCGCCCTCTATGACTAAAAAGATATTTAAAACATAAAAAGCCACAAAATCATGTGGATAATATTTGCACGCGTATTCTTGCAAGTGCCTGGAGAGGAGTCTGGGCTGTTGACTGGGAGAATAGGTTCATTTTTTTCAATAAAGGCATGGAAGATACCTCCGGTTTAAGATCAGAGGATCTGATAGGCAAAGACCTGATGTTATTGCTTCCTGATCAGAAGATAATGGATGAAGTTCATTTCAGGGAACTTTTCCATAAAGCAAAGGAGACTCTGACACAAGTTCATTATTCCTTGTTGCCTATTATCACCACTCAGGGAGAATTGAAAGAACAAAGTGGCCAACTATTGCCTCTTCTAGATGAAAAGGGAGCCTATTCCGGCATGATTGGTACTGTGGAACACACGAGTACAAAAAAAATAAGTGCAGCACTTGGAGAACATACATTAGCAGAAAACAAACTGGATGCAATTTACAGAAATAGTCCTGTTGTTGCTTTTCTCTGGAAACCTCTGACTGGCTGGCCAGTTGTATTCGTATCTGAGAACATATCCAGGTTTGGTTACCATGCTGAAGAATTCACATCTGGTAAATTGCTATATAGCGATATAGTGTGTCCAGAAGATCTTAGCGGCCTTAATTCGGACGTAGCAGATTTTGAACAGCATGGACAAATATATTTTACTAAGGAATACCGCATCGTAACACGCTCTGGAAAAATAAGATGGGTTACTGAAAGGTCCATGTTGGCAAGAGATGAAAAGGGAGAACCAAGCTATTATCAGGGAATAATTATTGATATCACACATCTAAAAGAGATAGATAATGCTCTTAAAGAATCTGAAAAGAAGTACAGATTAATATTTGAAAACTCCCCTCTTGGCATTTTTAATTTTGACAAGGATGGCACCATTACCTACTGTAATGAGAAGATAATAGAGATTTTAGGTATACCTAAAGAAAAGATAATAGGTTTCAATATGAACAGCTCCCTGAAAGATGAGGAAATGAAAGCGGCTTTCAGAGAGGTACTTTCACTGAGAATGGGTCATTTTGAGGGAAAATACGTATCACAGGGAAATGGAAAGAAAGTGTTCATAAAAGTGGATTACAGTCCTAATATATCGGATGATGGGACGTTGCTGGGTGGAGTGGGTATTGTTGAGGATATTGGTGAGCGCAAAATTGCTGAAGATAAGTTGAGGAAATATGCTGATGAACTTAGCAAGGCGAATAAGGAATTAGAATCATTGGATAGGATGAAAAACGAACTTCTGTCAAATGTGAGCCATGAACTAAAGACTCCTCTTACATCTATCAAAGGATATGGTGACCTTCTTATGGAGGGAGATCTGGGAGAAATGAATTATAAGCAGCTTAAAGCTCTTAAAACCATTATCCGCAATACCGAAAGACTTAGGAGACTTATTGATTCCCTACTGTACGTAAGCATGGCAGAAGCAGAAACTATAACGTATGAATTTAGAAAAATAGACATCAATGACTTGATTGATAATGCTGTTACAGATATGGCAATGCCTATCGCTGAGAAAAATATAGAAGTCCTTCACCAAGTACAGGAAGATCTGACGCAGATAGAAGGAGATGCTGAAAAACTCACGGATATGTTGACCAACGTTCTTGATAATGCTATTAAGTTCACACCTTCGGGAGGTAAGATAAGTATTTTTGCCAAGAAGGGAGGAGAAAATATTCAGATTAGTATTCAGGATAATGGAATAGGTATAGCTGCAGATCTGCTACCTTTTTTATTTCAGAAATTCTACCAGATAGACCCTTCTATGAGACGTAAATACGGAGGCACTGGCCTGGGATTATTTATCTGTAAGAAAATAGTGGATGCACATAAAGGAAAGATATGGGTAGAAAGCGAGCAGAGGAAAGGAACTACTGTGCATATTCTGCTTCCTACCCTACAAGGGGATATATAATTAATACCGATTCTTTTTTAAGTGTGCAGACCGTACCACGCTACAACCTGATTCTCAATGAAATAAAAGAGGTAACAGATGAGTAATATTCTGCGCAGAGGGCGTTTGGCAAGCACGCCTGATGAGGACATAATGGAATTCACTTCTTCAATGAAGTCGGACAAGTGGATATTCGATGCGGACATTATGGTAGACTTCGCTCATACTATAATGTTAAAGGAACAGGGAATTATTAAGGAACATGATTGTTCCAGTATCCTTAAAGGATTATTGCGCATCAGAGAAGAAGGTATAGAAAAACTTGACCATACCTACGAAGACATTCATATTTCCTTGGAATCAAGACTTATCGACATGGTTGGAGAGGATGTGGGAGGCAGAATGCACTCCGGAAGGTCGCGTAATGATGAAGTCGCAACATGCATTCGTTTGACCCTGAGGGAAGAGATGCTTGCCCTTATGGAGGAATTACATCTTCTACGCCATACTCTATGTTCACTTGCAGCCGAAAATATTGAAACTCTTATGCCAGGTTTTACACACCTACAACATGCGCAGCCTACTACACTGGCCCATCATCTTATAGCCCATATGGATGCTTTGGGAAGGGATACTGACCGTCTTAAAAGTGCCTATTCACGAGTTAACCTCTGCCCTCTAGGGGCTGCAGCATTTGCTTCCACAGGTTTTAACATAAACAGGGAACGTACTCGACAACTGTTGGGTTTTGACGGACTTTTGGAGAATTCCATGGATGCTGTCAGCAGCAGGGATTTCCTTATAGAATGTATTGCTACCCTCACAAATCTCGTCATTAACTTAAGTAAAATGGCAGAAGAACTTGTCATCTGGTCCACATCAGAATTCGGATTCATAGAACTGGATGACCGCTATGCATCCACCTCCTCCATAATGCCCCAGAAAAAGAATCCCGACACTGCAGAACTACTGAGAGGAAAAAGCGGCGTGGTTGTAGGATCACTGATGGCTCTTGTCACCACATGTAAAGCACTTCCTTTAAGCTACAATCGTGATCTTCAGGAAGCTACGCCTAACATGTGGAAAGCTATGGAAACTACCAGAAGTTCGGTACGTATGATGGAAGGCATGGTAAGGACCATGAAAATCAACACGGAGATTATGGCTTCAAAGTCCGTAATGGGATTTACAACAGCCACTGAACTTGCAGATACACTGGTAAGAGTAACAGGAATACCCTTCAGGACAGCCCATCAGATAGTAGGCGTACTTGCAAGGGGAGAAGGAGAAATTCATCTTCAACAAATAGATGTAGTGGCAGATGAAGTCCTGGGAGTTAAACTCAGCAGCAAGGGGCTTACAGAAGAGATGGTATGTGAAGCCTTGGACCCTATTTCCAATATAAAGAAAAGAAAGATCATAGGTGGTCCTGCATTCGAAGAAATGGAAAAGGCCATCGTCAGAAGAAAAGAGACTATGAATCATGCAGAGGAAGAGACAAATCAATTAAGAAATGGGTCAGAAGCTTCCTTAAATGCACTTGTAGAACTTGTGAAACAATATATTACTAAAGCATAATCGATGTAATCAGCAGATGTGATCTTCATGGAATTCCAACAGGGTGACAAGATAAAGATAGAGAAGGACGGTGTGGGATACGAGGGCATAGTAATGCCAAGCACTACACATCATATTGTCCTCAAGATGTCTAATGGTTATAATGCAGGTATCTCTCCTGAGAACACAAAAATAACCTTGCTTCAGAAAGCTGCAAAGGCCCAGGATTTTAGTTCTGCCGGTACCACCCAGGCAAAAAAGACAACAAAGGGCAAACTACCTAAGGTCTCCATCCTTTCTACCGGTGGTACAATTGCAAGTAAGATAGATTACAGGACAGGTGCCGTTACAGCCAGATTTTCTGCTGATGATATTTTAAAAGCCATCCCTGAACTTACGGAAATTGCCGATTTTTCCGGGAAAGCGATTTATAACATCCTTTCCGAGAACATGAGGACAGAATACTGGGAAGAGCTTGCTAAGGCTGTGGTAGAAGAGATCAGAGGCGGTGCAGATGGAATAATCATCGCACACGGTACAGACACGATGATGTACACGGCTGCAGCACTTGCTTTTATGATTCAGACGCCAGTTCCCATTGTGTTTGTGGGTTCCCAGCGTAGTGCCGACAGGCCAAGCAGCGACAACGCTATGAATGCGATATGTGCAGCTAAAGTGGCTGTCAGCGACATCGCTGAAGTGTGCTTGGTCATGCATGGCAGCGAATCCGATGACATATGTGATATACATAGAGCCACCAAAGTAAGGAAAATGCACACATCCAGAAGAGATGCATTCAGGTCTGTTAACTCAGAACCGATAGGGTTTGTGGATTATCTTACAAGAGAAATACATACTCATCTGGAGTATACTAAAAGATCCTCAAATGAACTTGAACTTCGTGGAAGTTTCGAACCAAAATGTGCACTTATCAAATTCACACCTGGAGCAAGTCCCGATATCATTTCATATTATCTTAATGCAGGATACAAAGGCATTGTAATAGAAGGCACTGGACTGGGACACGTGTCATCAGAATGGGTACCATTGATAGAACGTGCCACGTCCATGAACGTTCCTGTGATAATAACATCTCAATGCCTACACGGTCGGGTATGTGACCGTGTTTATGATACCGGCAGAGATATGCTGAAAGCAGGGGCCATAGAAGGAGAAGATATGCTGCCTGAAGTTGCTCTTGTAAAGCTTATGTGGGTTCTGAGCCTGTCTTCTGACCTTAGTACTGTGGAAAAGATGATGTGTGAGAACATTTCATTTGAGATCAACGAGAGAAGTCTTGAATAAACATTGTTTATATAAAAGTAATTACCTTTATAATTCAAAGATCGTATTGATGTAAAAATTACTACTCATATAAGGTGAATATATGTCATTGAACTTAAGGACACATTATACGTCCCAGATAGATCCAGCAGCTATGAATGGTTCAGAAGTGACCTTAGCTGGCTGGGTGTACGAAGTTAGGGACCTTGGAGGCATTTGTTTTGTCGTACTGCGTGACCGGGAGGGTCGTGCACAGATAACCCTTGTTAAAAAGAAAACAGATGCTGAGCTTCTTGAAACCGCAAGGAAACTTGTGAGAGAATCTATTATTACTGTTACTGCCACGGTCAAAGCTGAAGCAAAAGCACCAGGGGGGTATGAACTCATACCTAAAGAGATCAGGCTGCTAAATGAAGCTGAGTCACCTCTGCCCATGGATACAACCGGAAAAGTGGAAGCAGAACTGGACACTCGCCTGGATTCTCGGTTCATGGACCTGAGGAGAGACAGGACCACAGCCATTTTCAAAATACGCCACGAAACCTTGCAGGCTGTAAGAAAATATCTTAGCGACAATGGATTTATCGATGTCACAAGCCCAAAAGTAGTGGCAACTGCCACAGAGGGTGGAACATCTCTTTTCCCTATAACATACTTTGACAGAGAGGCTTTCCTTAACCAGAGCCCACAGCTTTTCAAGCAGATCCTTATGTCAGGAGGACTTGACAGGGTCTTTGAGATTGGCCCCATTTTCAGGGCTGAAGAACACGATACCAGAAAACACCTCAATGAAGCAACTTCTATAGACATAGAGGCAAGTTTCTGTGACCATTTCGATGTAATGGCAATCCTTGAAAACATGATAGCCTATGTCTATACTCATGTAAAGGAGAATGCTGCAAAGTCACTTGAAGTACTTGGCATAGACCTGCAGGTTCCGGCAGTGCCATTCCCGAAGCTCACCTACGATGAAGCACAGGAGATCGTAAATGCCCATGGTGAAGAAACACTCAAATGGGGAGATGACCTTAGCACTCTTTCCGAACATACTATTGGTGCTCATGTGTTCAAAGAAATGGGAGTTTCTCACTATTTCATTATCGACTGGCCCACAGAAATTAAACCATTCTATGCAATGCCATACGAGGACAAGCCACAGTTCAGCAAGTCCTTTGATATGATGCACAGAACAATGGAACTTTCATCCGGTGCCCAGCGCATACACATTCATGATATGCTTAAGAATAGAATAGAATCTCAGGGACTTAACCCTGAAGGATTCGATTTCTATCTCAAGGCTTTCAGATATGGAATGCCGCCACATGCCGGATGGGGTGTTGGATGCGAACGTCTTGTTATGACAATGCTGGGTGTTGAAAACATCCGTGATGTAGTGCTGTTTCCAAGAGACAGACGAAGATTATCCCCGTGAGGTAAGTGATAACATGCAGGAAAGGAACGCTATATCTGGAAGTACAGGTAAACAAGCAGCTGGAGAAGCTGCTGCCTGTTTGGTAAATGACGGCAGCGTGGTAGGCCTTGGTACCGGCTCTACTACAGCTTATGCAATTAAAGCGATAGGTAGAAGAGTAGCAGAGGGCTTGGACGTGTTGGCTGTTGTCACATCCTATCAATCTGAAATGCTGGCCATTGAAGCAGGTATACCCCTTACAACATTGGCTGAATACCCTGATCTAGACATTGCAATTGATGGTGCTGATCAGGTAGATGCTGAGTTGAACGTTATCAAAGGAGGGGGAGCTGCACACACAAGGGAGAAGGTTGTTGCATATTCTTCAGATCAGTTCGTAGTCGTTGTCGATGATTCAAAGATGAAGGATAAGCTTGACCATTTCGTACCAATAGAAGTACTTCCGTATGCAAAGGAACTGGCTATGAGATACGTGCGTGAACTTGGCGGCGAGCCACAACTGCGCCTTGCATCACGCAAAGATGGACCTGTTATCACTGACAATGGGAACTTCGTGATAGATGCTTCTTTTGGCATCATAGATAATGTGGAAGCTCTTTCTATGACCTTATCTATGTGCCCTGGAATCGTTGAACACGGGATTTTCACTGATGTTGCAGACCTGGTGTTCATCGGAAACAAAGATGGTTCTGTAAAAAGACTGGATACCCTTTGATAAGGGTATCATTTATTTCTATCACCCAGAGGACAGGCACACATTTCTATTAATGCTTCTTCCCCTGTGTGTGATCCACGGGCTATAAGAATATCACCAACCTGTATCTGAGTATTCTTTTTAGGACTGTATAGCCATTTGTCACCTCTTTTTACAGCCATAACATAGACTCCTGTCTCAGTCTCAAGCTTAAGTTGTCCGAATGTCTTTCCAACTATTGGAGAACAGCTTGCCACAGTAATACGAATTATGACTTCATCTGACTGGCGTACCGCTATAGTTACAATGGGATGCAGTTCGATATTACGCAGCACAATGTCTGCAATAGCATATGCTGCATCTGAAATAGATTCTGAGGCATTTGCAAGATGCAAAAGTCCTCGTAACTGATTTACATCAGAAACATGCTTGGCAGTTTCTAGGACCCAGTGCTGTAATTCGTGCTTCATGTAGTCCATTTTATATTCAATGGCCTTTACTTCTTCAGCGATATCCTCGTTATCAAAAAGCAGTGCAGAATACGCCAGACCCACTGACATTTCAGCCATATCTTTCATATCCACAATGATGTTCACTGCTTTCTCTAGGTCATGCAACACTTTTTCATGTTTTACTTCTTTTGCAATGTACTTTTCATTGGTTACAAGTTCTACGAAAAGAGGCACACCTTCGTCATGCCCTCTTGCAAAAAGCACGTCGTCAGCTCTGATCTTTGTTTCATGATTGGGATTATATACCCAGTCATTCTGCCTGCGAATGGCAATGATCCACGTACCGGTCTGTGTATCCATTTCCACATCGCCAAGCGTATGGCCTGCTATTTTGGAATCTGGATGGATAGTAGCCCTAATTATGGTCTCAGCGGCTTCCCTCAGAGCAAGCTTCAACTCCATAGGAATACCCATTTCCATAAGTACGATCTTTGCAATATCTCCGGCGGCATCGGCAATCCCTACTGAGGCCTGTGCAACCTGCAGGACACCTGACATCTCTGCTGCTTCTTCCACACGTCGGGTACTTAAGAGGGCAGCTATTTTCATGTGATAATAAAGAGTATCCATCTTATCTTCAAGACGTAGTACCTCTTCAGCGATGTCTATATTGTCATAGATCATTGCAGAATACGCCAGATCTACCATAAGTTCTGAGGTGTCTTTCATCTCGATAAGCATATCCTTGAGGTTTCTTGGAGTATATCGTATCTCTTTTGGACTCATAATGTCTTATCAGCTCGGATTTACTTTCAATTTAAAGATATATTTTTCTTAATTATTTAACATTATAACATATTCATCATACGCAGGGTAATAAAAATACCTGCAACACCGACCAGATCTCCCAGCGTTGCAATAATAGGAATCACAGTGTCATCGGGATCCAGTCCAAATCGGTGGGACATAAAGGATATGAATACAGTAGTCGAGAACACAACCATAAGTTCGATACTTCCTGCCATCATACATATCTGGAAAAGTACGAAAAAACCAATTCCTATTCCTAATAAGTGACCAGTAACCCATATTATGACGCTTAACACTGCGCTTGCACTTAAGCCCACTATCAAAGCTGCTAGTACGCTGTTCCTGACAACTGGGTCCTTTGTAATATGTCCTCCAAAACCCATGTGCAGGGCAGAGGATATCCTAGCTCCCAACATACTCCCAGTATCGCCTCCGATCTTGATAAGAGAAGGGATGAGTAGTAGAATTATAGGCATAGAGACAAGCTGGTCAAGCCGGTAATTCAGGATCTGGCCGGTGATCAGGCCAACAAGGGAAGTCGTTACCAGGATTGGAAAACCTCTGGCAACAATTCCCCTTACTGTATAATAAGTCATAGAAAAAGCACCACCTTGGCAGCCAGAAAAAGCATTAGCATGGAAACAATATCACCGATAGTGGCAATGGCTGGAGTGACAACATTATCGGGATCAAAACCAAACTGGAACATTCCAAGAGCCAGGATAACCGCTACTACTACCAGTATAAGGCCTGATGACACTCCTGCCAGCACAGCTATGAACATGAGCTTCAGCGCACCGGCACTTTCAAGACCAAACGCAATGGTGACAAAGTGACCCATAAGTCCAAGGATTGCTGAAATGATGAAACTTAATAACAATGAGCCGCCAATATTGTTGGTAAGTTCGGGATTATTCTCTATCTTTGTGATAAGACCCATGTGTATCGCACTGCCAAGGCGTGAGCCTAGCGTACAGGAAATATTGCCACGCATGCCAAGCACTGCGGGCGCGATAACTATCAAGCCGGGGATCATTTGCAGTTCTTTTATCATGCCAGTAAAAATGATACCCGCGATGACCCCACCCATAGTTGCTATGATTTCAAAAGGCAACGCTTCACGTACTATCGATGAAACACTGGCATAGTCACCAATGTACTCTTCAACCATATCGATGTCATCCTCTCCTTCAGGATGTGTACGGAGAAACATAGTTTATATTATCTACAACTTTATATTAAAACACTGTTATGAACCGAATCTGTCCAATTCATCAATAAAGACTATATACCCCTAGTGACATTTAGGGTACCGCACAACTACAATGTTGGAAAATAAGGGCCCGTGGTCTAGCCGGTTATGACATCGCCTTTACACGGCGGGGATCCTGAGTTCGAATCTCAGCGGGCCCACTAAAATCTTCTGATTCTTCTGATGCTGATTTAAGTAAGAGTGCGAACTGTTTTTCTAAGGATTCTACTCTTGATTCAAGGGTTTTGGTGTTCATCGGTTGTGCAACTGTAAGTTCAGCCCGCTTAATTAAAGGAGTTTAAATCGTGAATGTAATACAATTCGATGGCGGCGCGGTCCCTAATCCAGGTACACGCGCAATAGGCGTCATCATTATTGAAAACGGTATAGTGATCAAAGAAATATCAAGAAAGCTGGATGGCATCGGCACAAACAATGAAGCTGAATATTCAGCACTCATCGAAGGACTGAAACAGGCTATCAGCCTTGGATGGAAAGATATATTTGTCCAAGGTGACAGTAAGCTGGTCGTTAATCAGGTTGCTGGTTCGTGGAAAGTGAATAAAGAAAATCTGAAGCCATTGAATGCAGAAGCTAAGAAATTGTTATCTCAGTTCCAATCAGCCAAGGTCGAATGGATCCCAAGAGAGATGAATTCGAGGGCTGATGCAGCAGCTTCGAGGGCGCTATATAGAATTAAATCTTCCGCTTTCGGCATATAATAAGCATTTAAAATGGCTCTGTAGAATACCTATTAAAATCAATATATACAGCCAGAAATAGTTGTGTTCTAACGATACCTAGAGAAACATTTGAGAAAAATCTCAATTCTGTTTCTTGCTTGAATATCGAGGATTTCTACAGAGCCAAAAAAAGAAATAAGTTAAGTCAAAAATCATCCACTTTTCTTAGAAACTAGCTTACTCTGACTGTTGTATAAATATGCTGTATCGCCATCATTATTCCATACGTACCAGCTGCTTCCCCAATACAATTTAGTTGCAGTTTTTGTGCCTTTTCCAGTATAAATAGTAACAGTGGACTTTGCACCCAGCTTATACGTAGATGGGAAATAGAAAGTATGTTTAGAGCCACTGTCGAGCCTATTTCAAAACTTCACTCACACCTTTTTCCAACACAACAGGAAACATGCAATATCTAACAATCCTTTGAAAACCACATTAAGACGTTCATATCTACTTGCTAATTTTCTAAATCCCATCTTCAACCATGCAAAGAATCGTTCTATAGTTCCTCTGTAATGATATGTTTCTTCATCAAATCGAGTAGGTCTTCCTCTTTTCTTTCTTTTACTGTTCCTTGTATTGATCGGTATGTTGCTTTTGATAGCTCTGGACCTTAAGTACTGCCTGATTTCTGTATCGTCGTACGCAGCGTCTGCCAGAACTTCAAGAGGTCTTGTCCTTGGTCTTCCATCGGTCTTAACCTTAATATCCTCCATAACTTCAATGAAGTGCTGTCTATCGTGCTCTTTTCCAGAAGATATTTGGATTATAAGTGGAAAACCTTCACAACTTACACATGCATGAATCTTTATACCTTTCCTTTTTTTGTGACCGTTGTACGAGGAGTCCTCTCCCCTTTTTTAGTTTCGATGAAACTGCTGTCGATACACACTGTATCCAATGAGAACTTACTTTTCTGGTAAGCGGAATCCCGAAGGGATTCCATTATCTCGTTCCATATACCTTCCTCTGACCACCTTTTCAGCCTTCTCCAGGCAGTTGCCTGGGAACCATAAATAGCTGGCATATCTCCCCATCTGCAACCTGTTATCAGAACAAAGAGAATACCATTGATGACCTTACGGTCATCAGCTCTCTTTCTTCCGGTAATTGGTTGTGGTGGCAAGTGTGGCTTTATAAACTTCCATTGATCATCAGAGAGTTCTCTGAATTCCATTCATATCCCCACAATAACATTCAGAGAAATAGTATTTATAGTTTTGATACAGGCTCTCTGTAATTTTCCATCCTTTCATGCTGACGGCTGTTGTTCCCTTATTAGTAATTTTAACATATTCCTGATTGATAGTTTGATGAGGAGCACCAACATACAAACTGCTGATATATACAGAACTTGAAGTAGTTGTTTGAGATGTACCACCCAAAGCAAATGGAACTGTCCCCAATACTAAAATCATTGTCAATACTATAATTAATATTCTATTCTTTGAATATATCCTCCTACGTTATTTGAGATGTTTATAAAGTATTGGCTCTCACTTCTTATGTAATAAATATTTAACGATTTGTTCCAACTCAAATCAACAATTTGTACATCTTATGTAGGCAATATTTAGCAAAAAAGATCATCAAGAGATTTATAGAATGTCATTTAAAGAACAAAAGAAGAGAACAACAAATCATATTTTAGTTATCAGTTCCGCATCTTTTAGGTAATAACCATAAAGATCTTTGCCCCATTTACGTGCTTTTGGATTGTAACATAGCATCTGCTTATTACTGAACTCCCCATCCTTGTAAAGCAGCCTTAGTTGAAAACCAGTATCAACAACTGTGAGTGAGGAGATTGTGATTTCATTTTTGGAGGTATATATTTTAACATTATCGCACGTAAGATAATATTTACATAGATCATAATTTTCCTTAATAATTTTTTGAAAATACTCTTCAGTAAAGATTAATGATGCATAGGTGCCCTTCTGAACCAATTGTTCTAAAACAGAAAGGCCTCCCAGATGCATATAAGTCGCTATAAAGTACACAGCTTTGGATTTTATAGCTTCTTCAAAATGATTCATATTCAATTCATGTGAATTGATGTGACTAGGTTCAAAAACAATGAAATCCTTGATTTCATGTAGCCGTCGAAGAAAAGGTTCTGGAATACCATCTATCTTATGAGTTTTCAGATAGTGACTGTTTTCATCCACTGTGTTAATCAAGTCCAAAAGAGGTTTCATTTTGTCAGCAATCAGTTTTCCGATGCTTGTTAATCCGTAAACATCATCTAATTGATAAAGAAGCTTTTGATTTTTTAAGATTTTCATCTGTGGAAGTAATGCCTGTCTTGACGTGCTCAAACAAGATAATATAAAATCCATTTCTTGTGGCCCATCCCTCAATAACAGAATTATATTCATTCTTTTTTCGGAGTTAAACAAAACATCAAGTAACGCATCTTTCACCAAGGCAATCCACCAACTATAGAACCTTTCTAGTATGGTTATAAGATCAAAAACCAAACTAAATCTCTATATATCAAGTTTTCTATATTATGCTTGTCTATTTTAAATAAACGATTATTATAGGGACATTGTCTATGGCAACAGATTCAGAACGAAAATTTATCCATAATCCTTCTATAATCATCCTTTGCCTGCTGTACTTCATTCAAATAATGCACACTTCCAACAATAGCAGGTGTGCAGTTCTGAATGAAGTAAGCTACACTTTCAGTCACACCTTCTTTAATCATAAGGTTCAGATGCCATTTGCGGATAGTTTTTGCACAAGCACGTTCATGACATATATTTTCAATAAGGTTCTAAAATGTCAATCTATTCTGGCCGTTCTGCAAGATTTGACACTGTTCATTCTGCTAGAGATTTCTGCCTCTGCACAAACCTGACTCCCATCTCAAAGGCTTTTGCACAGTCCTGAGGAAAAACTTCTGCTCTTCTTTTTGCCTTCTCTGTGGAGTCAAATGTATAAACATACTTAGAATAGTCATCAAACTGATAGGTTTCAGTACTGTACATTGATTCTGAATATCCAAAAATTTTAGTTGAGACTAATTCATTTAATTCAATAACCTTACGAAGACCAAGTGCATCTAAATATTCTTCCTTAGCACCCATCGTATAAATGTAACCTACTGGGATGTTTTTAGGATATAATGATACAGGGTTCGCAGAATAAACAAGATATGGAAATATATATCGCTCCATAAAAGACCTCATCTCGCCCGTAGAATTTCCAAGATAGATGGGTGATCCAAGTATTACTGCATCAGTATCTTTTAACTTCTCCAGCACATGTGTCAGCTGATCCTTCATCGAGCATTTCCCATAACTTATTCCGTCTTTTAGTTTACATGCAAAACAGCTTGTACACCCTTTAAAATTTAGATCATATAGATGAATTAGTTCTGTTTCTGCACCCTCTGAAGCTGCACCTTCAAGAGCTTTCTCAAGCAGAGTTGCTGTATTCCACTTTTTTCTGGGACTTCCATTTATTGCCATTACTTTCATGATTTTACCTCTATTTTTTCCTTTTTGGAATTTATTTTCTTGATTATCCGAATAAATTCAATAATGCAATTTTCATTATTTCAGGATAATTTAGAAGTCAAATTGGTAAATCAGCCTAAATCAACTGGTCAGTTTAATGTGTGTTTCACAACTACATAAATCCATAGACTGGTTATATTGTTGAGATCATCAAATCAAAAACAAAATTTACCCATAATCCTTCCATATTCGTCCTTAACCTGCTGCACTTTATTCAAATAATGTGTACTTCCAACAGTCACAGGTGCGATGCCCTGAATGAAATAATCCAAATATGGTGATTAGAGATTCCAAAAACACGAAATAAAGAAAAATGAAAGATGCTTTAAAGAGCATCAATCAGATCAATGCAAAAAAAAGAAAACTCAAAGCATAGATATTGCTTTTTCAAATAATGCTATGTTCTCAGGTGAATCTGGTGCAGCGATTGCAGCTGTTAAGCTCATCTTTGTGATCATAGCAAGCTTTGTCTGAGCCTTAAGGCCACCTTTTGTTTTTGCTGCGTCAAAATATAAAGCTAATTTCTGACCCATTGTAATTACCACCTTATTTTGAATTTTTCTCAGCTTCGCCTGAAAGGAATTCTATAGCTGCAAACACACTCTTCATGCCTTCGTTCAATTCGTAGATCTCTGATTTTGACTTTATTATGGGAAGCTTAATGTCCAGTTCACCATTTGAAATATTTTCTGCAACCTTGGTGATACTATTCAAGTCTTTAATGATAGTGAGTGAGAAGTATAGAATTACTGAAGTGGCAGCAAGTATTGAGCCAAACAGAATGTAATAGACCAAAGAGCTTAAGAAATCCTGTTTCTGTTTCACAGTAGCTATGTCGAAATCGACACCAAGAACACCTGCAATATTACCATTGGAATCGTATATTGGAGCATAACCTGTCATAAAAGTGCCCCATTCATCTGTATATGGCTCCTCTGATACATGAGGCTCAGCTAATCCTTTCTTGATATCTTCAATCGGAGCCTCTTCGTAAAGCTGATTAGCATAAACATCTATTACTCCATCTTCAATATAGTCTGCATCTACAATGAACCTCGCATTGCCTTCTTCATCTAATCTCATTATGTAAAGATAAGTAATAATATCGCCATTACCTCCTCTTAATTCATCCAGCTTCTGATAGACCTGCATGAATGCGGCATTTTCAGTATCTTGTTCTCCATTAATCTGGTACAAAAGATCCCCGTCAATTTGACTTGACATTACTTTTGCGGTTAAAACCAATTCCTCTTTCATCTGATCTGTTAGAGCGTTTTTTGCTTCCTGCACAGTAAACAAGAATGTCCCCATTGACACAAATAGAATCAAAATAAGAAAGCTTACAGTTAGTTTTGTTCCCAAGCTGTTATACCATTTAACCATCTTTTACCTCTTTACAAAAATTGCAATCTTATAGAAATCACATTAGTATATATTTATATTATGTATTGTATATAAATGCCTGGTTGATAAATGCTTTCAGCGTTTTTTAGAACCGAAAATAAAATACAACACTAGACTTTTACTCAGTTTTTTAGAAAGAAAGTATTAATTCCTTTAGCAATAAGGAATAGTAAAAGTAAATATACTGCCCTTTCCGACTTCACTTTCAACCCATACACTACCGCCATGCAGCTCAACAAATTTTTTGACTAGAACCAATCCAAGCCCTGTCCCTTCATACTCCCGTGTGAGATATGAATTCAGCTGCTTAAATGGCTGAAATAGTTTATGAAGATCTTTTGATGCTATCCCTACACCTGTATCTGTTACACTGATCTCAAGCATGTTATCAATGCGTTGTGCACTGATACTTACATAACCCTTGATGGGAGTGAACTTAATTGCATTGCTAACAAGGTTGTACAATATCTGTTTAAATTTAGTCTTATCTGCATTGATGTATGGAAGCTCTGTATCCATTTTGAGATCAAGTTCTATTTCCTTTTTAATTGCAATAGGAGATAACAAAGAAATGATCTCATACACCGCATCGCATACCGAAAAAAGCTCGCGATAAAGTTCCATTTTACCTGCTTCTATTTTAGAAAGGTCCAGGATATCATTTATGAGTTCCAGAAGATGCTTGCCACCTTTTGAGATATGATTCATGTAACGTATCTGTTTTTCATTGAGAGTTCCTGTAGTTCCACCTAGCATCATATCAGAAAAACCAATAATAGAATTAAGAGGAGTACGCAGTTCATGACTCATAGTTGCAAGGAACTCACCCTTGCTCTTATTGGCATCCTCAGCAGCCATCTTGGCATGAATTAGTATATCTTCGGCCTGCTTTCTCTCTGTGATATCGCGGCACACACAAAAAATGAATTTCTTATCCCCAAACATAGCTGCATTTCCACTTATCTCCACGTCTATGAAACTACCATCCTTACGGCGATGTTTTGTTTCGTGAAGGACCCCTTTGCTATCAGCAAGCTTGATCATTTCCAGCAATTGTTCACGGGTATAATGGGTATCCCAGTCCCACATATGCAGTTCCTGGATTTCTTCTGACGAATAACCAAGCATCTCGGCATATTTTTGATTTGCCTCAAAAACCTTACCATTCTGATCAAGAACAACCAGTCCATCCATAGATTGATCAAAAAGGATGCGCCTCCTAACTGCTTCTTCTGCTACCTTATCTTGAACCTGTTTAAGTTCAGTTATATCCTGGAGCATTCCGATGACTACATTTCGTTCACTGAAATACTCTGCTATAGAATGTACATCACGGATAGCACCATCATTTTGTCTTTTTATTCTAAAATACACATCATATGGAGACTTTCGTTCTAAAAGATCTCTTAGCTTTTCATCAAGCATAAGACGAAAATCAGGCAATGGAGCATTCTGTATTACCCCGATGGTAAGTTGCTTTCCTTCTAATCCGTATATCGTAATCGATTCTTCGGACGCATCCACTTTGCCAGAATCTAGATCGATCTCCCAACTTCCAAAGCCTCCTAACTTCTGTGCAGCGCGAAGCTGCATCTCTCGCCTTTGCAACTCCTCATCTACCTGCTTGCGCTGAGTAATATCCCGACCAACCCCCAATACACCTATCAAATGCCCGTTTGAGTCATACATCGGACTTTTAATAGTCTCAAGGTATTCCCTGTGCCCATCATCAGCATAGGTAATCTCCTCCTCATTCATAGTGGATTTACCGGTTGCTATGGTTTTTCTGTCATTCAGAGTGAAAAGGTCTGCTAATTCCGGATCTACAAAATCATAATCAGTTTTACCAATGATATCTGCTTCTTTTGCACCAAAAAAACGTTCAAACTTGCTATTGCACATAAGGTAAAAACCATTTTGATCTTTCAACCAGATGGGATCCTGTATGGTATCTACTAACGTGCGAAGCTGTCCCTTGCTATTTAACAGTGATCTGCCTGCTAATTTAAGTTCTGTTATGTCTTCACCAATACTAATAATACTGGAAATATTTCCATTTCTGTCCTTCAAAACAGTATTGTTCCAGATGATAATTCTTTTATTTCCATCCCTAGTGATAATCTCATTTTCATGATATGACGGAAAACCAGCATTTTCAGTTGTCCTGAGGAAGACGGTCTTAATTTCAGAGATTGTTTCTTTTGGCAGGAAAACATCAAACCAATTTTTGCCAAAAACATCTTCCCTTTTCCATCCAGTCCGATCGAGCAAAAAGTCATTACAGAAAATTATATTTGCACTTGAATCCAGTATGACCCCAGCAAGATGTATGTTATTAAGTATAGTCTTAAGGAATTGATCAAACTCAAGTATTTCAGGTTCTACTTTTTTTCTTTCAGTGATATCTACATGCTGCAAAATCACATTTGTAGGGTAATCTTGAGATAACGGATCAACTTTTACTAATAAGTATTTTTTTCCATCTGTACCAAAGAACTGAGATTCAAATTTGAATACTTTTAATCTACCTTCCATGACATCCTTTATTCCCTGCACTATACCAGCAGATTCCGATTCCTTAGATGCAAATTCCGCACATAGTTTTAAGTAATTACTTCCTTCACAACATCCAAGATCATCTAAACCGTTATTCTGCGAGAATTCGTTCCAACTTTTATTTGAGTAGCAAATAACTCCATCAGGAGACAGTATGACAATACCATCAGCCCAGAAATCCAGTGAAGATATTTCGAATTTTTTATTTGGAACGGCAGTATTTTTTGAAGCCATATTTTAAGCCACTATTTTGTTAATAGTCAATATATAATATCCCTATTTATACATTGTTGAAATAGGGCAGTACTTTATTTCATACGAGACAGCCTGTTTTTTTATATTTATTAAAATTCATTCTCGGATATTAATTTTATTACTAAACAAAGTAAAACTAAATACCCGGGTTCAAATAACGCCAGCGATCAATTTCCAGTAGAAAAAGATATATGTGTTAATGGGTGTTTTAAGCCATGAGGGAGAAGGCATTATAGAGTAATAGATTGGCAGAATTAGTAATCACTCCATAATCGGAGATGAGGAGGCATTTAATGTTCAATATTTATAAATCAATAGAAAATGAGATTGTTGGCCTCGACAAAATTGAAAAGGGAGCATGGATAAACCTTGTAAATCCCACCGGAAAAGAAATCATAGATTTTTCTGAAAAACTAAATATTCCAGTTGAACATCTCAAAGCAGCTTTGGATGAAGAAGAACGTGCCAGAATTGAAGTCGATGATGATTGCACCATAGTATTGATAGATGTTCCAGTTGCAAGTGCAGATGCACTGGAAAGAGGAATATACTATACTATCCCACTTGGGATTATAATTACACACGAAAATATTGTAACTGTGTCATTGAGAGAGAGCTCGGTCCTTCGACCTTTCTTTGAAAGTAAAGTGAAATCATTTTGGACATACAAAAAAACTCGCTTTTTGTTACAGATACTTTATCGTAACTCTAAAGTGTACCTTCAATATCTGAGAAATATAGATAAAACTAGTGACATAATTGAAAATAAGCTGCATAAATCTCTGAAAAATGAAGAGTTGATTCAACTCTTAGAGCTTGAGAAGAGTCTGGTCTACTTCTCAACCTCATTAAAAAGTAATGAAATCGTTCTTGAAAAGATACAGAGAACAAATCTCATAAAAATGTATCCTGATGACATGGAACTTCTGGAAGATGTAATAATAGAAAATAAGCAAGCTATAGAAATGGCTAATATTTACAGTAATATCTTAACCGGTACAATGGATGCTTATGCTTCAGTGATCTCAAACAACCTAAACATGGTAATGAAATTCTTGACATCAGTTACAATAATTATATCGATTCCAACTATGTGTGCGAGCTTTTTTGGCATGAATGTAGACGTTCCCCTCAAAAATAACCCACATGCCTTCCTAATAATATTTATGATGTCCATACTATTCTCTGTTATACTCTCGGTCTTTATGCTAAGAAAGGAGTTATTCTAAAAAAAGGAATGATTATTACTCTAGTCAAGTTGCAAAAACAAGTGCTTTGAAATAAGGTAATGTTTTCGATGATGTGAAGCCTACATCATCGAACAATTGAATACCAACCATGCAAAGTGGATAAATCAGCAGTAAGCTACTTTTGCTGCTGTATCTTCAATCACTACTTTTGTAATATCCAAAAGTATCAGCATCCTGTCTTCAAGCTTACCAACGCCTTTTAAGTAGTTAGCATTGATCTTACTGGAAATAAGATCAGGCACAGATTCCACTGTTGAAGATGGCAACCTCATTACTTCACTTACGGAATCTACGACCATGCCCACAACATTATCATCAACTTCAGCTACTATTATACGTGAGCTTTCATCGTGTTCCTTTTGTTGCATACCAAACCTTGTATCAAGATTAATGACTGTTATGATCTTGCCCCTTAGGTTGATGACACCTTTTACATAATCAGGTGAATGAGGAATACGTGTGATGTCAGGTATACGAATTATTTCCTGCACTTGCATGATATCAAGTCCAAACTCTTCTTCAGCTAGCTGGAATACCACAAGTTGTAACAGTTCTTCAGAACGTGTTTCTTTTTTTAGTCCTGTTTCTTTTTTTAGTGTTAATTCTGCCATGAAGATACCTCGAAAGATATAAGTAATATATATATAATAATGAAATGTATATAAATATTCTTGTTAAAATCTCTCCACTCACATATAACAGTACAAAAGACATAACATAATTTACTAACTAACACAGACGTTTTCATCCAGTAGTGCTAAAAAGGAAAAAGAAATAAAAATAGCACAGTTAACTGAAAGTTAATTTAGTTATTATATTTTAAGGATATTAAAGTAGCTTAATTTCAAAACCTACAACAGGCTGCCCCAATCCAAAGTTGACTAGCACCTGAGGGTAAAGCTCACCCATGGTACCCACTTTACTTCCGTTAACCAGAATATCGGCACGTCTACCAGCTATAAATGCTGGATCTTCTGATTCCACAACCTCATATGACATCTGCTTTTCTCTCATAAGAGCATCAACCAATTCCCTAACTTCAGTAAAATTGGCACCAGCTTGAATGGATACTGCAGCAAGATGCAAACCATTTTTCCCGTTAACAACCACCTCACCTACTTCAAATATACGCTGAGGAAGTTCTCTGTGCTGGTTAAGAGACAGTATTTCCATCAGGTTCGGCAAAAGTGTTGTCCTTATCATTGTCTGGTCTTCACTGATTGGATGCATAACACAAGTGACATCACACGTCACTGGACGGCACATCCATTCAAAATGAACTTTTTCACTTGTAAGTGTAAATGGCATTACTTCCGAATATCCAAGACCTACCATAATGTTTCTTACATGGCCACGCTCCATTGAAACCGGATGTTGAGTCCCTATTGTAGCATTCATAGGTAAAATCGGTTTTATGTTTTTGTACCCATAGGCTATGGCTATATCCTCGATAAGATCCGAATTGTCCAAGATATCTGCCCTGTAACCAGGAACCTGAACTTCCACAGTGCCATCGCCAATGACCTTTGCGCCAAACCGCATTCGTTCAAGCATTTCAGCAATCTCCCCAGGAAAAAGCTCGATGCCTGAAAGATCTAATACTTCCTCTGAAGTGAGCTTACGTATTTCCGGAGTCATATCAGGCGTCAGGTCCTCCGTACCATCGGCATTTATGATACGTACGAACTCAACCTGGCCACCTCTCTCTGCAAGAGCACTTGTAACAATGATAAGAGCTGTGTATACAGCATCACTGAGGCCCGTGACATCAATAAATAGGTCGGTAGTGCCCTCATGCACTCTTGTAAGAGTACCATTTATGATGGGGGGGAAGGAAAGTACATTACCATTTGCATCTGTGATAAGTGGATATTTCGGTAAATCCTCTACAAGATGAGCAAACTTGATTCCCTTTGGGTGCTTTTCAAGTATTTCCCGCATGGTCATAGGCTCTGTGAAGTCCAGAGGTACAAAAGAGAAGTCCGGATCTACTGCCTGGTACTTGAAAGGTGGTTTGATATGTGCCATGTCATGCACACCGATAGAAACCTTCTTACGATTACGTCCGATAGCCCAGTGAAGATCTTCCTGCAGGTCCATAAGAGATTTTATTGATGAGGAAGTAAACTTTATACCTCTTACTACAGCACATCCTAAGACAGGTCTGACTTTATCTATGGCAGCATCTTTGTATATCTCAACATTGTAAGGCTTGACCTCGTACTCACAAAGTCCTTTTTCAATTCCAAGAAAACCACGCATGGCTCTTGCGGCACCTTCCACACTGTAAAGATCAGGGCGGCTTGGGAAAAACTCGATATCAACATGGTCATCTTCTACACGTTCGACATCCGCACCAATCATGGGAATGCGGCTGACAATTGTTTTCCTATCGGCACCTGTAAGCTTTTCAAGGTCATTATAATCTAGGGTGATCACTGGCATGGAATGTAGCCTCTTGTATATTGAAGGACTGAATGCTACCTGAACATGAACCATCTGAGATTTAATATTTTTGTTCAACACATGCCAGAGATGCTTCACATCATAGCTGATAAAAGAATTATGAGTTTACCTAGGTTGCTGCCAAAAAATACGACACTAAACCATACAATAGGCTCTACTGCTGCGAGCAGATAGCAGGAATAGTTATTCATTGCACTTTTTACCTTTTTAATATAGCTGAATGCATAGAACATAACAGGTACAAAGCTGAGGGAAATTAATGGAAGAATGTGTAAGTATACTGCAAAAGTTAACAGTGCAATAGATGCAATGTTAAGGATTTTCAATAATCCAAATTCTTTATGACTACCCATTACTACTGGAATTGTTAAAAGGCCGTTCTTCCTGTCACCTTCTACATCTCTAACGTCAAACAATATTTGTATGGCAATCATCCTGGTAAATACAAATCCTGCCACGATCAAAGCTGCTGCATTAATAGGAATGGAGTAGTAGAAGAAAAAGAAAAGTACAAGTAAAGCCCATACGGTGGAAACAAAAAAATTTTTGAAAGCAATTATCTTTTTTGTGAGCTTTTTGAAGTAAGAACTGTAAAGAAGACCAAGGGCAAGCACAACAAATCCCATAATCATTGTAATGCTGTTGCTGAAGTGCATGAAAAGAACTGTGAGAACAACTAATGAACCTGCAACGATGAAATATGTCTTTTTGTTGCCTGAAAGGTAGTTTGCCCTTGCGGAATTAGTAAGTATGTCATCAGTTGCACCCTGAGTATAGTCATAAAGATAGATTGGATAGAATATTAGATAGGTTACAAGCAGAAGATCTAATCCAATCGGTAGCCCGAATAAGAGTGAACACATGGCTACCACACAGGTAGCGCCTAAAGCAAAAAGATGACCTCCAAATATGAATTCCTTCCAAATAGAAACAAGAGTTTTTTCTATATCGATACTAACATTGTTGTTATTTGGCACATACTTAAACATGGAAATCATAAATTAGACAGTGATGGACATGGTTGTAAATATTATGAACATAAAATTATAATATATACTGAAAAATATGTGCGAGCAAATGATTTCTTGTTCAAAATACAAATTTTGTTTATAAAAAAGTGTTATTGAGAAAGTAGGCATTAGAATAGGATTTTTCAGAAAACAATATCAATAACTGGTTACGTATAAAAAGATGCTAACCACACCTACATGCAAATTAATTCAACATGTACATGCAAATACTAATACAGTTCTTGAAAAGTGTGGCAGATCTGCATGTTTTTAGAGAGATTTTTGATTTATAAAATAAAATACTATTTATAAAACAGTAGCAGTAGTTATACATAGTGTTTTTACAAATTGGGTTATTGAACATATACATAAATAATATGATCTAATTATTATATTAATATTCAAAAATATGTCCACAAATATAGCACATCAAAAATTAAATAAAAAGGAATGAATTTGAAAATAACTAAGAAGAAGAAAGCTAAATGAATTTGAAAACTATAATAACTAACTTGAACAACTATAAGATAATTAAATTTGAGAAAAAGTATCAAAAAACAAATAATATACAAAAAAATGGAAATCTAAAAAGTTGTTCTTACTAATAAATAGGGAGTGTGATATGAACAGTGGTACCTACATGTTCTTCGCTCTCGATCCATATCTGGCCTTCATGAGCATCAATAATGGTCTTACATATGTAAAGACCCAAACCCGTACCGCCGTACCTTCTGGTCATTGAACCATCAATTTGATAGAATTTTTTGAATATCTCACCCAACTTTGCCTGAGATATACCAATACCAGTATCTCGAACTTGCATGTGAAGATGATCTGCATTCCTTTTAACATCTATGAAAAGACTTCCATCTGCTGCCGTGAATTTGATAGAGTTCTCAATTATGTGTAAAAACACCTGAGGGATATAGTCCTGGTCAGCCCTGATCAGAGGCTCACATGAAGAAACATTACATTGAATCTTAATGCGAGACTGTTTTATCTGTGAGTCCAATGAATACAACGCCTGGTCTATAAGTTCCTTGAGGCTGACAGGATCAAACTTATACTTTGCTTTGCCTGCATTCACAATGTTCAGGAAAAGCAGGGAGTCTATAAGCCTTTTAAGACGTGCTGAATTACGCACAATTGCACCCATGGCTTTTTTCTGTTTATCGTTAAGAGAACCCAATACCCCTTCATCGAGAAGTTCACTATAGCCTTTGATGCTGATAAGTGGAGTTTTGAGCTCATGACTTAAGTTTGAAAGGAATTCATCCTTCATCTTATCCATGGATTTCAGTTCTTCGTAGGCTTTTGCAAGTTCAACCTCTTTCTTCTTACGCTCAGTGATGTCTTCTCCAGAACTAATAGTACCCATAATACGGCCAATATCGTCCCTTAATACAACATCATGCCAAAGGATGAGCCTTTCTTCTCCTGCCCGTGTCTGCACATAGTTTTCCATGAACGGTGGCGGTGTTAGTTCGCCTGCAAGGATCTTTTTATAACTCTCTTTTGTGATGTTACGTACCCTATCAGGAAGGAAAGTATCGAACCAGTTCTTACCCAGGACCTCATCTTCATTATAACCAAGAATTTCACAGGCTCTTCTGTTGACCAGCACGATATTCATATCTGTGTTAACCACGCCTATTAGAGAACCTGCCACATCAAGATACTGATGAGCTTTGTTCCTTTCTTTAATTACAAGTTCTTCAGCCTGCTTTAGATTAGATATATCGTAGACTATAGCCTGTATAGAAGCATGTTGTTCATATTTACAATGAGTATGATGAAGATGAATGTTGACCCATTTCACACTACCGTCTATACGTACTATGCGATAGCTATGTTCAGCTGAATATCCGGGAACCTGAATAGCTTTTTCTGCATAGCGACTGAAAGAAGAGAGGTCATCCGGATGCAATAAATGTGTCCAGTTAACTCTTCCTGAAAGAAAATCTTCACTTTCGTAACCTGTTATGCTCTGCACGGCACCTGCAATAAAACGTATATTGTAAAAGTTATCGGCCTGAAAAAAAATACCTTTGAAATTTTGCACAAAACATGTGTACTTTTCTTCCATCCTGCGAACTTGCTCATCCAAACATCTTGAATTGGAAGCATCTTCAAGGATTAGAAGTAAGTTTTCGATCCCTTCTTCTATTATCTTCAGAGGATAGACCTTCCAACAATAGGTATATTCCCCATGAACTGTGATAAGAGGACAGTTGAAATCCATGTGAGACGAAAATGATTCAGATAAAAGAGAATTACATTTTTCTTTTACATCAGCACGCATTTCCTCGGGAACAAATGCTTCAAACCAGTCTACACCCTTGACCTCAGAATTCTTATGAGCTAAGATTGTAGATATGCTTGTACTCATATGCTTAACTCGCATATCCTTATCAAGCACGACCACCATAGCACCCATTGTTTCAAAACAAAATGCTGCAATTGAAGATGAACTGTTTTCAAGATCTTGAATTAACCTGCGTAACACATCTGGACTCAAAGATGAGTGTGCATATTTTGCACATTGTGGGTCAAAACTTTTGTTTACTTCGATCATGATAACAACAAAACTACCTTTGAAATGAATATAATAAACAATTAAATGTATAATCATATCTTATATATATCTTTCTGCATAGATTTTGTCTCTGCTACTTCTTTTGATGGGATTATTCACGTGTTCTACCCCCCATTAACAAGTATGACGTTCCACAGATACACGCAAACTAAAATTAGACTGTAGCAGTGACTCCTGATATTACCTTACATAAATGAAGTAAAACCCAATCAATTGTGCAACAATAACTTTATATAAAGATAAAGCCTCTATAAACGAATAGAATAAAAATTTATATATATTAATAGAGAACGGATATCACTTTACTAATTGGTGGAAAAATGGCTGAGAATTCCAGTGTAAACGAAAGGGAGAAAAAAGAAAGTCTGGAAAATAAATCTGGAAATCAAGAATCTGCAGCCTTTCAGAAAGTAACTGTAAACCAAGTTGACAATGAAACTACCAGCTTACAACAAAAAGAAATGAGTGAGTCGGGTAAGAATAACATGGACGAAAATGCAAAAAAAGAAACTGATGCAGCTGATATTTCCATCTATCGTCCGAGAGTAAAAACCCAAATCAACGAGCAACAAATATATTGCAACTTACCATTAAAAACAGAAAATACAACTAATACAAATGAAAAGTCTGAAGTTGAAAGAAGAACTGATCAAAGTGAAGCAGTATCAAAGATATTTAAAACTGGTGAAAGTGCAGAGTCGTTGCTAAAAGATATTGAAATACTGGTTCCACGCTCGTCTAAATTTGGAACTATCCACAATATTGAAGAGCAAAGAAAAGTCAAGACCGTTAGTATCGATAAGGAACATAACTCTGAACTTGGCATTCCCAATATTGAAACTAAAATGTCTCTTACAGAGCAGAATCCAGAGATATCGTACGAGACTTTGATGGTTTCACATGAAAATCCAGATGGATCTGCCTCACTTTTCACAGAGATAAACACGGAAGAAATATCAGGAACAGAAGAAAATATAAAGGAATCAGCAACAATCATTGTAAAAGAAACAGAAAAAAGTAAACTACCTGAGGCTGATCTGAAAAGCCAGATGACAGAAAAAACTGTTACAGGCGAATGTAAGGTATCTGAAGAAAATTTGAAGAAGAAACCTGCAATCAAGGAAAAGATAAGCAGCCTATTCCAGAAGCAAGAAGAACAAATACAGAAATACGACCCTCAGATTCATGGCCAAATATCATATTTTCATGGATTTTCAGGCTATGAAGAAGTGGAACGCTACTGGGTCAACGAACCTTATACATTCGTAGTTATCCTGTTCAATACTGAACGTAACAATCATCTATACTATATAGTAGAACCTGAATTGACCGATTTTGAAAAAGTATTCCTCACAGAGATCAAGGATCGACTAAGAGATGTACTGCTTGTGGAAAAGGTAAATGAGGAAACTGAGAAAGAAAAAATACTGGATATGAAGATAGCCTCTATAGTGAAAGATTATGCTATTGAAGTTACACCTGCAATGCTGGCAAAGATCTCCTATTATATAAAAAGGGATTTTATATGGTTTAATAAGATCGACCCTCTTATGCACGATGATTCTATAGAAGACGTTTCAGGAAATGGACATGATGTACCTATCTTTCTGTACCATAGAAAACATACTAACATTGCAACAAATGTGATCTTTCACGAAGATGAACTCAACTCTTTCATAATCCAGCTTGCACAGAGAAGTGGAAAACACATATCTGTGGCAGAACCCATGGTTGATGCCACCATGCCCGACGGGTCCAGGATCCAGATGACCCTAGGCACGTGCGTTACTGCTCATGGCAGTACTTTTACTATACGTAAGTTCAGCGAGGTCCCAATTACTCCTGTAGATCTCATTAAATGGGGTACATTCTCAGCAGAATCCATGGCTTATCTATGGCTATGTATTGAAAACAATAAGAGTCTGATATATGCAGGAGGTACTGCATCAGGAAAAACATCGTCCCTTAACGCTGTATCCCTGTTCATTCCTGAGAAAGCAAAGATCATTACCCTTGAAGATACACGGGAACTTAAATTACCTCACCCTAACTGGATACCTAGTGTGACGAGGGATTCTTTCACCGCAGACGAACGTGGAGCCGTGGATATGTACGATCTGCTAAAAGCTGCTTTAAGACAAAGACCAGAGTACCTGCTTGTGGGTGAAGTGAGAGGAAAAGAGGCGCTTACACTGTTCCAGGCAATGTCAACAGGACACACAACATTCTCCACAATGCATGCAGACTCCGTAGCTTCTGCAATTCATCGACTTGAGAACCCCCCAATCAGTGTGCCACGTACTATGATCCAGGCATTGGATATCATGAGCATCCAATCCCAGACTTACACCAAGGGTAAACGTGTTAGAAGAAATATCAAATTGGTAGAGATAACTGATATTGACCCAAATACCAGAAATATTCGCACTAACGATATTTTTGTATGGGATTCTGAAAGGGACCTGTTCATAAGGACAGGAGAATCTAAAGCGCTCATGGAAATCAAATTACGTAGAGGCTGGACAAGTTTAAAAGTAGACCAGGAACTGCGTAATAGAAAAAGAATATTGGAGTACATGGTGAAAAATAACTACACAGATTTTAAGACGATCTCTGACACCATCAATGCATACCAGTCTGCACCTGAAAAGCTCCTGAAGAAACTGAACCTCGAATAGATATACAGCAGGTCGCATCATGAATAACAGTAATAAAGAGATCGATACGGCCAATAACAATGAAAAAAAGGTATCAGAACATATGGATGAGCAGGGCTTTCAGCAAGGTGAACAAAATTTAGAAAAACCTGTGACAAAGGCTGAGACTGCATCTCGGAAAAATACATCCAAAGGCTCCAAAATCCGAATTAAAGATCTTCTTACGTCTTTCTCTTCACATGGAAAAAGAAATACGAAGAAACCTCGTGAGTCTTTTATTGAAAATAAGTTAACCTTTTATTTGAATATACTTAAGAAGATACCTCTTGTGATCCTTGGTGACAAGATAAAGGAGAAAAAGGGGAGCTATGCTAATCTGCAGATTCAGCTTAAGCAAGCCCGTATTCCGATATCATATGAGATGTATATCTCTAATGCTATTTTTTATTCCCTGTTATGCGGTATTACGGGTGCTATCCTTGGATTGTTTATGGCGTACACCATAATATCCGTGATAGGACTTCCTGCACAGATTACACAACTTACCTTCAGTCAATCCACAGCCTGGTTATTACAATTCAAGGAGTTGTTCATTGCCCTTTTAATAATAGTATTTTCCACTATATCCCTAGGTGGAGTAACGTATGCTTTGTTTATGATGTACCCAAGCTTCCAGGCAAGCGAGAGAAAGGGTAAGATAAACAGACAACTGCCATATGCTGTGACCTTTATGTATGCTATGAGCAAGGGAGGCATGAATATAATCGATGTATTCAGAGCCCTTGCAAAATCAGTGAATACTTACGGGGAAGTTTCACTGGAAGTAGATTCAATTGTTAGGGACATGGATTATTTCGGCCATGATCTAAGAACAGCCCTGTCCAATGCATGTGCAATCACGCCCTCCGACAGATTCCAGGACCTCATGTATAATCTACTTACAGTGATAGACAGTGGCGGAAGCATTCCAAAATACTTCCAGGATAAGTCCGAAAACTACCTGCAAAAATCACAGACAGACCAGAAAGGATTTCTAGAAACATTGGGACTGCTGGCCGAATCTTATGTAACAGCCTTTGTAGCTGGTCCTCTGTTTATAATTATAATGGGCGTCATGATGGCAGTGATGGGATCTGGCACTACTACTATGATATACGCTGTAATCTACGGGGTACTGCCCGTGGGTTCAGTGATGTTTGTGGTCATGATCAGTATAATTACCCCCAGTGAGATGGGAGAACCCGAGCTTTTGCCTACACGTATAGCACTTAAACATGAGATACCCCTGGTTCCCGAGCATCTGCAACAAGAATTCGACGAGAATGGAATACTAATCGAAGAGAGCGAGGAGAAGGTAAAGCAAAGGCAATACTATGAAGGCTTTATCAAATCGAAAAAGCAGCTTAATTTGAAGAACACATTAAAAAATCCGCTTGCACCTATGTTTGCTAATCCCCTCTTCTCTGCAGCAGCAACAGTGCCCCTTGCATTGCTTGTACTTATGATACCTTTTGTGCTTAACATGCATAGTATTGTCAGTCCTGCGCAATTGGTAGATTTCATTGACGACAAGCTTGTTCTTGCACTTTTCATAGTTCTGATCCCCTTAGCCATATTCCATGAGATAAAGAACATGAAGAAGAAAAAGATAGAGAACAATTTCCCTGATATGCTTAAAAAGCTGGCAAGTACCAATGAAACTGGTATGACCCTGAGAGACTCTATACACCTGATGGCTAAATCAGATACAAATGCCCTGAGTAAGGAAATAAAGAAGATATGGAATGATATTACATGGGGACTTGACATTAACGATTCTTTGATACGTTTTGCTAACAGATTAAAAACACAGGTAATTGCCCGTTCCCTTTCTCTTATTACGAAGGCAAACGATTCCAGCGGAGATATAGGAGAAGTGCTTATTGTTGCTGCAAGGGATGCTGCCTCCGAACAGGCCATGCGCCGTGAAAGAAGCATGAGCATGATGATATATATTGTGATAATTTACATATCTTTTTTAGTGTTCGTAGGTGTGATATTTGTTATTTCCACTACATTCCTTACTGAAATGGCTGCAGCCGGTGAGAAAATGGCAGCTTCGGGATCTTCAGGGGGCTTCCTGGGGAGTTTTGACCTTGATGCCTATACCCAGTTATTCAAACACGCAGCCCTTATCCAGGGACTTAGCTCAGGACTTATGGCCGGAGCTATGGGAGAAGGAAGTGTGATGTCCGGACTCAAACATTCAATAATCATGATGACCATTGGTTTTATTATATTCACACTATTCATCTGAACATATCAACTTTTATGCATTGCACTGGTTGTAGTAAAAGATGAAGATAGCAGGAATAGATGAAGCCGGAAAGGGACCTGTGATTGGTCCTATGTGCATAGGTGGAGTACTTGCTGATAAAGAAAAGCTAGATTCTCTAAAGAACCTGGGAGTAGCTGATTCCAAAAAACTCGCACCGAAGAAAAGAGAACATCTAGCACATCAGATAAGGAAATATGCACAAAAGGTCTACATTTTTGAAGTATCTCCCTCGCAGATAGATGAGTTGCGTAAGGTCATGACCATGAATCAGATAATGGTCCTTGGATTTTCAAGAGTACTTGAAGAATTGCAGCCTGATATGGCTTATGTCGATGCCGCAGATGTGAATGCAACAAGGTTTGGGACTAACCTTAAAGCACAATATGCAAAAAAGTATCCTGAAAAAGCTAATGAACTGTCAGTGGTTTCTGAGCACCAGGCTGATGCAACATATCCCGTAGTATCAGCCGCTTCTATTGTGGCTAAGGTCAGAAGGGATGAACTAATAAAAGAACTTGGAAAGAAAATCGGCATTGATTTTGGTAGCGGTTACCCTTCAGATCCAAAGACACAGCGGTTCCTGGAGGACTGGAGCAGAGAACATGATACTCTGCCAGAGTTTGTCAGGCATTCCTGGAAGACCGCTGAGAATGTACTAAAAAGAAAATAGATTCAGGCAGAACCTGTTATGCAATCTGCCATTGACTGGAATACTTTAAGACCATCCTTTGAGCCCAGGATTTCTTCTGAAGCTCTTTCCGGATGTGGCATCATACCCAGCACATTTCGGGAAGTGCTGACAATCCCTGCAATATTCTCCTGTGAACCGTTAGGGTTTACCTCATCAGTAACATGGCCTTGTGCATCCACATATCTGAAGACTACGAGATCATCGTTCTCCAGCTGAGACAGAGTAGCCTCGTTGGCATAAAAATTTCCTTCCATATGGGCTATAGGAATGCGTACTAATTCTCCTTTTCTAAACCTGGAAGTGAATGGGGTTTCTGTGCTTTCCACACGCAGACAGGTAGGCTGGCATCTAAACTTGGGATACATGTTAGTTGTTAGAGCACCTGCAAGCAGCCCAGATTCAGTCAGTACCTGGAAGCCATTGCATATCCCAAGAACGGGCTTCCCTTCCGCAGCCAGTTTCTTCACTGATTCCATTATGGGAGTACGAGCTGCTATAGCACCGGCTCTGAGATAATCGCCGTAAGAGAATCCGCCTGGAATCACTACGCCTTCAAAACCAGAGAGGTTTTCTTCTTTGTACCATACAAGTCTTGCATCCAGACCAACAACATCTTTCAGTACATGGAGTACATCCTGATCGCAGTTACTGCCGCCGAACTGGACAATGGCAATGGTCATCAGATTTCCCTCAAAGTAATTGTATAATTGTGTATTATTGGATTTGCAATGAGCTTCTGGCACATTTGTTCCACATTCTCTCTTGCATCATGGATGTTCTTTGATTCAAGTGTAATGGTGTATTTCTTTGAAGTTTTAACACTTTCCGGAGTATATCCCAGATGTTCCAGTGCTCTTTTAATAGTAGTGCCCTCCGGATCAAGCATACCGGATTTTAATTCGATGATCACATCAGCTTCATATCTCATTGTATATCCTCAGTTGGGTTAGTTGCTATAGTATGACAGACTACGCAATTAAAAATAACGCTTTATCTTCCAGACCTTAAAGAGCGTTCTGCCTGTATCAACCTTTGCAAAGAAGTGATATGAGTAAGAACAACTATCAAAACAATTGCTGCAACTAGATATCCTGTGAAAGCACCCAGGACCAGAAGTATCATCCTTTCTGGTCTTTCTGCAAAGCCAATGTTCATGGATTTAGCACCGGCTGCCTCTGAACGTGCCCTGGTATAGCTTACGAGATACGAACCAATAAGTGCAAGAGAACACCAGAGCCAATCAGGGATTAAGAACAGCTGATCTGAAACGATATTCCTGCTGAGCAGGCCATAAATAATACCTACAAAGATAATACCATCTGCATAGCGGTCACATACAGAATCCAATACAGCTCCAAAGGCTGTAATTCTATTTGAAGCTCTGGCCACCCCACCGTCTAGTACATCAAAAATACCGCTGAGAAGGATGAACACTCCACCCAGCACTACATAGCCTCTGGCAAAGATCATTGCAGTTACAATGCTCACAGCAAGACCTATAATTGTAAGCATGTTCGGAGAAACAGGTATTCCTTTGGCTAGTGGTAATATGGATATCCTTATGGTGTTTTTTAACTTATTGAAAATAATGTATCCCTCGCTGATCATACAATTTTGACAATAATATTATTTTAGTTGTCGGTATGAACAGAAGCAAACAACTGTGCAAAACCGTTCTATGATAATGATGAGAAGTATTATACAATTAAACATAGAAAACATTAAATAGTATTTTAAGCGATTTTTACCTGATGCTGGAACAAGAATGGTGGTACATCCATCCAGGGTCTAGTTGATCAAACGCCCAGCAAGAGGTAACAAAAATGAGACCTGAGCGTAATATGGTGGTTTGCGAGAACGGCAATATAGTAATGAAGAAGATTGCTTTGTCCTACAGAAAAGAGAACGGAGAAGAGATCTTTTTACTGGACACAGAAACAGTGGTGCAGGAAAAGCCAAAATGCCGGACCGCAGATGAGCTTTACAAGCACATAGAAGAGAATTTCATCAACATCGGATTGCTTAGAAAAGTTGATATGTCCGGCATGAGTGAAGAAAAGGCAAGGGAACTCATGATGAAGAAGCATGAAAAGGAAGAAAAGTTCCTTAATGCTGGTGCAGAAAGAGGGTTCAAACTCGCAGAAGACATAGATCCTGATGACATCCTAAGGTTCTATATATCATTAACTCCTGAGGAAAGGGTCCAGTTTAACTGTAATCCCTGATCCTGAACCTTTTCCTCACAGGATCTAAGATACCTGGAGATCAGATACGATAGATTATTAGCAAGGAACCGCATTTATCCTGCTGGTCCGACAAGGAATCAACAGGAACAGAAAAATGTGCGGCATTACTGGCTTTTTTAATATAGAAAACGCTGCTGAACTTACATTCAGGGCTTTGCATATACTGGCAGATCGCGGAAAAGATGGGACAGGAGCTGCAGGAAACGGGTGGGTTGAATATGGGTATATTCCTGAGAACCTGCACCTTCCGCATGAGAGCAATATCATTGGCCACACCCTACACTCCATGGTTAATTTTACCAGGCAGCCTCTTGTTTATGAAGGCATCTTTGCATCAAATTGCGAGATATATAACTGGAAGGAACTGGCAGCATTATTCCATATCGATGCTTCCAATGATTCGGATATGCTTGTAAAGCTCATAGAGCAAAGGCTGCACAATGACAATGTGAATACTTCAGACCCCGCAGCAGTGATGAGAAATATCAGCAACACCCTGGACATGCTCAGAGGTGTTTATGCATTTGTGTACTGGCGGGGAGATGTAGTTTATGTTGCAAGAGACATCATTGGTCTTAAACCTCTCTGGTATAGCCTTCCAGAAGGCTTTGCTTTTGCCTCTGAGAAAAAGGCATTGAAGGCTACAGGCTATATGGATATAAAAGAGCTCAACCCCAGGGAGCTCCTGGCTTATGACATCCATAGTGGAACAGTATATCGTTACACCCGGAATTTTTTCACAATAGCCCCGCAGCATGAAGGCACTTTTGAGGATGTAGCGGAACAAGTGCAACAGTTGCTTGAAAATGCTGTCACTATCCGTTTCCCCGATGAGCCCTTTGGAATACTGTTCTCCGGCGGCCTGGATTCCACAATCCTGGCTTACATGTGCAAGAAGAAGGGGAAAGTACCTGGAAAGGACTTTAAATGTTACAGTGCGGGCCTGAAAGACGTGCAGGAGCCTCCTGATATAGAATACGCAAAAAAGGTGGCGAAAGCACTCGAACTGGAACTTGTGGTATACCAGATCGACCTGGAACAGGTGGAAGAATACCTGAAAACTGTAGTTCCCTTGGTGGAAGATACGAATGTCCCCAAAGTTGGTGTGGCGCTGACCATGTACACTGCCTGCAAGGCGGCAAAAGAGGATGGAATGCGCGTGATGTTCTCCGGTTCAGGGGCAGATGAGCTGTTCGCCGGATACGACAGGCATAAACGTTCCACTGACATCAGCAGGGATTGTTATGCCGATATTCTGAAGATATACGAGAAGAATACCTACAGGGACGATGTTGTATCCATGTACAACAACATCGAGATGCGAGTGCCTTATCTTGATAGAAGGTTCGTGGAATACGGACTTAAGATACCTCCGGCTTTCAAGATAAATGAACAGGAGAACAAGCTAATCCTGCGCAGAGTAGGAGAAAGGCTTGGTATACCTGCAGAGTTCACCCTAAGGAAGAAACAGGCTGCACAGTATGGTAGCAGATTCGATAAAGCCATAGACAAGCTTACTAAAAGGGCAGGCTATGACACCAAGACCGATTACCTGAAACAGTTCTATGAATATCCCAATCTGAAACTAGGAGTGCTGTTCAGTTCAGGCAAGGACAGCAATTATGCCATGTATATTATGCAGCAGCAAAACTATGCCATTGAGTGTCTGATCACTATAAAGAGCATCAATCCTGATTCTTATATGTTCCACACCCCAAATATCGGCCTGGCGCAATTGCAGGCAGAAGCTATGGAAATCCCTCTCATAGAACAGATAACTCAGGGTGAGAAGGAAAGCGAACTGGAGGATCTGAAAAAGGCCATTCTTCGGGCCAAACAGGAATTCGGCATAGAAGGAGTTGTTACCGGAGCCCTGTACTCCAATTACCAGAGGGAGCGGATCGAGCGGATATGCGATGAACTGGGACTCAAAGTATTTTCCCCCCTGTGGCATATCGACCAGGAAAAAGAGATGAGGCAATTGCTTGCCCTTGGTTTCAGGTTCATTTTCAGCAGTGTGGCAGCCTATGGCCTGAACAGTAAATGGGTAGGACACATTATTACGGAAAACGACATACAACGCCTAGTGAAACTTAACGAGAAGATCGGCCTCAACGTTGCCGGTGAAGGCGGCGAGTTTGAAAGCTTCGTGGTGGACGCGCCTATGTACAAAAAAAAGATCGAGATCCGCGAATTTGATGTTATCGAGCTTGACGAGTACACTGCAAAGGTCGCTATAACGGATGCTGTGCTGGTGGATAAGACTGAAGAATGACATCCTTCGGCATTTATCCTTTCTTAGTAAGTGCTTTTTGTACTTTTTTACCCTAGTTGCAACTTCATTGTTTCAATAAAGGAAATACTCGGACTGTTCTATTACATACGAATGGATAACTTTAATTATAATAAGTAGGAATTAACATTCCGAGTTAGAAAAAAGCAAAGAGCAAAACCTATAGAATCAATAGCATAAGCACAGTTTCTAATATAAAACATGAAAAACATGAACTTGCATGATCACCTTGCGGAGGTTTCCGGATGAGAATAGAATTTATGGCACAAAAGTCAAGATACGACGAGTTTGAAAAGGAATACCTGGACGCAAAGGCATACCTTCGCAGAGCAAAACAGTTCCAAAATGAAGGACAGATCCACAGCGTAGTATTCAATGTAGCTTCACTTGCTCTTGAACGCTATCTTGTTGCTTTGTGCTACTTGTATGATGTGGAACCATTCAACCACAATTATAACTGCCTCATGGACAGTGTAGAGAAGATTGTTGATGTGCCTGCTAAACTGAACACAGAGATCCGGTCCCTGGATGAGATATTCGATATCTGTTCCATTGATAATTATTTCCACGGTGAGCCTGAGCTATCAGACATGGAACGGATTATTATAATGTGCGATGCGGTTGATGGGTTATTTGATAAGAAGAAGATAGAAGCTGTAAGGGAAGAAGGGAAGGAAAAGTAAGAAGGAATAGAGAAAAAACAATCCTCACTTCCCCAGCACACTCTCAGCCAGCAGCACCGAGATGTCCTTCATATTCAGTTCTTCGTTGCGGTCCTTGCAGACGCCTTCGGTGTGGTGCATGCAGAACGGGCAATAAGAGACCAGAGTGTCCGAGATCTCCTTGTACCTGTTGACAGACATCATTGCGATATCGCCTGAGATCTGAGGGAAGTTGGGCTTAAGGCCACCCGGACCACCGCAGCACCTTGTCTTGCCATCGAACAGCTCGAGGACTTCCACACCGATGGTCTTGAGGATGTCCCTGGGCACAGCTGAAAGATGGCGTATCGGACAGGCATCCCTGATAGCCACTGTCCTGTTCAGCTTTTGAGGCTTCAGTTTGCCCTCTTCCAGAAGTTCTTTGAAGACGTTCATGGTAAGCTCCACTTCAAACTTCGGCTCTCTGCACAGCTCGGCATACGAATCCCTGATGCTGTGATAGCATCCCGGACAGGAGACAAGCAGCTTTTTCACGCCCAGGGACTCGATGTATTCCATATACTTCTTGGCATGTGCTGCAACATCATCCAGATGCCCGCTATCAATGAGAAAAATACCGCAACATTTCTCCTCTTTCAATATCATCGGCTTTATGCCTGCCTTGTTGAGCAATCTGATGGTAGACTGAGCAATTTCCGGATGGCTGTAGGATACCCAGCATCCGGCCATGTAAGCCACATCCGACTTTTCAGCAATATCAAGATCTTCTGTCACCCATGATAATCTCAAAGCGGGGTCCTTACCTCCAGGACTATTCTTTTCCAGAATGTTCTTTGAGATAAGAGTGGTTTTTGCAGGCTCCTTGCCCTGCTTAGCCAAAAGCTTCCGTTCATATTGGATAATCTTCGTAATGGGAATATCTACAGGGCATACATCATCGCATGCACCACACCGTGTGGAAAGATAAATGTTATTAAACTCATCCTCTGTAAGCTCCTCCCCTGCAATGATCTTGGACAATGACCTGATCTTGCCCTGAGGAGTATAGATATTGCCTTCTGTAACCATATTCACAGGGCACACATCCCAGCAATTCTTACAATCGATACATAGATCAGCAAGTTCCTGTAAATTATCCATATTTATCAGTCCTTATTTCCAAAAATCCTTATCCCTATCTTCGTCAACTTCGAGTATTAACTCTTCGGGATAAGGTAATAGCAATGAATGGTATGCAGGGTCCTTACCAGACACAAGGAAATGCAGCTTCAGCAATTCCAGAACTGTACTGAAACATATCTTGTTCTGCTCGTAACGACCAAGCACAGCCTCGAAGAACTTATTTTCCTTTTTAGACAGATCAATAGCTACCAACTGGAACATCGCCCTTGCAGCCTCTATGTTTGCCTGATGATCAGGTGGCTTTACCATCAACTGCTTGAGCAGCGATTCCAGTTCGTCCAGTACATTGTCGATCGGCTTTGCTCCATCCTGCACAAGTTCGAACATCTTTTTCTGTATATCCTTATTATAGGCTAGGAAAAGGAATTCGTTCCTACTCAGAAAATCCTGCACATCCACCAGGTTTGCAGACTTCCTGAGCTCCCGTAGACCTGCAAATGTATACAGATGAGTGAGGAAATGCTGCCTTATCCTGGTATTGCGCAGCCTGTCCTCCTCTTCCAGAGGATATCCAGGATACATTTCCAACAGTTTTCCTGCAAAGAAGCCGGTGCTTCTTTCCACCACCGGTGCATTCTCCACACCTGCATATACCTTGATGTTGCGAAGACCTATGGTCGGTGACTTGGACTTGAATATGAAACCATCCACTCCGTGCAGTTCCTCTATGAAAACCTCACTAAAAGAGTTCATTCTATCTGTGAGATCTTCACCGGTAGCTGGTTGAATGAGCCTGTAAGATCCATCCTTACGCACTATCCGGATGGGCTCACGCGGCACCCCGAGCCCGATCTCCACTTCCGGGCAGACTTTTATGTAGTCAACGAACGGTTCCAGGTCCCTGACGATCCGAGAGTGTAGTACCTGTCCGTCATACCGTACCTTGTCAAATTCCAGACATCTGCTCACTACTACTATAGGTCTTGGAAATTGTCTCATGCACTCCCTTCCTTTATCCTTACTTATTATTTGCCGTTAGCAAGTATAAAATATCACCTGAATGAAGCAAGCAGCGCTACCAGGAACTCCCATGTCCGTGATACGGAAGGAATGTAGAGCCGTTCATCCGGTGAATGCGGATTCTTTATGGTAGGTCCGAATGAGATCATATCAAGACCCGCGAACTTGGAACCGATTACAGCACATTCAAGACCTGCATGTATGACTTCCACCTCCGGCTTTTCACCAAAGAGGGACTCATAGACATCTTCACATTTCCGCAGCAAAGATGATGACATGTTCGGTTTCCATGAAGGATAGCCTTCACTGTTATGTACTCTTGCTCCTGCTAACCTTGCCATTGAGTTTATTCGATCAGTAAGCCCCCCAAGCTTAGCCATATCGGAACTTCGTTGGCTTGTGACAATGGTGAAATTGTCCTGTGCAGTTTTGATGACTGCAAGATTGCTGGATGTCTCCACAAGATCAGGCATAGCAGATGACATGGAAGCCACTCCATAGGGCAGATCCAGCAACATTTGCACAAGCTTCTTTGCAATATTGGGAGCAATTGCCCGATATGCATCATCCTTGTGAACCTCTTCAAGCCGCAGAATTAATCCTGGCTCTCTTTCAGCATACTCCGAAGAGAATTCATTTTCCAGTTGTGCAACACTTGATTCCATTAGTGGCAGGATATCCACAGGACAAGCCAGGATCGCATGTGAGTATCTGGGAATGGCATTGTGAGCCTTACCCCCATCAACAGACATTAACATTATATTTGAATCCTTTAGATCCATAAGTTTATAAATGGCTGCTGCAAGCACTTTATTGGCATTCGCTCTTTTTTCATGAATATCCACACCGGAATGACCGCCAGCCATGCCTTCAGCAACTAGCATACATATACTATAAGACTCAGGTATAGGGACACATTCCAGACTCATCTCAATGCTGGTAGTAACACCGCCTGCACAGCCCACAATGAATACACCTTCTTCTTCAGAATCAAGATTAAGGAATATCTGCCCTGAGATAAAATCAAAAGTAAGGGCATTGGCACCCTGCATGGATGTTTCCTCATCCACAGTAAAGAGTAATTCCAATGTCGGATGCCTAATACCTGGATCCCTGGCAAGTTCAAGTGCCATGGCAAGGGCAATACCATTGTCTGCGCCCAGAGTTGTTCCATCTGCTCGAAGCCAGTCGCCATCGTAAACCGATTTAATGGAATCACGACTAAAGTCATGAAGAGATGATTCCACTTTCTCACATACCATATCCATGTGACCCTGTATGACTATCGTAGGGGATTTCTCATAACCGGGAGATGGAGGAACAGTTATTACGACATTATTAACGCTATCAAACTTAACACTAAGTCCGTGGAATAAAGCCCATTCCTTGAGCCAATTAGATATGTTACCTTCATGTTTGGAACATCGCGGAATGCTGTTAATCTGTTCAAAAATAGAAAGAATGCTTTGTGTACGCTGGTCCATATAATGATTATTGTCTGCATTAGTATTTTAATGCACATTAATCCTTCAAATTCATGAGAATTTATAATTACAAGAGTCTAAAGTGTATTCAAAGAATAAGGAGTACTAATGTGTTGAAAATAGCTGAAAAGATATCGGTCATAATGGATGACATAGTGATACAGAATGTTGATGCCATCGTTAACGCAGCAAACAATTCTCTTCTTGGAGGAGGAGGAGTTGATGGAGCAATTCATAGGGCAGCTGGTCCGGAGTTGCTTGAAGAATGCCGCAAAATTGGAGGATGCCCTACAGGAGAGGCAAAAATTACCAAAGGATACAACCTGCCTGCAAAATGGGTGATACATACTGTAGGACCGATATGGAAAGGTGGAGCATACGAAGAAGACAAAATGCTCTATTGTGCATACCAGAGTTCACTGGAACTTGCACAACAATATGAAGTTAAATCTATCGCATTCCCCGGAATCAGCATAGGTGCTTATGGTTTTCCTGTTGAAAGAGCAGCTAAGATTGCTGTGAAGGCAGTACTGGATTTCCTAATGGAAGTCGACACAATTAACAAAGTAATCCTGATATGTTATAACAAGAATATTTTTGATATGTATTCAACTGCATTACAAGATCGAGTAAGAATCTTACAATGACACATATTTGATGCTTTTACGAATATCAAATAATATGCCTGAACAAAAGAAAATGATTATGATGATGATTAGTATACACATAATTGCAGATATATTTAAATAGTTGAATTACAAAGATTGCATTGCTTAGGCGATAATAAGACAAAAATAGGGTTGGCTAGGTTGGTTGGTACAACATCATCGGTGGTACGATGGTATCCGGCAAAAACGCCTAAAAACGGGAAAAGGTTCCTTTCTCTATAGTAGACAGGAAAGGAGCCCTCCTAATTATCTGATTCTTTTCCAGGCGACGCACATATATCTTTTAACTACCCCTCATTTATCCATGACAGTCCTGATCATCAAGAACTGCTCCAGAGAAGGGCCTGGAGTCTTGGGAGAAATACTCTACAATAATAAAATAGAAGCTGAGATTATTGACCTTGAAAATGGAGAAGAAATACCTGATCCTACAAAATCTGAAGCTCTTATAGTAATGGGTGGCCCAGCCAGCGCAAATGATATCACCAAAACAATGAAACAGGAAATTGTCAGAATAGAACAGGCAATAAAGGCAGGTGTGCCATATCTGGGAGTTTGCCTTGGTATGCAGGCCCTTGTAAAAGCTTGTGGTGGCAAAGTTATAAGGAGCCCTGTAAAAGAAGTCGGATGGAAAGATCTACAAGGAAATAAAAATTCAGTAAAACTTACTGAGCAAGGAAAAAATGACCCTATTTTCTCAGGATTGGAGACAACACTACCTATATTCCAGCTCCATGGCGAAACAGTGGAAACGACAGACAGCATGCAGCTCTTAGCAGCTGGAAAGCATTGTACAAACCAGGTGATTAAAATTGGAAACAATGCCTACGGATTCCAGGGACACCTAGAGATGACAACGGTACTACTAGATACATGGCTTGCTGAAGATGACGACCTAAAACGACTTTCACCAGA